>CANGOP010000012.1 GCA_947455595.1 Gammaproteobacteria bacterium
CCCGTCACTGAATTCGCCGACGTCGTACGACGCCATCAAGAGGGTCGCCGCGATGCGCAAGCGATCACGTTATTCGACTCGGTCGGATTCGCCCTCGAAGATTTCTCAGCGCTACGCTGCCTTCATACCCTCATGGCGGAAACCCGCGATGGCGTGCGTGAGATCGATCTCGTCCCCACCATCCCGAATCCCAAGGACTTGTTCGGTGGCACCCTCGGTCGATCCCGCGCGCGACTCAAACAGGTAGGTTGACCATGCGACACGCCCGACTTATCGGAGCACCAACGGACATTGGCGCTAGTCAACGAGGGTCCTCGATGGGACCTGAAGCTTTACGCGTCGCAGGTCTTACGGACGCCTTACGGTCGCAGGGTCTCACCATCACGGATGCCGGTGACTTGGCGGGACCCGCCAACCCCTCGAGCCCGCCGGTCGGCGGATATCGCCACCTTGATGAAGTCACCGCGTGGTGCCAAACCGTCGATCGAGCCATCTCGCAAGCGCTGGACGCCGCTGAGCTACCGATACTCCTCGGGGGTGACCACTGCCTCGCCATTGGATCCATCAGTGCCGTTTCACGCCACTGCCGACGCACTGGCCGGCCCTTGCGCGTGCTCTGGCTGGACGCCCATGCCGACTTCAACACCAGCGCCCTGACCCCGACCGGCAACGTCCACGGTATGCCCGTCGCCTGCTTGTGTGGGCACGGCCCAGATGTGCTCACTCACTTGTCCGGCCAGACGCCTGCCTTGCTACCGCGCGAACTCCGCCAAATTGGTATCCGCAGCGTGGACCAAGGGGAGAAGCGATTCGTGCATGAGGCCGGCCTAGAGGTCTACGACATGCGCTATATCGACGAAATTGGAATGCGCCAGACCTTAGCGGATGCCCTCAAGGACTTGCCCAAGGACGCCCACTTGCATGTGAGTTTCGACGTCGATTTTCTCGACCCCGGCATCGCGCCAGGCGTCGGCACCACTGTGCCGGGAGGGCCGTCCTATCGAGAAGCGCAGTTATGTATGGAAATGATCGCAGATACCGGTCTATTGGCATCGCTAGACATCGTCGAACTCAATCCGGCCTTGGATATCCGCAATCGAACAGCAGAAGTCGCCGTTGATCTCGTCGCGTCTCTCTTCGGCAAGAGCACGCTGATGAGACGCTGACGCGTCAGGTGCCTGCGGCGTCGTACTCGAAACCCTCGCGCTTGGATTTCTTGCCGCCGTTACCCAACTGATAGACGAAGCCAACAAAAAGCAAGCGACCCAGCGGCTTACGTTCGTACGTCTCAGTCAAAACCGCCGTGTTGGTATAGCGATGCCAAGCCTGCGTATCGAATATGTCGGTGACCGTCGCAACGAGCGATCGCTTGGCGTCCATCTGATGGCGGTAACCGAGGTTAATCGACCCCACCGGCTCAAACGAACCTTGCGGCGTAATGCGCTTACCGTGATTCATATACGCCATCTGCCAGGTATCGCTTGCTGTCGACTTGAAGTCTAGACTGGCTTTCGTTGACAGGGACGTTCCCGACCGGCTGGCCATGGAAGGAAAATTGATCGTGTAATAGTTCAAATTGCCACTCACGTTGTACGTGAGCCGCGGCATCAGACGACCATTGGCTGTGAATTCAACGCCGCCCGACCGTGAATGGTCAATATTGGAACGAGTCGACAGCACGGTGTTCGCGTCAACGACTTCGACAACTTCAGTGAATGCGTCGCGGATATCGCGCAAATAGCCCGTAAGACTCACGCTGTGAGCATGGCCCTCGAACGAATATCCGGCCTCGTACGCCGTCGTGATTTGCGGACGCAGCGCGGGGTTTCCGCCGCGTAAGTTATGAATGTCTTCTCGATTGACGTGCGGATCCAGTGACTCGGGATTCGGCCTCGTGATACGCCGCCCCACATTGAATGACAGCGTGCCTTGCTCGCCGATGCCACGCTCTAGATGCAGACTGGGGAAGAACTTCGTATCCACGCTCGGCGCAGGCGTGACGCTGTCATACGAAGACAACTCAACACGCGCACTTTCAACACGCAGACCAAGCAGTGACGTCCAGCCATACCGCTCCGTTTGAAAACTACCGTAACCCGCGTTAACAGTTTGGTTGTACTTAAAGCGGTTGGTCAGCAGTGGGTTGTCAAGCCACGCTCCACCGGTGACCTGCAGCTCGCCGAAATTATCGTAGGCGTTTGCGCTGTCCTCGTATGCATAGCCAAACTTCACGGATTGATGGAGCGCTAGCGGACGTGTGTAATCAACATTCGCTAGTTTTTTCTGATAGTCGTTCACAAAACCGTAGCCATCACCCGGCAACTCGAGCATTGGAACCACTGAGGCGTTCAGGTAGCGGTAGTGCTCATGCTCGTGAAAATGAGTACGCCCAATCGAGACCGATAGCTTTTCGTCTTTCAGGTTCGTCGTGCGTTCGTACGTCAGCGTTTCGCCGTTATCAAATGCCGTCTCTGTTCCGTCACTGGTTCGAGTGGTCTCGCCAACCCGTACTCCACCAACGAAAGTTTGGTCGGTTTCATCAAAATGACGACCTCGCCCATCGCGCAAGGAGCCGGAAGCCGTCAGAGCCCATGTGTGACGCGCATCGGGCTTCCATTCAAGCGTGCCTTTAAAGTTCGGCATGAGTCGCTTGACGATTTCCTGCTGCGACCGCATTACCGTTGTTTCGCCCCCCGAGGCATCCAGGATATGACGGTCGTCAGTCATCGAGCGAATACGCTCATCTAAACGAGCACCGACACTGCCTGATACCGCGAGTGTTTTTTTCTTATAGGAGCCCGCTGTACCGACTGACCATCGATCGTGGTTACCCACATTCGCTTGCAGGGATCCTGATCCACCTTCGGCACGCGCACGCTTGGTCACAATATTGATGACGCCTGCCGTTCCGTCCGCCTTGTATTGCGCTGGCGGGTTTGTAATGACTTCGATGCGCTCAATTTCATTCGCCGGCATCTGCTGCAAAATATCGCCGACGCTGGCCCCTTGCAATTGGGCTGACGGACGACCATCAATGAGGACCGTGACATTGCTATCGCCGCGCAGGCTGATGTTCCCGTCGACATCGAGCTGAACCGATGGAATCGCCGACAGAACGTCCGAAACGGTTCCCGTTAGGCTTTGCAGGTCCGCCGCAATTGAATAGACCTTGCGATCGATCAGATTTTGGACTGCCAACCGATTAGCCGTGACGACCACCTGCTCACCTTCGGAGACCGGTGCGGCGGGGGGCGCCGATGCGGCCGAAACCGCTGCCGCATTCAGCACCAGTGCGACAGACAGGGAGATCAGACGGATCGGGGCGTTCATTAGGTTCCGGGCCCAAGGCCAAGGTCGCTCTCAAGGCCGGGTAGTGTAAACGCCGGAGACCGCGTTTGGATGACAACACAGGGCGTCTATCGCTCGGCCATTACGACTCGTCGAAAATCGCAACGGCGCGAGTCCATCCCGCTGAAGCACCCCGAATTTTGCAGGAGAAGCAGGCAATGGTGAATCCCGTTGGCGGCAGGACCTCCAGATTGTGGAGCTTTTCCAGGTGGCAATAGCCCACTTCCCGACCAGCCTTGTGGCCTTCCCAGATCAGGGAGGCATCGCCCGTCGCGGCATAGCGCTCAGCGGTATGGACAAAAGGAGCGTCCCAACTCCAGCCATCTGTACCGGTGAGACGTACGCCCGCGTCCAACAGCCGCAAGGTCGCTTCCCTGCCCATCCCACAACCGGCAGCCACATAGTCCGGGTGCCCATACCGTGTCCCCGCCCTCGTGTTGATCACCACAATTTCCAAAGGACTCAGCACATGTCCAATGCGGGCCAGTTCCGCATCGACATCCGCGGCGGACACGACGTAGCCATCAGGAAAGCGACGAAAGTCGAGTTTGACTCCGGGTTGAAAGCACCAGTCCAGCGGCACCTCGTCAATCGTAATGGCCCTCTCTCCACCGTTCATCGTGCTGGCGAAATGATAGGGCGCATCCAAATGGGTGCCGTTATGCGTGATCAACTCAACTTTCTCGATAGACCAAGCTTCGCCATCCGGCAGATCGCCAGGCTGTAGACCCGGGAAGAATCCGAGCAATTGATCGCGGGAAGCCGTGTGGTCGATGTAATCGATTTTGGGCCGATACATCGGCGGATCGGAGATCACATCATTTTCGAGGTAAATGGACAGGTCTACGATTCGGCGGGGCATTGTGCTTCCTCAGGTGCTCGTCACGACGATGAGAACCGTCCACCGCGCGATCGTCGGGTGATCTCGCCGCTCTCATGGTCCTGTCCGCTATAGTCTGCATGGAAAATGGCTCTGAGGAACCTCCCCATGCCGTCACTTCGGCCCCGCCTGCTTGCTGTCTTGGTCGCCCTGTGGGCAACTCAATCTGGATCCGCTGATCCACGCCAAGATGCGGTCGCTCGAGCACATCGGCTTGAATTGCCCACCACCTCCGAGCCACTGCCCGGCGATCCGTTGACGTATTACGCCGCCGCCTACTCACAGGTGCTCTGTCAGGCACTCTTCATCACGGGGCTGGATCTCGAATTCGCCAAGGAAAATGTCGGCTTTTTCACGGCGCCCTATGCCGTCCGCGCCAAACTCGGTACGCCAGAAGTGGACGCCGAGAGGCGGGCCGTTCGGGTACCCGTGCCCAACGGCCCAGTCCGGGAGTCCCGAGACGTTGGCGGCCAGGGATGCATTGCCTTACCGATCGGCGAATCAGCGCCGTACTTTAATCCCAAGCTCGTGACCTCCGCGTTGCCCGATGCTGCGAAGACCGACTGGCCCATGGGCGACCGGGAGCCCGCACAACCCATCCCCCCGGGTGTGCATTGGGAACGAGTCCAAGCCGCTACGAATGCTGCGTTTGCCCATGCTGACGGGCTGACCGCTGCCTTCATCGTGACCTGGCGCGGGCGCATCATTGCCGAACACTATGGCCCGGGCATTGATGCGAAGACTCGGCTTGAAAGCTGGTCGATGGGAAAGAGCGTCACCGCCAGTCTCATGGGGGTCTTGATGCAGCAACAGGTGTATTCGCTGTGGCAGCCGGCACCCATTCCGGAGTGGCAATCACCTGGCGATCCCCGCGCAACGATACGCATCGCCGACTTGCTGCATATGTCGAGTGGCCTGCGCATCCGTGCACCGTACGACCCTGATTTTGATCCGAACGGGCCTTATCCCGAACATTTTTATTACTACACAGGCGCGGATAACGCGTTTCATTATGCGGCGACGCGCCCATTACAATGGCCGCCCAATACGGTCGGACGCTATCGCAACACGGATCCAGTACTGGTCAATTATCTGATTCGCTTAGGCGTCGAAGGAAAAGGTCTCGACTACCTAACGTTCCCGCAGCGCGCTTTATTCGACCGTATCGGCATTCGCTCCATGGTCATCGAGACTGATCCCTACGGCAACTTACTCACTCAAGGTGCGGAACTCGCGGCCGCACGGGATTGGGTGCGACTGGGCAATCTCTACTTGCAAGATGGGCTTTGGAATGGCGAGCGAATCTTGCCTGAGGGATTCAACACCTTCGTCAGCACCATTGCACCGGCTTGGTTGACTGACCACAACCCAGTCTACGGTGGGTTTTTCTGGATTAACGGCGATGGGAATTGGCCATTGCCTAAGAATGCGTATTTTATGGCAGGTGCAGGCGGCCAGTACACGTTCATAGTCCCGTCGCACGACCTTGTGGTTGTGAAATTAGGGCATTACAGAGGAAATGAGCGGAGCGACCAGGACCTGAAGGAAGCGCTCAAACTGCTCCTTCAGGCGGTGCCCGGTCACCGTTAACGGTCATAAGGCATTCAAGAAATTCGCAAGGTCGGTCGCTTCCTGAACCGATAGGTTGAGGTTGAACCGCGTGTTGTAGAACGCGACCACGTCCGCCGCGCTCTTGGCCGAACCATTGTGAAAGTAAGGCGGGTGAGCCGCAAAGCCCCGCAATCCCGGCACCTTGAACTTCCCAACATCGACGAAACGCCCGCTCGTCAGAGCAGCGCCGGGATCCGTCACTTGCACACGAACACCCGTCGATTTCTGCACGACCGTGATCAGTGGCAAGTCGACGTTCTTCGGGATGATCCGAGCCTGGCCTTCATCAACCAAAAAGTGCGAGTTGTGAGTACCGACGTTCACAACGTTATGGCACGTGCCGCACGTACCGATGAGCACTTTGTGAACTTGCCCGTCGGTGCTGGCAACGTCATTCAGTCCAGCCACACCGGCGATTGTCATCGGTCTGCTATTAAAGATCCGCTCCCCTCGACCGATCGACGCTCGCGCCGCGACGGCGGGATCGCTCGTCCCCGATAGCGTCTCCCAGTTGGCATAGAGTGTGAACGCCGGCTGGCCTGGTGCCGCCGCCGCCAGACCGATTCGCGACAGCGCCCCCAATCCGCCGACCGCGCCATTGGCGTCCAATGCGCCCGCCGCCGTGTCCACAATCTGGGCCGTGTACTGCAGCAATTCCAATCCGACGGCCGAACCGATGACCGACGGGGCAGCAGCCGTCGTACCAGCTGCGTGTCCGTGTACTGCATCGTTCGCTTGGTTCACCAACGAATCTGTCAGCGCCCCTGACACTAGCGTCTCACGGCCATCCCACATGACATCTGACAGGAAGGCCAAATTGGTCGTCGCCAGAATCCGTCGATAGACCGATATGGCACTGGTCGATGAGCACCCGTAAGGATTGCTCACGGCCGAAATCGTGTAGTCAGCAGATGCGGGAACGGGGAGTTCGACGCGGATCAGCCCTCGACTCAACAACAGGCTCGAGGCCGTTTGTCGATGTGCCAATGTATCTAGGGGCAGCGTCGGGCAATTGGTGCCATCGAGCGGAAGAAAAATAGGGTCGAAGCCGGACGTATTTGAGAACCGCTTCAGTAAGCCACCAGGACTGACGCTCCAGCCATCATTCGGGGCATGACAAGTGGCACATGAACGACCGTTACTGCCGAGCGCTTTAAAGAAGGGGTTTGTCGTGTCGGGACGAGCGGCAGGCGCATTACCCCAGATGCCGCTGCGATCCGCGAAGGTGCCGTTAGCCGCCGTCGGCGCCGTAGACGCCACCTGCGCCCCCGCAGCCGTGATCATCGAAATCCCGAAGGCAACCGCGGATAGGCGGGCTTTTACGCGATTGAGCGTCGGCATGAGGAAGCTCCGTTTAGATACGCCGAATGAGCGTACAGGACGATAACGTTCTCGCGGCTATGCCGTTCACAGCGCTAATGAGACACCCATCACGTTTCGAGACGAGCCGTCTTTCTTATGTTGAAATCACCGATGGTTCAGCAAAATTGCGCCGTCACTGTATCCGCATTAATCTCGCCTCGCTCTCCTGCCCCGCTTCACTATCTGAGTAGCGCTACGAGAAGCCAACCGTGGACTTTGCTCTATGCGTCATCGAATTTTCGCTCTTCTTGCCGCCCTGAGCAGCACAGTCATACTCGCCGCCTGCTCACGCGTTGCCCCCATCATCACGTCCGTGAACGATGCCGAAACGGCTCGTATGGGGGTCATGACCGGTACAACCGGTGAAACAATTGCCATGACGCGCTTCCCGAAAGCTGATCTCAAGCACTTCGACGACATTGTGGACGCCATCGGAGCCCTGAAGGCCGGCCAACTGGATGCCGTCCTGACGGGGTACCCCGCAGCATTGCAGTCAACCAAGCGCAATCGCGACCTCACGCTTGTTCAAGAAAAACTCTCGACTGAAAACACCTCGATTGGCATACGCAAGGGCAACATTGAGCTGTTGACTCACGTCGATCGCATTCTGAGCGAGCTGAAGGCAGACGGCACGCTCGCCGATATGTCACGGCGCTGGCTCAAGTCCGACCTGAGTCCGTACGAGGAAGTGGACATTCGATTACCGAGCACCGGCACGCCTTTACGGGTGGGCGTGTCCGCCACGCGGGAACCCTTTAATTTCGTCGACGCAAACGGTCGAATTACCGGCCATGACGCTGAGCTCTCGCGCCGTATTGGCGAAAAATTGGGCCGTCCGGTGGAATTCCAGAACATGAAGTTCACCGCGCTCATCCCAGCGCTTCAAACTGGAAAGATAGACATCATCATCACCGGAATGAGCGCGACGCCTGAGCGCGCCAAAAAGATAGACTTTACCCAGCGATATTACGAGTTACATCAGGTTCTACTCGTTCGATCAGCTCTGGCCATTGAATCGAGCGAAACCTCTTTTGGAAAAAAACTCGTCGAAAGCTTCGAGATCAACATCCTGAAGGAGCATCGGTATCTTCTGCTTTTTGAGGGCCTTAAAAACACGATCATCATCTCGATCTTCTCGGCCGTTTTCGGCACGCTTCTAGGCGCCTTAGTCTGCTTCCTTCGAATGTCGCGCACCGCATTCCTTAGAACCCCTGCGAACGTCTTCATTGATGTACTCCGAGGAACACCCGTTCTCGTTCTGTTGATGCTGATTTTTTACGTCGTCTTCGCCTCCGTTGACGTCAGCCCCGTAGCGGTTTCAGTAGTCGCTTTTGGTCTGAATTTTGCCGCCTATTCGGCCGAAATCTTCCGATCTGGAATTGAAGGCGTCGACAAGGGGCAGACAGAAGCGGGTATTTCGATGGGCTTCTCGCGAACACAGACCTTCTTGAACATCGTGCTTCCCCAAATGATCCAGAGAGTCCTCCCCGTCTATAAAGGTGAGTTCATCTCGCTCGTCAAAATGACGTCGGTTGTCGGATATATTGCGGTTCATGACTTGACGAAAGCCAGCGACATCATTCGCAGCCGCACATTCGATGCATTTTTTCCGCTCGTCATGGTGGCCGTTCTCTACTTCATGGTGTCTTGGCTATTCATCCGACTGCTTAGTCTCATTGAACTCAAAACCGACCCCAAGCGCCGACGCCAAGGGAGGGTCTCGCCATGATCACTGTTGATAATTTAAATAAGCGCTTCGGCGATCTTCACGTCCTAAAAGACGTCAGCACGCAGATTAATAAGGGGGATGTCGTCTCCATCATTGGACCTTCCGGTTGTGGAAAGAGCACGTTTCTTCGCTGCTTGAATCTTCTGGAACAACCGGACTCGGGGACCATCGTCGTCAATGGTCAGGACATCACGGCACCCGGGGTCCATATCGCGTCAATTCGACAAAAGATGAACATGGTTTTTCAATCGTTCAATCTTTTTTCGCATCTCACCGTGTTGGAGAACCTCACCGTCGGCCCCATCAAGCTGAAAGGATTCGCCCCCACCGTCGCCGAGGAGAAGGCCTGCGAGTTATTGCGCCTCGTCGGGCTTGGAGACAAAGGGCATCATTTCCCAGACGAACTCTCCGGCGGGCAGAAGCAGCGGGTTGCGATCGCGCGCTGCCTAGCCATGGAGCCAGAGGTGATCCTTTTCGACGAGCCCACCTCGGCGCTTGATCCAACGATGGTTCGGGAAGTGCTGTCGGTGATTCGACGGCTGGCAAAAGACGGCATGACGATGCTGATTGTCACGCATGAGATGGATTTCGCTCGCGACGTATCCAATCGGGTGTTCTATATGGACGCCGGTGGCATCCATGAAGATGGGACACCGGAGCAGATATTTCTCAACCCGCAGCGAGAAAAGACACGTGCGTTCATCAATCGCACCAGGAGCTTGTCTTTCACGATTGCTGACAGAAATTTCGACTTTTATGGCATGAACGCTGAAATCGAGGGGTTTTGCGAGAAACAAATCCTCTCGAAGCGTTTTCGGCAGAATCTTCTCCTGTTGGTGGAAGAGTTGGTGCTGGTTCACCAGCCCTTACTCGCGTACGGACCCCTCACGCTGCGGATCGAGCATGCGGAGCGGTCAAATCAGCTCGGGGTCATTTGCGAGCAGGCAGGATTGGACAGGAATCCCCTAGTCGGCGGCCACTTACCGGATGAGTTCGGGGTGATGATTATCCGTAGCCTCGTGCAGTCGATTGATCACCGGCATGAAAGTGGCCATTCTAGGCTAACCTTGGTTGTCCGCTCTAAGGCGCCTCCAGAGAATGGGTAATGCACCGTCGTGAATTACTACTAGCCGGTCTGTTAAGTCCACTTATGGCGCATGGCAGTGAGGGTTCACCGACCCGTACTCAGGAGCCCTTTTCGTGGTCAGCCGAGAGGCTTGCACAAGCGCTCCGTAGCGGCGAACTGGGGGTCGTTGAGTACGCTCGGGCCGCGATTGACCGGGTGAAATCTGCGAAGGCATTAAATGCCTTCATCACTTTTGATCCCGAGCAGGTACTCGCGGACGCCCGCCAGTTAGAACGCCGTCGATCTCACCGCAGGACGGGCGCACTCTTCGGCGTTCCCATTCCCATCAAGGACAGCGTCAATACGGCTCAGTACCCGACGAGCGGTGGCACGTCTGCCTTGCGGCACTTTCGCCCAAGGGGCGACGCTCCCATCGTTGCCCGCTTGCGAGCGGAGGGGGCAATCGTTTTGGGGAAAACCAATCTCCACGAACTGTCCTACGGGTGGACCAGCAACAATTTGGCTTTCGGTCCTGTACGCAATCCCTATGGTCTTGATCGGATCCCCGGCGGCAGTTCGGGCGGCACGGCCGCTGCCGTGGCAGCGCGACTGGCGCCTTTCGGAATCGCGGAGGACACCGAGGGAAGCATCCGGGTTCCGGCGGCCCTCTGTGGTGTCGCCGGTTTTCGGCCAACCACGGGACGCTATTCAACAGAAGGTGCGATTCCCATTTCGCCCCTATTCGATCAGATCGGTCCGGTAGCCCATCACGCGTCCGATCTCCTGCTGTTTGACCGCCTCATGAGCGACGATCCGACCGTCGTTGCGCAGCAAAGTTTGAAAGGTATCCGTCTTGGGGTCGTGCAGGACCCGTTCTGGCGTGACCTACATCCGCAAGTCGAGGCGGCAGCCCGTGCCGCCTTACGACGCCTACAGGACGCGGGTGCTGAATTGGTGGAGGCAGATTGGCCTGAACTGACCGACAGGGTCGGCACGATTTGCGAGCCGATCCAAAATCACGATGTTCGTATTGCGCTGACGGCGTTCTTGCGGCGTTATTCCGCGCCGACTGACTTTGACGGAGTGGTATCAGCAGCAAGCGCAGACATCCGGGCGGTGTTCGCGCATGACATTCTGCCGGGAAGCCCCGGGTTTGTAGATGCACACCGTTATCAGGAGATGGTCCACGTTCAATTGCCTGCACTCCGTCAGGCCTATGCCGACTTTTTCGAGCGACTGCGCGTCTCGGCCATCGTTTTCCCGACCACGCGGACGACGGCCCCGCGTATCGGAGAAGAGGAACTCGTCGACATAGGCGGTCGCCAGATCGACTTCACCCGGGCAATTGCGGGAAATATCGCACCTGGAAGTACGGCGGGACTGCCAGGGCTCGTACTACCGATAGGCCTAGACACCGGCGGACTGCCGCTGTCGCTGGAGTTTGATGGCCCTGCTGGCTCTGACCGCGCCTTACTCAGCCTCGCCGTCTGCTTGGAGGAGACTCTGGGGCGACTTGCGCCGCCCCAGACCACCTAGTCACCGCATTCAATTGGTACGAGCGCGTTCCGACGTAATCCAATCGTCGATGACACGCTCCAAAACGGTGAGCGGCAGACCGCCATGGTCAATAACCGCGTTGTGAAAGCGACGTATATCGAACTTCGCGCCGAGAGCTTCCTCGGCTTTGTGCCGCTGAGCGAGGATCACCTGCTCGCCCACCTTGTAGGCGGTTGCTTGGCCGGGCCAAACCAAATATCGATCGGTTTCTGCCTCCGCAAAACCGCGCTCTAGTTGCGCATGCTCAACGAGATAGTCGATGGACTGATCGCGAGTCCATCCAAACGCGTGCATACCGGTATCCACGACGAGGCGAGCGGCCCGGTGGGCTTCCATACTCAGTCGTCCAAATCGAGTGTAGGGATCGGTGTAAAGACCTAACTGCGCACCAAGCCCCTCGGAGTACAGCCCCCAGCCCTCGCTGAAACCAGAATTGCCATAGGCCCGACGCCACTTGGGCAGCGCGCTTAATTCTTGCGCTCGTGCAATCTGTAAGTGATGACCGGGTACCGCTTCGTGCAACACCAGAGCGTCCATCGTCCACTTCGGCCAGGCTGCAAGATTATTGGTATTGGCCTCAAAGTAACCGGCTCGCGAACCATCGATCGCGCCCGCGATGTAATGGGGCGCGTTATTTCCTTCTTCCTTGGACATCGGTCGTACGCCGTACGGGAGCCGCGGCAATTCGACAAACAGTGACGGCAATTGTGGATCAATGCGCTTCGCAATATCTCGAAGCGCCGACAACTCTGCCTCCGCAGATTCATATTGAAACTGCTTGTCCGACCGCAAGAAGGTTCGGAACTCAGCGATTGAGCCATTAAAACCAGCCTCTCGCATCACGTCTCGCATCGCCGCATCGATCCGAGCGACCTCACGCAGTCCCAACTCATGGATTTCGCGAGCGGTCATACGCGTGGTGTTGTAATGCTGCAAACTCCAAGCGTAGTACTCGTCACCATTAGGCAACTGCGATGCGCCCGTCTTCGCGGCGGCAGCGGGGACATAGGTCGCTGCCAGGTAGTCACGCAAGATTACGAGCGCCGGCATAACCTGAGCGCGAATAATCGTCGCAGCCTCCTGCTTCAAGGAAGCCTGAGCCGCAGCGGGCACGGTGGACGGGAATTTTACAAAAGGGGCGTAGAGCGGGTTGTGCTCGAGGTCGTCATTGAGCAGCGGACCAAACTGCGTGGGCAACCGCTCAATGGCCACGCGTGGCGGGACGAGACTAACCGATCGCCCCGCCTCCAGAATGGCCTGTTGTTGGGCAAATACGGTTGGCCATTGCGCCATTCGCTTGAGGAAGTGACGGTAGTCACTCTCATCTTGAAAGCGGGTCGCACGCACCAATTGCGGCAGCGATAACTGGGGGCCGGACATTTGATTCATCGCGAACGGCGAGTCGTCCGATGAAAATGCCAAATCCAGTTTTGGAGCTACGCCGCGATAGAGCGCATCACCTTTTGCCGCTAGTTCTGCCGTAAATTCGAAGATATCGCGGGAAATTCGATCTTCTCCGCTCAGCTTCGAACGATCTATTAGACGAATCGCGTTCAGCGCTTGCGTATGGTGTGCGCGTCGTGATGCGATCGCGGAGGGTGATCGATCCGTCACGCGGTCATCATAACGATGATCGCCGAGGGACGTGGCATGCTCTGGAAACTGACTGAGTTCCCATTCCCACTCGGAATCCAACAGTTGATGAAGCGCACTGACAGCGGGTTCGCTCGCTGCCATCGCGGCACTCACGGGCGCCGTCGCAACGGCAAATAGCGACAAGAAGCCCAACATCCACGCAATCTTCCGACCCACATTCAATGGCAACATCCGGTTTCTCTCCTCGACAGTATTTTTGAATCCTCCGCTGTCTACGCCGACAGAGCAAGCAGCCGGCGATAGCTCCGGTATGCTTCGCGGAGTGGGAGGTGGCTGAAGCATGCGACGACGACAGTTTCTGGTCGGTATCGGTAGCCTCGCGACCGGATGGTCGATGGCAGGGTCCGCTCGTCGGCGCCCACTCCGAGTTGGGGTTGTCGGTGCCGGCATACTCGGCAGTTCTATCGGGTTGCATCTGGCGCTTGCCGGCGCGGACGTCACCATGATCGAGAGTGTCGGGCCGGCAGCCGGCGCGACGCGCAATTCCTATGCTTGGCTGAATGCGTTTGTAGGCGATCCTCTTTATCGGGATCTAAGACTGGCGAGCCTCGCCCGGTGGCGCTGGCTGGACGATCGCTATGCGCTTGGCATTCAGTGGGGCGGTTACTTGAACTGGGGAGCAGGCGAGGAAGGCCGGGCAACGGTTCAGGCCAACTTCGACCAAATCGTCGACTCCTCAGCGCCCGCTCGGATGCAAAGTCCTGACGAGGTTGTACGCCGGGCGCCCTACCTTACGCCGGGTCCGATCGACGCCGCGCTGTTTGCGCCCAACGATGGTCACCTCGATCCCGAGGCCGTGACTCTCCGCTTGATCGAGGCCGCACGGGCCTGTGGCGTCCGGTTTGCCTGCCCAAGCCGTGTGGAGGAACTGGCATTCCGACACGGCCGCCTGACCGCAGCGATCACCTCGACAGGCCGCGTCGAACTTGACCGCCTCGTGGTGGCGGCGGGCACAGCCACACCTGCCATTGCTGCACTGGCCGGCGGACATTTTTCGCTGGCGCACGCCCCGGGTATTCTCGCGCACACCCACCCGCTGGCGTTCTTGACGAATCTCACGCATGAGGGCCCTGGGGAGTCGAGTTTCAAACAACTCGCAAACGGACGGATTGTGGCGTACGACGCACCCCATCCGCCGGACATCGCCGCTCATACCGGGATCCGCGCCAATGAGATGGATTACCCCTCCGAAGCGCTGCGGCGAGAGCATGGCGAGCGGATGCTCGCCCATCTCTCCCGCTACTGCCCGCAGATTCAGGCCCGCGACTGGGCGCGGCTGACTCTGGGATTCCGCCCGATGCCCCCGGACGACAGGCCTATTGTGGGCGCGCTACCGAGCGCGCCCGACGTGCATATTGCGGTCACCCATAGCGGGGTCACCCTTGCCGCGATCTTAGGGCGATTAGTCGCCTCAGAGGTTGTCGATGGCACGCGGTCGACCGTTTTGCACCCCTACCGGCCAGAGCGATTCGCAGCCCACTGATCTGCGGGGGAATTGTGCTTGCTGCGGGCCGTGATTTTGACGCCACTTCCAGCCCTTTAGATGAATCTTTTTAACTCATAGATCAGGGTTATTTCGTTTGCCGAATCGGCACAACTCAATGAAATATAAGGGCCCTGTAGTTCGCAGATCAAAGGAATCGTCATGATGACGACACTTCGCATGCCATCCACTTGGTGGGATGCCCTTGCCCAGAAATCGGCTCGCGACACCCGGCTTCAGCGCCAACAACCCGCCCAGCAGGTCAGGACTTACCCGCTGTGGATGTGGCGGTCAGGGATCATCGTGCGCTCTCGCTAAGAGCGGTTGGGGAGGCCGCCGAATCACGGCCTCCCGCCTCCCCCATTAACGTAGGGAGGGATCTGCTGAATTACTCAGCAACGAGCGCCGACAGTCCGCCCTGATAGTACGGGGTCGAGAAGAGCACTTTCGTCGAACGCTCGGCCGTGATCGTGATGCACGCGCCGATCATGTCGACTTTTCCGGAAATCAGTGCCGGAATCATGGCGCCAAAATCCATATTCACCACCTCAATGCGTCGACCCAATCGCTGGGCAACACGGCGGGCGATTTCAACATCGAGGCCCACGACGGCCTGACTGCCGTCCACGAAGGAGAATGGTTCCGTCACAGCCGAGGTGCCGAATCGCAGCACCGGGCCATCAGTAGCGGGAATTTCAGGCATCGCGGCAGGCGCTCCGACATCTGGAAGCCAACGCTTGACCATCGCTGCGTAGTCACCGTTCGCCTTCATATCGGCGACCACGCCATCAATGGCGGCTTTCAACTCAGCATCACCCAAACGGACGGCAAATCCATAATCGTCCTTGGTGATTGGATCCGGAAGCACCCGGAGGCCGGGATTTTTAGCCGCGATGTTGCGAAGAATCGGCTCGTCGTAGGCGGCGACATCCGCCTTATGCGACTTCACCGCCAACGCCGCATCGAGAACGGTATTGAAGTAGCTGATTTTGGCCGTCGGGATTTTGCTCAACACGAGCTGGTCGGCAACTGTACCGGTGGGCACGGCAAACTCCTTGCCGTCTAGATCAGCGACCGAATTGATTTTCGCACGCTGCGTGCAACCGGCCACCAAGGTCAACCCTACCAGCAGAGAAATCAATAAACGATTACGAAACATGCGCATCTCCATGAGCAACTAGGCGGTCATTATAGTGCCGGGGCATTCAATATCCGTTTGAAAATTCGCGACTTCTCGCCATTCAGTAGACGATAGCCATCCATGCCCCGCACCCCTTTTGCTAGGCTGACGCTCCATCTTTCGCCGTCCGGAAGAAGTCATGACGTACTGCTCACATTGCGGCTTTCAGGCTCAGCCACAAGCGGTGGTATGCGTGCGATGTGGCGCCGCGATCAGACATGACTTTACGGCGACTCGCGATCCAGCATCCTCTCCCTACGACTGGCTGACCACCGCCCTACTTTGTTTTTTCTTGGGCGTCTTTGGCATACACCGCTTCTATACGGGTCACCGCGCGATCGGGGTTTTCCAGTTACTCACGGCCGGTGGCTGCGGTATCTGGTGGCTATTCGATATGTTGATGATCATTCTCGGGAACTTCCGAGATGCCGATGGCCGGGTTCTCACGCGCTGATTCTCAAAAACGCCACGCGCCGGCTGAATTTTGTGAGCGTGGCGCTATCGATGCACTCGCTCAGCCCGCGTCTAGGTGTTAGCGCAACTGGCTATCTTTCGATCCCCGTCGATTATAAGGACTGGCCGCACGGCGATGCTCATCGAGCGCGCTCTGACAGGTCACGCACAGACGCACCCCGGGGACTGCGATCCGACGAGCCTCCGGAATCTCTGCTTCACACTCTTCGCACGCGTTGAGGCTCGGCCCTTGAGCTAACTGCGCGCGCGCACGCTCCACAGCATCCTTAATGCTGTCATCAATCTGCTGCTGCACCGCGCCGTCTGCTGCCCAACCACCTGCCACGGGTCTCTCCTTAGATTACGGATCTCAAGGCTAACATCCCGACTCGCGACAGCGCATCAGCCCCGTTACACTGCCAGTCATGAAAGCCGCCTACTATGACCGTATTGGCCCCGCTCGCGACGTTCTCGTGGTGGGTGATCTTCCCGAACCGATGCCCGGGCCTGGCGAAGTCCGCGTTCGGATCCAATGGTCGGGCGTCAATCCATCGGATGTGAAGTCACGGTCCGGCGCGCGTAGCGCCATCATGCCCTTCCCCCGAGTGATCCCACACTCGGATGGCGCTGGGTTCATTGATGCCGTCGGCGAGGGCGTACCAGCCGGGCGCCTCGGTGAACGCGTCTGGACGTGGAATGCGGCATGGGGCCGCGCCCACGGCACAGCTGCGCACTACGTTTGCCTGCCCAGCTCCCAGGCGGTGCACTTGCCCGAGCATCTATCCGGCGAGGCTGGGGCCTGTTTAGGCATCCCGGCCCTTACCGCTCTGCACGCCGTCCTGATGGATGGCGGAGTTGCCGGCAAGACCGTGCTCGTCGCGGGTGGTGCTGGCGCCGTCGGCCACTACGCCGTACAGATGGCGAGCCGCCTCGGTGCGGCGCGGGTGATTGCTTCCGTGAGCACGCCTGAAAAAGCCGGCATCGTGCGTGCCGCAGGGGCTGATGACGTCATTTTGTATCGAGACGAACCATTGGTCGATCGTGCCCGCGAATTGACCCACGGCCGTGGGGTTGACCGCGTCATTGAGGTCGATATTGCGGCGAATGGCGCCGCCGATGTCGAGCTCTTGGCGACGAACGGTGAGTGCGTCACGTACGGCAGCAGTGGCATCGTGAATACGCCCTTCTTTCCGCTGATCGCCAAAAATTTACAACTCAAGTTTTTCATCGTCTACCACCTCACAGCCGCGGATCGGGCTCGAGCCCAGTCGACATTGACTCGCATGCTGCTCAGGGACGAACTGGATCATCGCATCGCCGCACGCTTTGCACTGTCCGACATCAGCGCAGCACATGAGTTGGTCGAATCGGGCCAGGCGATTGGCAACGTCGTCGTCAATTGTGACTAAGGGCATCATCCGCAGGATGTAGAGATAAGTCCCACGGCGAACGACCCGTTCCTTGCGCTAGCATGGGCCTAGCCGTTTGGATGGAGATTCGGCCATGACCACTGCGCCTTCTTCGCTTCCCAGCCTCGATGCGCTGCCGCCAGCGGACGTAGCCCGCGCTTGCGCCGAAGCCGGCGTCACCAAAGCCGGCCGCGACACGCTCACCCTACTCACGCTCGGCATCTTGGCCGGCGCCTTCATCGCGCTCGGCGCAGTCGCCATGGTCACAACCTTGACCGGAGCATCGGTATTACCCTGGGGCGTCGCCCGACTCTTGGGGGGCTGCGCCTTTTCGCTGGGCCTGATTCTCGTCGTCATCGGTGGCGCCGAGTTATTCACCGGCGACTGCCTCATGGTGGTCGCGTGGGCGAGTCGTCGAATCGCAACGGCTGCGTTGCTGCGAGCGTGGATCACTGTGTACGTCGGCAATCTTCTGGGCGCTGGCGCAACCGCAGCCCTCCTTTTTCTCTCAGAGCACTATCGAATGGATGGGGGACTGGTCGGCTCGACGCTGCTGACCATCGCAAGCAACAAGGCCGCTCTGCCAACGCAGCCGTTGGTATTTTTATCGATCCTTTGCAACGTCCTCGTCTGCCTGGCCGTCTGGATGGCATTGAGCGCGCGCAGCACCGTCGACAAGGTCGCCGTCATCGTCCCGGCGGTCACCGCGTTTGTGGCCGCGGGATTTGAGCACTCTATCGCGAACGCCTTTATTTTCCCGTATGCCCTGTTGGTGAAGGAACATGCCCCGACAGAGTTCTGGACGCTCATTGGCCGGGAACCCGAAACCCTGACGGCGCTGACGTGGGCTAACGCCGGGTGGAATGTGTTGGTCGCGACGCTCGGCAATCTCCTCGGCGGCAGCCTGCTCGTCGGGGGCGTCTATTGGTTCATCTATCTGCGTCGCCGCTAGCTTGCGCGCCGTGAGCGGTGGATAGCCGCCAATATCGGCATCAATGCTCATCAGTGCAAAAGTGGGCGGTGATAACCGTCGTGTATCGCGAAGTGCGAAATTCGCCGCCAGTGATTTTGGCGTAGGTTGACGCGGTCGGAGTTTGGAGCAGCTCAGGACGGGGGTTCGGGCTCCGATGGTGAGCGCACTGACGCGCCTCACCACTCGGCGCCACCGCCATTCCTTCTCTTCTAGCGTTGGGATGACGCGGCGCTCTAGGGAGGAATCCACATGAAACATCTTGTTCTCGCAGCCGCGCTCCTGACCGCCACGCCAGTCGCACTGGCTGACGACCCACAGGGCTTCTACACGCTCGGCTACAGCTATGCGAGTTTGAAAGACTCCGGCACGACGCTCAATGTGAGCCTCCTCGGCGGCTCACTTGGCTGGCAGCCACTTCGTTGGCTCGGACTTGAAGCCAACGGGTTTTGGGGCGTGTCGAGCGCCAACCTCGGTGGATATGACGTCAAGATCAACTCAGGCTACATGGCTTCCGTGCTGCCGACCCTGCCACTGGGCGAAGACTGGTCCTTCTATGCTCGACTAGGCTACATGCACGCCCGTATTTCGGTCTCAGAGTTTGGAGCCGGCTCCGACCACGACACCGCGTACGGGGTTGGCGCGCAGTGGGTTCCGCACTGGGCATCCGAACAAATGGGCGCCCGCCTGGAGTACACCCAGTACTACCATAAGGATGGGCTGACGATTGATGGCGTCACGTTATCGTTCGTTCAACGATTCTGACCATCTGTCGCGCAACGGGCCTTCAGCCCGTTGCGCCTGTGAAAGACGCTTGCGCGGGCGCGCCGGCAGAACCTGTCGGCACCGCGCTCATGACCTCAGTCGGCGCTCTCTCCATGACCCTGTGGCTGCCATCAAGAAATCGGCAGCGACATACAGCGCCACCGCCGCCACAAGCCAGCGCAGCACAACGATTGACAGAGATTTGACCAGGAGCGCTGCAATTAATGCGCCGAAAAAGCCCCCAACTCCCAGTCCCACGGCGGTGCCGAACGCATAATGATCCGACCTTAAGTAGCGAATTCCGGACACCAACTGCTGCAGCGCGCCGGCGGACATCATGATTGGAAACGCAGCCAACGGATGCATGCCCAATAGCGCCAAGATGATCATACACGGCCCAAAAAGCCCTACGTCTGCAGCCATGAGCGCCCCTAAGACGACGCTGCTACCGACAGCGACCACAAAAGGGACCCCCGACAATGAGAACGCGGCTCCACCGCCCGGCAGCAGATGCAAGTTAACCGCCACGAACAAGGCAGCAGCCACCAACGTGCCCAGACCCAACACGAGTTGCAAGCCAAGACGGGGCAGTCGGATAACGACTCCCGCGCCGAGCCAGGCCCCGACTACCGTGCCGACATTCATCGCGATCAACAACACCGGATCAACAGCAATCGCGACTAAGAAAATCATCGCCTCTACGATGGCTGCTGGCGCGTGACCCACATTCAGTGTGCCCGGGATATCTTCTTCAGGCACCATTTTGCGTAGCCTGAAAATACTGGTGGAGGTCGGAAAGGAGCCAATACCAAGCGCATCAAAAAAATTGGTTACGAATCCAATCAACACTTCATCTAACGTCGGCGCACGACGATCGGCATGCCGCTTTCCGCTCCGCCACCAACCTGCCAGAAATACAACTGTTAGCAATGCGATGATGCCGAGGACAATACTGTGAATTGAAAGCATAACGTCTCTTAAAACCTGCAGCCCTGATCAGTTAGCTAGAAGCCGAGTGGATCTAGTGCCCCGGATAACTCACGGCTTAGGGCGACTCTCCATTGACCGCCATTTGCTCGGCCCGCCAACGGAGCATCCCTCCGGCCAAATTGGCGACTTTTGAAATCCCGGCCTTGCTCAACATGACGCTCGCTTGCGCAGATCTAGAGCCAGCACGACAAACGGTCACAACGGGACGTGTCGAATCAATTTCCGCCATTCGATCACGTAGCGACGACAGCGGTATTAACTTCGCGCCGGGTATGTGTCCTAGCGCATCATTGAATTCGGACGCTTCTCGAACGTCAATGATTTGGAATTCAGAAATCCGCTCCATCAGTGCTAAGGGCTCAATTTCCCAGATTCCGCCGAAAGTAAATCGCAAGGGCGCCCAGATTGGGTCTTCAGTCGGCCGGGCATCTTGGCCTGGGCGGCCGCATTTAAGGTTTGCAGGCACCGCCAAGTCAATCAACTTAGGATGCGGCAGACCTAAATTTCGCATGAATCCAGCGAAATCTTCCGCACTGGCCGTTCCGCCAAGCCGTGGATTATGCTCGCGTTCCTCACGGACACTTGTCACCGTTAATCCCCGGTAGTCGTGTCCGGGGTACAGCAGACAATCGGCAGGCAGCGTGAATATTTGCTCATGGATCGACTGGTACAGCCTCTCAGGGCTCCCCTGCTGAAAGTCAGTTCTCCCACAACCGCGGATCAGCAATGCATCACCAGTAAACGCCACGCTCTCGTCATCTAGCACGAAAGTGAGACATCCATTGGTGTGCCCGGGCGTTGCGCGCACAGCGATATGTCGGTGACCGAACGGTATTCGATCGCCATGGCGCAGCGGTTGATCGACGTTCTCTGCGCCGGCTACGTCAGCGATCGCGATCCGACTACCCCATTTTTGTTTGAGCAGCCATGCGCCGGTAATGTGATCGGCATGGGCATGGGTCTCCAAGGTTGTCACGAGGCGCAAGCCGAGTTCATCGAGCAAAGCAGAGTCACGCCGGACATGCTCAAAGACGGGGTCGATGAGAATCGCCTCGCCTGCACCGCTATCGCCGAGCAAGTATGTGTAGGTGGAGGAGATGGGATCGAATAATTGGCGAAAAACCAGATTCATTGGAAATTCTCCAAAGCCATTGTCGCGATTTACGAGTTTCGGTTCGCCATCCATTTCGAGAGCTGGTCATGAACCAGCATCCCAGCCACCATGGCGACCACGAAAATGGCTGCACCACGATATCCAGCGCCGAGATTGACGAGCGCCGGTCCTGGGCACATACCGCCGATTCCCCATCCAGCACCGAACAAGAGCCCGCCGAGAATCAGCCGTCGGTCGATGATGTTATTGGTCGGTATATCGATTCGTTCACCCATCCAAGACCGGGATCGACCAGACGCAGCGATGTAGCCGATGGCTGCGAGGGAGATGCCGCCGACCATCACGAGAGCGAGACTCGGATCCCAAGACCCAGCCACATCGAGGAAGCCCCTCACCTTGTCAGGATCTGTCATCCCACTCAACATCAGGCCAATACCGAACAAGACCCCCAAGAGGGTCGCAATAATTTCCTTCACGTTGCTCTCCTAGAGGTGCTTCAGCCAATAGACGGTCACCATACCGGCCACCATGAAGGCGCAAACGTTCACAAAGCTGCGCATTGACAACCGACTAAGGCCACAGATGCCGTGTCCGCTGGTACAGCCGTTACCCATCCGCACACCGACACCGACTAACAAGCCCGCGATCAACGTCGCTCCCGTTTTTTCCGGGATCGCGACGGATGGAAGCGCAGCAAATAGCCGCCAGATCCATGAGGCCATCACAAGACCTGTCACGAACGCGAGACTGACGCGTTCGGATGCTCCGAATTTCCCTTGGATCGTTGCGAGGATCGGGCGGGCGATGAGCCCCGCGATTCCAGCAATGCGACCTAAAGCCAGGAGAAATAGCCCAGCCGATGCCCCGATCAGCAGACCGCCCAATAACGATGAACCCGGTGTGAACTGAACCCAATTGATACCCATCTCACCCCCTCCTCATCATTGAAGAACGATTCACCAAACTGCGCAAGCAACCCAGCGACACCGACCGCCGTCGCCCCAAGTGCCCCACCACCCAGTCGATGGATGCTTGAGCTGACGTTAGCAGGATGCGGGCGCTCGCCATCAAAGATTTCCTGACGCAGCAGGTGACAAAAAATTCGGTTTCGTCTTTCAACGGCCGGTGCGCTCCGCGGAATTGGCCTTTGCGACGCCTTTCGGTTCGGCGGCCATGTACATTGAACATCCCAAGCCGAGACAAATGCCGACCGTCTTCTTATAGGTCGGAAGCATCGATTCAACCGGCTCTACGGTAGCCGTCGCGCAGTGGGGACGCCCAGAAGTGTGCGGAACGACCCCACGGGAGGGGTAGCGCTCTAGCGCTGCAATGAAAAGTCCTTATGGACTCCGGAACACCGCGGAAGCGCTGTTGCATTGGCGCTCATTTCACGGATGAAGACCGCCATGGCGGCCGCGTGATCGCCAAGTCTGCGAGGCACGTTACCCGCTCTCGTGACGAGAGTATCGCGCTCGTGGTGTTTTGTCGCAGCAAGGGGCATTTCCTATATGGGCCTCAAGAGTAGCCTCCGCTCTCGAAACCAATCGGTCAGTTTATGATTACCCGCATCGCATCGGCGTCCCACGAATCTCGACCCGCACGCCAAGATTCGCCGGTCCCGAACTGTCTGCAGCGACAACCCAAGCGCCGCAAGGCAGCAAGCGCATTCTTGACGAGCGGTGAGGGACTTCAGCGATGATGGCGGCGCCGGGATCATGCATTCGGCGATGGATTCAAGGGGGGCTTATGAAAATCAGTGCGGCGAACGGAGCGACCGTCGGCATTGTCGAACATGGTAACGACGCCATCGCCGTCACGATTGGCCCTCGTGACGAGATCCTTGATCGGCGGTCCATCGCACTCACCGAAGGATTACCGACCCATCCTTATCACCATGAGGGGGCGTGGGCAGTCGGGCGATATTTGGACAGCCCTTGGGCGCGTCCCATGTCGTTTTCCGACGCAGTCGCGCTGGTTGCGCGGGTCACGGAGGCTGCGGCCCATGGTGCACAGAAAGGCCTCGCGGCCTTGGCCGCAGACCTTTCCTTCCCCATCACGGCCATCGCGATTCGACTCTGCCCGGCGTTGCCGCCCTCCATCGAAGAGCGGATTCATGACAATCGAGCGCAGGTGGTTGCCGATTCGGTGATGTATCGCGAAGCGATGGCGAATGCTGCACGTGCTCGGGGATGGTCTGTGGAGTGGTACGACCGGGACCAGATCTATGATGAGGCGGCCAACCGACTGGGGATTCCGGATATCGACCCACTCCTCCGGGACATGGGACGCCGAATCGGTCCGCCGTGGCAAGCCAAGCAGAAACTCGCCGCCGTCGCCGCATTGGTCGCCGCAAGAGGGCCGTCCACTCGCTCGGCCCCCTAACCGACGACACAGCGAGCAGCGGCCATGCGCAGAAAGTGGCCGAACCGCTACCGAGAATTCTCAAGCGGTGAGGGTGATTCGCGAGGGATTAAAATGGTGGCCAAGGTCGGAATCGAACCAACGACACGCGGATTTTCAGTCCGCTGCTCTACCAACTGAGCTACTTGGCCACTGCAACCGACTGATTTTCATCGGTTACCGCATCGACGCAGATCGAGCGGGGGCGCGTATTAGACCGGCACTAGGGGCTGCGCGTCAAGGCCGGAAGACCGCTATTCTCACCCGAAGCACGGCGGTGGCACCACGAGCCGAGCGTCGCGTCCTTTTGGCCAGTTTTCCGGATAGACAAACTTTAGTAATGGTCGTGCCGTATTCAGCCGATTTGACCATTCCCGTCTCACTCGCTCACGCGCTCTTGGCGTCACCACTAACCTCAGCCGCGATGGACGATGTCGCCAACTGCATCCGTTGACGCCCCAAGATCCACCCATCAGGAGCGGGCAGGCAGAGCGTCACTCTGCCTGCCCAACGGCCGTTTAGAAGCGCTGGCTGAAATTGAAGCCGACCAGCCGTGGGCGCGTAGGAATCACGTTGACCAACTTACAGATGGACGGGGCGCAGCTGGTGTAACGAATCAGCTGTCCGCGAGAGTCGAACACGTTGCTCACAAACAACTCAGCCGACCAGCTGTCTTTCGCGGTTCCCAACGCGAAATCCACTGTGCCATACGCCGGCTGCTTACCCACGATCGCCTCGTCGGCAACCTTGAGCGACGATAACGCATCCGACTGATAAACCCCGGCCACCTGAGAGTGCAGGTGATACTCACCTGCGTTCCATTCGTACCGAGCGATGAGATTCCCCTTGAACTTCGAGGATACCGGCAATCGCGAACCCGACGGCGCGAAGACGGCATTTGCACGTCCATTTAAGGACGGTTCGGTACAGGTGAAGCTAGGGCTTGGGTAATGACACACATTCGTCAGCAATTGGCTGTCGAGAATCGTCGCCGATGAACTGACGGTGAGACCACGATTCACCTTGTAGTGAACTTCTGCTTCAAGGCCCTTGATCTGGGCACGGCCAGCGTTGATCACCACGTTCACGCCATTAGGGCCAGGGTACGCAAACTGCGCGTCCGTCCAGCGCTCCATGAACGCGGCCGCGTTCACACGCAGGCGATGGTCAAGCCACGTCGTCTTGGTGCCCAACTCGTAATTCGTTAAGAAGTCGGGATTGTACGGGGGAACACTCAGCAAGCGGTTGACGCCGCCAGGACGGAAGCCCGTCGACATCGTTGCATACACCATTCGGTCGTCATCGAACTTGTAGGTCACGTTGACGCGATGGGTTTCGCCAGATTTTGCGCCACGATTGAGTAGGTTCTTACACGGCAGGTTGGGGTTGGTCGGATCGATCGGCGTAAAGCAAATACTTTCCCCCGTCCAAGGACTCTCGGCTGTCGGGAAAGTCGCGCCGAAGCCGGCAAATCCATCCACCGTGTTGTCGTAGTGATAGGCACGGATACCACCGGTCACCGCCAATTTGCTCGTGACATCGTAGGTGAAGTCGGCGAACACCGCGCGATCCTTGTCCACACGCATCGCGCGCTGGTACCAGACCGTACCGACCTGACCACCCACCGAGAGTTCTGGGGCAAGATCCGGGACGACATAGTTGTATTGCAGGCTATCCGTCTGGCGCTCATAGAACACACCCAAGACACCATGCAGCCGCCACGTCGAGGGAGTCGCCAATCGAACCTCATGCGACTGCTTCGTGAAGTCATTAAACCCGGTGTAGTACTGCCCCTTGCTCGTGTTGTAGCCGTCTTTGTTGCGGAAATTGTCGGCGTAGTAAGCCGGGTTGTACGCATAAGCGACGTCATAAAAGAAGGAGTAGTCTGAGTAGTCGCTCTGCTGATACTCGTGACGCTTGATATAGCCGCCCGCGTAGGTCAGATCCAAGTCGGCTACCTTGCCCTCAACGACGAGTGTGCCCATCGTGAAACGATCCGTATTGAGATCGGGGAAGTAACGGACGGTATTGAGATCACCCGTACCGCCCAGCGTCATGGAGGGGCCAGATGACCCATCGGGCAGCGTCGGCGTTACGGTCACTGCCTCGGGCGTATACGCCCACTGGCCATACGCTTTCATATCCTGACTCATCACCATCGCGGTCGCTGTCCAGCGATCACTGATGTCGAATTTGATCGCGGCGCGACCGCCCGTCGTGTTCGTCCGATTCGAGTTCTTCTCCACTAACGCTGCGTTGTCGCGCACATAGCCTAAGCCCAAGGTGTTCGGGCCGCCGTTATAGAGAGATGGGTTGGAGCCGA
Organism: Gammaproteobacteria bacterium; assembly: GCA_947455595.1. GTDB lineage: Bacteria > Pseudomonadota > Gammaproteobacteria > Steroidobacterales > Steroidobacteraceae > CAIKZZ01. The sequence goes on from CANGOP010000012.1 coordinate 26,297, forward strand.
GAATGTAGCTCGGATCCGCTGCATTGCCTGGGCCCGGATAATATTGCGGCGAGCTGCGGACATTGTTGATGAATCCACCGTCTCGCTGAGTCCAACCGACGAGTCGAACGGCCGTCTTTTCATTGATCGGAAGGTTCGCAAAACCCTCAATCTTGCCGCCCTGCCCGCCCCGGGTGAACGTCTCTCCGGTAATGTCATAACCCGCCTCAAAGTGAGTCGGATCCGGCTTATTGGTGATCAAGCGCATCGTTCCCGCCATCGAACTGGCACCGAACAACGTGCCTTGCGGACCCGAGAGCGCCTCAACGCGGGCCATATCGTAAACGTGGACATCCAAATTGTTGGCAATGGTCGTGACCGGCATTTCGTCCATGTAGACGCCGACCAGGGGTTGGGACCCGAGATGGATACCGTCGCCACCGTTGGTCACGCCACGTACATACAGCTGCGCCTGACCAGGCCCGTACGATTGAACGGATAGGCTTGGCAAAAACCGAGCGTAGTCATCAAAGCTGGCGACCTGAAGGTCTGCCAATTTTTTGGAATCGATCGCTTCAATGCTGATGGGAACTGACTGAATATTTTCCTCGCGCTTCTGCGAGGTCACGATGACTTCGTCCAACATCGCCGACGACCCCGATCCTGCGGGTGCCTGCTGACCGCAAGCAATACTCGCCGCGAGAATCGATGAGGTGGCCACAAACACGGGCCGCAACTTCGGCATGCTGCTATTGGTCTTCTTCATATCCGACTCCCCTGATCAAAATTAACACTGGCCTTTGGCAGGCTCATTTTCCGAGTATAGGGTGGGCGATCATCACTCGCATACCGCCCTGAGGTGCCGACCGTTACGCGCTCGGCGGGACGAAGCCTTCCGGCCGAGTAGCGCCTTCCCCAAACAGAAATTTCTGCATTTCATCAACCAAGAATTGGCGATGCTTGGGATCGATGGGCGTTAAGCGATATTCGTTGAGCAGCATCGTCTGGTGATCGACCCAGCGCTGCCACCCTTCTTTGGAGACCTCCCGATAGATACGGACTCCAAGGTCCCCCGGGTAAGGCGCGTAGGCAAGTCCCTCGGCCTGACGGCCCAGAACCACACATTGAACCATCCGCGACATTCTCAAACCTCCAGACGGGGATTCCTAATCTTCGTTAAGCCGAGCGTAGTTTCCCCACCAAGGCTGAAACCGGCGCCGCGATGCCCAATTCAGGTGGGCAATCGAGGTTGTACCATGTCTCCGAGTCGCTCTCTACGATCTCAGCAGCCGCGTCGACTGCGCCGATCCAAGGATGAATCTGTAATTCGAAGTGGGTAAAGGCGTGACTCACCATCGGCAAGCCATACAGTGGAACTGTGGCGCCTCCTGCTCGGGCTTTGGCCATTTTCCGGAGGGACTCTTCGTCTACCGCCTCCGCAAATCCGTAGAGTCCGCCCCAAATACCCTGATTCGGTCGCCGGGTGAGCAACACGGCACGGGCCTTTTGGAAGATGAGCCAATGTACCGATCGTTTCGGCCGGTTCCGTTTTTCCTTCGGGGTCGGCAATTCGCGCTGTCGCCCATCCCGAAAGGCCACACATCCGGACCGCACCGGGCAGCGATCACAGACCGGCCGATGGCGCGTACAGACCATCGCACCCAAATCCATGATCGCCTGGGTGTAGTCAGCCACTCGCTCTGTGGGCGTCAAGGCCTCGCTGAGGGCCCACAAACGAGCGAGCGTCGCGGGCCGGGTGGGCGACCCGTCGATGCCAGCCCAGCGCGCGAGCACACGCTTCACATTCCCGTCCAGAATGGCATGTCGCTGGTTGAGTGCTTGGGCCAAAATCGCGCCCGCCGTAGAACGCCCGATGCCGGGCAAGGCATGCAGTTGTTCCAGATCGGCGGGCATCGTGCCGCCGTGCTCGATCGTCACTCGCCTCGCAGCCGATTGCAGATTTCGCGCGCGGGCGTAATAACCCAATCCCGACCAGAGATGCAGCACCTCATCGAGCGGGGCTTCTGCCAACGCCGTAACCGTCGGGAATCGCGCCAAAAATCTCTCAAAGTAGGGAATGACCGTCGTCACCTGCGTCTGCTGCAGCATGACCTCGGAAACCCAGACACGGTACAGCGTACGGTCTCGCTGCCACGGCAGATCGTGTCGCCCCTGTTGCTCAAACCACGCAAGCAAGGGCGCCGCGAATGCCGGCGCGGTCTCATCCGTTTCTGTCGGATCGCTCACGAACACCCCGCCTGCACTTGCCTAGACCCGATTCTAGGCAAGCGTGCGGTCGGTAGCTTAGCGATCACACAAGGCGACGTCACCGCTCTTGGTATCAATGTGAACACGCGCGGTCCCCGCGCCCTGCCGGTAAGCCAACCGCGAGCCCGGCCCGACACCTGGATGGACCGCTTTGTGACCATCACATGTGGATAGCTCGCCCGACAGTGTGGACAAGTCATAGTCCGCAGGTGGCATGCCGCCAGCGAAATCGACGCGCAGGTCACCGCTCACGGATTCCGCCTCCAATCGACCGTCTGGCGTGAGAGCGCTCGCCATCGACAGATCGCCTGATACGGTCTTCAGCGCGACGCGCGACAGGAGACCTGCCTTGACGCGCGCATCACCGCTCACCGACCGGAAAGAAAACTCCCCGGTTGCGCCTCCCCCAACAATAGCATCACCACTCACCGTCGAGAGTTCCACGAGCTTTGAGGTCGATAGAACATCCAGATGAACATCACCGCTGACTGTCCGGATTCGGACATCTGCGGCCGCAGCGGCGTGAATGTCGCCACTGACACTCTGCAATTCCTGATGTCCACTCACACCCTCGATACGGAGATCGGCGCTGACGAGTTGTGCGCGCAATGCAACGTTTTTGGGCACTTTCACCGTCAATGTCGTCTTGCCCCATTCGATGTGCAAGCCAAGCTTCTTGGGCACGACACGGACCGTGATCACGCTGCCAGTCTGCTGAATCTCTAGACGCTCAACTTCTCCGCCTAAGTTACCGGTGACATTGAGGTCAGGCTTGTCCCATCCTTGGACCGCCACCACGCCGGCCGTGTCGATGATTTCGACTTGGGTCACTCCATCGGCTGATCGATGCTCTGAAACGGCTTTGTTAATGGCATCCGCCAAAGAGGCGAAACTCAGTAGGCACCCCATCGCCAAGCACGCAGCTGGCGATCGGAAAAATAGATTAAATTTCATGTGGTTGTCCTCGTGATGGCGGGCTCAGTCGCCCGAACAATGGCGTCGTACAAATCAAATTCCTGTTGGACGGTGCCCTCGTACAGACGGGAGAGCACTGCGCTGTGCGGCGCGAGTGTCAGCGCTTGCGCCAGATCCGCCTCCGCGGCTTGAATGACGGCAAGGTCGCGCTCAACCCGCGCCCGCGTGGGGTCATCCAATAACGGCAATCGCTCTTGATAAGCATGGGCCTGACGAGCGCGCACCGAAAGGAGCGCTCCTGAGTCACGCACAGACATCAGGCTCATGTTTGACCACCGGCTCCCCCACTGCGGCCAGAGCACCGCCAAAGCCAACGCGACCCCGGCCGCCAAGCCACCCGCGACCCAAGGCGTTACACGTCGCCGTGGGTGTCTGTCGGACAGGTTGGGGGCAATGCCACCCCAAAGATCGTGGCGGGGTCGGCGTTCACGGGGAAACTCTGCGAGCATCTGATCCAGTAATCGTTCGGCCTTCTCTGTGGATGTCATGGCGTCTCCAATCCAAGCCGTTCCGTCAATAAGCGACGAGCGCGATTCAACTGCGCTTTGCTCGTACCCACGGCGATTCCCAAAAATTCTGCGCACTCTTCGTGGGAGTATCCGCAGAGCGCGACCAACACAAGGACATGTCGCGCACCGCCCGGAAGCGCAGCAATGGCTGCCTCTAGGTCAAGCGCTGGCGCCGAGTCGTGAACGGTTCGATCGGGTGTTGTCGGCGAGTCTTTCTCGCTGAGCTCTAGGTGCCGAGCCCGCGGACGATCCCGCTGGAGAACCGTATTGACGGCAATTCGGTGGAGCCATGTCCCAAAACGACTACGCTCCGCGAAATTCGGAAGCGCTCGCCAAGCCGAGATAAAAGCCTCTTGGGTCGCATCCTCGGCTAAATCCAAGCGACCCGCACACAGCCGAAAGCAGGTCGCATGAATGCGACCGACATGTTGGCGGTAGAGCTGCTCAAAGGCCCGCCGATCGCCGCGCTGCGCGCGATGCACCAGTCGAATTTCGTCGAGATCGGCGGGCAGAAAGGTCGTTACCCCCCCTGCCACCTCGCCGACCGACATTCCCATAACGTCACTCATGGGAACTTAGATGCTCCAAACGGAGGAAAGGTTTAAATCAATTTTTTTGATGCGCGCTTGGCGCTTTTCCAGCCACGGGTGGTGCGACAGGCGTCAGATTCAAGTGAACGATCACGTCTACCCGTCTACCCACCATGCTGTCATCGGCCCACTCGCCCGCTCCCAATGCAAAATCCAAGCGATCCAAGGTCACTCGGGAATCGAGAGTCGCGCCGGCAGCCGTCTTTTGGAACTGGAAAGGAAAGCTAATGCGCTTGGTGCGGCCCTTAATGGTGAGATCCGCGTCCGCCACCGCCCCCTGCGCTGTGACGCGGAAATTCACCGTCTTAAAGACAGCCGTTGGATAACGACCCGTATCAAACCAGTCGGGCGTTTGCATCGCCTGATCGCGCTCCAAATTGCGACTGTCGATCGATTTGAGCTGCATGGTCACATCAAATGAGGCCTGCGCAAGGTCATGGGCGTCATAGGAGATTTTTGCTTCGAATACTTTGATCGCGCCGGTGAATTTTTCACCTTGCTGTGTACCCTGAAACTGGAGAGTGCTCGTGGACTGTAGCGAATAGATCGGGGCCGCCTGCCCATTACCCGCGATGAAGACAAGACAGAGCCCCATAAAAAAAGAACGTGTCATCATCATTTTCTCCCAGGCAACATACGGGCCAAGGTCCGATCTCGATCAACGAAGTGGTGCTTGAGACTGCCCAAAACGTGCGCACCGATTACGCACAAAAAAATGGCCGCCCCCGTCTCGTGCCACTCCTTGATCATCCCTTTTACAGCGGGATTAGAGGCCATCAGTGGCGGCAGATTCACCAGATTAAACCACCGCAATGGGAACCCAGCCGCTGAGTTGTACAGCCATCCGGACAGTGGCAGCCCCAGCATGCAGACATACAACACCATCACCGCCACGGCGGCAACGACGCGCTGCCATGCCGGCATCGGCTCCATGGCTGGCCGACGGTCGACCAGCCGCCAGACGATGCGCAGCGACACCAAGCCGAGCAGCAGGATGCCGACGGACTTATGCAGGGCGTAGATCTTCATTTTGGTCATTCCGAGCGGTAGATCGGTCATGTAGTAGCCGACCACCATCACCGCCGCCAACAACACAAACATTCCCCAGTGCAAGGTCTTCGCCACAGAGCCCCACGAATTCGGTGTCGCGCGCAACGTCATCTGATTACCCCTTAGGCGGAACGTAAGCTTCGATCTCAATACGCACATCCAGCTCATCGGCAACGGCGGGCACATAGGCGGCCACGCCGAATTCCGAACGCTTCACGACCGTCGTCGCAGTAAAGCCCACTGCGGGCGTCTTACGCATCGGGTGCTCACCAGCCTTGTTCAGACGCAGATCCAACACGACCGGTTTAGTCACACCATGAATCGTCAGGTTGCCATAAAGCTTGCCGCGGCCGCTGCCCGTCGACTCGACACGAGTGCTCGCAAAGCGAATCTCTGGATACTTGGCCGCTTCCAGGAAATCAGCGCTCAAAATGTGCGTCTGCCATTTGAGGTCGCCTAGATTGAGCGATTCGACCGGCAACCGGGCCTCAATAGACGACCGCGACCAGTCATTTACATCGACATTCAAGGTCGCATCGGCCAGATGAAACTCACCAACGGAATTCGAGAAGCCGAGGTGATTGACGTAGAAAGTCACCCGGGAGTGCACCGTATCGACGGTATAGGCAACGGTTTCCGCACGAGAAGGCTGGGACAAACCGGCACCGACCAAGAGGCTGGCCACCGCTAGACCATGACGAAAGGACATTTTGAACTCCTAAAACTGAGAGAAAACAACGTGGTACCCGCCACGTTCTCCACCGCCGACCGCGGGAGCACCAGCCCCCCTCTGTTCGGCGTAACGAAGCATCGTTGTTCTCATGACGATTAAATAGCCGCCTGAAAATTAACCTTTCGTTTCTATTTTAGAAACAATCAATCGACCTCAACGACAGTCCATGGGGGCCTCGGCCGTAAGGCGGCCGCCAAATGATCCACCAGAGCCCGAATCCGCACGGACCCCTGACGGTCGCGGGGATAGAGCGCGTGGAGCACCTTCCCGACGGGCGGGCTCTGCGGGAGGACCCTGACCAGATCCCCGCGACGCAAGTGCTCGGCCACAATGAACTCTGGGACCATCAGTAAACCCAATCCGGCGACAGCAGCGTCACGCATCAACTCTGCGTTATTGGCGACAAACCGACTCTGGACCCGCACAACCTGCTCGCCACCCGCACGAGTTCCCTCGAATCGCCAGACCTGGCCTGCCGGCAAATGCGCATACCCAATGCAGGCATGGGCTGGGAGATCTTCCAACGATTTGGGGGCACCGGCACGGGCTAAATAGTCTGAGCTTGCACAGACGACCAGTGGCATATCGGCCAAGACTCGCGCGATGAGCGATGAATCCGGCATTGAGCCGATTCGAATACCTAAATCGTAGCCGCTACCCAATAAGTCGACGATGCGATCGTCCAGATCCAGCGCAACCTCCAGCTGGGGATGCGCCCGCAAGAACGGCCACATCAGATCACCGAGATACAGCGTCCCAAATGACACGGGCGCCGCGATCCGTATCAGGCCGCTCAACGACTGCTGCAGATCGCGGACCTCTCCAGCAGCCTCGTCCAACGACGCTAAAATGATTCGTGCGCGCTCATAGTAGGCGCGTCCCCGATCGGTCAGCGTCACCGCCCGTGCAGCCCGCAAGAGCAACGTAGCGCCAAGGCTCCGCTCCAGCGCCGCGACACGTTTACTCACCACGGACTTTGCAATCCCGAGTCGTCGCGCGGCGCCGGAGACGCCTCCTGTCTCAGCGACGGCGATAAAGGCTTCAATGTCCCGAATTTCAGGCGTGCTCATGCGGACTGAACCGGCGGCGACGACACCAAAATCTCGGCAAGCGCATGCCTGACCGCGAGCGCAAGGCGTTCCGCGCGGCGTGAGCGTCGCAAGGGGTGAGTGATCTCCAACTGCACGCCAGCTCCCTGGGCTCCCCGGTTACAGACGTTTTCTGGATGTCGCCCCGGAAACGGATGATCGCCTGTCTCCGCCTGAATACCATGAACCCGCAAGCATCGATGGATGTGGTCGGCCAACTCTTGATCACGGCCACCGATATAGACCAGTTCGTGATGACCGCGACAGCCGTGCACCGCGACGACGCGCTCAGCCTCTTGCAGAAGACTCAGGCAGCGAGGCTCATCAAAGCGATGACTGGTGAGGTGCAGCGTATGGTAATTGTGCGAGACACGCCGCCCCTCCAGCAGATACAGATGATGATCCTGCGCGGCGATCGCCTGCGCAATTTCTGAAGTACCGTCTTCTATGCGACCGCCATGCGGCGCCAAAATGGCCGCGCGCGCACCCGGGCGACGGTGCACCGCGACCGAATAATGCTCTCCCTCTCGCTGCGCGGCAGCGAGATCCGCATAACTGCGGTAATGGTGAGCGTCGGGCAAGGCCGACAAATGCATCAGCAACTTCAAGCGCACACTCCTGAGAGAATGACGCTAACTAACACGCCCGGGGGCTTCAGCGCTACGCTAGCCATATGGACATAACCCCAACACGGCGTCGATTGCTGATCGTTTACGGTGGACGCCCAGGCGGCCGAACCGAGCAACTGCGGCGCGCCGCTGAGGCCGGTGTGCGCAGCGTCGGCAGCGGAATTGAACTGGTCAGCCGCCACGCGTTGGCGTGTGGGCCCGACGAGTTGCTCACGGCCGATGGGATCTTGCTCGGCACACCCGAGCACTTCGGCTATATGTCAGGAGCCCTGAAGGACTTCTTTGATCGTACGTTTTATCCGGCAGAAGGCCGGATGCAAGGCCGTCCCTACGCCCTGTTCGTCAGCGCAGGCACCGACGGTACCGGCACCGTCCGCAGCGTCGAGCGCATCACGACGGGGTACGGATGGACCGCGATCGCGCCACCGCTACTCGTTGTCGGCGCCGTTACGACGACCGCACTTCAACAAGCAGAAGAATTGGGCGCCACCCTAGGAGCGGGGCTCGAAGCAGGCATCTTCTGACCAGAGCAGAAGCCATCCGATGGGATGGTGGAGCGGGCGATGGGAATCGAACCCACGTTAGTAGCTTGGGAAGCTACAGTTCTACCATTGAACTACGCCCGCGCGGGGGGTGGATTCTATGCCCCACCCTGACACCCGGGCAACCCCGCGGTGCAAGGCCGAGCAGCCGAGACGGGCTCACCCCATAATGTGGGCTTCGTTACCGGACCGCTTGGAGTTGAGTTCATGACACGCACACTTTGGCCAATGGCCACGCTTTTCAGCGCCCTGTTACTCAGCGCTACGACCAATGCGGCACCCCGGAGCTTACAACCCGACGACATCTATGCGCTGAGAGCCGTGTCCTCCCCCGCGGTGTCGCCCGACGGCCAGTGGGTGGCCTACGTCGTCACGCTGAACGACCGTACTGCCGATGAGCGCCGCTTCGAATTACGGATGGTCGACGCGCAGGGCCACGAAGCGATCACGCTTGCGGCCCCCTCAGCGTCCCTGCGGACGCCCCGTTTTAGCCCCGATGGACGATACCTCGCCTACATCGCTACCCCGACGGGTAGCCACCACAGCCAGATCATGCTGCTCGATCGACGGGGCGGTGAACCGGTCGCCCTGACGCACGTCAGCGGAGATCTGGGTGAGTACGCCTGGTCGCCGGATGGACAGCAGATTGTGGCGACCTTGGAGGCGGACGATGCGTCGGCGGACGAGCCCCCCGCCAGACCAAAACCGATCGTGATTCGCGACTGGCACTTTAAACAAGACGTTCAAGGGTATCTAGCGACTGGCCATGACCGCCACTTGATCACCGTTAAAGTCTCAGAGGGTTCCGTCACAGCGCTGACTCTGGACCCCGCTGGACAGGAGGACCATCCCGTCTGGTCACCCGATGGTCGCTGGATCGCCTTTACACGAACGCACGAAAAAGGCGGCGATCCTGATGGCTCGAATGACATCGCGATACTGCCTGCAGCCGGAGGGCCCGTTCGGGTGCTCACGCGCGCCTATGTCAGCAATCAGCAGGGATTGGAATTCACGCCGGACAGCCGCCTCCTGAGTTATCGCGTCGGTTTTGAGCCGCGCTATTACGCCTACCAACAAGATCAATTGGCGGTCATTCCGGTGATTGGCGGAACCTCGCATGTCGTCACGGCAGGATTAGACCGCGCCGTGATGAGCGCTGTGCTTTTAGAGGACAGTCAATCCGCGGTGATCGCCATCGAGGACGACGGCAGTCTATACCCGGCCCGGGTCAACCTGAGCACGGGCGAGACGCAACGACTCGTGACTGGCAAACGCTCCATGCCTCAATTAGCCCGCGGGGGTTCGCTGGTGGTAGCCATCGGCAGCGACGACGTCACGCCGAGCGAAGTCTATGCTCTGGAGGCCAATGGCCCACGTCGCCTCACTCATGAGACAGATGCATTCATGGCGACGATTTCGCTCGGTGCTGTCGAGGATTTGGTGTTCAAAAGTCGTGACGGCACCGAGATCCATGGCCTCGTGACGCGCCCACCCGGTTACACCCCCGGCAAGCGCTACCCAACCGTACTCTGGATTCACGGCGGACCCAACGGCCAAGACGAACATTCTCAAGACTACGAGGCGTACCAGTTCCGTCGCCAGTTCATGGCCGCCGCCGGCTATGTGGTCGTTGGCATCAATTACCGCGGCAGCAGCGGTCGCGGATTTGATTATGCCCGCGCGATTTATGCTGATTGGGGGCACAAAGAGGTGGAAGATCTCTTGGCCGGGATGGATGCCGTGGTCGCCAGCGGCCTGGCCGACCCGGAGCGCCTGATGATTGGCGGCTGGAGTTACGGCGGCATCCTGACCGATTACACCATCGTTCGCGACCAGCGATTTAAAGCCGCCACCAGTGGCGCCGGCAGCGGAAATCAGTTCCTGATGTACGGCATTGACCAATATGTGATGCAGTACGAACGCGAACTTGGCATGCCGTGGCGAGACACCGCAACGTGGATGAAGGTGTCATATCCCTTCTTTCATGCGGATCGGATTCATACGCCCACGCTCTTTATGGGCGGCGACCGAGACTTTAACGTGCCCGTTTCAGGCGGCGAGCAGATGTATCAAGCGCTGCGCAGCCTCGGGGTACCCACCGAACTGGTGGTATATCCCGACCAGTTTCACGACGTCACGCGCCCAAGCTTTGTAAAAGATCGAATGGAACGCGTACAGGCATGGTTTGAAAAATTCGCCCATCCGCGCCAATGACCGCCTAAACGAAACGGGCCACGGAGGATCGTGGCCCGTTTCCCCACGCAGACGCGTTAACCGCTATGCGGTTTATTCAGGCTAAACGCGCTCAGCGGGTAGCCGCAGAGCAATGCCTTTGCGGCGATCCTGACAGGTCTTACGGTGCGGTTGAGCGAATGTGCACGTCTGAAGGACCGTCAATGTCGGCGGATAGACCATAGATAGATGGGCACTGCCGTCGCGATCAGGCCCAGAGCTGCAAGTGCGGAATGAACATCGTCCATGACGGTGGCCCCGAGGAAAGCGAGTGAACCGATCAAGACCAGAGCCGTTGAGACGGGATACCCAACGACCCGAAATGGGCGGGTGGTCTGCGGCTCGCGTCGTCGCAACGTGAAGACGGCAACATAGGCTGATACGTAATTGAGCACGAACAGCACCGCAGCCACTGCGATCAGAAATTTCAAAGATCCCGACAGGATCATGATCGCTGCGGCGATCGCCGTCGCCAACAACGCGATATGTGGTGTTCCACCTTCTCGAACCTGCGTCACCTGAGACGGCACGAGCCCATCACGTCCCAATGCGAAGAGAATTCGCGGTGTTCCAAGAAAAATGGCATTTACCAGTGACAGCACTGTCAGCAGCGAGACGACCGTCACAAAGGTGGCCCCACCGTTTGGAAGAATCATTTGCGCCACATCGGCAGCCGGCAGCGTCGAGCTCGCTAATACGGGAACCGACAATGCGTGTACGAAGCCGGCATTGATCAGAACGTACAAGACGGTAATGAGCGCTGCGCAAGCAATCATGGCGCGTGGCACGTTACGGGCAGGATCAACGGTTTCTTCGGCCATATAGATAGCGGCATACCAGCCGTCATACGTCACGATCACGTTTCGTAACGCCACCGCAGCAGCCCCTAACGTGAACGCAACGGGCACTGAGGGCCCAGCGGAGGCCACGCTGCTAACAGCTACCGGCGTTGCCATGAATCCCGCGATGGCGAGCGCCACCAACATCAGCCCAACGAGTGCACTGATGCCATTCTGTAAGCGACTCCCCACTCGCAAGCCCAGCCAATGAATGGCGGTGAAGAGCAGTACGATGGACAAGGCCACGGCCTGTTCGTGCCCGATGAAGATCGGCTTGAATTTGCCTAAAAAGTCAGCCGCCGTATAGGCGGTGTACGCCACGGTGATACAGTTTAGGAGCCAGTCATTCCATCCAATCACAAATCCTGCGGCAGGTCCGAACGCGCGGCGCGAATAGACGTAGAACCCCCCCGCGGTTGGCATCATCGCCGCTAATTCAGCGACGGAAACGGCGCCCAGAAGCGCATATCCGCCACCGAGAATCCACGCGATTAGGGTGGCGTGGGCATCGCCGAGTGCGCCGACCACTTCGCCGGGTAATCGCAAAATGCCGACGCCAATAGTGTTGCCGAAGGCGAGGGCGATACTGAACCCGAATCCCAGAATGCGGGTCAACGCACCCGCTGCATGACCTTTCGACATGGCGCCCCCTTCGTACCCCAGTAGAGCATACGCCTGCGGAGCATGGCTGTCGTGACCCGAGTCTTGGTAGTCTCGGCGGACTTCAAGGATCACCGCATGCGACGCCAATCCAGATTCGGCCTGTGTTTTATCACTCTGGTGCTGTGGATCAGTCCGGTCTGCGCTGCGGAGCCCGAATTGCGAGATGGGAATTCGTTAGTTCGGGAGATCTTTTCCTTATTAGATGCACGCCTCGCACTCATGCCAGACGTGGCGGCTGCGAAGTGGCTTGCAGGGCAACCCGTCTCCGATCCGGTGCGCGAGGCCGCCGTCATCAAAGCCGCTGGCGAGGCTGCTGCGCACCGCGGACTGGCAGATGCGCCCGTTGAAGCGTTGTTTAAACAGCAAATTGCCCTTGCACGCGAATCTCAAGCCAATTGGATGGAACGATGGCGGGTAGAGGGCTCGGCCCCCACCGCTGCGCGTTCGTTGCGGGATGACCTACGCCCAGCGATCGATCGACTGACCCAAGCCTTACTGCGCTCGCTCGCACTGGCAGCACCGTACGTCACGACGAGCGATCTGAAAGAACTGTCTGGATCGCTTCCGACAGAGCGGTGGAGCGCCCGTGATCGCGAGGTCGCGGCAGAGATCATCCGCTCTATATACCTAGATGCGCCGCGTACTCCGAGCCGGGCGAGTGCCTCCGGCGTCCTGCGAATCGGCGTTCCAGGGGACTACGCGCCGTTTGCAACGAGCAGTCGCGGGCGGTTAGCGGGTGCGGACGTTGAGCTAACTCAACAGATAGCCAGAACATTGGGCCTTGAACCCGTCTACATCCGTAGTTCGTGGGCCAAGCTGTTGGATGATCTCGATGCCGACCGATTCGACCTCGCTGCAGGGGGGATTTCCGTGACCGCAGCTCGGCGGGCTCGGGCGTCGTTTTCAAGACCTTTGGTGCAGGGTGGTAAAACCGCGATTGGACGGTGCGCCGATCGTGATCGATTCAGCTCAATCGATCGTATCGATCAACCCGATGTCCGAGTCATAGAGAATCCCGGAGGAACCAACGAACTCTTCGCACGTCGGATCCTGTCGCGCGCCCAACTGACCATCCATCCCGAGAATCTCACGATTTTTCGCGAGCTGGTCGAAGGTCGGGCCGATGTCATGTATACCGACGATCTTGAGATCGCACATGTCGCACGCGTCGAACCCAGTCTCTGTCGACTCCTTGACACCGTATTCGATCCGGCCGACAAAGCGCTGCTGCTGCCCATGGGGGACGACTGGGCACGATTCATCGGCCCGGCGCTCGACGCCGAATTGGACTCCGGAGCGTACCAACGCGCTCTTGATCAGGCGATCACCCATTAGGGCTCCAGCCCATACGGACGGGCCAGGTAGAAGCCGTGATGCCATCCACAATCACCCTGAAACGAGAAACGGCGTCACTGACCCGCTTTGATCTGCTTTGCTGCGAGAGGGTTCTGAAGCGACTTGTGTCGCGGGACGCCTACGCCCACCGACGTCGACGTGGATGCGGACGGAATTTCTGTGCATTCACTAGCGCAGGGCCGGCACAGACGGCTACCGTAGAGGCTTCTCGACAGGAGAGTCTCTAAATGCTGACGCGCCGCCAATTTCTTGGATCGACTACTGCCACCACGGCAATGTTGGGGGTGGCTGCCTGCTCACGAGCAATGCCAGCCAACACGGAAGCGCCATTTGCTCATCTGGTATCGCGCGCGAACGAAGCGACGCCCATCAGTGCCGAGGAATACGCAGCTCGGCAGCAGCGTGCCCGCGAGCTGATGCATGAGCAGGGGCTGGACGCGATCATCGTGGCAGAGGGAACCTCTCTCACCTATTTTAGCGGTGCGAAGTGGTGGGGTTCAGAGCGGCTGTTCGCCATGGTATTGCCCGCCAAAGGCGAGCCCTTTTACGTCTGTCCCGCATTTGAGGAAGCACGCGCACGCGAACAGGTGAAGGTCACGGGCGCCACAACCGGTGTTGATGTGCGCACTTGGCAAGAAGATCAAAGCCCATACGCCATTTTGGCGCAGGGACTGCGAGAGCGGGGTGTTGCGACCGGGCGGGTGGGACTCGAGGAGAATGTTCGGTTCGTGTTTGCGGATGGCATCGCCCATAGCGCTCCGCAAGTTCGTCTCACCGCAGCCACGGCCGTGACGGCAGGCTGCCGAATGGTCAAAAGCGCGCACGAATTGGCACTGATGCGATTAGCGTCGGAAGTGACATTGGCCGCCTATGAAGCGACATGGAAATCGTTGCGTCATGGCATGACGCCGAGTGAAATCACCGCGCTTTCGAAACAGGCCCATGCGGCGCTTGGTTTTGAGGGTGCCGCCGATTTGGTTCTGATCGGGGCCGCATCGTCATTCCCGCACGGCTCGGTACAGGCGACCCATGTCGAGGAAGGCACCATCGTCTTGTTTGACGGGGGATGCACGGTTGAGGGATATAAGTCAGACCTCAGTCGCACCTTTGTCATCGGCAAAGCGACCGATCGCATGCATCTGGTATTCGATACGGTGAAGAAGGCCCAGTCTGCCGCGCTGGCAGCGGCTCGGCCTGGAGTCACCTGTGGCGATATTGATGCTGCCGCACGGGCGGTGGTTGACGCCGCCGGATTTGGCCCCCACTACGCGCACTTTACCCATCGCGTCGGGCATGGCATGGGCATGGACGGACATGAGTGGCCCTATCTGGTCAGAGGCAACACCCAAGTGCTCGCCGCGGGCATGACCACCAGCAATGAACCGGGCATTTATCTCGCCGGTCAGTTCGGCGTTCGCTTGGAAGACGATATGGTCATCACCGATTCAGGCGCGGCATTATTTACCCCCCAAAGCCACTCGCTGGAACTGCCCTTCGCGCGAGATTAAACCTTAGGTTCGCAAGAGCTTTGCCCGGAGCTGAGCAAGACGCCGGTGCTCCACACTGGACGCCAAGGGCAAATGCAATGGCAACGAGGCAATTGTTCCTGACAACGTTGCCGCGACCGAGGCGCGCGCAATGTGTTTGTCGTCCGCTGGAATAATGAACCACGGTGCGTGACGGGTGCTGGTAGCAGAGAGCATGTTCTCGTAGGCGCTCATGTAGTCATCCCAGTACGCCCGTTCCTCGACATCAGCGGAAGTAAACTTCCAGCGCTTTTCCCGGGTGTCAATGCGCTTCAGCAGTCGCGCCCGCTGCTCGTCTCGCGACAAGTGCAGGAAGAACTTTAAAACCACCGTGCCGTTGCGCACGAGATGCCGCTCAAACGCATTGATATCGTCAAAGCGTTCGCGCCACACACGGCCACCCTTACCAGGTGCCGGCAAGAATCGGGTAGCCAGCAACTGAGGATGCACCCGTACGACCAATACCTCTTCATAGTAGGAACGATTGAACAGTCCGATCCGGCCTCGAGCAGGCAACCGATTCGAATAGCGCCAGAGGAAGTTATGGGACAGTTCCTCATGCGAGGGAACGCCAAAACTATGCACTTCACATCCCTGGGGACTCACGCCGCTCATGACGTGCTTGATCGTCCCATCCTTACCTGACGCGTCCATTCCTTGGAGAATCACCAACACGGAGTGTGTGTTGCTCGCCCACAGTCGCTCCTGCTGTATCGACAGCTCCATACGACTGTGCTCCAAAAGGGCTTCTGCGCGTGCTCGCAGGGGCGCATCGCCAGGCAGGACAAATCGGGCCAGATCGGTCCCAACCGGGTCGATTTGGTTGAGCCGAACCCGTGTCCCGGGGCGGACGCGGCAGTGACGGATCAAGCGACGATGATGCTTGGACATCGTGAGCAGCCTCCTAGCCTCTGATGGGGAGTGTGCGCCGTCCGCGCGAGCGGTGAAAGCGCTGGCACCTGTCGGCGCGACAGGCGACACTGTGAACCCGCCCTATCCGCGCCCCTCGCAATGAACGACCCTGCCGCCACTCCGCCGCGATCGTCAATCAAATCTTTCGTGCTCCGCACGGGCCGTATGACGTTAGCCCAAACACGGGCCCTCGAGGACCTCTGGCCACAATATGGATTGGAGGCGGGGGATGAACTTTTCG
Organism: Gammaproteobacteria bacterium; assembly: GCA_947455595.1. Classification (GTDB taxonomy): domain Bacteria; phylum Pseudomonadota; class Gammaproteobacteria; order Steroidobacterales; family Steroidobacteraceae; genus CAIKZZ01. Next base: position 42,429 of record CANGOP010000012.1, read on the forward strand.
ATTTGGATCACATCTTTGGCCGGGGAGCGCCTCGCACCGTCGAAATCGGCTTTGGCGACGGCGAGTTGCTCGTGACGCTAGCAGCGGCACACCCTGAACGGGATTATCTCGGGTTTGAGGTCCACACGCCCGGCGTTGGCCACTGCTTGCTGCGCGCCGCTCAACTAAACCTTCCGAATTTACGAGTTGTGCGGGCAGATGCTGTGGAAATTATCGGCCGATGCCTCGGCGAAAACACGCTGGATGAGGTGCTCGTTTACTTTGCCGACCCATGGCCCAAAAAACGTCATCACAAGCGTCGGATCGTCCAAACCGCGTTTGCGACCCTGATCGCCTCACGCTTACAACCCGGCGGCAAGCTGCGATTAGCGACTGACTGGATGCCGTATGCGGACTGGATGCGTGAAGTACTCGATCCACACCCGGCTTTTTATAACGCGGCCGGGGAAGCCGGGTTCATCAGCCGTCCAGAATCGAGACCAGTCACGAAATTCGAACGGCGGGGCGAGCGACTCGGACATGAGGTTCGCGATCTGGAGTACGTTCGCCGGTAAGGTCAGGGATCGTAGTCTGCCAGTCGAAACGAATCGGCTAACCATATCTGGTCGTCGGACACCGTGATTGGGATAGGTTGCAGCGCACGCCCGGCGCAGGGACCGATGAAGCAGAGCCCATCTTCTGGATCGAATTGGGCACCATGGGAACTGCACTGAATGGCTGACCCATCGGCCCCCAGAAACCGCCCGGGCACCAAGTCGAGCGGGTGCCCAGCGTGAGGGCAGCGGTTGACATAGGCCCTCACCTGCTCGCCATGGCGAACCACAAACGCACGTAGTGGCCAAGCGCCCTCGCCCACTCGGAAGCTGCGCGCGCCCGGATCAGGCAAGTCGCTGAGGTAGCAGATCTGCACGTGGTTTCAGCGAACCTGATCCAGCGCTTCGACCCGGGCCCGCATCCGCCACAGCAGCAAGAGGCCGGGTGCACCCGTCAGGAAACAGATCACGAAAAACATCGGCCACCCAACTTGCGCGACGAGCACGGCGGACACGGGGCCGACGAAGGTGCGCGATAGCGCTGCTAACGCCGAGAGCAGCGCAAACTGAAACGCACTGAACCGTGGATCACAGAGCGCCATCACGAATGCGCCGAAGATCGTCGCAGCCATGGCGCCAGCGAGATTATCAATACCCACCGCGAGCACCATGACCGACAGATCATGACCCTTCACGGCGAGCAACGAGTACAGGAGATTCGTGGCCGCTTGTAAAACGCCAAAGACAAATAAGGACCGGTACAAACCGAGTCGCGCGAACGCCAACCCTCCCAGCACTGTACCGATGATCGTCGCCGTAATACTGGTCGTTTTCGCAACCGCACCCACTTGCGCTGCCGTAAATCCCACGCCTTTGATGAGAAACGCGGTCGACAGCGAAAGGGCGGCCGCGTCACCGAGCTTGTACAAGACCACCAGCAACAGCACCGCAACAACACCCGGACGTCCAAAAAACTCTCGAATGGGCTCAACGACCGCTTCTTGTAGAGTTCGAGGGGCTTGCACTCGAACTTCCGGCTCAGGCGCCAAGAAGGTGAGCAACGTGGTTGCACCCATGATCGCCGCCATGGTCAGGTAGGTGGCGCGCCAACCAATGACACCCGATAGCACCATGGCAAGGGCACCCGACACGTAGAACGCCACTCGCCAGCCAATTTGGACGGCGGTCGAACCCATACCGCGCTCTTCCGGACGCAAAGAGTCGGTGCGGTAGGCATCAATGACCACGTCTTGGGAAGACGATAAAAAAGCCAACAGAAGCGAAAGCACCGCCACCACGTAAATGGCGTCGCCGGGCGCCTGCAAACCGAGGACAGCGATCACCAGTGCAACCAACGCCTGCAGTAGAACAATCCAACCGCGACGACGGCCGAGAAAAGGCGGCACATATCGGTCAAGCAATGGCGCCCAAAGAAACTTGAGGTTGTAGGGCACGCCGACCAAGGTGAACCAGCCGATGGTCTTGATGTTGAGCCCGGTTTCCGCCAACCATCCCTGCAGCGTTCCTTGGGAAAGCGCGAAGGGTAGACCGGAAGCAAACCCCAAGGTCAGCGCAGCGGCTACGCGCCGATTGCCGAGCACATCCGCCAGTCGTAACGACCGACTACTGTGATCAGAACTCATAGGCGTAATCCATCAACACGGGAGCGTGATCAGAAAAGCGGCTCTCCTTCCAAATCGAAGCGGATTGCGCTGTCGCCCCGATGCCGGGGGTCGTGACCTGATAGTCGATACGCCACCCGACGTTCTTGGCCCATGCCTGCCCGCGATTTGACCACCAGGTGTACTGCTCGGGTTCGGCATTAACGGCCCGAAAAGCATCCACCCAGCCCCATTCGTCAAACACTTTGTCGAGCCAGGCTCGTTCCTCTGGCAAGAATCCGGAATTCTTGAGGTTGCCTTTCCAGTTCTTCAGATCAATGGGCTTATGGGCGATGTTGAAGTCTCCACACAGCACCACTTCCCTTCCCGCCGCCATCAAGCCTTGCATATGGGACTCAAACTCAGCCAGACAGCGATACTTGGCGGCTTGCCGCTCTGGCCCTGATGATCCGGAAGGCAAATAAACAGAGACAACCGACAGGTCACCAAACCGATATTCGAGGTAGCGACCCTCTCGATCGAATTCCGCAGACCCATAACCACGGACCACCTCGTCCGGTGATCGTCTCGAGTAAATAGCAACGCCGCTATAGCCTTTTTTCTCGGCGTGGACCCAGTCGCTGTGGAATCCCGGCGGACGATAGGTCGACTCGAGTACATCTTCATCACTGCAGCGTGTTTCCTGCAGGCAAAGAACATCAATGCCCTGTTCGGGCATCCAGTCGTAAAAACCCTTCCGCGCCGCAGAGCGGATTCCATTGCAATTCAAAGTGGCGATACGCATGGCCACGATCATAGCAAGCAGACGCTTGTGAGATACCTCCCACCTGTCCCACACTAGGGGCATGGAAAACTACCAGCGTGAATTTCTCGACCTTGCCCTCCGGTTAGGCGTACTGCGCTTCGGTCGCTTTACGCTCAAGTCTGGCCGGGAAAGCCCCTATTTCTTCAATGCCGGTCTGTTCGACACGGGCAGCGCGATCGCCGGACTTGGCCGCGCCTACGCCGCTGCTTTGGTCCGCTCGGGACTGGAGTTCGACCTTCTGTTTGGGCCTGCTTACAAGGGCATCCCCCTCGTCGCCACAACGGCAGCCGCGCTTCATGATCACCACGGCTGGGATGTGCCCTTCTGCTTCAACCGCAAAGAGGCCAAAGATCACGGCGAGGGCGGGCGGATCGTCGGGAGGCCACTGGCAGGGCGTGTCCTCATCGTGGATGACGTGATCACCGCCGGTACCGCCATTCGCGAGTCGATCGACATCATCAGCGCAGCCGGCGCGACACCCGCCGGCGTCTTGCTCGCACTGGACCGGGAAGAGCAGGGTCGCGAGTCGACGCGCTCGGCGGTTCAAGAAGTCCGCGATAGCTTCGGGTTACCCGTCGTGTCCATTCTGACGCTCTCAGCACTCATAGACGGCGTCCGCAATGGCGTGGCCGGCGTGCCGGCGGAGGCATTGGCCAACCTTGAAGCCTACCGCGCCCGGTATGGGGTTGCGCCGAGCACCTGATGACCCACTTACCAGCTCGCCGCGCGGTCATCGCCTTGTGCTTGTGGGTTGGGCTCACGCTCACCGACATCACCTGCGCAGCACCCGAGAAAAGCGGCCACTTGTATCGGTGGACCGATGAAAAGGGCGTCGTGCATTTTGGCGATACGGTGCCGCCTCAGTTCGCCGACCAGGAGCAAACCATCCTCAATCGGCAGGGCATCGCGGTCGGCGCTATTGCCGGGCGTCGGTCCGCCGAACAATTGGCTGCTGATGAGGAAAGTCGCAAGGCAGACGCCCTCAACGTGGATGAGCAAAAACGTCGCCAACTTCGAGATCAGAACCTACTGGCGACGTACTTGTCAGTAACGGAGATCGAGAGCCTACGGGATCGCCGCACGGAAATCCTCGATGGACAGGCTCGGGTCATCTCTCAGTACCTCGAGCAATTGCAGGGACGCACCGCGCAACTGGAGGAGCAGATGCGTCACTTCAAGCCCTATGCCAGCAATCCTTCAGCGCCCACATTGCCGCAGCGCGTTGCCGAGGAAGCAGTCCGCACGTTGACCGATGTGCGATCTCAACAGCGCGCTCTGGTCGCCAAACGTGAGGAAATTGCGCGCACGCGGGCTCAATTCGAAGAAGACATTGGGCGTTTCCGGGAACTCAAAGGCCCCGCCGGAAAAGTGTCGGCTGCTCCGGTGCGCTGATCAGCTACGACCTGAGCTACCGAATCCGCCAGTCCCGCGATCTGTGGCCACGAAGGCCTCGACCACATCCATCTCCACCTGAACGACAGGCACAACGACCATCTGTGCAATACGCTCACCCGGCTCAATCGTGAACGCCTGGGCACCCCGATTCCAGACGGAAACCATGAGCGGCCCTTGGTAATCAGAATCGATTAATCCGACCAGATTCCCGAGCACAATGCCGTGCTTATGCCCGAGACCAGAGCGCGGCAACAAGACCGCAGCGAGACCCGGATCCCCGAGGTAGACCGACAAGCCGGTCGGCACCAAGAGCACGGAGCCCGGCTCCAGCACCGTGGCAGAGGCCACGCACGCCCGAAGGTCGAGTCCTGCTGAACCCTGCGTGGCATACGTCGGCATAGGCCATTCGCGTCCAAGCCGTTCATCCAAAATTCGCACTTGGACTTTTTGCATCTTCATTCTCCGTCGGAACGCGCGGACACCCGGTGGGCAATAAACGTGATGAATTCACGCGCCAGGTCAGCTTTCGACTGCAATCCCAGCGCCTGACGACCGCCCGACCAGAGCAGCAACAGCGCATTGTCATCTCGATCAAACGCACGCTCCGCACCAACCTCATTCGCCGCAATCAGATCGAGCTTTTTGCGCTCGAGTTTCGCCAGAGCGTGGGCCTCAACATTGGTGGTTTCGGCCGCGAATCCAACGACGTACGGTCGTTTTGACAGGGCCGCGACCGAGGCGAGAATGTCCGGCGACTTTTCTAGATGCAAATCGAGCGTGTCGCTTGTCTTCTTGATCTTGTTTTCGGCGCAACAGTGCGGTGTGTAGTCCGCCACGGCAGCGGCTCCGATATACACATCGCAGTCATCCATCACGGCGTGCACAGCGGCGTACATTTGCGCCGCCGTCTCAACATTGATGCGCTCAACGCCGAGCGGAGTGGGTAGATGCACGGGGCCTGAGATCAACGTCACGCGCGCGCCGGCTTCGCGAGCCGCCTGCGCAACGGCGAACCCCATCTTCCCCGAACTGCGGTTCGACAAGAACCGTACCGGATCGATGGGCTCGCGCGTGGGCCCCGCCGTAATGACGATATGACGCCCGGACAAGAGCCCGCCGTCAGCGGACGAACTAAGTACCTGCGCAGCGATATCGGCAGGCTCTAGCAAGCGCCCAGCGCCCTGCTCGCCACAGGCTTGCGAGCCCACACCGGGACCCAAGACGCGGACACTGCGTTGGCGCAGGGTCGTGATGTTCGCCTGAGTAGCGGCTGCTGACCACATCTGCTGATTCATGGCCGGCGCGACGGCAATGGGCGCTGTGGTCGCAAGACACGTCGTCGTTAAGAGATCGTTCGCCATCCCCGCCGCCAATCGCGCGAGAAAATCGGCACTGGCGGGCGCGACGAGCACCAACTCTGCCCACCGCGCCAGCTCAATGTGACCCATCGCTGCTTCGGCAGCTTCATCCCAGAGGCCCACGCGAACGGGTCGCCCGGAGAGCGCCTGAAACGTCATCGGGGTCACGAAACGTGCCGCGCCCTCGGTCAAAATGACCTGCACCTCAGCACCGCCCTCGCGTAGGCGCCGCACGAGATCTGCGGCTTTATAGGCAGCAATTCCGCCGGTAACACCCAGCAAGATGCGGCGGGGCAATACGGTCTGAGCTTCGTGAGTCATTCCCTCATTATCAACGTCCAGACGTCGACGGCCAACCGCCAGACGATGGGTTCGTCAGAACCAGCAGTTATGGGCTGCCGGCGTCTTCTGCGCATTTGTACATAAACACATCAATTTCTCGGCTCACGCCCCGACGGCCAGCCCCCGGACAATGACGCCATGACCCCGCATCACCCCGCTGTTGAGCTTTATCCCCGTGACCGGCTCGCCACCATCGGCCCAACCGCCCTGTCGGACGCGGAATTACTCGCCATTTGGCTGGGTGGGCCGAGTAGCGGCCGCAGCCCCGTCACCCTCGCCCACGAACTTCTCGCCACTTTTGGCTCGCTGCGCGGAGTACTCAAAGCGCCGCGTGAAGCGCTGACCCGGCAGAGGGGCATCGGCCCGGCACGCCTGGCCCAATTGCAAATCGTGCTGGAGATGGCGCGACGACATTTTCGGGAAGAGTTGCTGTGCGGCCCCTGCCTGACCGACCCACTCACCGCTCGAGACTTTCTCAGGGCGGAGTTGCGCGATCTCGACTACGAGACGTTCTATCTGATCTATCTCGACAGCCGGCATCGGGTGACCGGCTTCGAGCCGCTTTTCCGTGGAACCATCGATTGCGCGCAGGTGCACCCACGAGAAGTGGTGCGACGAGCGCTGCAAGTGCGCGCCGTTGCTGTGATTTTGGGCCATAACCACCCGTCTGGACTGGCCGAGCCGAGTGACGCAGACCGGATCATCACCCGGCGCCTGCGCGAAGCGCTGGCGTTGGTCGATATTCGCGTACTGGACCATCTGATCGTTGGTGAGAGCTCCTGCGTCAGCCTCGCTGAACGCGGACTGCTATAACCGATTGCAAGCGGCCGCGACCGGTGGTTAAATAGGCGGCTCTGCGGCTGCTTTTGGTCGCATCAGGATTTTCGCCATGTCCCGAGTCTGTCAGATCACTGGAAAGAAGCCGACCGTCGGCAACTCCGTGTCGCACGCCAACAACAAGCGTCGTCGCCGCTTCCTCCCGAACCTGCACACGCAGCGTTTCTGGATTGAGGAAGAGAGTCGCTGGATCACCCTGCGTGTCTCCACCCAGGGCCTGCGTACCATCGAAAAGCACGGCGTTGCACACGTCGTCGCCAAGATGCGTGCGCGCGGCGAGTCCATCTAACGCCGTCCAAGGAGCATCCCCATGCGTGACAAGATCAAGCTCGTCTCCAGCGCCGGCACCGGCCACTTCTACACGACGACGAAGAACAAGCGTCTCCATCCGGAAAAGATGGAAGTCCAGAAGTATGACCCGGTCGTGCGCAAGCACGTGGCGTACAAGGAAGCGAAGATCAAGTAATCGTCTAGCCGGTCTGCCTGTGCAGACCGGCTTTGCGGCGCCTCATTCCGGGGCGCCCGCGCGGGTTCGCTGTATTCGGTGACCCCTTCTGAGCTGCCCCTGACCGTTGATAGGGTTTCCTCTAGACTGTGGGTCTTGGGAGGACGAGCGGCGTGCCTGAATTACCCGAAGTAGAGACGACCCGTCGCGGCCTTCTGGATGCCATGACAGGTCGAAGCATTGCGTCGGCCCGCGTCCATGACCGGCGGTTACGTTGGGCTATCCAAGACGATTTCGAGGAGCGCCTGGCCGGTGCTCGCATCGAGACCCTGACGCGACGCGCCAAATATCTGCTGGTGGCCACCGACCGCGGCACGATCATTATCCACTTAGGCATGTCGGGCAACTTACGCGTTGTGCCCGCGGACCTACCCACGCGTCTGCACGACCATGTGGAATTCATCCTCGATGACGGCCGTTCTGTCCGATTCAACGATCCGCGTCGATTCGGCAGCATGCATCTCGTCGCCGGGGACCCAAACCTGCACACCTTGTTGGCGCATTTGGGACCGGAACCCTTATCTGACACTTTCACCGGAGAGCATCTTTTCCAGGCGAGTCGTGGCCGAAAAGTGGCGATCAAGGTGTTTTTGATGAATGCAGCCCAGGTCGTCGGGGTCGGCAATATCTACGCTAGCGAATCGCTCTTCCATGCGGGCATCAGGCCGACCAAAGCCGCCGGCAAACTCACGCGCGCCGAATGCATCCGCCTAGCAGAACAGGTCAAACGTGTGCTGAGCGACGCGATTGAAGTCGGCGGCACGACATTGCGAGACTATGTGAACCCGGAAGGTAACCCGGGGTATTTCCGTCAGCGGCTTTATGTGTACGAACGCGCCGGCAAAGCCTGTCGTCGCTGCCAGACGGCGATCACGCAACGCGTGCTCGGTCAGCGATCAACCTATTGGTGTGCAACCTGCCAACGCTAAGGCGGCGGCTGCGCTCAATACACAAGGCCAGCGCCGAAACCTCGTGGATCCGATGCGGTGACGACCTCGCCGGTCTGATAGTCCCAGGTGATCACCTGCGTGTTACCCCAGGTATTTCGGCCTTCGCTCACGTGGTGCCCACGCCGCTCCAACGCCGCCCGCTCGTCGGCCGATAATGCGCCTGGCTCCAGCGTCACGAGATCAGGCAGATACTGATGATGGACGCGTGGCATGGCCACGATCTGAGCAGCACTCATGCCGTCGAACCAACCGAGGATCCCGAACAGCACATTCGAAATGATCGTGCTTCCGCCGGGGGAGCCAATGATCAAGAGTCCCTTCGGGCTTTCTACAAACGTGGGCGTCATGCTCGAGAGGGCTCGCTTGGCCGGGCCGACCGCATTGGCCGCGGCACCGACCAACTGAAACGCATTGGGCTTCCCCGCCTCGATGGAAAAGTCGTCCATCGTGTCGTTGAGCAAGAAGCCGGTTCCGGGCACGACATACGTGGCGCCAAAGAACAAATTTACCGAGATCGTCGCCGCGACCCGATTCCCTTGCGCATCCAAAACGGAGAAATGCGTCGTGTGCGGCCCTTCACTCTCCTCCGCCACGGGCCTGAGCATGTCGGAGGGCGTCGCGCGATCGAGGCGGATGGAGGTCGCCATCCCGGCTGCGTAGTCTGCGCTGAGCAGGCGTTGCAGCGGCATTTGCACGAAATCTGGATCTCCGAGATATTCGGCACGATCGCGGAACGCGCGACGTAAGGCTTCCAGCGTCAAATGTCGACGGGTATCGCGGTCGAGATGGCTAAAGTCATACTCCGACAGCATATTGAGCACCTCACCGATGACGACGCCACCGGATGAAGGTGGCGCGGCCGTCACGAGGGTGGCATCGCGGTAATGCAGGGTAAGTGGCTTGCGCTCCACCACCCGATAACGGGCCAAGTCTTCACGCGTCCAAATACCGCCATCGCGCCGAATGCCATCCACCAGCCGATCGGCCCATTCCCCTCGATAAAACGCATCGACGCCCTTCCGCGCGAGGAGTTCCAAGGTGGCGGCCAGATCGGGTTGGCGAATGAGCGCCCCGACCGCAGGGACCTGTCCATTATCGAGGAAGACGCGAGCGGCATCGGGAGACGCCGCCAATCGCGCCTGCTTCACCCGAATCGCATTTTGCAGTCGGGCATAGAGCGGAAAGCCATCCCGTGCAATCTGAATGGCCGGAGCCAGACTCTTGGACAGCGGCAACCGCCCGTACTGGCGCGCCAAGTGTGCCCAAGCCGCCGGCTCGCCAGGAATACCCGCCGCGAGCGGTCCATCGGTCGAACTGGTGCCCGGCGCACGATCTGGCGCCACATACATGTCGGCGCGGGCCGCAAGGGGTGCTGCCTCGCGAGCATCCACCATGACATCGCGGTTACCCTTCGCCGAGTGCAACAGGTAGAACCCGCCACCCCCGACCCCTGAGCTCGCGGGCTCCACGACTGCAAGTACCGCGCTGACCGCGACCGCTGCATCGAACGCGTTGCCGCCTTCACGCAGCATCTGCATACCCGCCGCAGTCGCCAACGGGTGCGCACTCGCGACCGCGTTTTTAGGCGTTGGGGCAGCCGCGGCGGCACCAGCGATGACCAGCCACACAAAAGCGGTTCGCATCCGACGCCATCGCATCCCGAATGACCTCATCGAGCTCGAACCGCGCGCTCCGAAGCCCGCTCTCGCAGGCGCGCCGCCACATACGGATCCACAAACTCACCCACGTTTCCGTTCAAGACGGCAATCTCGCGGATTAAGGTTGAAGAAATAAAGGTGAATTGTTCTTGGGGCGTCAGAAAAACTGTTTCAATTTCCGGAGCCAAATGCCGGTTCATATTGGCCAACTGAAATTCGAACTCGAAGTCCGAAATCGCTCGCAGGCCGCGGACCACGCAGTCCAGACCCTTTTCGCGAGCATATTCAATGGTAATGCCCGAATAGCCGGTCACCTCGACATTGGGGATATCCGCCAGCACGCGCCTCGCCATATCGACCCGCTCATCGAGCGTGAACATGGGCGCCTTACCCGGATTGGCGGCGATCGAAACCAGCACGTAATCAAATACGCTCGCCGCACGCCGAATCAGATCTTTATGGCCGTTGGTTACCGGATCAAACGTGCCCGGATACATCGCCCGTCGTTTTGCGCTCATCTGGATCCCTCTTCCCGTCGGGCGAGCAAGGCCCGGACCTCGCCGGCGCGGGTTTCCTTGAGCAACTGCCAACCCACAGGCAGGTCCGGCAGCGCATCACGCGCGGACTGCTCAAGATAGATCCACGCCGTCGGCGCGAGCCACCCGCGAACATCCAGAAGTGTACACAATTCGGTCAGTGCGCCGAGCGCGAAGGGCGGATCAAGAAACACCAAGTCGAATGGCCGGACAGGCCCGGATAGGTACACCCCGGCATCGGCCTGCACAACGGTAGCCTGAGAGGCGCCCAGTAACGTCGCTGCCTGCAGCAGCTGACGGACCACGATCGGATCCTTTTCAACCAAGACCGCCTCGGCAGCGCCCCGAGACAGCGACTCAAAGCCGAGCGCCCCGGTGCCCGCATACAGATCTAAGCACCGACATCCCACAACGGCCCGCTGCAGCCAGTTGAAGAGCGTCTCGCGGACCCGATCGGGGGTTGGACGGAGCCCTGGAACCGGCTGAAAGGGGATGCGCCGTCCGCGCCATTGCCCGGCAATGATCCGGACCGAACGGTCGGCGCCCGGGGATTGGCCGGACTTGGGCGAATGTGACATAAGTCCGCCCGTTTGCGTCCCGACCTTGCTAGTCTTCCAACCCACGGCGTACCCTTAAAAAATTGTCATTAATTGCCATAATACGCCCCGACTGGCCATCGACCGCGAGGACCGCACCATTATGAGAATTCGCCACGCCGTATTACTGATCGCAACCGCCTTCCTAGTGGGCGCTTGCGGATCAGGTTCTTCGACTCTGGGCAGCACCAACACCCAGTCGGGAAATGGCGCGACAGGCGCGGTTCACCCGTTATTCAGGCCGCTTTTTCAGGTCGGCCAGGGCATTTTGCCTTACCCGACGGATCTATTCCTCAACGGCAGCGTCGACGGAACGCTGAAAGCCCCGGTGTTGGCGGTGACGCCGAATGTGGGGTCGCTGAACAGTCTGGACGGTTTCGGCGTGAACACCGAAATGACCATCCGCTTCTCGAAAAAAGTCGATCCAGCGACGCTCGCCGCTCCCGGCAGCATCGTGATTTTGGAAACCGTACAGCGCACGGTTGTCGCAAGCGCTTCCTCCATCGCCCGCGTTCCGGTTGGTGTACGCCGTGTGCTGGTACCGGGCGTTGATTACTCGGTGGGTCTATCCACGGCCTCGGATGCCGACGGCACCGTGGTTTCGATCAAGCCGCTCAAGCCGCTGACGCCATCGACGGGCGGCATCATGACCGGCGCACCGACCGGTCTCGTCGATCAAAGCGGCGTGGGATACGTGGTCATCGTGACCAATGCCGTGAAATCGGTGGACGGCGATCTCGCCTCGGCCGATGACGAATATGCACTCATCCGTCAGGCGGTTTACAGCCCAACAGATCCGAGCAACCCCGCCAGCAATTGCGACTCGGTTGGCAACGTCACGCTGGCGGGCGTCTGCCGCCTGACGGCCCCTCAGTTGGCCATCGCACAAGCTGCGCACATCCCATCCGGCGCGATCGCACTGACCTTCAGTTTCACGACGGAATCGACCCGCGACACCCTCGTGCAGATGGCCAACGCCGTGCTGTCTGGCCCGGCCCCCGCCTTGGCCGCACGCATGCTGCAGAACCCGGTCACCGGCGTCGATCTGACCGATAAAGACATCCTCGATCCAGCCCACCAAATTCCGGAGCTCCTCGGCGTTGCAAACGTCTTTGAGGGCACGATCACGCTGCCGTATTACCAGGCGACACCTGCCGATGCGAGCGCCGGCGATCCTGCACCTTCGCTGACGGGACAGTGGCAGGCAGGTAATGCCCTTTCGCTCGTTCCGGGCAAGACGGGGAGCACCCGTATTACCCGTTACAACCCGCTACCGGCCGCGCGTCATACGATGGCCGTACCCGTGATGATCACGGTCCCTAACAATACCCCCCGACCGGAAGCGGGCTGGCCGGTGGTGATCTTTGTCCATGGCATCACGCGTAATCGCAGTGACATGCTGGCGCTGTCGGAAGCCTATGCCGAAGCCGGCTATGCCGTCGCGGCGATCGATCTGCCGTTGCATGGCATCACGCCCTCCGATCCGGCCGCGGCGTTGCGTATCCCGGGCGTTGCCGAGCGTACGTTCGATATGGACTACGTCAACAACACCACAGGCATGCCGGGTCCCGATGGCCAAGTGGACGGCTCGGGCGCCAACTTCATTCAGGTAACCAGCCCCATCACGAGTCGAGACAATCTGCGTCAGGCGGTCATCGACCAGCTCGCGTTGGCTCGTGCATTGGCGGCGCAGACCACCATACTCGTCACGGATACGGGTCCGGTCCCAGCACCGTTCAACCCGAACCGCATCCAACTTGCCGGCCAGTCACTCGGTGGCATCGTGGGCGCGACTACAGCCAGCCTGCCTTCGAACATCAACTCGTTTGCGCTCTCAGTACCTGGCGGCGGCATCGCTGATCTGCTGCTGCAGTCGGCGACGTTCGGCCCACCCATTGGCGGCGCCGTCGCGGCGAAGCTGGGTGCGAACACGTTCCTCTTTAACCGCATGTTCGGCGACGCACAGGCCGCTGTGGATGCGGGCGACCCGCTCAACCACATCGCGCTGGCGACGGCCAACAAGCCGATCCTGCTGCACAAGGTGGTGAACGATCAGGTGGTGCCGAATTCGTCGACCGATCGACTCATCGCGTTGTCGGGTCTGCAGAAGCAGACGACTCGGGGATTCTGGCCCGGTGGCAGTTATGTGACCTTCACGGCAGGCGGCCACGGCTCGCTGCTCGATGAATCGATCATGCCGCAGGTCACCGTCGAAATGCAGGAAGAGTTCGCGGCCTTCGCCTTCCTGAATGGTTCCGGTTTCGAGATCCTCGACGACACCTACATTCAGAACCCGTAAGACGGTACTGCACGGAACTGACAGGCCCCGTCGATCGGAAGATCGGCGGGGCCTGTTTCATTTCATCCACACGCCACACGCTGCGAAGACACACAGTAGAATGGTCAAGGACCAGACGAGGCCGTGAATGTTCGACTTTTTTAAGAAACCGCCCCCGACGACCCCGACTCAAGACAAGCCCGATGCGACTGAGCGTCAAGGCTTGTTCGGGCGACTACGCGCGAAATTGACGAGTGGCGCAGCCTCATTAGCACGCGATCTGACGGATTGGCTCCCTGGGCGGAAGATTGACGCGGATCTGCTGGAAGAACTGGAACTGCGACTCCTCACCGCCGATGTGGGCCTACCTGCCACCGAGCGCATCCTCGCCGATCTGCGTAGGCGTGTCGCTCGCCAAGAGCTGGCGAATCTGGATGCTCTGCTCGGCGCACTCAGACAAAATCTGGCCGACCTGCTCCGACCGGTCGCACGCCCCTTAGACATTCCGTCGGATACCCGACCATTCGTGGTCCTCGTCGTGGGCGTCAATGGTTCCGGCAAAACGACTTCCATCGGCAAATTGGCGCATCGACTGCGCGCAGAGGGACGACAGGTCGTCTTAGCCGCCGGCGATACGTTCAGAGCGGCCGCAGTAGAACAACTCCAGGTCTGGGGCGAGCGCAACGGCGTTCCCGTCATTGCACAAGCCACGGGTGCGGATCCCGCGGCCGTTGTCTTCGATGCGTATTCGGCTGCCAAAGCACGCGGCGCAGATGTCTTGTTAGCCGACACCGCGGGACGTCTGCAGACACAAACTCACCTGATGGATGAGTTGCGCAAGGTCAAGCGAGTGCTCGGGCGTCAGGATGCCACGGCACCCCATGAAGTCCTACTCGTCCTCGACGGCAGTCAAGGACAGAACGCGCTGAATCAGGCCCGCGTCTTTCATGAAGCGGTGGGCGTCACCGGGCTCGTCATCACCAAACTGGATGGCTCGGCCAAAGGTGGCATCGTGATCGCCATCGCGACCGAACTCGGCATTCCGCTACGCTTTGTGGGCGTCGGCGAATCCATTGAGGATTTTGGCGTGTTCGACGTCGACGATTTTGTGGATGCGTTGATCGCGCCGCCCCGAGCACCATGATTCGTTTCGAACACGTCGACAAACACTACCCCACTGGGCGCGCTGCGCTCACCGACTTCAACCTCTCGCTCGGCGTCGGTGAGTTGGCGTTTCTGACCGGTCCGTCGGGGGCCGGCAAGAGCACCGCACTCAAGTTACTGGGCCTCTTGGAACGACCCACCCGAGGACGCATCATCGTCGGGGGTATCGATCTATCCCAAGTTGGCGCCCGCGAAATTCCGGCTTACCGACGTCGGATCGGCATGGTCTTTCAGGATCACAGACTCCTCAATGATCGATCGGTTTGGGACAACGTTGCATTGCCCCTGCTCGTGGCCGGCAGCCTGCGAGGCGAGCTCGATAAGCGGGTGCGGGCCGCGCTGGATACGGTCGGCCTGCTCGGACATGAGCAGAAGCTCCCGTTGGAAATGTCCGCGGGAGAGCAACAACGGGTGGGCATCGCACGGGCGCTCGTCACCAAACCCGATGTCGTCATCGCCGATGAGCCCACCGGCAATCTGGATCCGACCTTGGCGTTAGACGTGATGCGGTTGTTTCAGTCTTTCTCGCAAGTCGGCGTCACCGTGCTCGTGGCCAGCCACGATCTACACCTGATTGAACGGATCGGCGCGCGGCGAATCGCGTTGGATGCCGGCCGAGTCGCGGGAGAGCCGGCATGAGCGACCGGCTGCGACCGATGCAAAAGCGTCCGCTGGATCAGCAGCTGCGCGTCTGGTGGGAACAACATCAGGACGCCGCTGGTAGCGCGCTGCGGCGCTTGTTGACCGCCCCCCTGGCGAGCCCACTGACCATTGCCGTGATTGGGATCGCGCTGGTCCTGCCGGCCACCCTGCAGGTCATCGCAGATAATGCGCGGGTGGCGTCCCATGGTCTGGATGCCGCGCTGGACGTTTCGGTGTACTTGAAAGGACGGTTGCCAGACGAGCAAGGGCGCTCGCTCACCGCCCAGATCTCCGCGAGGCCGGATATTCAAAACGCGCGCTACGTTTCGTCGGCCGAGGGCCTCGCGGAATTTCGACGCTGGTCGGGACTCGGACCGTCGTTGGATGCATTGGGCCGTAATCCATTGCCGGCAACCATCGTCGTGCGGCCCCGCGCGGAATTCGCTGATCCGGCGGCCATTGATCGTTTGGTCGCGAGCCTGCAGACCTTACCGGAGGTCGATCAGGTTCAGTTCGATGGCCTTTGGGCGCGCCGCTATGGCAGTTTGGTCGATGCCGTCTCCCGGCTCGCGGAGATCCTCGGTGGGCTGTTGGCCGTCGCCGTGCTGCTGATCATCGGCAATACCGTCCGTCTCGATGTTGACGCCCGGCGACACGAGATCGACGTCATGAAACTGGTCGGGGCTAGCGACGGGTTCGTCAGACGGCCCGTCCTGTACGGCGGGTTGTGGTACGGGCTGCTCGGGGGCATTGCCGGTGCCGGGCTGCTCGAACTGATCGTCCTTTTGGCCAGAGGCCCGGTCAGCCGGGTGGCGGCCGCCTACGGCAGTGCATATTCACTTTCAGCACCGTCCCTCACGCTGCTGACCCTGCTCGTGATGGGGGGCGCTGGTCTCGGCTGGATCGGAGCTTGGACGGCCGCAACTCGGCAGTTGCAGGCCATCGAGCCAGGCCGAGATGATTAAAATGATAAGTTATTGTCATCTAACATAATTTAAGTCGGAACTTTCCCGCCTCTTAGCACTCAAACGAAACGAGTGCTAACATACAGGCAACCGGATTAACGGATCCGGAAAGGGAAAGGATTCGATGACGATGGCGCTATCACCCGCTGTTCCGACTGCTACGGCGCTCGCGCTGCGCGGGCCTATCGGCAGCTTGGATGCCTACATCGATGCGGTCTCGCGCATCCCCGTGCAGTCACGTGAGGAAGAGTTCGCGCTCGCGCGCCGCCTGCGTGAGAACGAGGATCTGGAAGCCGCTCGCGAACTTGTGCTCTCCCATCTGCGTTTCGTAGTGCATATCGCACGTGGCTACACCGGCTACGGACTGCCCATGGGCGATCTGGTGCAGGAAGGCAACGTGGGCCTCATGAAGGCCGTCAAGCGCTTTGACCCCACACTTGGTGTCAGGCTGGTGTCCTTTGCTGTGCACTGGATTCGCGCTGAAATTCACGAATACGTGCTGCGCAACTGGCGCCTCGTCAAGGTGGCCACGACCAAGGCGCAACGCAAACTGTTCTTCAATTTGCGCAAGGCGAAGAAGAATTTGTCGTGGCTATCGGCCGAAGAAACCGCCGCCGTCGCAAAAGACCTCGGTGTCACACCCGCTGAAGTGACGCAGATGGAGCAGCGATTATCGGCGCGCGACGTCTCGTTTGATCCCGTTCCGGATCAGGATGATGAAGACGGTAGCTATTCGCCAGCCGCCTATCTGCCCGCCCCCGATGCCGATCCGGCGATCGCGGTCGAGAACGAAGAATGGGAAGATGCATCCAGCACGCGCCTGCATCACGCGTTGGCGACGCTGGACCCACGCAGTCGCGCCATTGTCGAGCGTCGCTGGTTGGTGGAAGACAACAAAGCCACTCTGCATGAATTGGCTGCGGAATTTGATGTCTCGGCGGAACGCATTCGCCAGATCGAAACGGCCGCGATGAAAAAGCTCCGCGCAGCAATGGCCTGACCTTCAGCCATGGATTCGCTCGAGGTGTGGTTCGAGCGGTACGGCGAAAGCCATCGCCATCCGCTCAATCGGGCACTGCACACGCTTTGCGTGCCCGTGATTGCCGGGACACTGTTGGCCCTACTGGCCCTCATTCCGGTGCCTTGGAATCGATCCGCTAATCTTGGGATGCTCGCGCTGGCCGTTGCGATGATCGTCTATGTGCGGCTATCACTCCGCCACGCGTTGGGGATCGCTGTGCTCGCCGGTGCGACCGTCGCTCTGCTGTGCCAATGGCCCATCCTCATGACACTTCCGGTCTTGCTCGGCGCTTTTGTCGTCGCCTGGATCGGCCAATTCATCGGCCACTCCATTGAAGGTCGGCGCCCCAGTTTTTTGGATGACCTGCGCTTTTTACTGATTGGGCCTTTGTGGGTGCTCGACGGGCTGTACCGCCGAATCGGCTTGGGGCGCTAAGCGCCTATCGTTACTCGAGTTCTGAGCGAGGACTCAGCCGCTCGGTCACGATACGCTGATACACAGCCGAGACGCTGCGGCCCAGTACCGTCGCAATCTCCGCGCGTGGTGCCCCTCGATCAACGAGCGCCTTTAATTTTCTTAAATCGGATGAAGTCCATCCCGACCCATGATGGGCTCGCTTTCTCGTCATCACCACTCGCGCTCTCCCCAATCCCCAGCACTCGCCCCGACCATACGGGGGGCGGCATCATGCACCGGTTAGACGTTAATGCCAATCCCGATATGACCCTACAGGCAAAAAATTTTTAGTCGCGCTCGACCGCCCAGCGTTGTAAGGCTTCTTCGAAAACGATCGCGTGCAATTCAGTGGTCCGTCGAGTCGTCGGCGCATATCCGCCGCCGAGTACGATCGCAAGTGGCGCATGCCAATCCCGTACAGCTTGGATCACCGCATGATCCCGACGACGCAGTCCGTCCTCACTGAGCGCCAGGCGCCCGTAGCGATCACCCTCGACCACATCGACCCCGGCAACATAAAAAACGATGTCCGGACGATGGATGGCCAGCGCTTGATGGAGCGCCGGCGTGAGTGCCGCAAGATAGCCCTCATCGGAGGTTCCGTCGGGCAACCCCACGTCATGCGTGGAGGCCGGTTTGATGGCTGGATAATTGCGCTCACCATGCACCGACAAGGTGTAGACCGCTGACCGGCCCGAGAAAATCGCGGCAGTGCCATTACCCTGATGAACATCCAGATCGATGACCAAAGCACGCTGAATACGCCCATCGGCGAGCAGCCGCTCGATCGCAACCGCCACATCGTTGATGACGCAGAACCCCTCGCCGTGATCGGCAAACGCGTGGTGGGTCCCACCGGCCAAATTCGCCGCCAATCCGTCAGAGAGCGCTGCCGCGGCAGCTAAACAGGTTCCCTCAACGGTTAGCCGGGAACGTCGCCAGAGACGAGGCGTAAAGGGGATCCCCAATGCCCGTCGCTCAGCCGGCGTCAATGCATCCGTTTGCAAACGCTCCAGATACGCGGGCGTGTGGACACGCTGCAGATCGTCCAACGAGACTTCGGTCGGCTCCACATATTGAATTTTCGGTGAGAGACCGCGCTCGTCCAGTAGGGAACGTAGCAAGAGATACTTGCCCATCGGGTAGGGATGGGTTGGCGGCAAATCAACGCGATAGCCTTCGTGATAACTCACGCGCATCACAACAGAACCTCCGCCCAAAACCGAATTTTTACGGCACCGTCACAAGATGGGACCGATCGCCTCGAGGGTATCAGGGCCTCAGAACAAGCAAGGCCCGTGTCGCGAACAACACGGGCCTCGGCGTCAAGACGAACGAATGGCTTAAGCGATTTTCGCGGCGACGGCCGGCGCCGTCACTTCAGCAAGACTACGCTCCAGAATATCGAGGCCCTCCGCCAAGATCTCATCACTCACCGTCAAGGGCACGAGGAAGCGGATGACATTCGACCGCGTACCGCAAGAGAGAATGACGAGGCCGTTCGCCGCAGCCTTGGCCACGAGGGCTTTGGTCAGATCGGCGTCGGGACGCGCCACATCGCCATCCTTGACCAACTCCAGTGCGATCATCGCGCCAAGACCGCGCACATCGCCGACGCAGGTGTAGCCCTTCGCCGTCAAGCCGTTCAGACGGTGCTTAATTTGCGCACCAATCATGTTGGCACGCGCACACAGATTCTCCTCCTCGATTACCTCGAGAACGGCGAGCGCTGCAGCGCAGGAAATCGGTGAGCCCGCATAGGTGCCACCCAGGCCGCCTGGGGCCGGCCCATCCATGATCGCTGCCTTGCCGATAACGCCCGAGAGCGGGAAGCCACCGGCGAGGCTCTTCGCGACGGTGATCAAGTCCGGCTCGATACCCGCATGCTCAATCGCGAACAGTTTCCCCGTCCGAGCAAAACCGGTCTGCACTTCGTCGGCGATGAGCAGAATGCCGTGCTGGTCGCACAGCTGACGCAATGCCACGAGCAACTCGACTGGCGCCTGATAGAAACCACCCTCACCCTGTACCGGCTCAATGATGATGGCCGCTACGCGGGCCGGATCAACGTCGGCCTTGAGCAGCGTGTCCAGTGTCGCAAGCGACTGCTGGACCGTGACACCCAGAATAGGGCTCGGGAACGGCACGTGAAAAATTTCCGCCGGCATCGGGCCGAAGCCCGTCTTGTAAGGTGCCACTTTGCCCGTCAGGCCCATGGTCATCATGGTGCGCCCGTGGAACGAGCCGGAGAATGCAATGACGGCGCTGCGCTTGGTGTAGGCACGCGCAATCTTGACCGCGTTCTCAACCGCTTCCGCACCGGTGGTGAGGAACATGGTCTTCTTCGGGGTGGGTCCTGGCGCCAAGTGATTCAGGCGATCCGACAACCGCACATAACTTTCGTACTGCGTCACCTGAAAGCAGGTGTGCGAATACAGTTCTAACTGTGCCTTGACCGCGGCCTGCACCTTCGGATGCAAATGGCCGGTATTGAGCACCGCGATGCCACCTGCGAAATCAATGTAACGCTTGCCTTCGACGTCCCAGATCTCCGAGTTCTTCGCTTTGGCGGTGAACACCGGCAGAAGGTTCGAGACGCCACGAGGGACAGCCGTCTCACGAAGTTTTTGCAGCTCAGCGTTCGTCGTCATGGCGGGTTCGCTCCGATTAAATGGGGCCTGCTCCGCGTCGCCGGCCCGGGTTGAACGACAAGCGTATCAGCCGGCGACACGCTTCGTCATGCCGGCCGCTACTAAAGTTCTGAAATATATGATTTTTTAGTGCGCTAGCGTCAGGTCAGGCGGACCAGCTGCTTGCCAAAATTGCGCCCCTGCAGCAATCCAAAAAACGCCTCCGGAGCCGCCTCTAGACCCTCGGCGATGGATTCGCGATAGCGCAGACGCCCCTCCACATGTAGGCGGGCGAGTTCTTTGAACGCCTCGAGCATGTCCGCGGGATTTTCACTGATGATGAAGCCCTGCACTTTGAGACGGGAACGCAAGATAACCGTGGGATCTTTCAGCGGCACGGGTTCCCCGTTGTACCCGGCGATCATCCCGCAGACGGCGACTCGCCCGAACGCATTCATGCGCCGCAACGTCCCTTCAAAAACGAGCCCGCCCACATTCTCAAAGCAGCCGTCGACGCCATTGGGCGCCGCGGCCGCCAACGCCACGTCAAACGCACGCGCGTCGCGCAGCGCCTTGTGGTCGAGGCAGGCATCGAATCCCAACTCATCCGTCACATAGGCGCACTTCTCGGGACCGCCGGCAATTCCAACCACGCGACAGCCCGCAGCTTTAGCCAACTGACCCACCACAGAGCCCACAGCGCCCGATGCGGCGCTGACCACAACGGTCTCACCCGCTTTGGGTTCCATGATGCGATTCAAGCCGTACCAAGCTGTCATGCCCGGCATACCGAGCGCACCCAAGTAGCGCTGCAGCGGCGCCAGATTCGGATCGATGCGATGCACCATACGCAGCGCTTCACCGGCGACCAGCGCGTATTCCTGCCAGCCACCGAACGCCAGCACGGTATCGCCGACCGCAAAGCCCTCATGACCGCTCGCGGCTACAACGCCGACGGTACCACCGAGCATGACGGCGTCTAACGGATGCGGATCTGCATAGGACTTCGTAGTGCTCATTCGTCCCCGCATGTAGGGATCGAGCGAAAGCCAGTGATTGCGGATCAGGATCTCGCCAGACGCGGGCACCGGCACCGGCACGGACTCCAGACGGAAATTCTCGGGTCCCGGCGCGCCTTCAGGACGGGATGCCAACACGATACGTCGATTCATGGCTGTCATCGGAAATCCTTTGGCTTGCGCCGATTATTTGTTCCGTCACGCCGCGCGCGAGGCGCTCGCAATACCCAGTTGCGTGAGGATGCCTTGAGCCGCTTCACGACCTTCGAACACCGCGGTCACGACGAGGTCGCTGCCCCGCACCATATCACCGCCGGCAAATACTTTCGGATGGGTCGTCTGAAAGGCTCGGCTCGGGTCCTTGGCAACACGGACGCGACCATCGGCATGACACGCGATACCGGTGGTTTCAAACCAATCCGCAGGACTTGCCCCAAAGCCGAACGCAATGATGACCGCATCGGCCGGAATGATGGTTTCGCTACCCGGCACCGCTTCCGCCAATCGACGACCGCGAGGACCGGGCGGGCCGAGGCGGGTTTCCACCACCTTGACACCCTCGACGCGACCATCGCCGACGATCTCGATCGGCTGCCGATTAAAGAAGAACTCAACGCCTTCCTCACGACTGTTTTTATAGTCTCGCTTGGATCCGGGCATGTTGTCTTCATCGCGGCGATACACGCAGGTCACGCTCTCAGCGCCCTGGCGAATGGCTGTGCGGTTGCAATCCATTGAGGTGTCGCCACCCCCCAGCACCACCACTCGCTTACCCGCAAGATTGACGAAATCTTCCGACAGGCCAATTTCTCGATTGATGTTCGAGATGAGATACGGGAGCGCCTCGTAGACACCGGGCAGAGACTCGCCGGAGAACCCACCCTTGACGGCCTTGTAGGCGCCCATTCCTAAGAATACGGCGTCATATTCGGCGATCAATTGATCAATCGTCACGTCGCGGCCGACCTCAACGCCGAGTCGAAATTCAACGCCCATGCCCTCCATCAACTGGCGCCGCGTCTCAACCACCTCTTTCTCCAGCTTAAACGGCGGGATTCCGAAGGTCAGCAAGCCCCCAATGCGGGCATAGCGGTCATAGACCACCGGCTTGACGCCATGCCGCACGAGCACATCGGCACAGGCAAGCCCGGCAGGACCCGCACCGACGATCGCAACACGGTGCCCACTCTGGCGCACATGCGAAAGATCCGGCTTCCAGCCCGCTTTCAATGCTTCGTCGGTGATGTACTTTTCAATCGAGCCGATCGTTACGGCGCCGAGGCCGTCATTCAACGTGCACGCACCCTCACACAGGCGATCCTGTGGGCAGATTCGGCCGCACATTTCAGGCAAGGAATTCGTCTGATGCGATAATTCCGCCGCTTCGAATAAGCGCCCCTCTTCAATCAACTTCAACCAATTCGGGATGTAGTTGTGCACCGGGCATTTCCATTCACAGAACGGATTGCCGCAACTGAGGCAGCGTCCGGCCTGTTGGGAAGCTGACTTCGGATCGAACGACACATAGATTTCACGAAACTGTGTCGTTCGCACCTCGACCGGCAGTTTTTCCGGATCCGTACGTGGGATATCCAGGAACTGCAGCGTCTTGTCGGCCATTACGCGGCCCTCCTGAGATTCTCGATCAAGGTATCAATAGCGGCAGCCTTCGGCTTCACCAGCCAGAAGCGTCCAATGTAGGTGCGGAAGTCGTTCAGGATTTGAGCGCCCCAGCGGCTATCCGTCTCGCGCACATGCGCCTCAATCAATCCGCGCAGATGGTGGAGATTCTGTTCCATCCCTTCCATGCTGATGCGATGGATATCGACCAACTCGTGGTTGTAGCGATCGACAAAATCGCGATCCATATCCAGCACGTAGGCAAAACCACCCGTGAAACCGGCACCAAAGTTCAGCCCGGTACGACCCAGCACGCAGACCACGCCACCGGTCATGTATTCACAACAGTGATCGCCGGCACCTTCTATCACCGCCAGCGCACCGGAATTGCGCACCGCAAACCGCTCACCGGCGATACCGGAGGCATACAACTCTCCGCCGGTTGCACCGTACAGACAGGTATTACCGATGATCGGTGTCTCCGCGGCGGTGAAGATTGAACCCACGGGGGGACGAACCACGATGCGCCCACCCGTCATGCCCTTGCCGACATAGTCGTTGGCATCACCTTCGAGATTGAGGTGCAATCCGCCAGCGTTCCAGACACCGAAGCTCTGACCCACCGACCCCTTCAGCAGCACCTTGATCGGAGCGGCAGCCATGCCCTGATTGCCATGTCGGCGCGCGATCTCACCCGACAGGCGGGCACCGACCGAACGATCGCGATTCGTCACGGCGTAATGGAACTCTCCGCCCGATTTGGTCTCGATCGCATTGAGCATGTCCCGCAGCATCTGCTCCGCGAGTTCACCCTTGTCGTAAGGCTGATTGCGCGGGTCGAGACAAATTTGCGGCGCATCCACCGACAAGCCCGCCGTCGAGAGAATCGGCGACAAATCCAGCTTTCGCTGTTTGGCGGTCGCGCCTTCCATGATGGACAGGTATTCCGTGTGCCCAATTAACTCATCGATCCGACGCACGCCCAGTGAGGCCATGATTTCACGGCATTCTTCAGCGACGAATCGGAAGTAGTTAATCACCATTTCGGGCAAGCCGATGAAGTGACGCTTGCGCAGCACGTCATGCTGAGTCGCCACACCCGTTGCACAATTATTCAGATGGCAAATACGCAGATACTTGCAGCCCAGCGCAACCATCGGGGCCGTGCCGAACCCGAAGGACTCCGCACCAATGATGGCCGCCTTGATCACATCAAGACCCGTCTTGAGCCCTCCGTCCGTCTGTAGCCGCACGCGCTGGCGCATATCGTTAATGCGCAGCGTCTGATGGGTTTCCGCCAGGCCGAGCTCCCAGGGGGTACCGGCGTATTTGACGGACGAAATCGGGCTGGCACCAGTACCACCGTCGTACCCGGAAATCGTAATCAGGTCGGCATATGCCTTTGCGACGCCCGCAGCGATCGTGCCGACACCCGGCTCCGCGACGAGCTTCACCGACACCAATGCCTGCGGGTTGACTTGCTTCAGATCAAAAATCAACTGCGCAAGATCCTCGATCGAATAAATGTCGTGATGAGGCGGCGGCGAAATGAGTCCCACGCCCGGTCGCGCATAGCGCAGCTGGGCAATCATGTCGTTCACCTTGTGTCCCGGCAGCTGCCCGCCCTCGCCTGGCTTTGCGCCCTGTGCGACTTTGATCTGCAGCACTTCAGCGTTCGTCAGATACTCTGGCGTCACACCAAATCGGCCACTCGCGACCTGCTTAATCTTCGAGTTTTTCTCGTTCCCGTATCGCTCTTTGCTCTCACCGCCCTCGCCGGAATTCGATCGGGCGCCCAGCCGATTCATCGCGATCGCCAACGCTTCGTGCGCTTCCGGCGACAAGGCGCCCAGCGACATCGCGGCGGAATCGAAGCGCTTGACGATTGCCTCAATTGATTCGACCTCTTCCAAAGGAATCGGTGCGCGCTGTGGCTGTAGGGCAAAGAGGTCGCGCAGCGTCGACGCCGGGCGCTCATTCACTAGGGAGGCATAGATCTTGTAATGCTCGTAATCACCGGTGACAACCGCGGCCTGCAGAGTGGCGATCACGTCCGGGTTGTACATGTGGTACTCACCACCATGGACGTACTTCAAAAGGCCCCCGCGATCTACGGGCGCTAGACGATCCCACGCCCGGGTAGCGAGCTCTCGTTGGTCGGCTTCCAGATCCGAAAAGGCCGTGCCTTGAATACGACTGACGGTGCCGGGGAAGCAGGTCTGCACCACCTCATCGTGCAACCCGACAATCTCAAACAGTTGAGAGCTGCGATAACTGCCGATCGTGGAAATACCCATCTTCGACATGATCTTAAAGAGACCTTTGCGGATGCCGCGACGGTAGCTGCGCCCAAGCTCCGCCCGGCTCTCTGCCGACAGCGTGCCACTTTGGCGGCGCGTCATGTCAAAGATCGTCTGGTATGCCATGTATGGATACACCGCGGTCGCGCCGTAACCAATCAGGCAGGCGAAGTGATGCGGATCGCGCGCAGTCGCCGTCTCAATCAGCAAATTGCACTTGTAGCGTAATCCGCTTCGGACCAAACGATGATGAATGGCGCCGGTTGCCAGCATGGCGTGGATGGGAACTTTACCCTCCACAAGATAGCGATCCGAGATCAACAAGACGACTTTCCCTGACCGCACGGCCGCTTCGGCCTGATCGCAGACACGGACAAGGGCGGCCTTCAAGTCACTGTCTAATGAGTACTGTAGGTCGATAAACTCGTTGTCGAGTCCAAAGTCTTTGAATGCCATGATCTGGCGCAGCTTGCGCTGCGAGAGGATAGGCGAATTCAGGACGATGCGATTCGCGTGCTCAGGCGATGGGGCAAAGAGGTTGCACTCTGGACCAATCTGCGTCTGCAGACTCATCACAATGGTTTCACGCAGCGGGTCGATGGGCGGATTGGTGACCTGCGCAAACTGCTGGCGGAAATAGTCATAGAGTGAACGGATCTTGTGAGACATCACCGCCAAGGGCGTATCGTCTCCCATGGATCCGACGGCTTCGCTTTCGTCTTCGGCGAGGACGCGAATGATTTCGTCGCGCTCTTCTGCCGTGATGTTGAACATCTTCCGATAAGTATCGAGCGTATCGCGATCCATCGGCTCAGCCGCCAAACGCGGATCAATCAGGTCGCTCTCAAGGTAGCGAACACCCTTCTTCAGCCAAGTTTTATAAGGGTGCCGCGTTTTCAAAATTTGGTCGACGCGCTTCGTATCCAGCAATTCGCCGGTTTGAAGGTCCAACGCCAGCATCTCGCCCGGACCCATTTTTCCTTTCTGTACAACATCTTCCGGTCGGTAGTCCCAGACTCCAATTTCGGATGCGATCGTAAAGTGGCGATCACGCGTAATGACCCAGCGGGCCGGACGCAGACCATTGCGGTCGAGCGTACAGGCGGCGTAGCGACCATCCGTCAGCACGATCCCGGCTGGGCCATCCCAGGGCTCCATGTGGGGCGCATAGAACTCATAAAACGCGCGCAAATCTGGATCGATGGTATCGACGCTGTGCCATGCAGGCGGCACGAGCAACCGCATCGCGTGCAACACATCGAGCCCACCGGCCAGCAGCACCTCGAGCATGTTGTCCAAGGTCTGCGAGTCGGAACCCGATAGCGAGACCAACGGCTGGATGTCCGAGAGATCGGGCAGCAAGGGGGAGCGAAAGAGCGGGCCGCGGGCCACGGCCCAGTTGCGGTTGCCGGAAATTGTGTTGATTTCACCGTTGTGCGCCAGATACCGGTACGGATGGGAAAGGCGCCATTGCGGCAATGTGTTGGTCGAGAAGCGCTGGTGGAAGACCGCCACCGAACTTTCCATCCGCTCATCGGCGAGGTCTGGAAAGAACTCGGGCAAGTACTGGGGCATGACCATGCCCTTGTAGACGATCGTGCTCGCCGATAAAGACGGCATATAAAAGAGAGGATCGCGGTGCTCCAGCGCCTTCTCGGTTCGACGACGCGCAAGGAACAAGCGCCGGTTGAAGCTCGCCTCATCCACGTCATCGACATTCGTGACGAACACCATCTCCATCCGCGGGAGTGTGCGTAACGCCTCAGCACCGCAAACCGACTTATCGATCGGCACCACACGCCAGCCAGCAACGACCAGGTTTTCGCGACTTAATTGCGCCTCAAGGGTCGCTTTGGCTTTTTGAGCGGCATCCTCGAAGGGCGACAGGAATGCAATACCGGCCGCGTATCGCTGACCCAATCGAATCCCCGCTTCCTCGGCAACCGCCCGCAGGAACCGGTCCGGCTTCTTCAGCAGTAAGCCGCAGCCGTCACCCGTCTTGCCGTCGGCGGCCACAGCGCCCCGGTGCGTGAGACGATTGAGCGATTCGATCGCCGTGCGGACCAGCCAGTGGCTCGCCTGATCATCGAGGTTCGCGATGAGCCCGAAGCCACAGCTTTCCTTTTCGAACGTTGGGCTGTAGAGGCCGGCCGCATCGTAGCCGCCGTGGATCAACGCTTCCGCGCTGACCGGCAAGTCGCGACCCGACGAGGTCTGGGAGGTGGTCATGGCTCATCCTCAACACCGCCGGCGGCGGCCGAAAAAAGAGCGCCATCATGAACACCGGCATGGAATCGGTCAATGCTGCGCTGCAGCATCTATGCTGCAGCGCAGCATTTGGGCTCGTTGGCCGAAGCGATGGAAAGGCCGAGAGGATTGGGGAAGGTTCCGAGCGGCCCGGATGGGCCGCCCGCATCAGGCGGTTTCGTGGGGGGTGAGGTGACGGCCAAACTTTGGGCCAATCCATCCCTCGAAGTCGTCGACCAAGGTGTACATCGCCGGCACCACGACCAGGGTCAGGAAGGTTGAGCTGATGATGCCGCCGATCACGGCAACAGCCATGGGGGCTCGGAACTCCGACCCCTCGCCAAACCCCAAGGCTGACGGCAGCATGCCGGCAATCATCGCGACACTGGTCATGACGATCGGCTGTGCCCGCTTGTGACCGGCCTCAATTAAGGCGTCCATCCGCGACTTACCCGTCTTCAACTCTTCGATCGTAAAGTCGACCAACAAGATGGAGTTCTTCGCGACGATACCCATCAGCATCAGGGTGCCGATCACAACTGGCAGTGAAAACGGCATGCCGCAGATGGACAGCGCTAACAAGGCGCCACCCAGCGAGAGTGGCAATGCCGAGAGGATGGTCATCGGCTGGAACACGCGGGCGAACAAGAGGACCAGCACGGCGAACACCATGAGAATGCCGGCGCCCATGGCCAGGGCAAAGTTTTGCATCAGCTCAGCCATAAACTCCAGATTGCCCGTGTCGACCTTGCGAACACCCGAGGGCAGATTCTTCATCGCCGGCAACGCCGCGATTTTTTTCTCGGCATCGCCGGAGGTGGACCCTGGCGTTAGGTCCGCGTCGATCATCAATCGACGGCTCTGATTGTATCGACGCACGGCCACCGGACCCTGCCCGAACTTCACCTCTGCAACCGCCTTGAGCGGAACACTCCCTCCGGACATGGTCGGCACGGGGAGGTTCTCGATCGTCGACAGATCTTCTCGCGCGGACTCTTTGAGACCGACTCGGATCGGAACCTGCCGATCGGAGAGCGAGAATTTGGCGCCGTTCTGCGGGATATCTCCCAACGTGGCAATACGGACCGTCTGGCTGATGGACTGTACGGTCACCCCGAGTTCCGCCGCCAAATCGAGTCGAGGCTTGATCTGGATCTCGGGCTTCGGCATATCGCCATTGATACGCGCGCCGCGCAACTCCTTGATGCCCCGCATGCCGGCGAGCACTGCCCGACCGGCCTGTTCAAGCACCTCGGGGTCATCGCCGGTCAGGTAAAAGGTCACGTCACGACCCGTCCAACCTTGCTGGTTGGAAAACGATACGCGCGCGTCAGGGATCTGACCGAGTTCGCTTTGCACCTGATCCTGCCAAGTCTTCTGATCAAGCTTGCGTTGCGCGCGCGGCTTTAATGCAACGAACAACTGACCATTACGAACGTCATTGTCATCACCGCCACCCACCATCTCGAGGACGTCGGACACTTCCCCATGGCTCGCAACAATGTCGGCAGCCTGCTTGGTCACGCGAGCCGTATCTTCGATCCGCACGCCTGGCGCTAATTCGACCGTGATCTGACTGGTGCCGGAGTCTTCAGATGGGAAAGCATTCTTAGGTATGAAAAACAGACCGGCCACGGAGGCCATAAAGAAAACAGCGAACCCTGCAAAGGTACGGCGACGATGCTCGACACAGTAGCGCAGTGCTCGCAGGTACCACGCCATGACCGGGCCATCTAGGTGGCTTTGTGCCTTCTCCGGCTTCAGCATGAAAGCAGCGATCACCGGCGTAATCAATCGGGCGACGAGCAGCGAGAAGAAGACAGCTGCCGCGACAGTGAGTCCAAATTGCTTGAAATACTGACCCGACATTCCGCCCATGAAGCTCACAGGCAGAAAAACCGCGATAATCGTCGCGGACGTGGCCACGACGGCAAGACCGATCTCATCAGCAGCATCGAGCGCGGCTTGATACGGCGTCTTACCCATTCGAATATGTCGAACAATGTTCTCGATTTCGACAATCGCATCGTCCACCAATACGCCGGCCACCAACGAGAGCGCCAACAGACTGATGTTGTTCAGCGTGAAGTCCATCCACTGCATGAACGCAAATGTCGGGATCGCCGACAATGGGATCGCGAGCGCCGAAATGGCCGTCGAGCGCGACTCCCGCAAAAAGAGCCAAACGACCAGCACGGCCAACAACGACCCTTCAATAAGCGCCTCGATAGCCGAGTCATAAGACGACTGCGTGTTCTCAACCGTCGTGAAGACGATTTTGGCCGACACGCCCGGATTATCCTGCAGCATGGAATCGACTTCTTTCGATATCCGCTTGAAAACATCGACGTCCGAATTGCCGCGGGATCGGTACACGCCGAAGGTCGTCGCCGGGCGCCCGTTCAGCCGCGAAATCGTACGAATCTCGCCGACACCGTCATAGACATGCGCAATTTCATCTAATCGCGCCGTACGACCACCGCCGACTTGAATCTGCGTCGACCCTAAGTCCGCAGAGGTGCGCGCA
Source organism: Gammaproteobacteria bacterium (assembly GCA_947455595.1). Taxonomy (GTDB): domain Bacteria; phylum Pseudomonadota; class Gammaproteobacteria; order Steroidobacterales; family Steroidobacteraceae; genus CAIKZZ01. Next base: position 72,435 of record CANGOP010000012.1, read on the forward strand.
CCACCCAGCACACGAATCGACTGCTCGCCGCCTGAGATCTGCGCACGCCCACCGGCCGCGTCTATATTCAACGACCGCAGCTGCTGATTGACCTGAGCGGCGGTAATGCCGAGCGCCTGCAGCCTCGAGGGATCCAAATCGACACGCACTTCGCGGCTCACGCCACCACCGCGAGACACCTGCGCGACGCCTTTGAGGGTGAGTAATCGCTTCGAGACCGTGTGGTCCACAAACCAGCTGAGCTGCTCCTCCGTCATGGAGGTCGCGCTCACCGCGTAGTACGCAATGGCATTCCCTTCCGCGTCGATGCGCTGAACGACCGGCTCCTGAATACCTTCAGGCAAGTCGCCGCGTACGCGCGCCACCGCATCACGCACGTCGCTCACCGCTCGATCAATGGGCGTGCCGATTTCAAACGAAATGAACAACATCGCGGAGCCTTCGGTCGCTCGCGAGGTGATATTGCGAACATTGCCGATATTGGCGACAGCGCCCTCCACCTTCTGGAGAATTTGCGTCTCCATTTCGGTTGGGGCCGCTCCCGGCTGCGACACCATCACCGTGACCATCGGGAAGGAAATGTCCGGATTCAGCTGAATCGGCAGCTTCATAAAGGACGCCAAACCCACGAAGGTCAGCACCATAAACAGCACCACTGGAAATATCGGGTGCTTAATGGCCCAAGCCGAAATATTTCTCACGGTGTCGACTTCCCGCGCCCAATCACTCGGACTGACTCGCCCTCCTTCAAGAAGGCTCCGGCGGTCGCCACAACCCGTTCATCCCCGGTCAGTCCTTCGAGAATGGCGACGCCACCACTCTGCGCATCGCCATAGCGAACCCCGCGGCGCACAACCTTATTGTCGGATCCGACGACCAACACATAGCTGCCACCGCTGTCAGACAACAGTGCCGTCTGCGGCACGAGCGGGCGCTCGTCGTGACCCACGACCGCAGTACCGTGAGCGAAGGCGCCCGGCCGCAGCAACGGATCTTTCGGCAACGTGATGCGGACTTCAGCCAGTCGTGACATCGGATCAATGACCGCCGCAAGCAATCGGACCTTACCGGCAAACGGATTTTGCACCCCGGTCACGGTGACCGAGACGTCCTGCCCGACCTGCAGTTTCGGCAGATCCTGCTCCGCCACTTGGGCCTTCATCTCAACTTCGCCGCCACGCGCCATGCGAAAGAGCGCCGGGCTACCGGCCGTCATGGCCTGACCAATCTCGGCCGACCGCGTGAGCACAATCCCATCTTCGGGCGCGACGATGTCCGTGCGACGCAGGCGGGCTTCCGCTTCGGCCAATTGGGCCTCCGCGGTCCGCACGCGCGCGGCCGTCGTCATGGCCAGCGTGTGCCGCCGTTCCACTTCTTCCTTCGACAGCGCGCCGACGGAGTCCGCGATTTTCTGAGCACGGTGGTAATCGGCCATGGCCAACTCCGCATCCGCACGGGCCTGCTCCAGCGCCGCGCGCAGGCTCGCGACCTGGGGCCCGATAACGGCCGTGTCGAGTCGAGCCAGTATCTGACCACGCTTCACCACATCGCCGGCCTCGGCATGAAGTGAGAGCACGCGTCCGCCCTCACCTTCGATGCCGATGGGGACGTCATAACGAGCGATGATGGCGCCGGTAAAGTTGACCGATAGCGCATAGGACGACTGGCCGGGGACCGTCACGGTCACCAACGGCAGGTCCGGCGCCTGTGGACCGTGATTGCGGCTGTGCCGCCACATAATCAGCGAGACGGCGACCAAGGCGAAGGTCGCGCCAGCGGTCAGCAGGGATGCCTTTTTGAGAAACCACGGCGTCTCGACAGCATCGAAATCAACCCGTTGGGAATTTTGGTCTGTCACGGAGCACTCTTTTACCCGGTTAGGTTAGGAGGGCGATTCTACGCGCGAGACCTTGAGCCCACAGCGCAGATGCGATGAATCGCCGCCTAACGGAGACGAGCGACCCTGTTTTCCCGAGAAATGCGATTTTCGTCATTTTTCGGAGCGTGACTGGCCGGTCGGCGGTCTCAGGGGCGCTCGGCAAACCAATCCGCTAGGCGGCGGTCGGCCCACGAGGGTCCGTAGAGACTCTCGAGGAAGCCGCAATGACCACCAAAGGGCTGCGCATCCACCACTAGGGGACCCGGACGCGCGAGACGGGAGAACCCGTCGATCGAAATGATGGGGTCATCATTGGCCGCAACGATCAAACTCGGCACGGTTAATCTCGCCAAGACATCGCCGACCAGCGCGTAGCCTCGCAGATAGTCCTCGACCGTCGGGAAGTCCGTAAAGGTGTCGACCAGATCCCGCGTCATGGATTCGAGCGACGGATTGGCCAAAATCCTCGAAAAGTCGAACACCCCGGGCCACGCCGCCTCCTTCAGCCGTAATGACCGCGCCCATTTGTAAATAAAGTAGCGCCGGTAGATGAAGGATCCGGACTCGAGCTGGCCCATGGTTTGCTCGGGATCCACCACGGGGCAGATCGCCGCAACCGCATCGAGGCGTATCCCGCGGCCCGGGGCCCGCAGTGCGACTCTAAGGGCGAAATTACCCCCCAGTGAATAACCGAGAAACAGCAAGCGTCTGTGGGGAATCCGCTGTGCGATGTCGGCTGTCGCACCCACCACCTCATCAATTCTGCAGGAGTGGAATAACTCATGATTCAAATCGTGCGTCGGACCATGGTCGCGCAAATTAAGGCGCACCACGTCGTAGCCCTGCTCGAATAAATTGGCAGCTGACGAGAGGAGGTACTGGGAATTGGCACTGCCTTCCCAGCCGTGCAGCAACACAACGAGATCTCGCTCGCCATCGCCATGCCCGCTGTGGTGCGCCAACAAGCGAACATCATTACCGCACTCCAGAACAAGGTCAGAACTCGCGCCGAGCACTCGCCGAGACCGCTGAGCGACGTCGGCACGACGAGGCCCCACGCTCGCGAGCAACGTTTGCAGGTGCGGCCCGCGCAGCAGTCGGCGGGGTCGAAAGTCGCGCGTCATTCGCGATTCGACTTAGGGCGAACGAGGCTGCGCAACAAACTCAACGTAGTGGCCCTTCGCAGCGGCGGCATTCCACTGCCCTGCGTTTGCGCCCGCGGCCGGATAGCCGGACGCCTTCACAAACACGACTTCTGCTTTGATTTCCCCATGCGTCCGCTCAGCCAGTCCGGCCATGAGCGTGGTCAACGCTGCCGGCTCCCGCTCCGCCGCGGAACGTCCCTCATCGGGCGGACTCCCACGCAAGTCACAACTGGCGGCCGGCATGTCGGCCGGCGCCATTGAATATCCCTCACCCGGATTACCGGTTAGGCAATAGTCTGAGATAGACACCGCGATACGCGCGGTGCCGACAAAGCCGCGTTGTTCCAGCGCCCCGAGCCAGTTGGTCAATTGCGCTAACCGAGCTGGGTTAAACGGCCCGTCCCCATAACCGAGCGGATGGCGCTCGCTGGGCCATGACCCACTGGAAACGGGACCTGCGTTCTCGGGCACTGCCGCCAGCGCGGCGGCCTGCCGATCAATCGTTGCACGCATCCCCGTCATGTCGCCCTGATCGTGCAATACGGTCACGCTGAGCACGGCAACCGCAGCGACCGCAGCACAGAATCCGCCGATCAAGGCCCACGGACGTGGCGGCGGTGGCGGTGGCGCGACCGGTGGCGGCGACAGTCGATGGACGATATCCGCTGCAGCGGACTCAATCCGACGCGCCACGTCAGCTGCGAGCTTGCCGGAAAGCGACTCCATCTCGGCGCCGAAATACCGCCGCAAATCGGCGGCTTGGTCTCGAATCAGCGGCTCCACGGCGGATCGCACTTCCTGAGCGCTCAATGGCGGCGCCATCGCGGGTCCTGCGCCGCCAGCCGCGGTTGCATCCGGTGAGGCCGCCGATCCACGGCCCGGCAAGACCTTCAGACGCACGAGTGCATCCGAGATATCCGCGGGCGACATCTGTTTGGGCAGTACCGCATCTGCGCCGCTGGCCTTGGCGGCATCTGCATAAATATCGCCATCCTGCGATGTGTACATCAGGATGGGGATGGAGGCGGTCAGCGGATCTTTTTTGATCAATTGAACAGCGCTTAACCCATCCATGCCCGGCATGACGTGATCCATGAAAATCACATCGGGCCTGTTCTGCTCTAGATACTCAAGAGCCGCCTCAGCGGAATCCCGTGTCTCGACGGCAAGGTCATGCTTTTCGAGCAGTCGCGAAAGAACCACTCGCGCGGACTTGGAGTCATCCACGATCAACGCACGCTTTAACGTCACCATCTGCTCCCAGTTGACCCTACGGGCACCCCGCCTCGCCTACTCGCGGATACCGATTCCCTTGTGCATCAAGCCGACCGCGATGGCGAACAAGACCGCCATAAACGCCATCATCAAACCAAATGCCAAGCGAATATCCACGTCAGAAACGCCGAGAAACCCATACCGGAACGCACTCACCATATAGAGAATGGGATTTGCGTGGGAAATGACGCGAGCCCAATTCGGCAACAAATCAATCGAATAGAAAACGCCACCGAAGTACGTCAGCGGCGTCAAGATAAACGTCGGAAACCAAGAGATATGGTCGAAGTTCTTAGCGAACACCGCGTTGATAAATCCGCCTAGCCCAAAGACCATGGAGGTCAGCAAGACCGCGGCCACGATGATGACAGGCGAGTGCAACGTGAGATCCGTAAACATCATGGCCACGAGCGTCACGATCGCACCGACCGAGAGCCCGCGAACCAGCCCCCCCGCCATGTAGCCAATCACGATCAACCAATTGGGCAATGGTGAGACCAACAGCTCTTCGATGTACTTGCCGAAACGTGCACCGAAGAAACTCGACACGACATTGCCATAGGAGTTCGTGATGACCGACATCATGATCAATCCCGGCGCGATGTATTGCATGTAGTGGTAGCCGCCCATCTGCCCGATGCGGCTACCGATCAAATTGCCGAAGATCACGAAGTAAAGCGTTGCCGTAACAGCAGATGGCAGGAGCGTCTGCCCCCAGATGCGGATAATCCGCGAGAATTCCCGCGTGACGATCGTGCGGAAACCGATCCAATTGGATTCGCGACGCGCCGATGCGGAGGATAAGTCGGTCATGCCCCACCTCCGGCCACTGCATCCTCAGATACCAACCGCATGAAGAGCTCCTCAAGGCGATTGACCTTGTTTCGTAACGACGCTACCACAATGCCAGCGGCTGACAGTTGGCCAAAAATATCGTTCAAACTTCTCCCTCGTACGACCTCGACTTCGAGCGTTTTTTCGTCGATCAATGTCGCTCGGATGCCGTCCAGCCGGGGAATCGCTGCGATGGGTACCTGCAAGTCCAAGACGTAAGTCTCCAGGTGCAGCTTCCCGAGAACCGATCCCATCCGGTCATTTTCGATGATCTTGCCTTTGTCGATGATCGCAACGTGTCGGCAGAGTTCTTCCGCTTCCTCGAGATAGTGGGTCGTGAGAATGATCGTCACGCCCTGCTCGTTGATTTCCCGCAAAAAATCACGCATCGACCGACGCACTTCGACATCAACACCGGCAGTAGGCTCATCCAAGATCAAGAGGCGTGGTTCGTGCATCAAAGCGCGCGCGATCATCAGTCGCCGTTTCATGCCGCCCGACAGACTGCGCGCAATGGCCTTGCGTTTTTCCCACAACTGCAGCTGTCGGAGATATTTTTCGGCCCGGACGCGCGCCACGTCGCGGGTGATGCCGTAGAAGCCGGCAGAGTTAATGACCACCGATTCAACGGATTCAAACTGGTTGAAGTTCACTTCTTGCGGCACGACACCCAGACAGGCTTTGGCAGCCGCCAGATCTCGGTCGAGATCGTAGTCAAAGACGCGAACGGAGCCCGCCGTTTTGTTGACTAGCGAGGTAATGATCCCGATGGTGGTGGTCTTGCCGGCGCCATTCGGCCCCAGCAGCGCCAAAAATTCGCCCTCTGGTACATCGAGGTCAATGCCTTTCAGGGCTTCGACGCCGTTGCCATAAGTTTTGCGAAGCTGACGAATGGACAGTGCGTGCATAGATTTCCGCATTTCGTGCCGGTGAGGTGCCTTGGACAAGGCGAGCCAGAAGGGTACGGTGCCGGCGGCTGCGCTTCAACTGAACTATTGCACGTTCGACATCCGAGTTTCAGGCGCGCGACCGCATGCGGGGATCCAACAGGCTTTCAGCTGCCAACAGCTGCAGACCCATGAATCGCGCGGTTTCGATGGCGACCGTTGAGCGGGCGGCCGCCAGTAATCGTTGCCAGAAAGCCGAGTGGGTGGGCCACCGCGGTGCCATGACCGCTTGCGCCAGACCGCCGATCCGGTCGAGCTCCCCCAAGGGCATCCATTGGTAGAGCGCGGCCACTTCAGAGGACATTCCGAGGGTGACGCCTGCCGTGGCGGGTCCTGCCTGAACCACATGCCACGCGAGGAAGACCGCCGTTCGACCAAAGCCATCGCCCGCGGCACGCCTCTGCCCGGCGACCGGTCGCTCCAGCAGGGTTTGCCAATAGGACGGGTCGTTGAAGCGCATCGAGAAGAGGGTGAACGGAACGGCGGCAATGCGACGTCGTGCCACCCCATCCAGCGCGCTCAAAGATGCCATCACCCCGGGCGGTAACGCATGGTCGACGCCCTCTCGGGACTCGGATCGCGCCAAGTCATGGAGATAGGCGTCATTCGCCGTGCAGATCACCTCAGCCAATGCCGAGTCCAGAACCTGCCGCGTCGATATGGCCGTGGTCGGCCCTGGCGTCCGACCGCGTGGCTGGCGAGCTTGCATCAGAAAGATCCCCGGAAAGTGGCAATCAGGGCGGCTGCAACCCTCTTGCCGTTGCTTAAATTTGGTTCGATACTACCAAAAAATAGCTTTGGAGCAAGTCCGTGCGTATCACTGAAGACCGCTACCACCGCGAACAACTGCAACTGAACTTGGCGATGCGCATGATTCGCCACGAAGCTCGCACGGCGACGATCCATGCGTGGACCGGCCTGACGGCCGACCGGATTCGCAAATTGCACCGGCAATACATCCATGACGGAGATGCTGTGGCAAAACGACATCGGGGCAAGCCTCCCCGGCAGAGCTCTTTTTTTCTGCGCAATGCCGACTTGCGCCGCCAAGCCAGCGCCCTGGGCGGTCTGTATGCTTTACTCGGACTGCTGAAGACCGAGGCGGCCAAGACACACGCTCACGGCATGCCACCGTGGGTGGAACTCTTCTGTGAGGCGTACGAAACCTATTTGGGGCTCGGCCTCGGGTGTGAGGTGACCTTCGAGCACGCCGCGTATTTACTCGAAGCGTTACAACGGCGCACGGAATTGCGGCCGGGCAGCTGCCCCGTTTGCCATGCGTTTACGATCATCGATACGCAACGGCGAATGCCGCCCCAGTGTGCCGTTTGCGAAGACCCGCTGACGGAGGGGACCCTCGGGGAAACCCACGGCGGCGCGCGAACCAAGTCGAGGGCCTCGCGGCGGGTTAGAATCGCCGCAGATACAACCCATGACACACCGAGCTCCCCACATCTTCGCCGGACCGTACCTCGATCGTGAGAGCGGGGTTCGCGTTGACGAAGCGCGCCTAGCCGCTTGGCGGACGGATCCCCTGGCGCGCTGGGTCGTCGTGTGGCGACAGCAAAGCCTGATCAGTACCGGGGAGACGCCGTCCGCCACCCTACTGACGACACCCCCGACCGACATTCCGGCGCACGGCAGCATTTTTCTCGGCCGTTTCCGCGGTCATCCGATTTTCGCGATCGAGGCGGAGACCGAAGATGCGCCCGTTCTGGTGACGGGAACGCAATTCATGGACTTGCGTGGGGTTGGCGGACAGTTACCGGCGGATGAGGCCGGTCTGCTCGCCTACGCGCGCGCGCTCTTTTATTGGCGCTCGCGCCATCGTTTCTGCGGTGCGTGCGGGAAGCCGACCCAACCCAGTGACGGTGGACACGTCATGCGCTGTTCCGACAGCGCCTGTCGCCATCCGTCATTCCCGCGAATCGACCCCGCGATCATCGTGCTGGTCTCCGACGGTGACCGAGCGCTGTTAGGCCGACAGGCGTCGTGGCCCGCGGGCCGCTATTCGACCATTGCAGGTTTCGTGGAACCGGGCGAAAGCCTCGAGGACGCGGTTGCCCGTGAGGTCCGGGAAGAAACCGGGGTCGAGGTGGACCAAGCTCGGTACCACTCATCACAGCCGTGGCCGTTCCCCTCTTCCCTGATGCTCGGGTTCCACGCACGCGCGGCCACGACCGACGTCTTCTGTCCGGACGGCGAACTCGAAGATGCGCGCTTCTTCAGTGTGCACGACGTGGGGTCGGGCGCCGTACGCCTTCCGCCCGCCACGTCCATCTCGTTTCAATTGATTGATGACTGGTTTTGTTCGCACACCGGCTTATCGTTGCGCGGCGGAATCCCCTGGCCGAGCGCGGAGACGTGATCGATCCGACCGTTACCGTGTTGATGGCCGCTGCATTCGGAGCTGGCGCTATAGACGCGGTGGTGGGCGGCGGTGGCCTCGTGCAATTGCCGGCACTGCTCTCCGTACTGCCCGGGGTTGCCCCCGCGACCCTATTAGGCACGAGCAAACTGGCTGGGTTCTCCGGTACCGCCAGCGCCGCCATTCACTATCTGCGTTCGGTACGGCTGCCGACTCGGATCTTGGCGACGGGCATTGCGATTGCGTTTGTCAGTGCGTTGGCCGGCGCCGTCACGGTCACTCATCTGCGCGCAACGGCGTTTCGCCCGCTCGTGCCCTTTCTGCTCATCGGCGTGCTTGGCTGGACGTTGAAAAACAAGCGTCTCGGCGAAGTGCACGCACCGCGACATCACAGTGTCGGTGGTCACTGCCTCAGCGCTCTGGCCATCGCCGGCATCGGCTTTTACGATGGCTTTTTTGGACCCGGAACCGGCAGCTTCCTGATGATGCTGGCTGTTCGCCGATTTGGTTTCGATTTTGTCCATGCGGCGGCGGCGGCCCGGGTCATCAATGTCGCGACAAATCTGGCTGCATTGGGTTGGTTCATCGCGGGTGGACACATCCTGTGGCACACCGGCCTCGCCATGGCTGCGGCAAACGTCGTCGGCGCACAAGTCGGTACACGTCTTGCGCTGCAACGTGGCGCTCGCTTCGTCCGAACGGCCCTGATCGTTGTTGTCTCGGCGCTCATACTGAAGACCGGTTGGGACGCCTTGCAACTCCTTGGGCACTGACGCATGTGCCTCGTCGCGTTTGGCCTCCATCCCGACGACGCGACGCGTCTCGTCTTGGTCGGCAACCGGGATGAATTTCACCAACGCGCCACCGCGCCACTCGCGTGGTGGCCCGATCAACCCATACTCGGCGGGCGGGATCTGCAAGCTGGCGGCACATGGTTCGCGATCGACCGGCGTGGACGATTTGGCGCACTGACCAATCTGCGCGGCGCGGCCAGCCCAAGCCAAGCACCCTCGCGTGGGCAATTGATCCCCGCGTTTCTCCAGTCCGACGAGTCCCCGCCCGTCTTTCTGCGCAGACTGCAGGCAGCGGCTGGACAGTACGCAGGGTTCAATCTGTTACTCGGTGACCACTCGGGGACCTGGATCTATTCCACGGGAACACCCGAGCAGATCCGAACCCTTGACCCCGGATGCCACGCCGTGAGCAACGGGCTCCCGGGCAGCGTTTGGCCCAAAACCGCGCTAGCCGTTCGGCGCCTCCAGGAGCATCTGTCACGACCGGCGCCGGAAAGTGCGCTTGCGAACGTCTTGGCAGACCGAGCCCCGGCACCGGACGACCAACTACCCCATACGGGGCTGTCCATCGAACTGGAACGCCGCCTCTCTCCGGCTTTTATTGTGCAACCCGACTATGGGACGCGCTCGACAACGGTCTGCGTTCTGCATCAGCGCGGCGGCGGTTGGGTGGAGGAGACGACCTTCAGCGCCGGTGGCGAGGTTCAGCAACGGGTGCGGCAGACGCTCGAGGCAACCGACTAAGCCGCCGTTTCGCGCCCCTTGCCGAATTGGCATATTTATGCAATGATGTTGCAACTTTATGCAAAATCATGCATTTCATAGCCCTGGCTTGCACCGCGCCCACGAAGAGCGGCGAGAGGCCTTATTGCGCATCGTTCGGGAGGGCGTTGTGGGTAGACAGGCTGAACTCGTTCAGCGCCTGCTACAGGCCGGCTATGCCGTCACCCAATCCAGCGTCAGCCGGGACTTACGCGACCTCGGGGTCGCCAAGGTCGGCGACCGATATGTGCTGCCCGGGGAAACCCCGGCACCGCGGGCGGCTTTCAGCGCCGTTGCCGCATTCGTGGTCGCTGCCCTACCGGCAGGCCCTCACCTGACCGTCGTACGCACAACGGTCGGCTCCGCCCAATCCGTTGCTCTGGCGATTGATCAGGCGCGTTGGCCGGAGGTCGTCGGAACCATCTCCGGCGACGACACGGTGTTCGTAGCCACTCGCGATGAAGCCGCCCAGCGCGCCTTTGTCGAACGACTTCAATCCCTCGCTAGCCGATAGAGGCCGCTTCCATGTCCATCGAAAATCTGGGCGCCGCGCCCATCCTGCTCGCTTTTTCAGGCGGCCTTGATACGTCGTTTTGTGTTCCTTGGCTGAAAGAAACCTACGGCCGACCCGTTATCACCGTCACGGTCGATACGGGTGGCATCGATGCGGCTGCTGCGGCAACGTTGGAGAGCCGCGCCAAAGAACTCGGCGCGGTCGAACACCACATCGTGGCCGCGAAAAGCGCCTACTTTGATCGGGTGCTGCGCTATCTGCTCATGGGTAATGCGCGCCGCGGTCAGATGTACCCGTTCTGCGTCGGCGCCGAGCGGGTCCTGCAGGCGCAGATGATTGCCGAGATGGCGAAATCGTTAGGCTCGGCATCCGTGGCCCACGGCTGCACGGCGGCTGGCAATGACCAAGTGCGCTTTGAAGTGGCCCTGCGGACCCTAGCGCCCGGCCTTGAGATCATCGCGCCGGTGCGGGATCGAGCTTTCAAACGGCCAGAACAGTTGGCCTTCTTGCAAGAACGTGGCCTGCCTATTCCGCCGTATGGCGCGGCCTATTCCGTGAACCGGGGCCTCTGGGGCGTGACCATTGGTGGTCAGGAGACCCTGACGTCCAACGGCAGCATCCCGGATGAGGCTTGGGTACTGACTCGGGATGCCTTCACCCAACCCAAAGCCGCGGAGCGTCACACGATCGGCTTCACGCACGGCGTGCCCACTTCCCTCGACGGGCAAGCGCTAGATCCCGTCACGCTCATCGAAGCACTGGAGGCATTGGCCTCCCCCTTCGGCATCGGACGGGGCATTCATTTGGGCGATACCGTCATCGGCACCAAAGGCCGTGTCGCATTCGAAGCGCCCGCGGCGGACGTGTTGATCACAGCGCACCGGGAACTCGAGAAACTCGTGCTCACCGGCCGTCAGGCGCGCATCAAGGAACTCGTGGCGGCGCCCTACGGTGACCTTGTGCACGAGGGGCACCATCTCGATCCCGTCTGCCGTGACATCGAGGCTCTACTCGTCTCGTCGCAGCAGCGCGTGACTGGCGAAGTGACGGTGCTCTTCCGCCCCGGCAGCTGCTTCGTGGAAGGCGTTACTTCGCCATGGTCGTTGATGGCTGCCTCGAAAGGCGTCTACGGCGAAGCCGCCGGTGAGTGGTCACCGGCCGATGCGCTCGGCTACTCCAAGATGTTGGCCCTGACGGGCATGTTCTATACGCGTGCCGGGCAGAAGGCTGAGGGTCAGTCATGAAATCCATCGTCGTCGACAAAATCGCGTCCATCACCCAGGCGCTCGGCCTGCAGCATGAGCTGCGCATCTCCGAAAACATCCCCTGTGAAGAGGGTGTCGTCGTGGTGGTCGAGGTTTTGAATAACAAGAACACCTACAACACCCTCGAACTCACCTCGGGAAGAATGGCCAAGGTGATGAAGGGCGACATCGTGGTGGGCGCGCTCGGACACCGTAAAGCGTTGTTCGGATATTCCGGACACGTACCCGAGGCACTCAAGCCGGGCGATGTCATCCAGATGCTGAATATTGGCGGCGTGCTCGGCGTCTGCGACTCCGTCAACCCGGACAAGGGCCGGCCATTCGATTGCCGCGTCTTGGGTGTCGTCCTGCACTTCCCGTACCTCGGCGAGCGGATTGGTGTACCGGCACGCATCGGCTACCGGAAGCTGGACCGAACGGTAGCGGTCGACACGCAAGGCGTGCCGGTCGTGGCGCTGGCGGGTACCTGCATGGAGGCCGGCAAAACTGCGGCGGCCTGCTCCATGATCGCGCGCATGCGTCACCGTGGCCTGAACGTGCACGCATTCAAGGCAACCGGTGTGTCATTGCGCCGCGACATCTTGGCTTTTGAAGATTCCGGCGCCCGCAAGACGATGATCTTCACGGACTTCGGTATTGGCACGACCACGGCTGAGGTTGGGCCGGCATTGACCCGTTCGATGTTGACCGAGATGGCCGTGGGCCAACCCGACATCATCGTATTTGAGCTCGGCGACGGCTTGCTCGGCACGTACGGCGTTGAGGCCATCCTCTCGGCAGACGATATCCGCCAATCACTGACTGCGGTCGTGCTGTCTGCCAATGACCCCGTCGCGGCCTGGGGCGGCGTCAAACTACTGCGCGAGCGCTTTGGAATCGAGCCGGCGGCTGTAACGGGTCCCTCAACGGACAATCAGGTCGGCGTCGATATCATCCAGCAGCAGATGAGCGTGACGGCAATCAATGCCATCACGGCCGGCGCGGAACTGGGCGACCACTTGATTGCCACAGTCGGACTCGCCGACAAGTTTCCGGTGAAACCGACGTGACCGACTCGACGCGTGTTCCGACTCTAGTGCTTGGGGGAACCGGCTATGTGGCCGGTGAATTGTTGCGTCTGATCGCAGGCCATCCCCGTTTACGTTTGGCGGGGATCCTCTCGGACTCCAAGCCCGGTGAGCGCGTGGCCGCGGCGTTCCCCCACCTTGCCGTTGCTTATCCACATACGACGTACCTGTCGCTGGATGAAACCGAATCGCTCATTGCGTCGACGGAAGACCTTGCGGTGCTGGCCGCTGCTCCGCACGGTGTATCCGCTGCGCTGCTGGATCGTCTACTCATCGTCGCCTCTGGCGCCGGCACTCGACTGCGTGTCGTCGATATTTCTGCGGACTATCGCTTCACGGACGCCGCGGCATACCAATCCGTATACAAGCACGCGCACGGCGCACCGACCCGTCTTTCGGACTTCACTTGCGCGATCCCAGAGCATCTGCCGTCGCTGACGACCGCTCACGTCGCGCATCCCGGCTGCTTTGCAACGGCCATGCTGCTGGCGCTCGTGCCGTTGGTGTCGCTGAACTTGATCGACGCCGATGTCTTCATCAGTGGCATCACAGGCAGCACAGGCTCGGGACGCAGCCCCGTTGAGGGCACGCACCATCCGCGCCGTCACAGCGACGTGTACAGTTACGGGGCGTTAGGTCATCGCCACGCGCCAGAAGTGATGGGTATCGTGCAACGCCTGACCGGCACGGCTATACGCCTGCACTTCGTACCCCACTCTGGACCTTTCGCTCGCGGCATCCATGCAACCACGCAAGCACGCCTGCTCCGGTCACTGTCGACCGACGAGATCCGCGCGGCGTTATCCGACTTCTATAAAGACCAACCTTTCGTCCGCGTACTCGCTGAAGCGCCTCGAATGAAGGATGTGGTGGGTAGCAACTATGCCCACCTGTCTGCGACCACCGACGGAACATCGCTCGCGGTCATGAGTGTCATCGACAACCTGACCAAGGGTGCGGCGGGTGGCGCCGTGCAGTGGCTGAACCGCCTCTATGGCTGGGATCAGACCTTGGGATTGACTGCTCCGGCCGTGGGCTGGAGCTGAGACCTCGATAGGACTATGTGATGACGACTTCTATTGCTCAAAGCCACCTCGCCCAGGTATTCGCCCAATACCCTCTGGAGGTGGTCTCCGCCGAGGGCGTCTGGCTCCATAGTCGCGATGGCCGGCGGGTACTGGATTATTACGGCGGGCACGCAGTCGCCGCGCTGGGTTACGGCCATCCCCGCTGGATCGCTGCGCTGGAGCAACAGGCGCGTGCCGTGCTGTTTCAAACCAATGCTATTCCGATGGCGATCCGTGAGCGCGCCGCTAGCCGCCTCGCGGCCTTCTCAGGTCTCGACCTGCCAGACGTTTTCTTCGTGAATTCGGGCGCCGAAGCCAATGAAAATGCGCTGCGTATTGCGTTTCGCCTCACCGGTCGACGCACCGCCGTTGCATTGGAACATGGCTGGCATGGACGCACCGCAGCTGCCGGTGCCGTCACGTATGGCGCGCGGGATAAATGGTACGGATTTCCCCAAGCGCCCTTCGATGTACGATGGGTCTCGCGCAGTCAGGCCGATGACGCGGTAGCCGGTATCGATTCGGATACCGCCTGCGTCATCGTCGAACCCGTGCAAGGTCTGGCCGGCGCTTATGAAATCCCGCACGAGGTGCTCGTAGCACTCAGGCGGCGGTGCGACGACGTGGGTGCGCTGCTGATTTTTGATGAAGTGCAGTGCGGTATGGGCCGAACGGGCCACGCATTCGGCGCGACACGCGCAGGTGTGACCCCGGATATCTTGACCACCGCCAAGGCGCTCGGCGCCGGTTTCCCGGTGTCGGCGATGCTGCTCTCAAAAGCGGTGTCATCCCAACTCAAGATTGAAGACATGGGCACGACCTTCGGCGGAGGCCCGATCGCTTGCGCGATTGTCGAGGCTGTCATCGACATCATCGAGTCCGAGGGGCTGCTGGAGAACGTGCGGCGGATGTCCGATCTCATTCGTCAGCAGTGCGTGGTCGGCCCCGTCGTCGGTGTACAGGGAGCCGGACTACTGCTCGGATTGCGGACCACGCGACCCGCAAAAGAAGTTCAGAAGGAATTACTCGCTCGCAATATCTTCGCGGGCACCGCAGCGGACCCTCATATCCTGCGCTTGCTGCCGCCGTTCACGCTGGAAGCCTCCCACGTCGAATTACTCGCCCAAACCTTGGCGGAGATCCCCGCATGAGCCTCACTCGCTTCATGGATCTGGCTGATTTTTCACGCGAGGAAGTCGAAGATCTGATCGCGTTGTCGAATCACCTACAAACGCACCCGGAACCTCAAGCCTTGGCGGGCAAAATTCTGGGCCTCGTGTTTTTGAACCCGTCCCTTCGGACGCTGGCGTCCTTTCAGGCCGGTATGGCGCGACTGGGCGGCAACTCCTTCGTGATCACCCCCGGCCAAGGGACATGGGGGCTTGAGACGCGATTGGGCGTGCGCATGGATGGCAGCGCCGCAGAGCATGTCCGGGAAGGCTTGCCAGTACTGGCTTCCTTTTGTGATGCCTTGGCCATTCGAGCCTTTGCTGATGGAAAGAACCTGGCGGCCGATGTGGCCGACAGCACCTTCAAGGCAATGGCCGATCTCATCGACAAGCCGTTCATCAACATGGAATCAGCCATCAATCACCCGTGCCAGGCACTGGCGGATTGGAAGACGCTGAACGATCTTGAGATTGCCCCGCGCGCCAAGTTCGTCTTGTCGTGGGTCCCCCATCCGCGTGCCTTGCCACTGGCTGTTCCCGCTGCGGCACTGCATATGGCTGCTTTGCGAGGCCATGAGGTGGTGGTCGCGCGGCCCGACGGATTCGCGTTGCCCGAAGAGGTCATGGCGCGTGCGCGTGCTGCCGCCGCACAGTCGGGCGGGTCAGTCACGGAAACGGACGACCAACAGGCCGCGATGCAAGGCGCTCACGTGCTGTATGCCAAGGAATGGGGCTGCACCCGCCACTACGGTGACGCCGCAGCCGATGCGGCGCTACGCGCAGGGCTGGAGCACTGGCAAGTCAACAACGACACGTTCCAGGGCGCAGTCGCCGACTGCCGCCTGATGCACTGCTTGCCCGTACGCCGAAATGTGGCCGTCCATGAGGCCGTCTTGGATGGCCCGCGCAGCGTGGTTCTCAAAGAAGCTCACAACCGCCTAGTCGTGCAGATGGCTGTCCTGCATCGACTACTGGCCTAACACCCGTTTCCCTCTCTTCACCCTCTATTGCCTTCCGGAGCCTGCTCATGAATTACCGCCCCGAACAAGCTGTCGCGATCCGCGCCATGCGCAATGCTGCGCCTTACATTCGGATGTACAAGGGCAAGGTATTCGTCGTCAAAGTGGGCGGCGCCATTTTCGCCAGCGAATCCGCGACGCGCGCACTGGTCGAACAGGTTGCGATCCTGCATCAGGTTGGCATTCGCGTCGTACTCGTCCACGGCGGTGGCCCTCAGCTGGATGAAATGCAGCGCTCACTCGGCATTGAGCCGACCATGGTGGATGGTCGCCGTGTGACGGACGAGAAGACCGTCGAAGTGACCGTCATGGTGCTCAATGGTCTTCTCAATACCCGCTTACTCACGATTTGCCGCGAGCTCGGCATCAGCGCCGTTGGCATTTCGGGTATTGATGGCGGACTCGTGAAGGCTCAGAAGCGCGCGCCGGTGCGCCGAGCCGACGGCAAGATGATCGACTACGGCCAGGTGGGTGATGTGGAATCAATCTCCCCGGACGTGCTGGAAAAGATCCTGGATGCCGGCTACATGCCGATTGTCAGTCCACTGTCGTGCGACGATCACGGCCGCGTGCTGAACATCAACGCCGACACGGTGGCTGCCAATATCGGCGCTGCTTTGGGCGCTGAAAAGTTGCTGCTGTGCACCGGCGCAGCCGGCATTTTCGAAGATCTTGCCGATCCGTCAACGTTGGTGTCTTACACCGACCTGGCCGGATTGAAACGACTGGAAGCCGCGGGCAGCTTCGCCGACGGGATGATGCCGAAAGCCAATGCGATTGAAGCGGCCATTCGTGGCGGCGTGCGGCGGGTCCATGTCATCTCCTTCAAGTCGACCGATGCGTTGCTCGCGGAAATCTTCACCAACGAGGGCCTGGGCACCTTGATCGTGGCGGATATCCGCGCGCTGTCCGCCGCTGAGCAGCAGCCAGAGTCCGGTTCATGAGTCGTTTGTGGGATAAGGGCGCGCCGCTTGATGCGCGCGTATTGCAGTACACCGCTGGCGAAGACCATGCGTTGGACGACCGATTGGTGGCGTATGACGTGCAAGGCTCCATCGCCCATGCCATCGGTTTGAATGCTGCCGGGCTCTTGTCAGATGAAGACTTGGGCGCGCTGCGTCACGCGCTGAATGAGATCGCCGCTTCGCACGCCCGCGGCGACTGGCGGGTCACGTTAGAACAAGAGGACGGCCAGACCGCCATTGAGGGCCTGTTGACCGCCAAGGTCGGCGCGCTCGGTGGTCGTATTCACCTCGGTCGATCCCGCAACGATCAAGTCCTCACCGCATTGCGTTTGTATCTACGCGATGCGACCGAAGCCTTGCGCACTGGCGCCTGCACCGTTGCACAGGCCCTACAAGACCTGGGTGATCGGCACGCCGCAGTGATGCTGCCGGGCTATACGCATATGCAACAGGCGATGCCCTCCTCAGTCGTTCTATGGGCGCAGGGATTTGCGGCCGAGATCCAGGACGACGCAGAGGGACTGCAAAGTACCCAGCGGCGAATCGGCAAGAGCCCGCTCGGCTCGGCCGCCGGCTACGGAACCCCAGGCCTGCCGATTGATCGAGATGTCGCTCGTCAGCACCTCGGCTTTCCCGTCGTTCACGAGCCGGTGACTGCGGTGCAATTGTCACGAGGGAAAGCTGAGTCGCAACTGCTGTTCGAAATCGCATTACTCATGACCGATCTGGGTCGACTCGCCTGTGATCTGCTGCTGTTTTACACACAGGAGTTTGCTTTTGTGTCCCTGCCAGGGGAGTTCACGACAGGCTCGTCGATCATGCCGCAGAAGCGTAATCCGGACGTCTTTGAACTCATTCGCGGCCGCAGCATGTCAGCGCAATCGTGCCTCATGGAAGCGCTAGGTATCTTTGCCAAACTCCCCTCAGGCTACCAGCGCGATCTACAATTACTCAAAGTGCCTCTGTTCCGTGGCATTGATCTTGCGCTCTCGACACTGGACATCCTGCCGGCGGCACTTGCGGGGGTACAGTTCCGCAGCGAGAATATCCGTATGGATGAATCGATCTATGCGGCGGAAAAAGCCAACCGATTGGTGGTGGCCGAGGGAATCCCCTTTCGTGAGGCCTACCGTCGGGTGGGCGCAGAACTCTTCGGATCCAAGTAAGCGCGTCGCAGCCGGCGGCTGCGACGCTCATCCGATCAGACGGGTGCGAGTGCTTGCGCGTGCCAACGCAAATGATCCTCGATAAACGAGGCAATGAAGTAGTAACTGTGGTCGTATCCGGCCTGCATGCGCAACATCACCGGCTGTCCGGCACTGGCGCAGGCATCCGCGAATAATTCCGAGCGCAATTGCTCGCCTAGGAACTTATCCGCCTCGCCCTGATCGATGAAGACGAGCGGTGCACGCTTGCCTGATCGGACTAACGCACACGCGTCATAGTCAGCCCAGGCCGTAGCGTCCTCACCCAAGTAGCGTCCCAGCGCTTTACGGCCCCACGGGACTTCGCTGGGGGCGACGATCGGTGCGAAGGCCGATACCGACCGGAACACCGCTGGATTCTTCAAGGCGATAGTCAATGCCCCATGGCCGCCCATGGAATGACCTGTAATGCCCTGCCGACTCATGTCGAGCGGAAAGTGCGCCGCGAGGATCTGTGGCAACTCCTGGGTGATGTAGGAATACATCCGATAGTGGGTGGCCCAAGGCGCTTGCGTCGCATCCAGGTAAAAACCCGCACCGAGCCCGAAGTCATAGGCATTGTCTGGATCGCCCGGTACCGCCTCACCGCGCGGACTGGTATCCGGAGAAATCAGCGCCATGCCCAATTCGGCCGCGACGCGCTGCGCGCCGGCTTTAACCACAAAATTCTCTTCGGTGCAGGTCAGACCAGACAGGAACCAGAGTACGGGTACGGGCCCGGACTGCGCCTGCGGCGGCAAATAGACCGCGAAGCGCATGGGAGTGCCCGTCTCCGCACTCTGGTGACGGTAAAAACCCTGCCGTCCGCCGAAGCACAACTGCTCCGATAAGGTTTCGATGGTCATCGTCTTAGAACGTCACAACCGAGCGAATTGACTCGCCCGCATGCATGAGATCAAACGCATCGTTGATCTTTTCAATAGGCATGACGTGGGTGATCAACGGGTCGATTTCGATCTTGCCATCCATATACCAGTCCACAATCTTCGGCACGTCCGTCCGACCGCGCGCACCACCAAAGGCCGTTCCCTTCCAAACGCGCCCGGTGACCAACTGGAACGGACGCGTGCTGATCTCCTGACCGGCACCGGCGACGCCGATGATGATCGACTCACCCCAACCACGGTGGCAGCACTCCAAGGCTTGCCGCATGAGATTGACGTTGCCGACACATTCGAAGGAATAGTCCGCACCGCCATCGGTGAGCGCGACGAGATAGGGCACGAGGTCGCCCTCCACCTCTTTGGGGTTGACGAAATGGGTCATACCGAACTTTCTGGCCAAGGCCTCGCGCGCAGGATTCAGGTCAACACCGATAATCTTGTTGGCGCCGGCCAAGCGCGCGCCCTGAATCACGTTCAGGCCGATGCCGCCTAATCCAAACACCACGACGTTTGCGCCTGGCTCCACCTTGGCCGTATTGATCACAGCACCAATACCCGTGGTGACGCCACAGCCGATGTAGCAGACCTTCTCAAACGGGGCGTCCGGACGAATCTTCGCCACGGCAATTTCGGGCAACACCGTGTAGTTGGAGAACGTAGAGCAGCCCATGTAGTGATGCACCATTTCCCCGCCCAAGGAAAAGCGGCTAGTGCCGTCGGGCATCAGCCCCTTACCCTGCGTAGAGCGGATGGCCGTGCAGAGATTGGTCTTGTGCGAGGTGCAGCTCTTACATTCCCGGCACTCCGGGGTGTAAAGCGGAATGACGTGATCCCCAGGCTTCACGGATTTCACGCCCGGGCCCACTTCAACGACCACGCCGGCACCTTCATGCCCGAAAATGGCAGGGAACAGACCCTCTGGGTCAGCGCCAGAGCGGGTGAATTCATCCGTGTGACAGACGCCAGAGGCGCGGATCTCAATCAGCACCTCACCGGCTTTAGGGCCTTCGAGATCGACTTCCAGAACTTCCAGCGGTTTGCCGGCGCCGAATGCAACGGCCGCACGAGTCTTCATGATGCGCAACTCCCCTCTCTGTCGTTGTCACGAGGCGACGTCGAGTCGCCGACTGTCAGTATCGCTGAGGCGGCTGACGGAGTCACTCTGCGTCCGGTTGAACTTCCGGCGCAGCACCGACGAATGCCGGCAGTTCCCGCAGGGCCGCATCGATGGCCACCAGTGTTGGAAAAGACGAGAGGTCGGTCTGGAAGCGGCGGGCGTTGTACATCTGAGGCACCAGACACACATCCGCAAGCGTCACGGTATCGCCATACAGGCAACGACCCGACAGACTCTGCCGCAGCGCCATGGCCTCTAGCCCACGGAACCCCGTTGCGATCCAGTGGCGGTACCACGTCTCAACCCCAGCCGTATCCTGCCCCAACTGCGACCGCAGATATTGCAGTACGCGGAGGTTGTTCAGTGGGTGGATATCACAGGCGATCGCCAACGCCGTTGCGCGCACCTGCGCCCGCTCTTGGGCGCTACTGGGCAGCAGAGGTGGCTCCGGATGGGTTTCGTCCAAGTACTCAATGATGGCCAGCGACTGGCCGAGCGCAAACTCCCCATCTTCCAAGAAGGGAACCAGACCGTGCGGGTTCAGCGTAGTGAACTCGGGCGCCGACTGCTCACCACGACCCAGATGACGGGACAGCGAGTCATACGGCAAACCTTTCCAGCCCAACGCGATGCGCACGCGATAGGCGGCCGAACTGCGCCAAAATGTATGAAGCTTCATCACAGCACTCGCCCCCGATTTAAAATGCCACGCGGATCCAAGCTCGACTTCAGCTGTTGCATGAGTGCACGCTCGGCCTCATTTCGGGAGGCCGGTAGCCAGTCGCGCTTGATCACACCAATGCCGTGTTCGGCGGAAACAGAGCCAAACCCCGTCAGTGGTGAGTAGACCGCATGATCCGAGCTTGGCGCATCGGATGGATTTTCAAGACTGGTGATGACATGCAAATTGCCATCGCCAAGGTGCCCAAAGACCCACACCGACCGATTGCTCAGAATGGGGGCAACGCGACGCTCGACCTCCGCCAAATAGTCAGCCATTTTTGAGATCGGCATCGATACGTCATAGGAAATTGGATTCTTCAGGGTGGGAATCAACTGACCGGCGGAATCGCGAACGATCCAAAGCCGTGAGGCTTCGGCTAACGAATTGGCAACCACCGCGTCTGCCGCGAGGCCGGCGTCCAGAACGTCGGCCAGCAAGGATTCCAAGCGCGCTAAATCCGCCTGCGGCTCCAGCGCTTCCATCTCGATCAAGGCGTAATGGCTATGCGGCTCGGCGAAGGGCCGCGGTCCCGGCGCGACAGCTTGAAAGGCGAATTCATAGTAGTCCGACCACATGGTCTCAAAAGAGGAGAGTTGCCCACCTAAGCCGCGACGCATCGCACCCAACAGCGCCACGAGTGCGTCAAAGGAATCAACCGCCACAAAGGCCGTCAGTCGCTCGCGAGCGTCGGCGTGGAGGCGCAAGACGGCCCGCGTCACGATGCCTAAGGTGCCTTCGCTGCCGATAAACAAATGCTTGAGGTCATAACCTGCGTTGTTCTTTAACATCGCATTCAGCGACGAGACCACCGTGCCGTCCGCCAAGACAGCCTCAAGACCGAGCACCAGATCTCGGGCCATCCCGTAGCGGATAACTCGATTTCCGCCGGCATTGGTCGAAATGTTCCCGCCTATCGTGCAGGACCCTCGCGCGCCAAGATCCAGCGGGAATTGCAGCCCCACCGCTGCCGCCGCGTCATGGACGACGGACAGGGGTGTACCCGCGCGCACCTGCATCGTCCCGGCGTCCGGATCAATCGCCTCAATGCCCGTCAGACGCTCTAATGAAATCGCGATCTCACCTTGGCGCGGCGTTGCACCGCCGGCGAGGCCCGTTAAGCCACCCTGCACGACAATGGGCTGGCCGGCCTCGTGGCACAGGCGCAGCACCGTCGAGACCTCTGACGTCGACGCAGGGCGCACCACCGCCATCGGTGGAAGCGGGTTACGCCCCGTCCAGTCACAATGATGGCGAACGCCGATGTCGTCCCCCACCAAAACCGTACCGGCAGGCAGTTGCTGGGTCAGGCTCTCCAGTAGCGTGGCATTCATGACGATCCGTCAGCGGTTGGACAGGCCGAAGAGTGTACCGTCTGCGCGGTCTGTTCAACCTCGCTATAGTCAGCAACCTTCTTCTTCGACGGAGCACGACCTCATGCGCCTACTCGCTGCCGCCCTTGCTGTCACTTTGCCGGCGATGGCGGCTCAACCCGTGGGACCTTCCTCGGAACCGGCACGGGCTGAAGCCCGAGAACTGCTCGCGTTCTCGGTCGGTCTGGAGACATCCATCGGGAAGGGTCAAGTTCCGGTGCTCGCCCAGTCGTTGGCCGACCGTTTTCGAAAAGCCGGTTTCCCGGATGCTGACATTCACGTCGTCCCGTACAAGGAAACGGCGTCGTTGGTTGTGCGATATCGCGGCAATGGCACCGGTGGGCGCCCCATCGGCTTCATGGCGCATATGGACGTCGTCGCGGCCAACCGGTCGGACTGGAAGCGGGACCCGTTCTCGCTGACGGAAGAAAACGGATACTTTTTCGGACGCGGCACACTCGACATCAAGAGTGAAATCGCGCTCATCACGGCGACCATGTTGCGCCTGAAGCGGGAAGGCTTTGTTCCGACCCGGGACTTGGTGGTGATCTTCAGCGGCGATGAAGAGACGGCGCAGGAGACGATTGAAGATCTGGCGGTACACCATCGCGATCTGGTGGACGTCGAATTCGCGCTGAATGGCGATGGCGGCGGCGGCGCCTTAGACGACAAAACGGGTAAGCCAACGAGCTACTCCCTGCAAGGCGCCGAGAAATACTCTGTGGGCTTTGCCTTAACCGCCACCAATCCGGGAGGCCATAGTTCGAGGCCTCGCCCGGACAATGCCATTTATGACCTCGCCACCGCGCTCAAAGCCATCCAAGGGTATGGCTTCCCGGTGAAATGGAACGACTGGACGCTCGCGGATCTCAAGGCGGCCAGCGAAACCGTGGGTGGCGAAACCGCCCAGTATCTGGCCCGCTTCGTGGCCAATCACGGTGACACCGGCGCGATTGATGCGCTGTCCCGCGATGGCGCTTATGTTGGAAAACTCCGCACAACCTGCGTCGCGACGATGCTGCAGGGCGGTCACGCGGAAAACGCCCTGCCCCAATCCGCGACAGCAACGATTAACTGTCGCGTGTTTCCGGGCACCAAACCCAGTGAAGTTCAGGAAACCTTGCAGCGTCTCGCTGGACCCTCCGTGAGCGTCACGCGCAAGTACGAACCGATAGAGTCAGATCCGTCGCCGCTACGACCGGACGTGCTCGCAGCGGTGGAAAAAGCCGCGGCAGTCTCGGTCGGGCAATCAGTCCGTGTCATTCCCGAGCAGGTGGCCTATGCCACGGACGGATCCGTATTCCGTAATCATGGCATTCCGACCTACGGTACCGAGGCGATCTTTACCAAGGACAGCGAGGATTTCGCACACGGACTGGACGAACGCATTCCGGTCGCGTCGTACTACCAAGGCCTCGTGTTTTGGGACTCGATGATCCACTCTCTGGCAAGCGCGAATCGCTAACCAAGCAGCGCGACTGCCCGTCTC
>CANGOP010000013.1 GCA_947455595.1 Gammaproteobacteria bacterium
CAGTTCGCAAGGAGACCCGCAGCTCCGGGCAGGTATTGCGTCTAACCGGTTGCTAAGATTGATCCGCTGCAGGGACCTCCATCCATCGCAAAACAATAGCGACCCACCGCGTTTTTCTTTGTCCTCCTCCCTATCGAAAAGGGTTCCAGCTACACTCCGTGCGGAGTATCGAGGCCTGGATTTCGTTGACTTAGGGGATATGGAATGACGAGTGCGGCAGTGCGGTGGGCGGTTTCGGTGGGATTGGCGTTGGGCGCGGTTTCAGCGCTTTCGGCTGAAGCCCCCTGGCTGGCTGAACGCGTCGAGGTGACTGCAACTCGCATGCCGGAACCCGTCGACAACGTGCCGGCGTCAATCAGCGTGATCTCTGGCGATGAATTGCGCGCGCGAGGCGCCCTGGATCTTCGAACGGCGCTCAGCTTATTCGCCGGCGTTGAGGGTTCTCCTGGCGGTGATGGCGGCCCGGCGGGCACGGTGCCTTCCCTATGGGGTCTGCGGGAGGCCGATGCGTTCCTGCTGGTGGTGGATAACATCCCTTGGGGAGGCGCATTCAACCCGGCGACGCCGTCGGTGGATCTCACGGGCGTTGAGAAAATCGAAGTGCTGCGTGGCGCGGCACCAGTGATGTTTGGTGCAACGTCTTTTGTGGGCGTTATTCACGTGGTTCACTATGCGGCCGGTCAGATGCCAGGGCGGATGGGCCTCAGCGTGGGAACCTATGGCAGTCGCGGCGCATCTCTGACAACAAATCTTCCCGCGCTCGGTGATTATCGTCAGTCCCTTGCGGTCAATGTCGAGCGACGCGGATTTGCTGAAGACCGCACTGACTTTGAGCGCGCACACGCCGTCTACCGTGGTGCGTTGCAATTGGCGGACTCAAAACTACACATTGATGGGGATGTCTCGATCCTGCCGCAATCGCCGTCGGGGAACTATCTGCTCCGTGATGGTCGAGATATTCACCCGGAAATTCCTGACGCAGCCAATTACAACCCAGCGGGTGCGAAACTCAATCAGAAACGCTATCACCTCGCTGTCGGCCTCGATGGGCGCGGCGACCTTGGCGAATGGGCCCTGACGCTCGCTGCAACCCGAACAGAGGACGATATCCTGCGCGGATTTTTGCGTGGAGATGCCTTTGCGGCACCGCCGGATGCGGGGGTCGGCGACGGATTTCAGGCGGACGGATTCACACAAAACCGGACGCTGACAGACGTCTATTTTGACGCGCACGTCACGAAGGATCTGACGTCGTCGGTCAGTTTGACCTATGGTATTGATCATCTCCACGGTGAGGGGCGGGAAAGCGCGATCAATTTCGGCTACTGCACCAGCCTGTCGGGTATCGAGCAAGCGTGTGATGGCGCGCATCATGCTGACGAAATTGTGAGTTCTTCTGACCGGCGCGATTTCAGTGGCGCATATGCACAGGCAGATATTAAGGCATCCGATGTTGTCGATATCTTGCTAGGCGCCCGCCTGAACCATACGCGCGAGACGGCGAAAGGCCTCGCGATCGACAATACCGGCGAAGAACCCGTGGTTGCCTTTGATGGCGCGGACGCTCGCACGACGACGCGACTGACGGGTCTGGCGGGTCTCAGTTGGCATGCATGGAAGTCCGGTACCAATGGACTGACGCTGTATGCAGACTATCGAAACAGCGTGAAGCCACTCGCGATTGATTTCGGCCCCGAGGCGGAAGTGGAAGTCCTTCGGCCGGAAACAGCGAATAGCTACGAGGCAGGTCTTAAGACGCAGTTGCTAGATGGGGTATGGGATCTCGACGCCAGCGTTTTCCAAATGGATTTTCGCAATGGGCTGACCTATGCGGATGATGGCGCCGGCAATTTTGTCCGGGTCAATGGTGGCCAGACTCGCTTCAAGGGCTTTGAAGTGGAGTCAACCTTTGAGCTTCGCTCCGATCTGCGTCTAAGCGCGCATTATGCTAACCACGATGCGCGATTTGTGAGTCTGACCCGTGACAATGGTGCCGATGCAGCAGGTAACCACGTCGAGATGTCGCCACGCCAATTGGCAGGTGTCGGGCTGTTATTCGGCCAGCCAGCGGGTACCACGGCTTCCGTCGTGTTGACTTATGTCGGTGACCGCTATCTCAACAAGAGTAATTCGGTACGCGTCGGCGGCTACACCACGTTGGATGCTGCGGTTGGCGTACATTTCGGGAAGTTTTCTATCCGGCTTGCAGGATACAACCTGACGGATCGACGGGACGCCACCTCGGAGAGTGATTTGCATGAAGCGGTCACCGTCACCGGAACGGCTGGCTACTATCGCTTGCCCGGCCGTACAGCAATGTTGACCATCGGGTTCGACCTGCCTCAGTAAACCATCGCACGAATTGATCTTCCGCGATCGCCGATTGCCTAGATAGGTGTCGGCGCCCATTGATTCGGATATTGTTCCCTAGCCCCAATTCGGGCAGTCATCGGCGAACAGTCCTATGCCTTCTAATGCCGCGTCCCCAAGGTCGATTGACCGGGCTCGCTTGGACGCGCTGCGTCAGAATGAGGATCGGCAGTTTCTGAGTCGCACGCGGCGCTCGCAAGCGCTGTGCCAGCAAGGCCTGCGCACCATGCCGTACGGCGTGCCAATGTCATGGATGGCGGGGCTCTACCGAACAGCACCCATTTATATCGCGCACGGATCGGGGGCTTACTTTACGGATGTGGATGGCAACGCTTATTTGGACTTCAATCTATGCGATCTGAGTATGACCATTGGCTACGGCAATGCCATCGTGGCCGACGCACTCGCACATCAAGCTCGTCGTGGCACTCAGTTCCTGCTACCCACAGAAGATGCAATTGAAGTGACTCGGATGTTGTCGGAGCGTATGGGATTGCCATTTTGGCAATTCACATTGTCCGCTTCCGGCGCGAATACGGAGGTGATTCGGATCGCTCGTCTCATGACGGGTCGGCGTCGGATCGTGATTTTCGGTGGCCATTATCATGGGCATATCGAAGAGACGCTTGTTCGCTCGGAAAATGGGCAGACCGTTCCGGATACGGCCGGACTTTCCCCAGGTTCGGCGGCACACACCACCATCATTCCCTTCAATGACCTTGTGACCTTAGAGCAGACATTGTCGCGGGGTGATGTCGCTCTCGTGTTGACGGAGCCCGTTCTGACCAATTGCAATTTGGTACAGCCATCGCTGGCATTTCACGAGGGTCTGCGAGAGTTAACGCGTCGTCACGGCGCTCTGCTCTGTATCGACGAGGCGCATACCTTGCAGTTTGCCTTTGGTGGATTGACGCGTGCGTGGGGATTGAGGCCGGATTTTGTGACCGCAGGAAAGGGATTCGGCAGTGGTGTGGCGTTCGGTTTGTACGGTATGAGTCACGCGGTGGCCGAATGTTTCGAACGGAATTTCGATTCCGACGTTGGTCCCCGCGGGATCGCGACGGGCGGCACAACGTATGCCAGCGCCTTAGCCATGGCCGTGGCCAAGGCGGTCCTAGAGGAGATCTTCACTGAGGATGCTTATCAGCATCTGAGTTCGTTGGGAGCCCAACTAGCGGACGGTCTTGACGCGATTTTTAAACGCCGAGGCTTGCCGTGGACAGCGTTTCGGTGTGGTCCACGGTCGGGCTTTTGTCTTGAGCCCTCATTGCCACGTACGGGCGACGAGAGCGCCAATTCTCTCGACGCTGAACTCATCGACGCGCGGCGTGTGTTCATGGCCAATCGCGGCATTTGGGATGCCGTGTTGTCGGCTGGCCCTCAGGTATCAATTGCTCATACGTCGTCGGATGTCGAGACCTATCTACAGGTCGTCGATGAGTTTCTCGGATGTATTGCCGTATGAATGGGCAGCTAACGTCGAAGCGAAGGGGTGCGATGTGAAACGGTTCGGTTGGGCTGTTTTACTTGTCGCCGGCTGCGCGCTGGTGGCGCTCGGGTCAGCGCCGGTGCTCTACTTCGAGGGTCTCGTCTGGACGCAGGCCAAGGTTCCACAGGTGGAGCCACGACCCGATAGAGCACGGGGACATTGGGTTGACGACTATTTTCTGGTCGAGTCGCTGGACGACCACACCTTCGCCATCGGCGAGCCTCGGTATTACCAGGGTAACTATAGTTACCTACTCATCGGTGCCGATCGGGCACTGTTATTTGACGCCGGTTCTGGCCTGCGGGACATCAGGCCCGTCGTTCGCTCCCTGACGACCTTGCCGGTCACGGTGTTGCCATCACATCTGCATTTCGATCACGTGGGCGCCTTGGGTCGATTTGAAAGGACAGCATTGGCAGATAACGCACACCTGCGTGAGCGCATCGTGGCAGGTGAGTTGACGTTGACCCGATACGAGTATCTCGGCGCGCTCGATCGGCAGTCGCCACCTCACTTTCGGGTCGATGACTGGTGGCGCGATGGCGAAGAAGTTGAGCTCGGGGGGCGAAGTGTGACGATTTTGCATACGCCGGGTCATACGCCGACATCGGTTTCTGTTTGGGAGCCCCGAATCGGACGCCTATTTGTGGGGGACTTTTTGTATCCCGGCGAGTTGTATGCGTTTTTGCCTGGGGCTTCCCTGGCCGCTTATGAGAAGACGTCTCGCCGTCTTTTGTGGCTCTTGCCGGTGGACGTCAAGCTCTATGCGGCGCACATGCAGGAGCCGCCGGCCATTCCCATGGCCCCCGTTATGGCTTACGCAGACCTACAGGCTCTACTCGGCGTCCTAGCAAGCCGGTCGGCCGCCTCATTCGATATTCAGGGTCGCTACCCACAGGTCTATCCCATCCGTGGGCCGATGACACTCGCGACGGGATTCCCCTGGAATCTGCGTTAGCGACCCACTGAAGGCTGGGTCGCTAACGCGTTGACACGACTTACTTCGGATCGCTCAGCGGGTAGGTAGTCGCTGACTCAAGGCCCGCGCCCGCCGGCGCGGCCGGTTGGGTGACCGCAGGAGCGCCCGCCGTCGCAGGCTTCGGCGCTGGAATCGCTGTCGGCGCTTTATCATTCAGGCCCGGAAAGCGACGCATTGTCTCTAAGAGTTTGCGCGCCAATTCCGGTGCCGCGGGCGCATTGGCGCTGAAGATATCCGACGCGTAAATCCCACCCTTCTGATAGAAGGACGCATTCGCGGAATTGTCGATGGCGATGACGGAGCCATCCAACGCCAAACCGCCGAAGAACCCTTGCGAGCGGGAGTAGGAATAAATCTCAGCACCGCCGATATCGGTTGAACCAGAGGCCTGACGTCCGACCGGACCTGCCGCGATGCCGGCCTCGGCGCCCAACGTCATCTTCCCACCGGTGACGCCCTCGATGCTGCGCCGGGAGGCGAAGACGAGAATGATGTCGCTGGATTGGATGCCGAACTGCCAACCAATGCTGCCGCCACCGAGGTAGACGAACGACGGGTTGTACCAGTGGCCGTTGGCGTCGCGCACCATCATGACGCCCTTGCCACCCTTGCCGCCCAAGCCGAGGCCCACTTTGATGACGCCAGGGAAGATGGCGATCCCGTAAGCGCGGTCGAGTAACCAGTCCGGTGCCCGCTGGTCCGGCATGCTCATCGTCTCTTCAAGGACCTGGGTAGCCTTGAGAATCGTGCCATCTTCTTTCTTGCCGGCGATGGCGGCCGTCGAAACGCTTAATAGCGTGATCAGGAGGATAGAAAGGCGTCGGAACGACATGGGGCAATCCCTTGGAGAGTGAAGTACAGATTGGACCCCTGCCACGTGCAGAGGTTCCCTGAACCGATCATACCGGAGCCTGTCCGCGCTAGGCGGTCCTCGAGTGTCTGCCTCCGGCGCCGAATGCCTCAGAAATGGCCGGTGAGATGCAATTGCGCCAATACACCGTTGGTGCGATACATCGGTTCACTGCCCGGCGCCGCGCTCAGGTCGTTGGCATCCCGGAAATCGGTGAATTGGTAGTGAACAAACTCCACATTCAAGCCGGTGGACCATCGGCGCACACCCAGATGAGGCCGCCAACGCGTCTGCCAGGTCAATCCGGCACCGAGCGAGGTCGCCTGATGGGCTGCCAGTGATCGGTCTCGGCTGATGGCGCCAAGGGGCAACCCATTACCAAGATCTGTGTAAAACTTGGCGTGGCTCTGGCTATAGCGACGGGCGTGGAGATCAAGGCTGAGGCGATCTTGTTTGAAGGACCGCAACCACGCAACGTCATAGGAGCGCGCACGGACACCCCACGAGTCGTAGTAATAGTTGCCGCCGAAAACCCACGTCCCGCGGGGGCCCATGAAATACCGCCCATGTAGGCCTGAGTTGTAGCGTGAGCGGGTGCCTGGAGTGACCTCTGCACCGGTGGCGATCAAGCCGTCACCGAGGCGAAAGCGGACGCCGAGATCCGGATGGGCGAGATCACCCGATTGGTCCAGCATCCCGCCATCGTAGGTCACCCGCCAGTTGGGGGTCACAATTTGATCGACCGTGACCCACCAACTGCGGCGGTCTGCTCGTCCCTTAAATTGTTCATCACGGGTTCGGCTATCGGCGAGCAAGCGGTAGGTACTGTCCCAGCCCTTGGAGGCGCCGAAGGTCAGGTTCGTGAGATCGTGAAAGAAGCTCTGGGTAACACTGGCCCGGACCACTGAGGTTTCCATGGAAGGTCCCGAAGTTCGCGAGACGCCAACCAAATATCGTGCCGTGCCGTCTCGAACTTCGAAATCTAAGCGCCCCAACTGACGTGTTTCATCAAGACGAGCAGTGCTAGGCGCTATCAAGTCAACATCCGATGCTTTGATTCGGTCCGTCTCATAGAGAGCGGAAATTGAGTAGAGACGCCCGAGGCGATGGGTCACGGCGAGTGCAGGCCCGCTCACTTGGTCGCCACCCGCGTCAGAATGCGAGTAGGAAAGATCGACGCGCGGCTCAGGTAATACATCGGCGCGGCTCGCCGAGATTCCCACAAAACAACTGAGGATGGCAGCCGGCACTATTCGAGGAATATTCATGGGCGCTCCTGCTTAACGACGCGCTGCGACATCGTCGTCGCGCCCGTCACGCATGGCTTCGCGAAGTCTAAGGGCCCGCTGTCGCTGTGCTGCGAGCGCTGTTTCCTGATCGACCTGCATGCTCGGTGTATTTAAATGAGCGCGCTCGTAGGGCCGCACAGCATGCAGACCACACCCCCCAAGAGCAACCGCACACAGGCACAGGATGTTCGTTAGACGTAGAAAAGACATAATCAGGTTTCCCTCAGAAGGGCATCGACTTGAGCGGCGTATTCCCGGTCGTCACCCACATTGAACCCACGGTGAATCCAGCGGATGTTGCCGCGACGATCGACGAGTACGCTCATCGGCATGCTATCCAGCAAAAACCGTGAAGACACGGCGCCATCCGAATCGCGAGCGATGGGGAATGAGATAGGGTGCTTCCTGAGGAAAGGCAAGGCGTCTTCGGGATACGCGTCAATGTCCACTCCGATCAACACGAGCCCTTGCTCGTGATGTTCTCGATAGAGCGCATCGAGTACTGGGAATTCCTCGCGGCAAGGTCCGCACCACGAGGACCAAAAGTTAAGCAGTACGATTTGCCCTCGTAATTGGCTCAGACTGACTTGTCCGCCTTTTGCCAGCGGCAGACTCACGTCGGGCGCCGAGCGCCCGACGGTCAGACTCATGGAGTGCGCTGCACTGACCAGCAGTAGCCAAATCCCAGCTATCTTGCGACAGTGGTTTACAAAGACGTTGAATGCCATCAAAAATAAACCGAGAGTCCGATCGTGCTTTCAATGTTATTGGTGAGGTGCTTGGCGCCTGTCAGCGTTCGCTGTGTGACGGCATCCCGCACGTCAATATGGGCTGCGAAGCGGTCCGATAACAGCACGCGATAACCAAGACCGATGTTCGGGGCGTAAAAGCTGTCAGCGCCGTAGTGCAGAGCCCCCATGCCGGCGACCACATACACTGCAGTCGCGAAGGACTTCTTTCGACCGAAGAACGCTTCGCCGGGCAATACATCGTACCCAAGGTCGATGGCATAGTCGTAGACGCGCCGTTGATTGCTGGTCAGCGGATGTGGCGTGCCGTCGGCATTGACGTAGCTCGCTGCCCGAAGTTTGGAAATGCCGACGCTGCCTTCGGCAAAGAACCTTTCCTTGATGTGGTAGGTCCCGCGAACGTCAATAGTCGGGTACGTGCCGTATTGCTCAACGTTCAGCAGTCCGGCTGATGCAGTTATCTCGACGTTGGAATTTCGGATGCGAGGCACCTTGACCTGCTGCCGAACGATCTCCGGCTCAACGATCGGCGCCGTATCGGTCGCGCTCGTGGGGCCAGTCCCGGTTTGACCGGTCTTGGCATGCCGATGGAACGGCCACAGGTGCGGCAAGTGCGCACAACCGCCCAAACCGGCCGAAATGACAATCAGAAGTAGAACGCGAAGCCTGCTTTCCATTCGTTGAGTGCCTCGTTCGGCGTGTGCAGTGAAGAAGGATGAGAGAGGAGGTAGCTCCGCTCCTGAAGCCTGAACTCGAATCGATTGTTGACTGCCCATCGTAATCCGGCCCCGTAATATCCTACGGAACGCCGAACTACGGCTGGATCGCCGCTATAAGCTGCGTTGGCCGTGACGCGCGCGAGGCCCGTTCCGACCTCTAAAAATGGAGTGACCCGCCAGTCTGGCCGCGGCGTGTATTGCACGCCGCCTAACAGCATAAAACGGTCGTAGCTCCGCGTCGGTTGCTGATCCCCTTCCAACAGGAAGGTCAGGCGAGGGGAGACGGAATATCCAATGAAGGCGGCATTGTTCCAGCCATGCCCTAGGCGCCCGCTGGCTGCACCGGCAAGCCATGGCAGGACCTCAACCTCGCGACGGTCTGGGTCCTCCAATGGCAACGATTCGCCGTTGGCGAGTTGCGTCTGCTCGACCTCCTCGCGTCTCACCCAGCCTTCGCGATCCCGTTCGTCGCGGACCTTGAACCAGTCTGTTCGCCTGAACAGAATCTGCACGTGCTCGCCCCGAGGGACCACGTGAAAGACAGGGTAGCGGCGTCCAGCCCCTGTGTGAAATTCAAGATAAGGCCCGACAACCGTAACTTCGATGTATCGCCCCGCCTCCCGATCAAATCGGCGGTTCGGCTCCGAGCGGCTAGATGTGGGCAGAAAGCACAGTCCGATTGAGACCAGTCCTAGCGCCAATAGCCGGCCGATCAGGCAGCGCATACGACCAGCCGTAAACTGAAAGCAGTCAGTGCGGAGTGTCTTGTCATGCGAGCCGCCAATCGGTGGGTTGCACGGGATGTCAGGAGTGATTCGGGCATCAATGCGTCAGGCTCCTAAGGGCAATCTCGATAGTAGCAAGGCTAGACTGTTACGCCATTGTCGATAGGTGAAATTTACATTTAATTGCGAAAACTGTCGCCATGTTGCGACGAATCGGGATCGTCATCTAAAACTGTGAAAAGCACTGCATAATCGCCGGGTCGCGCTGCGTTGACACCCTGCTTGGTGCGTGCGACGTTAGGACTCCCGTCGACGAGGGTTCGCTGCGATGCGGCTCAGGGTAGCGTCTCGCTGGTAGAGGTTATCGATCGTCGGAGAGTTACATGGGATCCGGATTCTGGAGGGTGCGGATGCGGTTATCGGTGACGAGCCTCTTGGCAATTGCTACCGCCCTAGTTGCGCTGGCCTGGGGGTCGGGTGCGGACGCGGCAAAATATCGTCATCCGATGATCGGCCGAGCAGCGCCAGACGTTTTACAGCACCTACAGTCAGGGCCAGCCGGCAACTTTCGGTTGTCTGAACGGCGTGGCGAAGTCGTGCTGCTCGGATTCTGGACGTCGTGGTGTGCTGCGTGTGGAGACTATCTAGGGCAATTGCAGAGCTTGGACGCGACCTACCGGTCCGCCGGCCTCGTCGTCATGGCCGTGAGTCTTGACGAAGATCGTCAACTCGCGCGCGACTTTGTGCGGCCATTCGCCCAGCAATTGCGGACATCAAACGATGATCCTAGAACAGTGGGGCGTTTATACGACGTCGAAGACGTCCCGATGAGCGTGCTGATTGATCGTGACGGCGTCATCCGATTCGTTCATCTCGTGCACGATCATGCGAATCAGTTGGCGATGCAGCGTGAGTTGCGTACGTTGTTAGACGAATAATGCAGAGGCTGGAAGTACTATGGTGCTGACCTTAGATCAGGCAGGTGGAGATATGAATATCACTGTCCACAGCGCTCTGAGTCGTGTCGTTCCCGAATTGCGTCGCCTGTTGGCGGGCGTCGTTATGGGTGGACTGATGTTGGTTCCCTTCGCGGCGAATGCTGCTGAACCTTCTCCCCCAACTACGCCAAGAAGTCTGGAGGCGGATGTCCAGTCGCTGCGAAAAGACGTTCTGGAACTGAATAAAGATTTGTCGGCTCTCGAAGAAGAATTACTGTTCCCTGCGAGCACGCAGGTGGCAGTATTCTTGTCTCTTGATGTCGGCGCGTTCTTCGAGCTGGATGCCGTCCAGCTGCGGCTCGATAACAAAGAAGTCGCCAATTACCTCTATACAGAGCGTGAGATTGCTGCGCTGAACCGGGGTGGCGTCCATCGCGTATTTCTCGGAAATGTCGTGACCGGCAAGCACGAATTAGTGGCTTTTTTCACCGGTAAAGGTCCGCACGGCCGTGATTACAAGCGCGGCGCCAATCTCAATTTCGAGAAGGGACAGACTGCGAAGTACCTCGAGCTGAGAATCTCCGACCGCCAGAGTGCACAGCAGCCTGAATTCACCGTTAAGGAATGGGAATAAGGTGGTGTCACGGATTCCGCTCCTATGAAGTTGCGATCCGCAATTCTGCTCCTGATGAGCTGCGCGTTGTCGGTCAGTGTCGCGGACGCGTCCCGTCGTAGTGTGATGGTCAATCCGACGGTCCCCGTAGCTGGTCCGGGTGCCTTGCGTTCAGTCGCGATTCGAGACCTCCCGTATGGCGACGCCTTGTTCTACTTCTACGTGGGTGATTTTGAAACCGCTTTGGAGCGACTGCAATTCTCTGATGCCGAAGAACGCCTCCCACACCATCGGGACGACGCCCGGTTGCTCATCGGTGGAATTGAATTGGCGCGCGGCGATTACTCGGAAGCGGCACGCATTTTCAGTGAAGTGCTAGATGGTCCGAACGTGCCCGACAATGTTCGTGATCGCGCCCACTTCTATTTGGGTAAAACGTTCTTTCGTCGTGGGTTCAACGCATTAGCTGTTGGTCATTTGACTGCCGCAGTACATGGGACTTTGCCGGTTGATTTCGACTCCGAGCGGCGAATGCTGCTGGCCGAAGCGCTCCTGTCGGAGGGGCGGGATCAGGATGCCGCTGCAGTGTTGGAACATTGGGATGTTTCGTCCGTCTGGCGCTCGTACGCCGAATTTAATCTAGGCGTGGCTTGGGTGCGCGCCGGGCAGTTTGAGCAAGGCGCACGGGTATTAGATGCTCTAGGTCAGCGCGACGCAGATTCTGAGGAAGAACGTGCCCTGCGTGACCAGGCAAACGTGGCCTTGGGATATGCCCTCGTTCAGCAGAAGCGCCCAGCGCAAGCTCTTCAGGTGCTGGCGCGCGTCCGCTCGAATGGGTCTCAAGCGACCAAGGCACTGTTGGGTGCAGGTTGGGCGGCGGCAGATGCCGGAAAAATGCGTGAGGCGCTCGCGCCTTGGCTTGAATTGCGCGGTCGCGATTTGCTCGATCCGGCGGTGCAGGAAAGTTATCTGGCTGTCCCTTATGGATATGCGGTGTTGGGGGCTGATGGTCAAGCGGTAGCGGCGTATGAAGACGCAATCAGCGAATTTGCGTCCGAAACAA
The DNA here is from genome assembly GCA_947455595.1 of Gammaproteobacteria bacterium. GTDB lineage: Bacteria > Pseudomonadota > Gammaproteobacteria > Steroidobacterales > Steroidobacteraceae > CAIKZZ01. Next base: position 11,785 of record CANGOP010000013.1, read on the forward strand.
AGCGACTGGACGAGTCCATTGCGGCGATACGTGCAGGTGGTCTCGCGACCGCATTGGAGAGCCTTCCGACCACACCGGGTGCGCCGTTGCCGGTGGATGTCACCAAAGTGCCCGCGGCTCGCTATCTCTACCGCTTGTTGGCCCGAGACGAATTCCAGATGGCGCTGGCTAACTGGAGAGATCTCGCGAGCATCTCAAAACGGCTGGATTTGCGCGAAAACGATATAGCAGCGTTCGACGAGCTGTTGGCCTTCCGGCGTCACCGCTTCGAGTCCGTCGTTCCTGACCATTTGGCCGCTTTAGATCGCCAAGACGTGAACGAATTAGTTCAGCGGCGCACGGAACTCGAGGCCCGAATCGGCGAAGCAGACGACCACGCCGATCTTGCCGCACTGGGCACGCCAAGGCAGCGCGCCATCTGGGGTGAACTCGAACGGATGGAGACCATTGTAGATCGGGCCGGCGATGTCGATGACCCGGACGTCGAAGATGTCGCCGAGCGGGTCGATTTCCTCAAGGGTTATCTCTATTGGGAACTGAGTGACGGATTCAAGTCTCGCGTCTGGAGCGCCCGTAAGCGTTTACGGGAGGTGAGCCGGTTGTTACGCGAATCCACCCGCAGTGCAACGTTAATCAAGACGGCCCGGGTGGCGGTGCCGACTCAGAATGAGGCGCTTGCGAAGCGACTGGCAGAGCTCAGGCCACGAATTGAAAGCGTGCACACTCGAGCAAATTCAATGCGTGATCGGGAATTGATCGCCGTTGCAAACTTGGCCGTGCAAGAGCTTGAAGCTGAAAAAGACCGTATTCGCGAGTACACATTGGAAGCTCGATATTCGCTCGCGACCTTATATGACCGGGCGTCTAAACCCGCCGCATCGAAAGAAGGGCCGTCTCCATGAGGTCGCAGATGCGGGTAATGTTGGCATCGGCCGTCTCGGCATGCTTGTTGTCAGCCATAGCATCGGCGGATAAGAGTCCGACGGTGGCCGATGTCCTGAAACGCTCGGTAGAGATTCGTGCCGGTGAGAAAGTTGCTGCGGATCCGGAGCGTGCGCGGCAAAACTATGAGGCGTTTCTCGCCTTGTCGACGGCGGATGACTCGCTTCGAGCAGATGCGATGCGCCGACTAGGCGATCTCAAGCTGGAAGCTGGTGAGGAAGAGCGTATTGGACGCGATCTTTCGTCGGGTGCGCCGTTAGCTACGCGCGATGCTATTGCCCTGTACGCCCGCCTCCTGGACAGCGTGCCGGATTATCCACGGGCTGATGCCGTGCTGTACCAATTGGCACGTGCTTATGAATCGGCTGGCGATATCGAATTGTCAGCGCGCACGCTTGAAGCGTTGGTGCGGCGATTTCCCCGTAGCAATTTAGCTGCAGAGGCGCAGTTCCGCCGCGGCGAACTCTTCTTTAGTGCTCATCGTTGGGCCGATGCGGAAATTGCCTATCAAGCTTTGTTGACGGACTCGCCCAACTCCGACTTCGTCGAACAAGCAACCTATAAATTGGGCTGGTCTCGATTTAAATCCGGCGACAATGATCGGGCGTTGGACGCGTTTGTTAAGCTGCTTGATCGGCAGTTGATTGCTCGCGATGGCAGCGAGATGGATCTGGATTCCTTTAGTCGTCCGCGTAGAGAGTTGAGCGAGGACACGCTGCGTGTTTGCGCAGTCATTTTCTCGGGGGAAGAAGGCGCGACGGGGGTCGAAAAATTCCTCAGCCGAGTTGGACGAAAACCATACTCGGATCTTCTCTACGCCACGTTAGGAGACCTATACGCGGCTAAAGAACGTTGGACAGATGCCGCGACTGCATACAGCGCGTTTGCTCGCCGTGAGCCGCTGCATGAACGCGCGCCCCTGCTACAAAGTGTTGCGATCGACGTCTATCGCCGTGGCGGGTTTGCTCAGTTGGTTCTGACGGCAAAGCAAAACTATGTCGAGCAGTATGGCCTGACCTCTCCTTTTTGGCAGCAGCGTCGCGCACAGGATATGCCGCTTGTCGTGAGGGAGTTGAAACAGAATCTGCAAGATCTCGCGGCTTACTACCATGAGCAGGCACAGGTTTCGAAGGCGCCAAGCGATTATCAGGAAGCGGCGCGCTGGTATCGTGCGTTTCTTGAGCAATTCCCAAAAGATCCGGCCGCGGCTGAGTCGGCGTATCTCTTGTCGGATGCGCTGTTCGAAAGTCATCAGTATGGCGATGCGGCGAGTGAGTATCTGAAGGTTGCTTACGACTATCCAAGCTCTACTCGATCGGCGACCGCAGCCTACGCCGCCGTAGTTGCCTTCGAAAAAGAAGAGTCGGCGGCGATGGGTGAAGATCGAACCCAACTTCATCAGCGATCTTTGGAAGCGGCCTTGCGCTTTGGCAAGACTTATCCTACTCATCCTGAAAGTGGCGTTGTCCTCGTCCGCGCGGCCCGGCAATACCTGTCCGATCATGACTATCCGCGAGCAATTGAGATTGCCGGTATTGCCCTCGAGCATCCAGCAAACTTGACGAAGGAACTTCAACGGGATGCCTGGACTGTCACCGTAAATGCGCAGTTTGAAACGGCGCACTATGACCTGGCCGAAAAGGCTGGTCTCGAAGTATTGCAGTTGATGTCGCTGAATGATCCTCAGCGGACTGCAATGGAAGATCGTGTGGCGGCAGCGATTTACCGACAAGGTGAAAGTCAGCGGGATGCCCATTCGTGGGTCGACGCGGCCGGAACGTTCTTACGAGTCCGGACGCTCGTTCCGCATACCGCAGTCGTTGAGGTTGCAGACTATGACGCCGCTGCAGCTTACTTGGCGGCTGAGTCTTGGAATGAGGCGATTGAGGTTCTCGAGCGTTACCGTCGGGATTACCCGAAGAGCGCACGGCAGTCGGAAGTCACACGGCGGCTTGCGGTGGCCTATTTGGCAACGCAGAAACCGACGACGGCAGCACAAGAATTTGAGCGTATCGCTCAGCTGCCCGGTACTGACCTAGCAACGCAACGCGAGGCGTTGGCTCAAGCTGGCGATCTGTATGAAAAGGCAGGCGACATTGCTCGGGCAACCAGTGTCATCGAAGGGTACCTACGCCGCTTTCCGGATCCGTTCGACATATCGATTGAACTGCGTCAGAAGTTGATCGATTTTGCGGCGAGCTCTAGGGACGGTGCCCGCAGAACAACCCTGCTAGAAGAGCTGGTCCGGGCGGAGTCCGCCGCGGGATCATCACGATCCGGTCGTAGTCGTTACTTAGCCGCAAAGGCGTCGCTAGAGTTAGCCGGCGCCCAACGCGACGCATTCGCCAGCATCAAGCTGACCCTGCCGTTAAAGCGTTCTCTGGAGGCCAAGCGAACCGCGCTGCAGAGAGCATTGAATGGATACGAGGGCGCTGATCAGTACGCAGTGGCTGAGGTGTCAACGGCGGCAACCTACGAGATGGCCGAGCTCTATCGGCGGTTGGGTGCCGACTTACTCAAGTCGGAGCGCCCGAAGGCGCTTTCTGGCGAAGCCCTTGAGCAATATGATCTTCTCTTGGAAGAGCAGGCCTTCCCATTTGAGGAAAAAGCCATCGCGCTCCATGAATTGAACGCTGCACGGACCACGGCCGGTATTTATGACGACTTCGTTCGTCAAAGCTTCGATGCGCTCAGCCGCCTCAAACCAGCTCGATACGGTAAGACGGAAGCGCCAGAGGAGTTGACCATCGATTTGTTGGGTGGAGCCGAGGGTTCGGCACCGCTCGATGTCCGTGTTCGCTTTCAGGAGGCCGTCGCTGGCGCAGGGACGGATGCTGCCCACGCGGAACTGGAGTTTAAGGCATTGTCCGGGATGCAGACGTCCTATGCAGGCGCACTGTTGAACGGAGCGATCATTGCGTCGCGTCACGGACGCTATGTCGACGCGGAAATGGCGTTGACGCAAGCCGCAAAAATCTCTCCAACCAATGCGGCGATTCAAGGGGAAATGGGGCTGGTGCTGCGCAATCTGGGCCGCTTCGCGGATGCGGAACGTGCCTACCGGGCGGCGTTGGGCATTGATTCTGATTCGGTTCTTACGCGGCGCAATCTGGGTGTTCTACTGGATCTCTACCTAGGAAGATCCGATGAGGCAGTCGTCGAGTGGCGCAGGGCGGTTGATCTACAGGGCGGCGACAAACAACTCGAAGGTTGGATCGCCGAATGCAGCCACCGAAGCCCGGCGGCCAATCGGCCCGTTTCTGGAGTTTCACCATGACAGCAAGCTTTTACCGATGGTCCCTCTTGGGGATCTTGGTCGTGTCTTCTGCACACAGCGCCGACCCGCCCGTGGAGGCGGTGAAAGCAAAATCAGTGCCGGCAGCAACTGCCCGCACGGCAGCAGGCCCGTCTGACGTGGCGGCACCTGCGAAAGTCATGGATCGACTCGATCTCGAGGCGACTCAGGTGACCGGTAATCGTGAACTACCGAAGGTCATGGTAATTGTTCCGTGGAAGCACGCCGATGTAGGCGCCGTCGCTGGGCGCCCGGCCAACAGTCTGATGGATGAGATCCTGAAGCCCCTAGACCGGGACGTCATGCGCCGCGAGCTCGAGTATTACGGCAAGGTTGGCGCAGCCCCTTCGCAGTCGTCTTCCAAGCCTGAGAACTAGTCCACGGTTTTGATTACATAATTCGTTTTCAATCGAACAGTCCGGAATTTGGACTGGCACGAGTACCACGGAGCCTCGCATGCACGCCTTCGACGTCGTCATCAATTTCTTCAAGCAGGGTGGGTTTTTTCTTTACCCCATCGCTTTGGTTTGGATCATTGGTCTCGCTATCGCGGTTGAGAGATTTCTATATCTGACCCGTGTCGGATCCGCGAATGACCGCCTTTGGGGTGAATTGCAACCGCTCTTTGAGTCCGGCGAGTTCAAGCAGGCGACAGGTGTAGTCTCATCCTCCGACGGTGTGTTGGCTCAAGTGATGCGGTACGGCTTAAGCCGCATTAACACCGCTCGTCGTCGCGACGATGTCGAGAAAGCGATGGAAGAGAGTCTGGTGGAGGTTGTTCCTCAATTGGAGCGCCGCACGCATTATCTGTCGGCCTTGGCCAACATCGGCATGCTCATGGGGCTGTTTGGAACGGTGCTCGGTCTCATCAATGCGTTTGCTGCCGTTGCCCAGGCGAACCCGGCTGAAAAAGCCAGCCTGCTCTCTGCGAGCATTTCGGTCGCTATGAATAACACGGCTCTTGGGCTGCTTTCCGCAATCACGTTGCTCCTGTCGCACCTGTATCTGGAAACGAAGACGACCAATATCGTTGATGGCTTAGAAGTAGCGAGCGTAAAGTTTTTGAATGCGCTGTCTGAACGGGCAGCAGCATCGCAGGCGCCGTCGACGGGATCGGCAGGCTAATTTTATGGCCGGCTCGAAGCTGCGCGGCCGCCAAGCGCGCAATCATGCGCGTTACAAAGGTCGGAACGATATCAATATCGTTCCGATGCTGGATATTTTTACTATCCTGTTGTTCTTTTTGATTTTTACAGCGGTTTTTTCAAAAACCCATATCGTTGAACTCAATCTGCCGGCGAAGAGTTCAGAGCCGCTGAAACTGCCAGATGGATTGCAGCTTGAGATCGTTGTTCGCAAGTCGGGCCTGTTGGTTCAAGACCGCAATACCGGCCCGCTTCAGCCGCTGCCGAACGTCGACGGTCACTATCAGTTCGGTGATCTCAATGAGTACCTGGCCCGCGTCAAAGCTCGGGTGCCTGAATTGAGAAACGCGACGGTACTGTTGGAGCCTGACGTTTCGTATGACACGATTGTCGAGACCATGGACGCTATTCGCGCCTTCGATGGTATTGAGGATGGTGTTGCCGCCAAGGGAGAATTGTTTCCTGTGATTTCTCTTGGGGATGCGCCGCTTGAGGGTCGCACATGAAGCGAATGATCGATCGGAAACGCAAGAGCGGCATGTCCGGCCACGGCATGCCTGCGCTGGTTCCGATGATTGATATGTTGGTGATTCTGGTCGTGTACATGTTGGTACACACCTCGGACTATGAAATTCTGCCGAACACCAAGAACATCTCTATTCCAGCCTCACAGTCGGAGGCGAAGCCCAATAGTTCTACGGTGATGATGATCACCAAAGACACTATTTACGTGGATGGGAAAGTTGCCGCAACAGTCTCCAGTGTCGAGCAGGGCGATGAAGTTGGCGTGCATGCGTTGGAAAATGCCCTAAATGCCTCCATACATGCCGAGACTGTTCTGCACGCGACCGACTCGCAAGCTCCTGAAGTTACCGTGATGGCAGACAAGGCGCTTCCCTATAGTCTTCTGAAAGCTGTCATGACGGCCGCAACTCAAGCTCATGTTGGGAAGCTTTCGTTGGCCGTGATTGAGAAAGAACGCGCCGTTATTCCACGAGGGGGTGGCTGACGTGTCGGCGTTCTCCGCTAATTACAGGGTTTACGATCTGCCTTTATTGGCTGACACGGCCCAAGACCGTCGTTTCAAACGCTGTATCCGATTGGCGTTGGTGGTCTGGCTCGTGTTGGTCGTGGGTGTGCGATTGCTGCCAACGCCCGCGCCTCCGCCCGTGTCGGCCAAACAGTTGTTGGATCACGCGGTTGAATTGAAGCTGAATCAGCCACCTCCCAAGCCCGAGGTGAAGAAGTCTGAACCAAAGCCGATTCCAAAGTCTGCGGAAACGGTCGTGGATCACACCCAAGATGCTCATCGCACTGCGCAGAAAGCGATGAACGCAATGAAAGATGAGTTTTCCGGATTGCGCGCGCTCCTGAAGTCAGAGCCCTTGGCGAGTGCGAAGCCTTTGAATGCGAAAGTGGATGGTCCGGCGCGCTCGGAACGGTCTTTGCTGACTTCTAATCTGACGGCCGCGAGTGGTGGCATCAACACGTCGTCGATGAGCAGCGGTTTTGGCGCTGGTTCGGGGTCTCTCAAGGGACACTCGACCATGCAAGGCATTCAATCTTTCGCGGATGGCATGAAGAAGAACGGAGAGGGTGCGCGCCGGTCAGGTGTCAGCGGCAAACCTTCTCGCAGTCGTGAAGAGATTGAGATGGTCTTCGATCGCAATAAGGCATCGATCTACAATCTCTATAACCGGGCACTTCGTTCCGATCCTTCGTTGCAAGGAAAGATTGTCGTTCAGTTGACGATCGTTCCAACTGGCGAGGTGACAGATTGTAAGGTTCTCTCGAGCGAGTTGAAGAATGAAGAACTCGAGCGCAAGCTCGTCTCTCTGATCAAGATGTTTCATTTTGAAAGTCGCGATGTCGAAAGCATCACCACGACGAAACCGATCGATTTCTTCCCAGGTTGAGCGCCCATTAAGCCTATACCGAGGCTCTTCGTTACTTCGAGTTCGCGAATTGTGCGGTAGGCGGCTTTCGTCGGCTAGTGTTGGGTGATCGCCTATCCGGAGGATGTTGGCGTCCATCATCAGCCGAACCGGTTCCTATACTCGGGGCTTTTTTATTTGGTGTGACTCTTTCGGCGCCGCAGCGCTTCTAGAAATAGAATGCCAACAACGATCAGCGCGACGCCGATCCACTGAGCCAAGCTCAACCTTTCGTCGAGTAGCCATGCGCCCAGTAAAATGGTGGTTGGAGGACCCACGGTGCTCACCACTGATGCGCGAGGAGCGCCTAGTCTCCGGACGCCTTCGGCCATCGCGAGCATCGGGACGATCGTTGCGAAGACCACCAGTCCTGCAAACAGAGTGACGTCACGAAGGTCCCAGTGCGTTTGCCAAGCCCGCCCTGAGAGGATGTGATCGACGGTGAGACAGGTGGTCGCTGCGGCAAGCGCGTAAACCGTATAGGCGGCGCTACCGATCGCGCGAGTCCATCGGTCGCCCGTGACATAGTAAATCGCAGAGGTGACGGCACAGGCGAGCACAAGACCTGCGCCCGCGAGATTGCCCCTCAGGATCTGGAGGTCGAGCCCCGTGACCACCATCAGGATACCGGCATAGGTGATGACCAGCGCGCCGAGCATGGAGCCTTGTGGTAGGCGGCGATAAAGCGCGGCATCGATAATCACGACGATCGATGGATACGAGAACAACAGCACACGCTCAACGCTGGCGTCGATTAACTGTAGGGCCTTGAAATCCCAGGTCGCTCCGAAGTAGTAGCACGCGATACCGGCAAACGCGGTCCACGCGATGGCTCGTGGGTTTACCCGCGTCAGCGCGATGGTCCCTTGAGTGAGCGCGGTCCAAATTGCCATGCACGGCAATGCGTAGAGCGCACGAAGAACCAGAACGGAGTCGACGGACCAGCCGTCGGCATAGAGTGCCTTGGCGAACACGCCCTTGGAGGCAAATCCGACGGCGCCGATGATGGCGAGTAGCAGGCCAATCAGTGAACTGCGCCGACTCGGTCCGTGAGTCGTCAACGGGGGCTGCTGCTGGGCGGCAGGTCATGCCAGGTCGTGTAGGCATCAACCTCCAGACGGCCCGGTCGGTACCGATTGACCGGTGCGGACGGGTCGGGATAGCCCAATGCCACCCCGCAGACCAGCATCTGTGAGTCGGGAACGGTCAGAATGCCGCGCACTATGGTGTCGAAGGGGACCCAAGCAGCCTGCGGGCAAGTTGCCAGGCCAACTTCCTGCGCCGCCAGCATGAGGTTCTGCAGGAACATGCCGCAATCGAGCAAGCTGCCGCGGCCGAGGTCTCGGTCTATAAATAAAAATAGACCGACAGGGGCATCAAAGAACTTGAAGTTGCGCAACTCCTGCGCGAGGCCAGCCGCACGATCGCCTTTTTGGATGCCTAGGAGGCCATATAGACCCCAGCCGCAGGCTCGGCGCCGGGCAAGGTAGGGGTCGCGCCACGCCTTCGGATAATAGTCGTAGGTCCACTCCGGGCGTTCAACGGGCTGAGTCGCGGCGAATTGGACAGCATCGCTGACTTGATTCCTAACCGTGCCGGTGACCACGTGAATCTGCCACGGCTGGATATTCGTCCCACTCGGCGCTTGCCCGGCGGCACCAATGATGGAGCGGACGAGTTCCGTGGGTACCGGGCGAGGTAGGAATGCTCGTGTTGAGCCTCGTGCGTACATCAGGTCTGTCAGCGGCATCGTATGGCATCGGCAGTGAGGGGCTGCCAATCTAAGCGATCCTGCGCCTTTGCGCACCTCTGGCGGACGGGTTACTCCCGCTCGCCGAACCTTTTGGCGACCAGACTGTCGCGGGCACGTTCCAATCGTGCGGTTAGGCTGGGCCCAAGCTTCAGGGCCACCCCGATCGACAGCACATCGATAAGCGTCAATTGGGCGAGGCGAGTCGTCATCGGCGTATAAACGTCGGTGTCCTCGTCCACCGAAATTTCGAGTGGAACTTCGCACAGTTTAGCGATCGGTGATCCAGGCGGGACGATGCCGATGATGGACGCGCCGGCATCCCGCGCGATTTCGACGCTCGACATCAGATCAATCGTTCTGCCGGTGCTCGAGATAGCGACAACAACGTCGCCTCGTCCAAGCATGGTCGCAGCCATCGCGTGCAGGTGAGAGTCTGAGTAAGACATTGCCTGAAGACCCAGGCGGAAAAACTTGTGGCGGGCGTCTGCTGCGACGATGCCCGAGCTGCCGAGGCCATAAAACTCAACGCGCCTCGCATGCGCAATCATCGCAACGGCTGTTTCGATTCGATCGGCTGGTATTTGGCTGGACACATCTTGGAGCGTCCGAGTCGCTCGCTGGAACACCTTGGATGTGAGTTCCGCCGGAGAGTCGGTGGCGGCGATGTCGCGATGTAGGAAGGTTGCGCCGGTCGCGAGACTCTGCGCGAGCCGCAACCGAAAGGTTTGGTACCCATCAAGGCCAAGGGAGCGGCAGAAACGAATGACCGTCGGATCGCTGACACCGGCTCGAGCTGCAACGGCCGAGAGCGCGCTACGGAGCACCCAGGCGGGAGCTGCCAGCACCACATCGGCGACCTTGGATTCCGCGGGCGTGAGCGATGGCCTCAAGAGGCCGACGCGACGCAAGAGTTCCGCTTCCGGTTCGCCCGCGGGCTCAAGAGTGGTGAGTGACGGGTTCATGGTCAGAAGGTCTCGTCGTACCAAGTGAACCCATCGCGGGCGATCAGGGAGCTCGAGGTCGTCGGGCCCCAACTGCCGGCCGCGTAAGGCCGCGGACCGTCATGGTCAGCATCCCAGGCCTCGCGGATCGGATCAATCCACTTCCAGGCAGCCTCGACCTCGTCGCGACGCATGAACAACGTGAGATTTCCCTGAATGGCATCCCCGAGGAGTCGCTCGTAGGCCTCCAGCGGTCGGGCTTTAAAGCTCTCGCCGAGATCCAGTGACAGATCAACCGGCCGCAGCCGCATGGCTTCACCGGGGGCCTTGGCAAGGATACGCAACGTGATGGACTCGTCCGGCTGGAGCTGAATGACCAGACGGTTGGGCGGATCAGCATTAAACGGCCCTGAGAAAATTGAGTGAGGAACCGCTTCAAACGTGATCACGATTTCGCCGATAGCGCGTTGCAGGCGTTTGCCGGTGCGCAGATAGAAAGGAACTCCGGCCCAACGCCAGGTATCTATTTCGGCCTTGATGGCGACGAATGTTTCCGTACGACTCTCCGGGTCGACGCCAGCTTCTTCACGATAGCCAACGGTTCGATCAGCGCCAACCACGCCCGATCGGTATTGACCCCGAGCCGTCTTCAATAGGGCATCGGCTTCGCCAATAGGGCGCAATGCACGAAGCACTTTGAGCTTTTCGTCACGAACCGCATCTGCTGAGCTGTTGGCCGGAGGCTCCATGGCCAGGATGCATAGCAATTGCAGAAGGTGGTTTTGAACCATGTCACGTAGCGCGCCAGTCCGATCGTAAAAGTCGCCACGCGACTCGACGCCCAGTTGTTCAGCGACCGTGATTTGGACGTGTCGGATCTGACCTCGACGCCAGAGCGGTTCGAAGAGCGCATTGCCGAAGCGCAAGGCCAGGAGGTTCTGAACGGTCTCCTTGCCGAGATAATGATCGATACGATAAATCTGCGACTCGCGGGCAATCGCGCCGACAGTGTCGTTGATTCGATTGGCCGATTCGCCGTCCTCACCGAGGGGCTTCTCCAGCATGATGCGGGAAGTCGGCGTGACGATCCCAGCAGCGGAAAGTTCGCGGCAGATCGCGGCAAACAGGTCCGGCCCGGTCGACAAGAAGAAGATTCGAACAATGTCTGCTCGGCCTGCCAGCGCGTGGGACAGCGCCTGATAGTCCTGCGCGTGCGTTGCGTCCACCTTGACGTAGCCCAGCAACGCCGAGAAGCCCGTCCAAACATCGTCTTTGAACGCGTCACCGAGGTATTGGCGACATTTGGCCTCCACCTTGGTTACGAATGCTTCGCAAGATAGTTCAGATCGAGCGACACCCAGGATACGGGCGTCCGCCGGAATCAATCCGTCCATGAAACGGCGATATAGCGCCGGTAACAACTTGCGCATCGCAAGGTCGCCGGTGCCGCCGAACAGCACGAGATCAAAAGCGGGCGCCGCGCTGCGGCTCGATAGGCTGGAGCGGGATTCGGTGTTCATGCGTGTAGTGTAACTACTAATTATGACGATGAAAATACTAGATGGCCAAAACACGAAAGGTATCTTAAAGCATTGAAATATATAGACCTTAATAAAATAGTAGTTGAATTTATACCAATAAATGTAGTTAAACTACTGTAGTTTTTGAAACTCAACGGACGAATTCATGGCTCCTAGCACTGGCGTTCACCCGGTCATTCAAGAAGTCACGGCGCGCATTAAAGCCAAAAGCGAAGCGTCACGACTCGCCTACCTGGAGCGCGTCACGGCGGCGGGAGAAGGCACAGTGGCGCGCGGGCGTTTGTCCTGCGCCAATCTAGCTCACGTGATGGCTGCAGCGGATCCCGATAAAGACGTGCTGAAAGGCGGGCGTTGGCCCAATCTCGGAATCGTGACCGCCTACAACGATATGTTGTCGGCACATCAACCGTTCGAGCGCTATCCCGGCGTCATCAAGGCGGCTGCTCGTTCCGTGGGGGCTGTCGCTCAGGTCGCCGGCGGAGTACCCGCCATGTGTGATGGCGTCACTCAGGGACGGCCAGGCATGGAGCTGTCGCTGTTCAGCCGTGATCTGATCGCAATGTCCACCGGCATCGCGCTGAGTCACGACGCATTCGATGCTGCGCTATATCTCGGCGTCTGCGACAAGATCGTGCCAGGGCTTGTCATGGGCGCGCTGACCTTTGGGCATTTGCCGGCAATCTTTATTCCGTCAGGTCCGATGCCGAGCGGCTTGCCGAATAAAGAGAAAGCGCGGATTCGGCGGGAATTTGCGGAAGGCAATGTCGGGCGCGAAGCGTTATTGGCGGCTGAGTCCGCAAGCTATCATTCGGCGGGTACCTGCACGTTCTACGGCACGGCCAATAGCAATCAGATGCTCATGGAAGTGATGGGGCTGCATTTGCCGGGCGCGGCCTTTGTGCCGCCCGGCACAGCGCTTCGCGACGCGCTCACGGTCGAGGCGACACGGCAGGCTGCCGCAATGACCGCACTTGGTGATCGCTATCGTCCGGTTGGGCAAATGATCGACGAGCGCAGCTTCGTGAATGCGATCGTGACACTACTCGCGACCGGTGGTTCGACCAACCATACGATTCATCTTATCGCGATGGCCGCTGCGGCCGGTATACATCTCGACTGGGATGACTTTGATGCGCTATCGACCGTCGTGCCGCTGATTGCTCGTGTCTATCCCAATGGCAGCGCCGATGTGAACCACTTCCACGCAGCCGGTGGTACGGGATTCGTGATCCGTCAGTTATTGAACGGTGGTCTCTTGCATCGAGATGCAGAGACCGTGGTGGGCCAAGGCTTGGAGGCCTACACGCGCGATCCATTTTTAATTGATGGTCGACTGGAGTGGCGGGACGGAGAAACACGGAGTCTTGCGCCAGATATATTACGAACCATCGATGATCCATTCGATGCGCAAAGTGGCTTGCAAGTTCTGCGTGGAAATCTTGGACGCTCCGTCATCAAGACGTCTGCGGTCGCTCAGGGTGATCGCATTATTGAGGCGCCAGCGGCTGTGTTTAATGATCAGTCTGAGCTCGTTGCGGCATTCAAGGCCGGTCAATTGGATCGAGACGTGATCGCAGTCGTGCGGTTTCAGGGGCCTCGTTCTAACGGCATGCCCGAATTACATCAACTGACGCCAGTATTGGGATCTCTGATGGCGCGCGGTTTCAAGGTGGCTCTCGTGACGGATGGGCGTATGTCGGGTGCCTCGGGATCAGTTCCTGCGGCAATCCACGTCACGCCGGAGAGCTCAGCCGGTGGCCCACTCGCGCGCGTTCGTAATGGCGATATCATTCGACTCGATACCGTGGCGCGGTCACTTGAAATCAAAGTTTCCGAAGAGGAATGGGTCTCTCGAGCCCCTGACTTGATGTCTGCACACCCCCAATTTGGAGTGGGCCGAGAACTGTTCGGGTCATTCCGGAGACTGGTTTCCTCTGCAGAGGAAGGAGCAATCGTATGTCTGTGAATCACCTGACGGTGCGCGAAGTTCTTGGCATCGCGCCGGTCATTCCGGTCATTGTGATCAATGACGTAAGAGATGCAGTCCCCTTGGCGCGGTCGCTTGTTGATGGTGGCCTGCGGGTCTTAGAAGTGACGCTGCGGACTTCTGCGGGCCTCGAGGCGATTCAGTTGATGCGCGAAGCTGTGCCCGAAGCAATCGTAGGAGCTGGGACGGTTTTGAATCGGGGGCAATTAGAGGCGGCCGTTACGGCAGGCAGCCAATTCATCGTTTCGCCAGGATTCTCGCCGACGCTATGCCGCGCGGGCATGGCATTGGGGGTGCCCATGTTGCCCGGCTGTGTCACGGCTACAGAGATCATGGCCGCTTTGGATGTAGGCATCGATACGGTGAAGTTTTTCCCGGCGTCACGCAGCGGTGGCGCGGGTCTGCTCAAAGATTTCAGTTCCGTGTTCTCCCAAGTGCGATTCTGTCCGACCGGTGGCATCGATTTGAAGTCCGCGGTGGACTATCTCGCCTTACCGAACGTGCTGTGTGTGGGAATGTCTTCTATTGCGACCGCTGCTGCGATCAAAGACGGCGATTTCAGCGGCATTACCTCCCGAGCGAAGGAAGCTGCTGGACTGCGTCCCGTCTGAGGGAACGGCACACGGCCCCTATGGGCGGCAGAGAGGCTGCGCCGTCCATAGGTTCAGCCTGCTAAGATACCTAGGCCGTATGCGCTGAGCGGGCCGCCCATATGTATCGACAGAATATCCAGTTTCCCGCGAAAGACGCGCCGTTGCGCGAGGACGTCCATTCGCTTGGGGGTTTGGTCGGCGAGATCCTGCTGGAACAATGCGGGGAGGCCCGATTTGATCTGGTCGAGGGGGATCGCGTCGCCTCCATCGCTCGGCGTGAAGATGAGCCTGATTCTGAATCCGTGCTGCTCGAACGGACGACTGGGCGTACGCATGAGGTTGCCCGAGACCTGATCCGGGCGTTTTCGACTTGGTTTCAAGTCGTGAATCTTGCCGAAAAAGTGCACCGCATTCGGCGCCGTCGGCAATATCTCAATGACATAAAATCAGCGCAGCCAGGCGGTTTGGATGAGGCCTTCGGTCGACTAGTGCGCGATGGCTGGACGCTATCCTCCGTCTTGAGCTTGCTGAAGAAGTTGAACGTTTACCCTGTGTTTACGTCCCATCCTACTGAATCGACGCGACGTACGATTCTGCGCAAACAGGCACGGGTCGCGGGCCTGCTCTTGGAGCGCTTCGACCCAACGCTCATTCCAGAGGAGCGACGCGCAAATTGGGAGCAAATTCGTACGGAACTGACCAGTCTCTGGCAGACCGAGGACCACCCTCGCGAACGGCTGACCGTTGCAGATGAGCGTGAGCATGTCCTGTATTTTCTGTCCGAGGTGCTCTACGCCATCGTTCCTGCCTTCTATGAAGAGATCGCTGCTGCGTTGACGCGAGCTTTTGGGGAGCCGGTTGCGGCGGAGTCATTGCCCCGTTTGGTTCGGTTCGGCTCGTGGGTCGGTGGCGACATGGATGGCGCCCCGGATATCAATGCCAAGACGATTCGTGACACCTTGCAGCGGCAGCATCTGGTGATCGTGAATGCTTACTATCTCGAGGTGCAGCGATTGGGTGAGCGGCTCTCCCAGAGCGCAAGCCGAGTCCGGATTTCCGGTCCTCTGCAGCAGCGTTTGGAAGAGTACTCACGTATCCGTCTTGCCTCAGCTGATGCAGCGCCGGCGAGACATGACCGAATGCCGTATCGTGAGTTCTGCGCTCAGATTGCGGCTCGCCTCAAGAATACCTACGACGGCCGACCGCACCACTATGAGAACGCTGCGCAATTAACCGCCGATGTGCGCTTGATGGCCACGAGTCTGGCAGCCCATCAAGGAAGTCGGGCGGGTCTATTCCATGTGAATCGACTGCTGCGCAGAATTGACACATTTGGGTTTCACCTGGCCACCCTGGACGTTCGCCAACATGCCGACGTTCATCGCGCGGTGGTAGGCCGGGGCCTTGGCGACGAGATGTTCGCTGAACGGACGCAGGAGGAGAGACTCGAGAGAATCCGTCGTGCCTTGGAACGTGACGAAGGCCCTACCTATTCTCTTGACGCGCTAGGGCGCCGGACGCTCGCCGTGTTTGAGCAGCTGTATCATGCCCGCCACCGTTATGGCCGTGAGGCCACCGGCGACTACGTCGTCGGCGGTGTTCAGGGTGTTGAGGACGTTCTCTCCGTTCTCCTGCTAGCGCGCTGGGCGGAAATGACGGACAAGAAGACCGGCGCCGTGCTGCTGGATGTCGCGCCCCTGTTCGAAACAGTCAGCGTGCTGACAGATTGCGACACGCTGATGCGTAATTTGCTGGCAGAGCCAATGTATCGAGAGCACGTAAAGCATCGTGGCGAACGACAAGTGGCGATGTTCGGCTATGGTGAAAGCAACAAAGAAAGCGGCGTGATCACGTCACGATGGCTCTTGAACCGCGCACAGAAGTCGATCGCTGAATTGTGTCGGAGCCATGGGATCGCATTTACGTCGTTTCATGGTCGCGGTGGTGCGACGAGTCGAGGAGGTAGTCGAGTTGCGACACTCTTGCGGGGCGCTGCACCAGGCAGTTTCCACGGAGTCTTGCGCGTAACCGAGCAGGGAAGCGGTATTAACCAAGGCTACTCACTGCGCTCCCTGGCCATGCGGACACTTGAGCAGGCTTTTGGCGCAGCGAGCGTGACGCTCTCGCAAAAGGCGGGACTGATTGACGTTGAGCCAAAGCATGTCGAGATTTTGGAATCCCTCAGTGAGGCGAGTCAGGTGGCCTATCGCCGACTCGTATTTGGAACGAAGGGCTTCTGGGAATACTTTCAAGAAGTGTCGCCGATAGACGTGATCGAAAGAATGCAAATTGGCTCTCGGCCGATTGCCCGACCGGGTGGCACGGGCATTGAGAGTCTGCGTACGGTGCCGTGGTCATTCGCTTGGAGTCAGTGCCGCCATCTCCTACCGTCGTGGTACGGCGTGGGTTCGGGTCTAGACCTCATTGAGGCACTTGGTGGTGCTGAAACCCTCGAAGAAATGATGGCGCGCATGCCTTTCTTCGGAATGTTGATGGACGAAGTCGAGTTCTCGCTCGCCGTCGCTGACATGAACATCGCCCGTTGGTACAGCGGGTTGGTCGCTCCGGAGCGGCGCGGCATTTTCGATTTGGTCCTAGCGGAGCACGAGCGTACGGAGCGTTGGGTGCTGAAATTGCGTGGCCAGCATCGCCTGCTTGACGGCGAACCGGCCCAACAGCGGGGTATGAAACTGCGTAACCCCTATGTCGATCCGATGCATCTCATGCAGGTGGATCTACTGCGGCGGTGGCGCGAGTCCGGCTGCGAGGACCCCGTCCTTCTGGAGGCTCTCGTGGCATCCACAAGTGGCATTGCTCAGGGTCTACAAGCGACGGGTTGACGCCGTTGCTCAGCACTCCGGAACGTTGACGGCGAGGCCGCCTTGAGACGTTTCTTTGTAGACGGCTGACATGTCTTCGCCAGTCTGCCGCATCGTCGCGATCACTTGATCTAACGTGACTTTGTGGGTTCCATCGCCCCGCATGGCCAGTCGGGACGCGTTGATTGCTTTGACGGCGCCCATCGCATTGCGCTCGATGCACGGAATTTGGACCAAACCGGCGATTGGATCGCAGGTTAAGCCAAGGTTGTGCTCCATACCGATCTCTGCGGCATTTTCGATCTGCTCATTCGTGCCGTTCAATGCGGCCACAAGACCGCCTGCTGCCATGGAGCAAGCAACGCCAACTTCACCCTGGCATCCCATCTCGGCGCCTGAAATAGATGCGTTCTTTTTGTAAAGCATGCCGATGGCACTGCCTACGAGCAAAAAGCGCATAACGCCATCATCGCTCGAACCAGGTTCAAAGCGCCGGTAGTAGGCCAGCACGGCAGGGATGATGCCTGCAGCACCATTCGTTGGTGCAGTGACCACCCGGCCACCGGCAGCATTCTCTTCGTTCACGGCGAGCGCGTAGGCATTGACCCAGTCCATCGCCACCATCGGCGATGGTGCAGCGGCTTCGGTCAGTTGCCGAAACAACTTGGGCGCGCGTCTGCGAACCTTCAATACGCCTGGCAAGATGCCTTGCGCATGGAACCCACGCTCAATACACAACTGCATGATTTCCCAAATGCGCCGCAATGCCGCCATCGTCTCCTCTCGGGGACGAAAAGCATCTTCGTTCGCGAGTACGAGTTCGTGCAGGTCGAGGCCGGTGGCGCGCGCCCGGTCGAGTAACTCACGCGCGGACTCGAATGGATAAGGTAACTGGACGGCGTGCGGGTTGCCCTCGGTGACATCCATCTCATCCGCCCGTGCGACGAACCCACCACCGGTAGAGTAGTACTCCTCGCGTGCGATCACTTTCCCAGCGCTATCGAGCGCTGTAAAGCACATCCCGTTGGAATGCCCAGGCAGGATTTGATCCCGATGCCACAAGACGTCTAAGGGTTCGTCGAAGTCAATTTCGTGCCAACCACCCAGTCGGAGGCGATGACTGCCGCGAATACGATGTAGCGTTGGCTCAACGGCGGAGGGCTCCAGCGTGTCCGGCGCGTGTCCTTCCAGCCCAAGAAGGACAGCCAAATCCGTGCAGTGGCCGCGCCCGGTTAGCGCCAGCGATCCATACAGTTGGACGCCAACTCGCGCTGTCCGGTCAAGGATGCTCGCTGAAGCTAAGTCACCCACGAAGCGGCGGGCCGCGTTCATCGGTCCCATCGTGTGGGAACTGGACGGGCCGATGCCGATCTTAAAGATGTCGAGTACGCTAAGGCTCATACCAGCAGTTTTACCCCGCAAACGGTGGCGCTGCAACGTGTCGGACGCTGAGCCGCCATCGCAATGTCGCGGATAAACTATCCGGCGTCGCATCCGATTCTAGGGCTTTGCTCGGCAGGTTAATGAGGGCATTTATGAGTGCACTGTCGCGGTCGGTATGTGTCTATTGCGGGTCCAACTCAGGGTCCGATCCCGAGCACCTGCGGGTCGCGAGCCGGTTGGGCGAGTTGTTGGCGGACTCCAACCGGACCGTCGTTTACGGCGGTAGTCGGATGGGCACCATGGGCGCGTTGGCCGAGGGCGCGTTGTCACGCGGTGGGCGTGTGGTGGGCATCATGCCCGGTTTTCTCAAGCGTCTCGAAATCGCCCATGACTCGTTGTCGGAACTACGGGTAGTGGAGGACATGCGGGCACGTAAGCATGCAATGTTGACGTCCTCGACAGCTGTGATTGCTCTGCCGGGTGGTGTTGGGACCTTTGAGGAACTCTTGGAGGCAATCACCCTGAAAAAGCTCGGGGTGCATCCGCACCCCATCGTCCTCGTCAATACACGGAAGTTCTATGCGCCGTTGTTGGGGCTCTTTGAGACCGCCGAGCGGGAAGGATTTTTTGCCAACTCGGCAAGCCTCTATGCCTTGGTCGACACACCGAATGAGGCTGTGCAGGTACTCGAGCGAGAACTGCCGTGAATAAAATCCCGAGTAAACTGCACGTCTGGGCTATGAGCGCGGGCGAGATCCCGTTTGTGATGGCGACCGAGCGGCTTCCCGGCTACGAAAGGCTCACTGCGCGATGGTCTTCCGATCAGCATCGGGCGGCATCAGCTCGTCAGGACACGCGCTATCTCCTCGGTGGGGATGAAGCTCATCAACCGTTGGGATTCGTGATTCTGCAGCCCTTTGGTGATGTTCACGAGGGCACGAAAATCAAGCGAATTGCAGTCGCGCAGCCGAACCAGGGTATTGGCAGGCGACTATTGGCAGCAACGTTCGAGTGGGTGTTCCGTGAGCCGGATGTCGACCGGATTTGGCTTGATGTCTTCGCGCACAACACACGTGCGATTGCCGCGTATCAGGCAGTCGGCATGACGGTCGATGGCACGCTTCGGCGTGCCTATGTGATGCCGGATGGCCGGCGGGTTGACCGACTCATGATGTCGATCCTGAGAGATGAATGGATCTCGGGGGGGGCTCGGTGAGACCGCTCGCTGTCCTCTTGCTGGCCGCGACGGCTGCCGACGCGTCGTCAGTTATCACCCGGTTGCCGACGAGCTCCAAGGAGATTGCGTTGACCTTCGATGCATGCGAGACGAGGAAGGTCATGCATCTGGATGCGGGCATTCTGGAAGCGCTGCGTCGCCACCCCGTCCCGGTTACCGTATTCGCAAGTGGCAGATTTGTCCGTGACAATGAGGCGGCGATCGAGGAACTGTCCCATTGGCCAGATGTGCGTATCGAAAACCACTCGTGGAGTCATCCGCACGATATGCGACTCCTAAGTGACGAGGAGATTCGCTCGGAAATTGCGCAAACCGACGACATCATTGAACGCGTGACTGGGCGGCGGCCGACCTTGTTTCGCTTTCCCGGCGGGCATGCTGACGCGCGGACGGTGGATGTTGTGGCGACGATGGGTCATCAAACAGTGCATTGGCGATGGCCAGAGGGCGATCCTGCCCGAGCAATCGAAGCGGCAGCGCTTATTGAACAAACTTACGATAAGGTAAAGCCAGGCGATATTCTGATCTTTCACATCAATGGCCGCGGGTGGCATACCGCTGAGGCTCTGCCCGAATTACTGGACGGTTTGGAGCGCCGCGGTTATCGATTCGTCTCGTTAGCCGAACGGATGGGCCCTGCATCATCTGATGTGATGCGAGAATCGAAGAAAGCCAAGTAGTCGAGAGCGACGCGTCGTGGGTACTCCAACATGGGCAGATGCCCAACGCGAGGCATGACGATGACATCATGGTTGGGGAAGACCTGCTTCTGCTCAGGAATGCAATCTGGGCTTAGGATTTGATCTTCAGCCCCCCAGACCAACAGGGTCGGCTGGGTAACCCGGGCCTTCTGTTCGGTCAGCGCAATTGCCCTTTCAGATAGCTCCATTGCGATCGCCGAATGCAATGCGGCATCCCGCTGCGCGCGCTCGATAAAAACGCGGCGGACCGATCGCGGAATCAAGATTCGGCGATAGCTGACTTTCTTCATCAGATTGTCGAAATCTCGCACCGTATGGACAATCAAAGCCAGTTTCCCGGTCTCCTCATAATCCCGGTACATCTGCGAGTGGCGAGCAGAAGGACAGCCGAGGGCATTTAAAAGCCAGAGTGACTCAACGCGGTGTGGGTGCCGAAGCGCCAGTCGCGCTGCGATAAATCCACCCATCGAGTTGCCGCCGATATGCGCCGATTCGATTCCCAGTGAACGCATGAAGTGTTCAATGCGGTCTGCTTGCGAATCTATCGAATAGGTAAGTTCTGCTGCTCGAGTGGCCTTGCCGAAGCCGGGCAGATCCGGAATCAGGACGCGAAACCGTCGCCGCAAATGGCGCGCGACTCGGGCAAAGTTATAGCTGTCGCCGCCGAAGCCATGGATCAAAATGAGAGGAGGGCCGTGCCCTGTCTCAAGATAGGGGATTTCAAGAGAGCCGACTTGTACGCATCGCTCTTTCAGTCCACTCGAAAGACGCTCGAGCGTCATCCAAAATGCGGCAATACGATCGTTCAGGCTGACCAAGGGAGCGATCTTTTCAATAGAAGGTGAAATCGGCGAAGCGGGGATATTTTAACGACCACCGAAATTGGCTGATAAAGCCGGGGTATGTTCCTAGGACGCGTCCGTCTGTCGTTTTGTACCAACTTGCACAGCGATTGGAGGCCCAGACCGTCTCTGAGAGACGTTCCTGGAGCGACGCGTTGTGGCTGCGTACAGCCTCCGCTTGGATGACCATGGCCACCCGTTTCCGTCGATCCAGCTCCTGGATGCATTTCACGACGTATTGCGCTTGGGCTTCTATCGGAATGAGCACCGACGTGTGACCTGTACCCGTATTGGGCCCTAACAAGAGCCATAGATTGGGAAACCCGTCGACGACCGTTCCGCAGTACGCTTCCGGGCCCTCGGACCACCGGTCGCCTAACGTTTTCCCTCCGATACCGGCAATGCGTAATGCACCCAGTGGCGCTAGGGTATCGAATCCGGTGGCGCAGATGATCACGTCGGCTGGTATCAGTGCGCCGTTCCCATCCAGAACCCCCCCGTCGGTAAAGCCCTGCGCAGCGCCATGTAGCGTGACATTGTCGCGCTGGATGGCAGGATAAAACTCATCCGTGAGCAGGACGCGTTTGCAACCGACCGGATAGTCGGGCGTCAATTTTGCCCGCAATTCCGGATCTCGGACCTGCTTGGATAAGTGACGCAGGGCTATATATCGCAATAACTTTGGGTGGAACCCACGCAATTTGAAAGCAGGGAACGTCGCTTCGGTCAGAGCATAGAGGCACCACCGATAAAGGCGCCCGATGCCCGGGACACCGAGCAACGTTTGAATCCATCTCGGATACGCGCGGTCGCCTCTGGGAATGACCCAGGATGGCGTACGTTGAAAAACATGCAGCTGCGCGCACTTACCGACGATCGCGGGGATCACTTGAACTGCGCTCGCGGCCGTACCGATGATGGCCACCCGTTTGCCGGACAAATCCACACGGGGATCCCAGCGTGCGGTATGCAGTACGGTTCCTTTGAACAAGCTGATATCGGGCGGCAAGCGCGGCCGATGTAGGGGGCCCATGCTGGCGACAAAGTGGCGCGCACGAATTGTCCAACCGTTTGCAGTTTTGATGAGCCAGCGTCCGAGGGTTTCATCAAATTCCGCCGACAGTATTCGGCATCCCAACCGCAGGTGCTCGGTTAAGCCTAAGCGCGTCACGCAATCTTCCGCATAGCGCTGAATTTCGTCGCCTCGCGCATAGACGTGGGTCCATCGCGGATTGAGCGCAAAAGAAAAACAATACAGATGTGAAGGTACGTCACATTGAGCACCCGGGTAGCGGTTATGCCACCAGGTTCCACCGACGCCATCAGCCTCTTCAAGGATCAAAAAATCCGTGCGGCCCGCATTGAGCAGTTGCGCGCCCATCGCGATACCGGACATGCCGGCACCCAAAATGATGACGTCATGTTCGGTATGCGACATGGTGTGAATACTCTAGTGCTGTGCGCCGGCGAGGGGGCGCCCGGTAGCCGTCGCACGAATGGTGAGTTCGGCAACATAATCACCGCCGGCTCCCATATTCGCGCGTCGTTCGTTTCGCTCAACCCGAACAGCCGGCTCAGCAGCGCCTGCTCGGATCGCGGCGGCTAATGCGAGCGCTGTCGCAACGCGTTCCGCGTGGGTGATCGCCTCATCTAGATCACCGTAGTCACAGGGCTTAGCTGGGTCATGCACCCGATAGAGCTTGAAGGTTGGCTGATTCACAACGATGTCGACGGTTTCAGAGACAACGCCGGCCACCGCACCGACAGCATTACAAACACCAGCATGCTCCGGCACGTGGAGTTCGCACCCGAGCCGATTGGCGACATCTGGGTAGTAGGCCGCAACAGGCGCACCGATAGCAATCAACGGAATGGATAGCCCAATTTCGGCGGTTACCAGCGACGAAAAGGCGCGACCTGCTAATGTGTCTTCAATCAATTGATCGCCCAAGACACCCCATCGACCGCTCTTGGGCTCGATGCCGGGGTCATGGGCGAGCGCTGTCCCCAATACGATTCGACCCGACTCGCGTACGATGTGCTCGTGAGTTCTCCGAGCGATGTCTTCTGGAGTTGGCGTCTTATCCAACGCCCGACCATTGCGCTCGGCAATCGCTAGGATTTTGGCGGCCAATTCGGCGGCTTCGCGTGACCAGCTGATCTGGTTGCCGAGCACATGCATGGCGTCACTCGGCGTGAAGCCCGCGATGGTCGCGACGCGCGCATCGGCAAGGCGTCGTAGAGCGGCGAGCCCTGTTTGGTTGCTACAAAACGACGAGACGCGTCGCGGTTCGTCTGATAACCCGTCCCAGGCGCGTCGCTCGAGAGCATCGGCATGTGCAGGCAGACTGCTGCCCGGATTGCGATGGGCGTACAGCGTCGGGAATTCAGGTAGACGGTCCTGAACACTCAAGGTTCTGAGGTCTTGCAGAACCGACGGGAATTGAGTGGCCAATAGACTGAGAGAGGTGACTTTTCTTGGCCCTACTCGCAGTTTGAGATCCCGGTCGAAGTCCACTTCGCTATCACCGCCGAGGCCCATCGTTCTGACGTCGACGGCTTCAACCATCGTGCGCCAGCCGCCGATCAAAGCGCCATCTGCATTCACGCGTGGACGACCGTTGTCCACGATCGCGACGTCGGTCGTCGTGCCGCCCATGTCGGAGACGGCAAAATTCTTAAGGCCCGTCAGGAACCCGGCGCCGACCACACTCGCAGCCGGTCCCGACAAGACAGTTTCGACCGGGTACTCCAATGCGATGTCGGCACGCATGAGGGAACCGTCACCTTTCACGATCATCAGAGGCGCATCAATGCGCTCTTCCGACAATACCTTGGTCAGTGCGTTGATCAACTGGCGAATTTGTGGCGTCAATCGCGCATTGAGGGCTGCTGTAAGAGCGCGACGTGGCGCGTCTAAGCGTGAACTCAGTTCGTGTGCGCAGGTTACCGATTTGCCGGTGACGTCGCGAATGAGCTCTTTGAGGCGTAATTCATGGGCCGGGTTGCGCACAGAGAATCGAGCTGACACTGCGAATGCATCGACCCGGTCCATACATTCGCGCACAGCGCTGATCACGCCAGCCTCGTCGAGTGACTGAAATACTTCACCGGTGGCGTCATGGCCGCCTGCGACTCGCACGATTGTTCCCATGCCGTCGTTGACGAGGCCGGAGCGCTGGACCATCGCGTCATCAAAGCCAACCA
The DNA here is from genome assembly GCA_947455595.1 of Gammaproteobacteria bacterium. Lineage (GTDB taxonomy): Bacteria > Pseudomonadota > Gammaproteobacteria > Steroidobacterales > Steroidobacteraceae > CAIKZZ01. Next base: position 36,105 of record CANGOP010000013.1, read on the forward strand.
ACACCGAACAGACCGGACTAAACCGGTTCTCAACAACTGAGTTCGTGGCCAAAGTGGTCGACACCGACACTAAGCTCACAGCCTCACGCGTACCTTCAGTGGGCATCTTGGCCAACACCGCGCGAATAGCACCCGCGATACCCACGGAAAGGTCCCAGTGTGTGGTCAACGATTTGGCGGTCGCAACGACCCGTCGGTCACCGTCGAGAATCGCGGCGTCGGTGAAAGTGCCGCCCGTGTCGAAGCCCAACCAGTATTGTGGGCGGGAGGTGGCTGATAGCGAAATGGCGTCTGGCTGCAGCATGATAAACATCAAGGAGAGGGGCGGCGAATCTACCACACGGGTAGGAGGGTTCGGCGCTGTCAGATCCTGGACAGCGCTTGATCGAGATCGGCGATGAGATCAGCCACGTCTTCAATACCCGCCGAGTAGCGGATGAGTGTCTCGGGGATGCCGGCTCTTGCACGCTCTGCGGGCGTGAGCTCGACGTGGCTTGTCACTTTTGGTGGCCCGGCGGTGGTTGCCACCCCGCCTAGATGAGCGGCGCGCTGCGCGAGTCTCAGTCCGTCCAGTACAGTTGAAAGCGCAGCATCTCCGCCGCTCGGTACAAAAGACAGCACGCCGCCGAAACCTGACATCTGTCGTTGCGCGATCTCGTGACCCGGGTGGGAGGGAAGGCCCGGGTAGAGGACTTGGTCAACCTTTGGATGACCCGCAAGATGCTCGGCGATGGACTGAGCATTGCTGTTGTGGCGAGCCATTCGCAACCCAAGTGTTTTCATGCCACGCAACACCGCGTACGCGCCCTCGGGGCTCAATGTTGCGCCCGCAATTTCCCGAAAGTGGTGCACTTTCTTGATCAGGTCCGCACGGCCGGACAAGAGCCCTGCGAGTACGTCGGAATGGCCAGACAAAAATTTGGTCGCGCTATGCACTACTAGATCGCTGCCTAAACGGGCAGGTTGCTGATTGACCGGCGTGGCAAATGTGTTGTCGGTGATCGTTACCGCACCCACTGCGTGTGCGGCATCGCAGAGTCGTTTGATGTCGACGACTTTGAGTGTCGGATTGGTGGGTGTTTCGAGGTACACCACCTGACAGCCTTTGGCGATTTCAGCCTCGGCTTGTTCAAAGTGCGTTGTATCGCACAGCGTGACTTGAATGCCGTAACGCGGCAGAAACTCCTCGAACAGTACGTTAGTGCCGCCGTAGGAGTCACGGATACTGACGACGCGATCGCCGTGTCCGAGCAGTGCCATTAAGGCGGAGCTGATGGCGGCCATGCCCGTTGAGAACGCTGCCGCATCCGCGGTGCCGTCTAGCAGCGCCATCTTGCGCTCGAGCACAGCAAGGGTTGGGTTGGAGTTACGCGAGTAGATGTGGCCGACGGCCTGACCTATGGCAATCGCATGCCACTCGTCGAGCGTGTCGTGCGCGAAGGTGGATGCTCCGTACACTGGAGTGACGGCGGCTCCATGCGGAAAAGGACCCTCTTCGGCGGCCCATACGGCCAGTGTGTCGAACTTTCGATCCGTATCATGGCTCATGGGTTGCTCATCCGTTGCGTTGAAATATTTGTCGCGCGTTGACGGCAAGAATGCCGCCAAGCACCAGCGCTGTGCCAAGCGCGAAGCGAGGATCAATCACCTCGCCTAACCACGCCCAACCCGACAGCACAGCGAACAGGGGTGTCATCAGCGAGAACAGCATCAAACGCGAGGTCAGATAGTGTCGCAAAAGCCAAAACCACGCGAGGTAAGACAGGATCGCGATGCCGATCGTCTGATAGGCCATCGCGACGATTGTCATTGGCGTCCAGCGGATGGTGGTCTGATCCGTCAACCAGGCGTATCCGAAGACGAGAAGGGCGCCAACGAAGACCTGATAAAAAATAGTCTTGTAAGTGGCTGCGGTACCTACTCGAGTGCGGCGCAACCAGACGTTGCTGCTACCCCACAATGCGCCGGCTAAGACTGCAATGAGATCGCCCTGAAGCATTTCAAGGACGGGTTTCGTTGTGTAGCCCAGAAAAGCAACGACGATGCCAATAAAAGCCACCGCAACGCCCAACCATTGCCCGGGCGTTAGTCGCTCTTCGGGAAATATCTGCACGCCTAGCGCTGTAAAGATGGGGGCGGAATAGAGAAATACCGTGGTGTGGGATGCGCTCGTGTGCATGACGGCAAGGCCGATGGCGATGAATTCGCCGGAAAAGAGCACACCAAGCCCCAGTCCACTCGGTAGAGTCCCGTCGATGAATCCGCGCCATCCTTCGCGTGAGAGCACGAGCGCCCCGAAGACTACAGCAGCACCTGCAAAGCGAACCGCCAGTTGCATCAGCGGTGGGATTTCCACTGCGATGCTTTTCATGACGACCTGCTGCACGCCCCAAATGACGCAGAGCGCCAGCATGAGACTGGTGGCCCTCAGATCGAGAGGTTGACGGATTGGTGGCTTCATCATCCGCACGGCGTGGCGAAAGACGCGATTGTACCGAGCGCACGTTCTTTAGGCTTCATTGCCGAGCGATGAGCAGACACCGAGCGGCGTTGACTGTCACAGTGCAATGGATGATGGTCGGGGTGACAGGATTCGAACCTGCGACCTATACGTCCCGAACGTAGCGCTCTACCAGGCTGAGCTACACCCCGATTCCGCGGCAAGTGGGTCAGAAAGACCGCTTCACCGCGAACGCCGCCAGCTTCTTGAGTGCCTCTTTGTGAACCGACTCGGGCAGTGGTTCGAGAGCAGCAAGGGCCTGATCAGCCTCGCCTTGAGCGAGTCGCGCAGTGTACTCAAGGCCACCGGCCGTTTCAATCGCCGAGATCACAGCGCCCAGGTCGTCAAGGCCACCTTCATTGATTGCCCGCTGCAGAAGCGCGCGTTGCGCCTCGGTGCCGTGTTGGATTGCATAGATGACCGGCAGTGTGGGCTTGCCCTCTGCGAGGTCGTCGCCCACGTTTTTACCGCGCTTGGCAGGATCCCCTAGATAGTCGAGCGAGTCGTCGACGAGCTGAAAAGCGTTGCCCAGATGCTTGCCGTAAGCGGCCAGCGCACTTTCGATGATGGGCTCGGCACCCGAGATTACCGCCGCGATTTGTGCGCCCGCTTCGAAAAGGCGCGCGGTCTTGCGATAAATGACATCCAGATAGCGACTTTCCGTGGTGCCGGCATCACCGGCATTCATCAACTGCAGCACTTCGCCTTCTGCGATCACGTTGGTGGCATCCGCCATGATCGCCATGATCCGCGGCTGACCAAGCCGAACCATCATCTGGAAGGCGCGTGAATACAAGAAATCGCCGACGAGAACGCTGGCTGAATTGCCGAAGACTGCATTAGCCGTGGAGCGCCCGCGCCGCTGTCCAGACCCGTCAACAACGTCATCGTGGAGCAGGGTGGCGGTGTGGATGAATTCAATGATGATAGAGCCGAGGACATGATCCCCGCCGGCGGGTGCCCCGGCTGCCCGGGCGCACAGTAGGGCCATCAGAGGGCGCAGTCGCTTGCCGCCGGCACCAACGATGTACTCTGAAATCTGGTTCACCAGGACGACGTCACTGGCGAGTTCTTGGCGTACGACAGCGTCTGCGGCGATCAAGTCATCGCTCACAGGTGCCCGTATTTCAACAAGTTCTTGTGTTTGTCCGCTCATCCGGGCCGGGATGGTACCTGATTCTGCGCCGGCCTTGAGAGGCTATTAACCTGAATGTCTGAATGGGGTTTGACGCAACCCTCGGCAATCATTAGAATTCGCGATTCCCAAGACCGGCCGTGGGGCTAGGTCGCATGGGGTCGCAAGGCCCCCTTTTGAGGTGTAACGGAACATGTTCGCGGTCATCCAAACCGGCGGTAAGCAGTACCGCGTGAACGAAGGCTCGGTCCTTCGCATTGAGAAGCTCCCGGCCGACGCCGGTGCCACGGTCGAATTCGGCGACGTTTTGGTCGTGGGCGAAGGCGCCGACGTCAAGATCGGTAAGCCGACGGTCTCGGGCGCCAAGGTCACCGCCACGGTTCAGTCGCACGGTAAGGCCGATAAGGTCCGCATCGTGAAGTTTCGCCGCCGCAAGCATTACTTGCGTCAGGGCACCCACCGTCAGCCGTACACCGAAATCAAGGTGACGGCGATCAGCGGCTGATTTGCATTCGGTTTAGGAGTCATTCGAAATGGCACATAAAAAAGCTGGCGGCTCTACTAAGAACGGCCGCGATTCGCAGTCGAAGCGTCTTGGCGTGAAGAAGTTTGGCGGTGAGCAAGTGCTCGCCGGCAACATCCTCGTTCGGCAGCGCGGAACGCTCTTCAAGGCTGGCGACAACGTCGGCATCGGCACGGACCACACCCTGTTCGCGCTGGTCGCGGGCAAGGTGGCGTTTGCCAAGAAGGGCGCTGAGCGCCGGACTTTCGTCAGCATTGTTTCGGAATAACGAGACATTCTGGTGATGGTCTGGAAACCCCGGCTCTGGCCGGGGTTTTCGTTTCTGGGTCCCGCCGGCGCAGCCGGTTTCAGGAAGGCGTAGAGTGCTCCCATGAGATTCGTTGACGAAGCCCTCGTTCGGGTGCAGGCCGGCCACGGTGGGCGCGGTTGCATGAGTTTCCGCCGCGAAAAGTTCATTCCGTACGGTGGCCCTGACGGTGGGGACGGCGGTTTGGGCGGGACGGTGTATCTGCGCGCCCAAGCCGGCATCAACACGCTGGCCGATTTTCGCTACCAGCGCACCTTTAAGGCGCCTGCGGGTCAGGCGGGTACCAGTAATGACTGTACGGGCGCCGGTGGCGAAGACCTATACGTCACGGTCCCGGTCGGAACGACCGTCATCGATGAGGATACGCAAGAGCAACTTGGCGATCTTTTGAACGACGGCGATACCGTTCTGGTCGCGCGAGGTGGCAAGGGTGGTTGGGGTAATGCTCGATTCAAGTCGAGCACCAATCGGGCTCCCCGTAAGTCGATGCCGGGCTTGCCTGGCGAGCATCGGACCTTGCGCCTCGAGATGCGCGTCATTGCCGACGTAGGGCTCCTCGGTTTGCCCAATGCGGGCAAATCAACGCTCATTCGGTCGGTTTCAGCCGCGCGGCCGAAAGTCGCCGACTATCCATTCACCACGCTGCACCCTAATTTGGGGGTCGTGAGTGTGGGCATGAGCCGCAGTTTTGTCATGGCCGATATCCCGGGTCTGATCGAGGGCGCTGCGGATGGTGCCGGTCTCGGCATCCGCTTTCTGAAGCATTTGCAGCGCACGCGAGTGTTGCTGCATCTGGTCGATGTGATGCCACCAGACCCGGAGGCTGATCCGGTGAAGGATGCGCGATCCATCGTGGCGGAACTAAAGAAGTTCAGTAAGGATCTGTGGAGCCGCGAGCGCTGGCTGGTGCTCAACAAGCTCGATCTCTTGCCGCCCGAGGAGGGTGACAAACTGTGCCGCGACATCGTTCGTCGCCTGCGATTCAAGGGTCCGGTCTTCCGGATTTCGGCCGTGACGGGGGCGGGAACCCGTGAACTGTGCGAGGCGATCATGACTCGCATCGAAGAAATCGACTCGGATGCGGCCGAAGCCGCCCGCAGTAACCCGTAAACGAAAACGGGCCGGTTAAACCGGCCCGTCTCTGACTCTGCGTTGGTCGTCGAGCGCTTAGGCGCCGAGTCCCTTCACGAGCGCCGTCAGGCGACTCTTGTGACGAGCAGCCGTGTTGCGATGCACGATGCCCTTGTTGACCATCGAGTCGATGACCGGCGTGGCAGCCTTGAGGGCAGCCTCAGCCGTGTCCTTCTGACCGGTGGCGATGGCGGCGCGCGCCTTCTTGATGGCGGTGCGCATCTTCGAACGCAGGGTGTTGTTGTGCGCGCGACGAGCGACGTCTTGGGCGGCGCGCTTTTCTGCGGACTTGATGTTGGCCAAGGGACGAGCTCCGAAATAAAGTAGTTTGGTAACTGAGCCCGCTATTTTGCTGAACCTTTGTTTTTGTGTCAATTTTTCCTGCGCATTAGTCGGCGCGCGGGGCCTCTGGCCGGTATAGTTCGGCTTTCGACCCCCGGAAAACGGCCGATGAAGGGCAATTTCCTTCGAAATACGTCAATTGTGGGCGCGATGACCCTCCTGTCGAGGATCACGGGCCTGCTCCGTGACATGGTTTATTCGCGCATGTTTGGCGCGAGTCCGCTCATGGACGCCTTTATTGTCGCCTTCAAAATCCCTAATTTCCTTCGCCGGATCACCGGGGAAGGCGCGTTTTCACAGGCCTTCGTGCCGGTGGTGAACGAATATCGGGTCAAGCGTAGCCACGACGAAGTCGACCAGCTGGTCGCGGGCGTCATGGGTACCCTCGGATGGTTTTTGTTTGTGGTGACGGCGGTCGGGGTCGTGGCGGCCCCTGTTCTGGTGATGCTGTTTGCACCGGGTTTTGAAGGGGCCGGCGGCCGTTCGGACCTGGCCGCGCAGATGCTCCGATGGACCTTCCCGTACATCTTTTTTATCTCGCTGACGGCGCTTGGTTCCGGCGTATTGAACAGTTACGGGCGATTCGGGACGGCAGCGTTCAACCCTGTGATTTTAAACGTTGTAATGATTTTCTTTGCGGCTTGGCTTGCGCCGCATTCGTCCAATCCCGGCGTCGTCTTGGCGATTGGCGTTTTCGTCGCTGGGGTCATGCAGTTGGTGGCTCAGTTCCGGGGTCTCAGTCGACTGGGTTTGCTCAGCTGGCCGCGCTGGCGCTATGGCGAAGAGGGTCCCCGGCGAATCGCGCGCCTGATGCTGCCGGGTATCTTCGGGTCATCCGTAGCGCAAATTGCGCAGCTGTTAGATACGTGGATTGCGTCATTCTTTGTGACGGGCAGTCTGACTTGGATGTACTACGCCGTTCGGTTGGCCGAATTCCCGATGGGAGTCTTCTCTATCGCGCTGGCGACCGTGATTTTGCCCGGTTTGTCCGTTCATCATTCGGAGGCCTCCCCTGAGCGCTTCAATGGAACGTTGGATTGGGCATTGCGCCTCACGTCGGTGATTTCCCTTCCGGCATCCGTCGCCCTGTTTGTGCTGGCAGGGCCATTGATTGCGACGATCAACGGCTATGGTCGTTTCGGTGGGCACGACGTTCTCATGAGCGCCTATGCCCTGATGGCTAATGCGGCCGGCTTGATGGGGCTGAGTCTTGTGAAGGTGCTGCTGCCCGGCTATACAGCGCGCCAGGACACGCGCACGCCCGTCCGGATGGGGATGATTGCGCTGTCGGTGGCGATCGGTTTTGACGTGTTGGTGGTGATTCCGGCAGCCTACGCTGGAGCCCCGGTTCCGCATGCGATTTTGGCGCTGTCGTCTGGCGTCGGTGCTTACGTGAATTGTTGGCTGTTGTACCGGGGCCTGCGTCGCAGCGGCGTCTACACGCCGACCGCCGCCTGGAAAAAGCTGGGCTGGCAGTTGTTGGTCGCAAACCTCGTGATGGGTGCCTTTCTGTGGTGGGCGGCGGGGGCGTGGGATCTCTGGACCCACTGGTCGGCTTGGATGCGGATTGCCCGCCTGTCTGCTTGTGTTGCGGGCGGGGCCGGCGTGTATGGCGCGGTGCTGTGGTTAACGGGGCTCAGGCCTTCTGACCTTCGGCCCGTATAATCTGATGATTCATCGAAACGGAATGTCGCCCCGAATGCGGATACTGCGTGGACACAACGCCGGTCGTCTCGAGCCGCGAGAGAGAGTGGCCGCGATTGGCAATTTCGATGGCGTGCACCGTGGTCATCAGGCGCTTGTAGCGACCGCCCGTCAGGCTGCCCAGCCAGATCAAGCCGTCGCTGTGGTGACCTTTGAGCCACATCCGCGCGAGGTTTTCGAAGCGGCGGCTGCGCCGCGGCGTCTGATGCGCGTGACCGATAAGGCCACCGCGCTCGCGCGATTGGGGGTGGACGAGCTCGTCGTCCTGAATTTCAATCCGGCACTGCGTGGCATGAGCCCCCAGGCTTTCGCTACGGATGTCTTGGCCGGTGCGCTGGGTGTTCGCCACGTGGTGGTCGGCGAAGGTTTCCGCTACGGCGCGCGCCGTGCCGGTGATGTGGACTCGCTGCGGGCGAGTGGTGCGTCACTTGGGTTTGCCGTCACGGAAGTAGCTGCCGTGCAGTGCGGAGAGACTCGAATCTCCAGTACGCGCGTTCGTTCCGCAGTCACCGACGGCGACCTTGCGATGGCCGAGGAGCTGCTCGGTCGCGGATTTTCTCTCTCGGGTCGCGTGGGCTACGGGCAGCAATTGGGTCGGCAATTGGGTTTTCCGACGGCCAATCTACGAATGCATCCCCGGGCTGTGAATTTGTCAGGCATCTATGCCGTTCGTGCTCGGGGAATCCCCGGTCTGGATGGATGGGCCGATGCCGTCGCGTCCCTAGGAACTCGGCCGACGGTGGGGGGCGTTGAACCTTTGTTAGAGGTTCACGTGTTTGATTATGCGGGCAACCTGTATGGTCGCCGTCTCGAGGTGGAATTTGTTGCGCGATTGCGCGATGAGGAACGCTTCGATTCGCTGCCAGCACTGGTGGCACAAATGGAGGCGGACGCATTGCGCGCACGCCAGATACTTGCGGCGCGTGCCGCGTGAGCGAGAATCCCGTGGACTACAAGAATACGATCAATCTGCCGCAGACCGACTTCCCGATGAAGGCGGATCTTGCGAATCGCGAACCGCGCTGGCTGGACTTTTGGAAGTCCGCCGACATTTACGGGAAGTTGCGCGAGGCCGCTAAGGGTCGACCGACCTTTATTCTGGCGGACGGCCCTCCGTATGCGAATGGATCGATCCATATCGGCCACGCGGTCAACAAGATCCTCAAAGACATCGTGGTGAAGTCACGCACGCTGGATGGCTATGACGCGCCTTATGTGCCGGGCTGGGACTGCCACGGTCTGCCGATTGAGCACCAGGTAGAGAAAACCCACGGTCGCGTCGGCGGCAAGATCGACGCTAAGGCCTTCCGCGCGGCCTGCCGGCAATATGCCGCCAAGCAGGTCGACGGACAGCGTGTCGATTTTATTCGCCTTGGGGTGATGGGTGACTGGGAGAACCCGTACCTGACCATGCTTCCGGGCTACGAAGCGCAGCAGTTGCGGGCGTTTGGTCGAATTGTTGAGCGAGGTCATATCTACAAGGGCTACAAGCCCGTTCATTGGTGTCTGGATTGCCGGTCATCTTTGGCGGAAGCGGAAGTCGAGTATGAAGACCGGACAAGCCCGAGCATTGATGTGCGCTATTTCGTCTGCGATCGGACGGATCTCGAAAAAAGGGTGGGTCTGAGTGGGCTGACTAAGTCCGTATCGGTGGTGATTTGGACCACGACGCCGTGGACGCTGCCTGCCAGTCAAGCGGTGTCCTTCCATCCCGAGCTCGACTACGTCCTAGCAGATGTTGGCGCTGAAATCCTCATCGTGGCCGCTGAGTTGCTCAGCGACGTGTTGGCGCGCGCTGGTCTGGATTCGGCCACCGAATTGGTCCGAGTGAAGGGCGCTACGCTTGAGCACTTGGCATTGAATCACCCGTTTTATGAGCGGGTCTTACCGGTCATTTTGGGTGAGCATGTCACGGTGGACGCGGGTACTGGTGGTGTTCATACCGCACCAGCCCATGGTCTGGATGACTACATTGTCGGCCAGCGCTATGGACTTCCCGTTGATAACCCGGTGGGCGGAGACGGCCGCTATCTCGCCTCAACGGCGCTGTTTGCCGGTGAGCAGGTTTTTGAGGCGAACGCAAAAGTGGTCGCTTTGCTGGCCGAGCGAGGGGTGTTGCTTGCGCACAAGCCGTACCAGCACAGCTATCCGCACTGCTGGCGTCACAAATCCCCGCTGATTTTCCGAGCTACGCCACAATGGTTCATCAGCATGGAGCGCGAAGGCTTGCGCCAAGATGCACTGGCCGAGATTCGTCGAGTCCAGTTCACGCCACAGTGGGGCGAGAATCGCATTTACAGCATGATCGAGACGCGGCCTGATTGGTGTATTTCACGTCAACGCACGTGGGGTGTTCCGATTCCGTTCTTCCTGCACCGGGAAACGGGCGAATTACACCCACGTACCGTTGAACTCATTGAGGCGGTGGCGGGTCGTGTGGATGTTGACGGTATTGATGCGTGGTTCGACCTAGATCCCCGAGATCTGCTTGGGGACGAGGCAGCACAGTATGAGAAGTCGACGGACGTCATGGATGTTTGGGTCGACTCTGGGATGATGCACTGGTGCGTAGCCCACCTGTTCCCGCAGATTCATGCGCCCGCCGACTTGTATTTGGAAGGCTCGGATCAACACCGCGGTTGGTTCCATTCCTCGCTGCTGACCTCTGTCGCGATCCATCGGCATGCGCCATATCGCGGCGTGCTGACGCACGGATTCACGGTCGACGATAAGGGCCGCAAGATGTCCAAGTCGCTCGGCAATACCATCCTGCCGCAGAAGGTCATTGGCGCGCTTGGGGCGGATGTGCTGCGCCTTTGGGTGGCAGCGACCGACTATGCCAATGAGATCGCCGTTTCTGACGAGATCTTGAAGCGCATGGCTGATTCTTACCGCCGCATGCGCAATACCGCGCGATTCTTGCTCGGTAATTTGGACGGATTTAATCCCGCTACTGATGCCGTGGCGCCGGCTGAGATGGTAGATCTGGATCGCTGGGCCTTAAATTGCGCTCGTGACGTCCAGAAGGAAATCACGGACGCCTATCGCACCTATGATTTCCACGTCATCTACCAGCGAATCCACAATTTCTGCGTCGTAGACTTGGGCGCATTCTATCTGGATGTCATTAAGGATCGTCTGTATACGACGAGCAAAGGTAGCCATGCCCGTCGTTCAGCGCAGACCGCGCTTTGGCACATCGCGGAGGCGATGGTCGCTTGGCTGGCGCCTATCCTGTCGTTTACGGCTGAAGAGATCTGGCAATCCATGCCACCGGTGGTCGGACGCCCTGAGTCCGTTTTCCTGAGTCAGTGGCACCAATTCCCTGAAGATACGGCAGGGGCTTCGGTCGCGTGGGGCGAGATCATCGCCATCAAGGCAGATGTTGCGCGTGAACTGGAAGTGCTCCGGGTGCGCGGTGAAATCGGTGGTCCGTTGGATGCCATTGTTGATCTTTGGGTCGATTCGGACCGATATGCCCGCTTGTCAAAACTGGGTGAGGAATTGCGCTTTGCGCTGATCACCTCGGAGGTGCACTTGCATCCGCTGCCCGCGCCCGCCACTGCGGCTGTTGCCGCTGCTGCAGGCGAGGGAGTTTGGATTGCTGTCGTCGCGAGCACGCAGGACAAGTGCATTCGTTGCTGGCACAAGCGTGCCGATATCGGCGGCGTGCCGGATCATCCGCAAGTCTGCGCTCGGTGCGCGGGTAACGTGACGGGCTCTGGCGAATCTCGCCAGTACGCATAAGAGAGGATCTGGACATGCGTTATGGACAGCTGCGCTGGTTATGGTTGACGGCTGCAGCGATCGCCACGGATCAGCTCATCAAGGCGGCATTGGTCAGTCGCTTTCAGCTGTTTGAGCGCATGCCGTTGGTCCCTCCGGTTCTGGAGATTACCCGCCTGCATAACCGCGGCGCAGCATTCAGTTTTTTGGATGACGCTGGGGGATGGCAGAAGTACCTGTTCTTAAGTCTGGCAGTTGCTGTATCGACTGGCATCGCGGTGTGGTTGCAGCAGTTGAATAGCGTGGTCCGACGGATTGTCCCGTCGGGTCTTGCGTTAGTAGCGGGTGGCGCCCTAGGTAATGCCATTGATCGGGTCCATTACGGCTATGTGGTCGATTTCATCCACGTCCACTGGTACGACTCCTGGTGGTTCCCGGCATTTAATGTTGCTGATGCCGCGATCACAGTGGGTGCGGCGTTGCTGATAATGGATGCCGTGCTCGATAGCCGTTATCCGCACCCGAGGGCGTAATGCGTATCCACCTCGCAAATCCGCGCGGCTTCTGCGCCGGTGTCGATCGGGCCATCGAGATTGTCGAGCGAGCTATCGAACTTTTCGGCGCTCCGATCTATGTGCGTCACGAAGTAGTTCACAACCGATATGTCGTGGATAGGCTGCGGTCCTTGGGCGCAGTCTTCGTTGAAGAGCTGGCCGATGTGCCCGCAGGGGCGACGTTGATTTTCAGCGCTCATGGTGTTTCGAAGGCTGTTCGAGCCGAAGCGGATCACCGGGGATTTACTGTTTTCGACGCCACCTGTCCGTTGGTTACGAAGGTACACCTTGAAGTCGTGCGCCACGCGCGCGATGGTCGCGAAGTGGTCTTGATCGGGCATGCCGGGCACCCCGAAGTCGAAGGAACGATGGGGCAGTTCGATACGGCCGCAGGGGGCCGCATTCATCTGGTGGAAACCATTGAGGATGCGCAGCAGCTCGTGGTAGCGGACCCGTCGCGCCTGGCTTTTGTGACCCAAACGACCTTGTCGGTCGACGACACTTCGCGAATCGTCGAGGCCTTGCAGGCGCGATTCCCAGAGCTGGTTGCGCCCCGCCGGGAGGATATTTGCTACGCGACCCAGAACCGACAGGATGCCGTGAAGCAGTTGGTCGAGATCTGCCAGGTCGTGATTGTGGTCGGGTCGAAATCGAGTTCGAACTCAAATCGCCTGCGGGAAATCGCTGAAAAGCGCGGCCTGCGCGGGTATTTGGTGGATGGCGCTGCTGATCTGGATGCCCATTGGTTCGAGGGGGTCACGGACGTGGGCGTGACCGCCGGCGCGTCCGCACCGGAAATCTTGGTTGGGGAAGTGGTCGCACGGCTGCGAGAGTGGGGTGGGGAATCGGCCACCGAGGTCCCCGGACGAGAAGAACACGTGGTTTTCGCGTTACCCAAGCCGCTTCGCCAAGGCGCGCGCCCGAACTGATTGTTCGCGCGCGTTGCCGGCCGTCTCCGGGTTTCGTATACTTCGCGCCCTTCGCCGGTGTAGCTCAGTTGGTAGAGCAGTCGCTTCGTAAGCGAGAGGTCGGGGGTTCAAGTCCCTCCACCGGCACCATTCCTCGCTATTGTGGCTTTTCAGCCCGACGCCTCAAGCGTCCCGGGCGTGGGACTCCACGCCCGGGATTTGGCTATTGGTCCATCAGAGGGGTGCCGAACATCCCGCATTCTGGGGAACCGACAGGGACGTCAACACCGAGGCGTCTGGGTACGAATACGCGCCACCGAGCGCCCGGGATGGGCTCTGGAACGCGAACCACGGCAGCAGTGCCTCATTCTGTGGGTGATACACGTGGCCTTTGGTTCTCACCGGATAGGTTGCGTTAGGCAGTCCCTCGATGACGTCACCATCTTCCAAGTTATTTTGGCAATTTCCATTGGGCGATAGCCACCACGGAGTGGCATTCGTCGTGCCGTCGAACACCACGAACGGGTCATTGAAGATTTCCGACAACTCGTGACTGAGCGGGGTGATGTCAGCGAACGAATCGCCAAAGATGCCGGGTGTGACCCATGACGAATAGTCCATGACGTAAAAACGGGGCAACGCATCGGCCGTTGCGCCCGGCTCGTAGTCGAAGCTGTGGTACCCGAGGATGCAGCAATTTCCCGGCGTATCGACGTATAGGTACGTGTCCGGGAAGATGAACGATGTGATGTCCGTGGTCTTCATATCGCCGGATACTTCAGCTGCACCTATTACCGTGGAGCTATCAACGGCAGTGCTGGGGAACAGGAGGCCGGTGAAGGCTGCGTCGTCGACGAGAATATAGAAGCAGCAGGAACCATCGGCATTCAATGCATAGTGATAATTGCAGTGCCCTGCGGATCCGTCCGAGTTGACGGTGCCGCACGCGGCATCCTGAGAAATGCTCATGACGAGCGGTTTGCCGACGGCGGGCGTCAGGAGGGTGTGCCAGCCTTCGCCCTTGGCCGAATAGAACTCAGCACGCTGCACGGCGTCGTTGTATTGGAGGGGATCTTCACTGCCCGGGAATCGAGCGGGGACGAATATCGGCGAATCCAATATGGAGCGTACATATTGAGTCGCGTCGGAATACAACCGTACGCCGTTTCTAAAACGCGGATTCCCCTGTGCGTCGAGCAGATCAACGGAGACTGGGATAACGGGTGCACGGATTCTGGTCGTACCGCCGCGGGCTGGCGAGCGGCCGACCATGGCGTAGGACCAGTTCGACTGCGGCTGACCATTCCAATCCACACCGGTGGCCTGAAATTGGCCGGTGAAGTTCGGAATCGAGTCGATACCCGGGACGGGCCCGCCAAATCGTGAGGCTGACTTCACGCCATCGGTCAGTACCCGGGAGCGAGCGCCCATATGGACGGGATCGCCGTGCACCGAGTGTGCGCCGCGGATGGAACCTGCGGCCATTTCATCGGGTGGAGCGCTTGCTGAGGCAATACTGCCCGTGATTAACAATCCAAAGGCGATTAAAACCGGCCAACTACGAGCCGCTCGGCTCCATGAGGCACGCGTATTCATCGAAACCCCCTAATTAATAAAATAGTATTTCGCATCAATTCCGCGATGCGATGGGGGTTAACTTAGCACCGGCCGTGACCAGCGACCAGATGCTTCAGCGTAGCTCGACTCGGCTCAACCAGAGTTCCCGCGGTCCTTCACTGCCGATCTTGTAAAGGGATACGGCACCAATACGGCTGAGATCCAAGCGGCGATGTAACGGACCCTTGACGATATCAGCCAGCGGAATCTCAAGCGTGCGCCGAGTTTGTGGTGGTACCACTTGTAGGCCTTCATAACGATCCGCGTAGTTCCCGTCATGGGCACGATCCTGAACCCGAATGTGCAGCGGTAATTCCAACTTTGTCGGATTAGTTACGTCAATCCGCAACTGCTGATAGCCGCGCCAGTTGCTCAGCGGTTCGTCCATTGAAACGCCGGAGTACGGGCGCGTGGTGAGCGGCACTCGTAACGCGCGCTCGCCATTCGAGTGTGCGTACACCGTAGGTAGAGCGGTCAGGTCTGGCGACGTATCGGTGAGCGAGACGAGCAGCAGATCGAGACTACTGCGGGGTGCGAACACCGTCTGCGCGCTGAGGCCGCGCTGCACGTACGCGGCCGTCACCCACCCAACTGGAGCCAAGGTCACTACGCTGATCAGTCCGGATAGGACCAGAAAGCCGACACGGGCCCTGCGATTCGTCGATTGGAGGTGTAGGCGGGGGTCAAATGCCGCCAGTAGCGCAAGCGTACATAGGACTCCGCGCAGATCCAGCATGAAATCCTTCACGGCGGGATCACGATGGGTGACTACTTGCGAAACTTCGGTAATAAATCCAAGAGCAGTCGCGATCAGCAGCGTCGGTAAATAGTCGCTGGCTAGGCCACCCAGTGGGTGTCGCTGACGGCGGATGACGAAAAGGCCGAGCGTAATAAGGCCGAAGACCAGCGGATGTCCCAGCTTCTGCACGGAATGCAGTATGAGGGGTCGGCCGGGCAACTCAACGTACAGCACAGTCAGCGACAGTGCCGCGATCATCACGACGAGGAATGATGTGGGCAATCGGACCAACCGGCCCGGCCAGCTATTCAGATTCAGATGTGAATCGATGTCCGAATGCCCCATAACTACGCGCTGTTGTTTTAGGTTCTACCGACTTTGGTCTCGAGGTGTGCCGCGAGTTGGGCCACAGTTGGATAGTCAAAGAGCTCCGTTAGGTCAATGGCTCCCGGGAACTGTCGATCAATTTCCTCGTGAATCTGAATCAGCGTGAGTGAGCTCGCGCCAATTTCAAAAAGATTGTCATCAAGCTCAACGGATTTTCCAGCGAGCGCTTCGGCGCAGATAGCGAGAATAGTGACTTCCAGGCTGCCACCGGCATCTCGATGGCTGTGCTGGCGATTGCGCAGTTCCGAGAGCGCGCGCAGGTCTTCGGCAAACTCACCGGCGACGAATGCTTGCTCTAGAGCAACGCGTTGGATTTTTCCGCTGGTGGTCTTCGGAATTCGTTTGACCGGGACAACATGCGCTACCTCAAGGCCGGCATGCTCGTTGACCAGTCGGGTGATTTCCTGCGCGATCGGCAGGAACTCTTCCAGAGTGCCTCGATGCAGCACGAAGAAGGTCAGTTCATCGCCCTCGGCATCGGCTGGGCGACATCCGGCAGCAACGACTTTCCCAAGTTCGAGGCCATCAGCCTGTTGCGCGATGCCTTCGAGATCATGCGGGAAGTAATTCTGGCCGTTCACAAAGATAATTTCTTTGGCGCGTCCAGTGACGTACAAGTCGCCATTGCAAATGACGCCGAGATCGCCTGTATCGAGCCAGCCCTCGGCATCAATTGCGCGTTCGTTGGCGACGGGATCTTCGAAATAACCGTGCGTGACGTTGGCGCCACGAATCAGGATCCGACCCACAGCGCCGTCAGCAACGGCGCCGCCGTCCATCGCGGCAATTTGGACGGACGTGCCAGGAATCGCCCGACCGACATTCATCAGTGGCAGGGCCTCTGGAGAGTCAGCCGTGGTGATGCCGGCAGGAGTTCCCGGATTGAGTTGGTGACGATTGAAGCATTGGTGCGTGTAAATGGTCCCGGGCGCCGGGAACGTGACCGCCAAGGTGGCTTCCGCCAATCCGTAAACCGGGAACATGGCGCTGCGCGCAAGACCATACGGGGCCATGTGGTCCATAAATTCATCACACAGCGCGACCGAGATGGGTTCCGCGCCATTGAAGATCAGGCGAACCGAAGACAAGTCGACGCCTTCCAGTTGGCGACCATCGAGAACTTTCAAGAAGTGCCGGTATCCGAAGTTCGGTGACGATAAAATCGTGGCACGGACGTCCGATGCGAATTTGGGCCACAGCAGCGGTCGCCGAATGAATAGTTCGGTCGGCATCAAATGATTTTCAATTCGATTGGCAAACATGAAGATGTGCTTGCCGATCAGTCCCATGTCGTGCGTCAGCGGCATCCAGCTGAGAGAGACGTCTTCCGCGCAGAAGCGGGCACCGGCTGTCGCGCCACGAAGATTGGCCACGACATTTCCGTGGGTGAGCACGACGCCTTTTGGAAGGCTCGTTGAGCCCGATGAAAATTGGATAAAAGCGGTGTCTTCTGCTCGCGGGCGCACTGGGGTGCCTAATCGCGACAGGTCGCCCAAATTCTCAATGAGTACCGCGCGCTGTTCCAGCCGCGCAAAGGTCTCAGACTCGCCAACCGTCGCGGCAAAAGCGCCGATGCGCTCCAGATTTCGGCGATCCGTATACAGCAGCGGATTGCCCAGCTTGCGAGCGATCCGCAGTAACTTGTGGCGGTGCTCATCGGAGATCCCAACCGCCAAGGGGACGGGGATGACGCCGCCCGCGAGCGCGCCCCAGAACCCCTCGATGAAGTGCTGGTTGCTGTTCAAGAAGATGATCATCTTATCGCCAGGTGTGGCGCCAGCGGCCTGCAGATGACCCAGAATGCCCAAGGCATTCTGATACAGCGTTCCATATGGAACCGTTCGGCGATCGTGTTCGCCCTCGAGGTAATGAATTGCGCGTTCGACGTCGCGATTCGCCTCAAGGATATCGATCAGAGTGTCGTTAGCCATTCGTTTATTCCGTGCAGACGCTAGGCGTCAACGTGGGTGCAAGCGCATCCGCAGATCGCCACGTGTCCGCAGATTGATTGCCGCTTCGATATCCAGCGGGCCTTCATCCAGATACTCCATACGCCAACGGGCGGCAACGCGAGCAACATGGACGGTCATCTCATACATTGCGAAGTTCTCACCGACGCAGTGTCGGGGTCCCGCTGCAAACGGGATGTAGATCCAACGATCGCGCGGATCGTCGTCTAAGAATCGTTCGGGCCGAAAAGCATCCGGTGCATCCCAGTGGGCGGGATGCCGTTGGATGAGATAAGGACTGAGCATGACATCCGTTCCCGCCGGAATCCGATGCCCCGAGAGCACATCGTCGGTCAGCGTCCGGCGGCTGAGGATCCAGCCCGGCGGATAGAGGCGCATCGCTTCGAGAATGGCAGCGCGCGTTTCGCGCAGCCCTTCAGCTTCGGCATAAGTCAGTCGGGCGTCGGGATCCAGTTGGCTCGCCTCAGCAGCCACACGATCGAAGGCCTCCGGATGGGTTGCGAGCAGGTACCACGTCCAATTAAGCGCGCTGGCGCTCGTCTCATGGCCGGCCACGACGAGCGTCATCGCTTCATCGAGCAATTCGCGATCCGGCATCGGTTCGCCAGTTTCCTTGTCGCGTGCTGCCATCAGCATGCCGAGAAAGTCATGTCGATCCAGATGCTCTGTCCGACGCCGGGTAACCAGTTCGCCAACCAGGCGAACGAGGCTGCGGAACCGATAGGCGAATTGCAGATCGCGTGCGGCGTGCTCCGTGACGAGCGCGAAGGGATTCTGTCCCATGCGCTCGGTCAGCCACTCGAGGTCTTCGCCAAATAGACCCCGCAAGATGATTTCGAGCGTGAGTTCGCTCATCTCCGAGGTAATGGAGATCGGTTCTGCAGCGGCAACAGCGGTTGCCCACAGGTCCATACGTCGCGCGACTTCGGTTTCGATGGTGTCAGCAAACGACTCGATAACCCGACGGTGAAAGAAGGGCTGGATCATGCGGCGCTGGCGCCGCCACAGGTCGCCCTCGCTGGTCATGATGCCGTCACCGAGCAGGATGCGCACCCGATCAAGGCCAATGCCCTTGGTGTAATTGCGGTGGTTCGTCACCAGAACGCGCTTGATATCGGCCGGATTGTTCAGTATCCACGTATCGGCGCTGCGGCCGGGCGCATGGATTCGGAACAAATCGCCGGATCGGCTGCACGCCGCCTCCAGCCGAGCGAGAGAATCCTCGGTGGAGCCGACGTCAAAAGCGTCGGGATCGAGCGGCGGGGGCACTGGGCTCGCGCTATGCTGATCGAGGTTTCGGGGCATGGCTGCGGTGCCGTTGGCGGAGAACGTGGAACAATTGCCGAGTTTACATCACGTTGCAGTATCGGCGCAGCCGACCGATGCTTTGGAGGCGGCCCTCAGTCGCGGCCTTCCCGTGGATAGGCTGACGGCCGTGCGGCGCCAAGCGCGACCTGAGGACCGCCTTCATCGCCTATTGGCGAGCGCCTTGCTGATCGGTGCAGCGCGCTCTGCGGGGTGGATGCTGTCCCCAGAAGAGGTGTCTTACCCGCCCGACGGCCCGCCGCGATGGCCTGGCGGCCCGTATTGCAGCGTGTCGCATGCGGCAAGCCACGT
Organism: Gammaproteobacteria bacterium; assembly: GCA_947455595.1. Classification (GTDB taxonomy): domain Bacteria; phylum Pseudomonadota; class Gammaproteobacteria; order Steroidobacterales; family Steroidobacteraceae; genus CAIKZZ01. The sequence continues at coordinate 55,265 of CANGOP010000013.1, forward strand.
GGTTGTGCTGATCGGTGAGCAGGCGCCGGTGGGGGTCGATGTCGAGGAACCGGGCTCCGCTTCCCCGGAAGACCTGCGAATGGTCTTGCCAGCTGGCCTGCGTGATGCGGTGCTGGATGGGCGATTAGATGCAACTGATGCCTGGATGCGGGTAGAGGCCGCTCTGAAGGCAGTCGGTATCGGTCTGCGGGGGCTGACGGATCTCTCTTTCTTGACGCCTTCCGAAGCCCAGTGGGGCGCGCACAGGATCTTTTTACGGCCAGTCACGCTCGAGGCCGAGCAAATCTGCTGGTGCGCCCAGACGGCACCCTGGTCTGATCAAGCTATCCCCGTGATCCGCCATACCGTCCAGTCGCTCGTGGAGTTGCTGGCAACGGCTCAACCCAGCAGAATCGCGGCTCCCTGAGGAGTCCTATGACCACCCCGGCCGACCCAAAAACACCGAATTCCTCTGCCGATGAACCGTATCTCGGTCGCGAGATGACGGCGCAGCGACGTTGGTTGTACCGGTTGGCGACGCCGATTGGCTTAATGCTGATCCGGTTCTTTTGGTTGACCTGTCGAATCCGATGCGTCGTGGGTGAAGAGCATGCGGTGGAGGGTTTGAAAGACGGTCCAATCATTCCGGTCTACTGGCATCAGCATCAACTGTTTCTGACAAAGTATTTGATCGGTTTGCGTCGGATTGGCATTGACCCGGGTTTTCTCATCAGCCCCTCGGTCGATGGGGAGATACCCGCGCGCATCGCGCAACGACACCGCTGTTATGTGATTCGCGGGTCGTCGAGTCATACCGGCGCTCGTACTCTGCGTGATTATTACGTCGCGCTACAGAAAGGAATTTCGCCCGCGATTACCGTGGATGGACCCACGGGCCCAGCCTTTGAATGCAAGCCCGGCGCGGTGATGCTGTCGCAATTGTCCGGGCGGCCCATCGTGGCCTTGTCCTTCCATGCCAGTCGGGCGTGGTTGTTTCGCAAATGGGATCGCTTCGTACTGCCGAAGCCCTTTTCGACGATCACCATCACGGTCGGCGCACCGCGTTATGTGCCAAAGCGCATTGATGCGGCACTCACCGAGCAATTACAGAAAGAGATTGATGCCGAACTGAAAGCACTCTATCGGCTGGCGCGGGATGCCGCTGGCTGACCGCAAGGATGGTCCCCATCCGCGCAGCCGTCCGATTCCACCTGAATCGTGGAGTGTCGGATACCAAATTCCGAAACGATGATGGCCTTCATCGCGGCGAGCGCTGTGGCCGGGTCCGTCGTCGGCTCAAGGTGAGCATGTAGCGTCAGCAAGGGTTCGGATGGCGTCAGCGACCAGGCGTGTACGTGGTGAATATCGCGAACGCCTGGGACGGCGACGACCAAGCGGGCAGCGAGATGGTCGGCATCAAAACCAGCGGGCGCGCCTTCCTGCAGGACGTGCGCTGAGTGCACGAGCAGGGGCCAGGCACTGCGGGCGATTAGAACGGTGACGAACAGGGATAGCCAGGCGTCCGCTGGTAACCAACCCGTCTGCATCACGATTAAGGCGGCGCCAGCTGCTGCCGCTGCACCCAAAAGATCTGACAACACATGCAGGTAGGCCGCCCGCATGTTCATATCGCCGTGGTCGTCATGCAGGACGGCGGCCATCACAAGGTTTACCAAAATGCCACCGCTGGCGATGGCGAGCGCGATACCCGCTTGGATCGGCTGCGGATGGGCTAGCCGCCAGCCCGCTTCGATGACAATTGCAGCCACAATTCCTAGAAGCACCAATGAGTTGACGAAGGCGGCCAGTACGCCCGCACGGCTGTGCCCAAATGAGCGATGGCGGGAGGCCGGTCGCCGGGCCATGTGGTGGGCCGCATAAGCCAGCGCGAGCGCGAGGGTGTCAACGAAGAGGTGGGCCGCGTCAGCGAGCAGCGTTAGCGAGCCTGACCACCAACCCCCGAACGCCTCGACGATCGTAAACGCGCCAATGATCCAGAACGCGATTCCCAGCCTCGAGGTTGCGGAGGGGTGTCCATGATGGTGCCCGTGCCCGTGCCCTTGGCTGTGAGCGCGATGGTCGCCGTGGTGGCTATCGTGGGCATGGGAAGCCGCAGACGAGGAGTTTTTGATCATGCCGGTACTCTAGAGATCTCGTTTTAAAGACGCAAAGTCAGCATATTTATATTTAAAATCAGGCGGTTATAAATTACATCTAGAAAACCGTGACAGAATGCGTCGCAATATGCTGAAGTAATAACCACGATGGGGGAGACCATCGGATTGAAGTCAGTATTCAAACGGGTGGGGGCAGCAAGGGAATGTCGATGGGGATGGTCCTGAATGACCGTGGTTTGACGGCTTCGGATGTGCTCGCGCCGCAGCGCTGGGCATCGCCAGCGACCCGTGCCGGTCTCGGGCTTGACGTGACGTGTACCAAGATCGCCATCGACTTGCAGTCGCTGACCGCCGCTAATGCCGCGGAAACACTGCGTAATGATCTGGACCTGCTGCGGGAATCCACCGGAACGGATACCGCCTTCTACGCCGCTTATGACAGTGCCGGTCGCTCCATCGAAAGCTTGGAAGTCTCCAAAGGGCTGTTTGTTGCCTGTTCGCCGGAAGTGCTGCGTGGGCTGGCTTTGGCGGAATTGCCGTGGGTGCGCGATCGACTCGGCGCTAATCGCTTGTTTGAACTACGCGATACCCTCAGGGCGCGCCGAGAGCAGGCTGCGGAGGCCCAACGTTTCGGCGAATTGGGCATGCGGTCAGTCTTGTTGGTTGGGATTGCGGTCCTTGGGCGCCCACAGGGCTTTCTTGGGCTCGCGACTGCAGGTCCCTGCACTTCATGGGATGTGAATCTCCACTTACTGCTCAAATTGATCGGGAGCAGTCTCGCCACCGGTCTAGAACGCGTGGCTTTGGAGTCCGAGGTGGCCCAACTGCGGACGCGCGGGTCGCTGGCGGAAGCCTGCTCAAGCGAAGGGGTGTGGGACTACGATGCGGTGACACGCCGCACATGGTTTTCGCCGCGCTGGAAAGCGATGCTCGGCTATGCGCCTGACGAGCTGGAGGGATCCCCAGACTGGACGAAACTGATCCATCCGGATGACCTGCCGAGAGTGTCGGAAGGTATTCGTGAACACGTTTCGGGACGAACCGATCTATTCGAGAGCACGCACCGTATCCGTCACCGTGATGGAGATTGGCGTTGGGTGTTGTCCCGGGCCCGCGCGGAAGTGGCGAACGGTGTTTTGAGCCGTTTAACTGGCGTTGAACTGGATGTGACGGAGCGTCGTCTTTACGAAGACGCCCTTTTCCGCGAGAAGGAGCGCGCGCAGATCACTCTGCGATCCATCGGCGACGGTGTGATCACGACGGATGAGTATTCGCGCATCGAGTATCTGAACCCGGTTGCGGAACAACTCACGGGCTGGAGCCTGGATGAAGCCATGGGACGTCCGGTCGACGAGGTGTTCCGTTCGTTCCACGAGGAAACCTGCGAGCCGATTGAAAGTCCCTTGGCGGCGGCCGTGCGTCGGGCAAGACCCGTGAAGTCGGGTCGGCCGTCGTTGTTCATCCGGCGCGACGGTAATGAATTGTATCTCCAGAGCACGGCATCCCCGATTCAGGATGGGCAGGGGCTCGTCATCGGTGGCGTGCTCGTTTTTCATGACGTCAGTGAATCACGAGAACTAAACCGCAAATTAAATTATCACGCGAGCCACGACGCGCTGACGGGCCTTGTGAACCGCCGTGAATTCGAGATGCGACTCGAGCGGGCACTCGCGAGCGCTAAGGCCCGAGAAAGTGCCTATGCGCTCTGTTTCATTGACCTTGATCAGTTCAAGATCGTCAACGACACCTGTGGCCATGCGGCTGGCGATGCGCTGCTAGCGCAGGTAGGGCAGTTGCTCAAATCCAAGATTCGCTGGCGTGACACGCTATCGCGGCTCGGCGCCGATGAATTCGCCGTCTTGCTCGAGGCTTGTTCTTTGGATGAGGCGATGCGTATCGCGGAGACGCTGCGAGAGGCGGTGTCGACGAACCGGTTCCAGTGGGAAGATCGTAACTTCCGTCTCGGAGCGAGCGTGGGCGTTGTTCCGTTGACGGGATTGAACAACGACCCTGCGTCGGTTCTGTCTGCAGCAGATTCGGCGGCGCAAGCAGCCAAGGAGCAGGGACGAAACCGCGTGCATTGTTTCGAGGAAAATGACCTCGACTTGATGCGTCGGCGTCGTGAGATGCAATGGGCTGCGCGAATCACCACGGCGCTAGAGGAGGGGCGGTTTGAGTTGTACCGCCAAGCTATCCTCCCTCTGCAAGATGAGGAGTCGGGGCTTCACTACGAAATCTTGCTGCGCATGCGCGATGAGCAGGGGACAGTAGTGACTCCGGACAACTTCATTGCGGCTGCCGAGCGCTACGCCATCACGCCGTCGATTGATCGTTGGGTTGTGGAGAACACCTTCCGCTGGCTCGTGTCTGAAGCCGATGAGCGAGACAAACTGTCGATGTGTTCCATCAATCTGTCGGGTCAGAGCCTGACCGACGACAAGTTCCTGCCATTCGTCATTGAGTTGTTCCATCGCACGGGTATTGATCCGCATCGCATCTGTTTTGAAATTACCGAAACAGCGGCAATTGCCAGCTATTCCCAAGCGACCCGATTTATTCAGGCGCTACGAGAGCTTGGCTGTCGATTTGCGCTAGACGATTTTGGAACAGGCCTGTCTTCGTTCGGCTATCTCAAACACTTCCCAATCGACTTCCTCAAAATAGATGGAAGCTTCGTGAAAGAAATTCTACGCGATCCAATTGATCGTGAGATGGTTCGAACGATCAATGAAATTGGCCATCTGACCAACAAGAAAACGATCGCCGAATTTGCCGAGAACGAAGAAATTATTGCGGTTCTGAAGTCGCTCGGAGTCGATTACGCGCAAGGCTATGGTGTTGCGCATCCGCAGCAGATTCAGGCGACCAGTGTGGACCAAGGTTTCGGCCTCAAATCCTGAAGGTCCCTCGTGTCAGCTGACAAGCGTCAGTCGCATGGACAGATCCACTGCGCGAATGTGTTTTGTGATGGCGCCCACCGAAACGAAATCAACGCCTGTCTCTGCAATCGCTCGAATCGTGGTGAGGTCTACGCCACCCGATGCTTCTAATCCGAGGGGATGTGTCCGCTGTTGATTACGCCGTACTGCCGTGCGCAGATCGGTAAGGCTGAACTCATCTAGTAGAGCCATGTCGGCGTCTGCAGCGAACGCGGCCTCCAGCTCCTCTAACGTCTCCACTTCGACTTCCACGGGTACATGGGGCGATAGTGCGCGAGCGGTCGCGACAGCAGCGCCGATCGAGCCGGCCGCTGCGATATGGTTTTCTTTAATCAGGATACCGTCATAAAGACCCAAGCGATGATTTTTACCACCGCCGCATCTGACGGCATACTTCTGCGCGTGGCGCAGACCTGGAATCGTTTTGCGTGTATCCAACACGCGGCAGCCCGTTCCTTCCAAAGCCGCGGCATATGTATGCGCCGCCGTCGCGGTGGCGGACAGGGTCTGAAGCAGATTGAGCGCGCTCCGCTCGCCGGTGAGCAGCGCTCGAGCCGGACCTTCCACTTCAAATAACAACTGGTTGGCAGCCACAAGTTCGCCATCGGTTGCGTGCCACGTGACGCGCACGGTCGGGTCCAATGCGGTGTAAACCGCATCGACGTAGGCTTGGCCGCATAGGACCGCAGCTTCTCGCGTGATGACGCGCGCCAAACCTCGGGCGTTGCCCGGAACAAGATTGGCAGTGAGATCGCCGCTGCCGATGTCTTCGGCGAGGGCTCTGGCGACCGTTAAGTCGATGTCGGGGGGCAGTGTAAGGTCCATGGCTATAGGGTAACCGGCCCGGACGCAAACATCATCGGTTCCACCCTGTGGGTGGAGTAAAGGCGGACCCGCCATGGCGGGTCCGCCTCGCAGCTTAGAACGGCAGACCGTGATTCTGGCCGCCCATGCACATCAACATTGGGATCGACAAGAGGAAGTTGGTGCGCGAGGCCAACATGGCTACGCGACGTGCCGTCGCCTTCTCCGCATCGGTCGCCTGTACCAAGCCCAGCGCCTTTTTCTGGTTCGGCCAGATCAGCACCCAGACGTTGAACAGCATGATGCTGCCAAGCCATGCGCCCACGCCGATCACGCGGGAGCCTTCGGCCAAGGTGAACGCCTTGACGAGCACGCCGGTGTGCAGGAGGTATGCAGCGCCCGAGAGCCAGGTGACAACGGCAGCCCAGCGGAACCAGAGCAGCGCACGTGGTGCGATGTACTTGGAGATACCCGCGCCGCCCGGGCCGCCCTGATCAGCGGCAGCGGCCGCGAGGCCCGGCATCTGGACTACGTTAAAGTAGTACAGCAAGCCTATCCACATGACGCCGGCGACGAGGTGCAGCCAGCGCGTAAACGCCAAGTGATTGAAACTCACGGTGCCAGAGAGGATGCCGGCGATGACAACGGCCAGCACCACGCCCGTCGCTATCGAGCCCTTGACGGTATTGAGTGGATTCATCGGTGTAGAAACCCCTTGAAAGAATGAAATGACAGCGGTCGTAACCCCAACCGCTTGGCTTAGGTAGAATAGGGGTTTACCGCAACCCCTTCAACCCAGTCTGATCGTGTTCGTCTGGGTGGGATTTTCCTTGAAAATGAATTCGTTAAGCCCCAAGTCTCCATGTATCGGCATTTGTAGCCTAGGCCCGCAGGGATGGTGTCTTGGCTGTTTTAGAACGATAGACGAGATTACCGGGTGGCTGAGAATGGACCCAGAGCGACGCTGGGCCGTCGTTCGGGCCTCGGATGAGAGGCGGTTAGGCGCGCCGCCTGCCGCACCGTCAAGTGCACAGAATAACCGTTGATTTTTGGAGGTTGAGACCGTGAGCGATATCAATGTCACCGAGCGAATCCAGACACACCTGAGCAGCGCTCCGGTTGTTCTGTTCATGAAAGGCACCCCGGACTTCCCGCAGTGCGGATTCTCAGCGCAGGCCGTGGCAGCGCTCAACGCGCTGAAGGCTAACTTTCATGCGGTCAATATTTTCGAAGATCCGGAGTTGCGCGAGGAATTGAAGCGCTTCTCCAATTGGCCCACTTATCCACAACTGTATCTCAAGGGAGAGCTACTCGGCGGCTGCGACATCGCGCTGCAGATGTATCACTCGGGTGAGCTTAAGCAGGCCCTCGAAGAGGCCGGCGCGGTCAGCTGATTAGCTGTCTTCCGGCTCCGGCGACGGCTCCATGTGGCTGTCGCCGGACGTCTCCCGGATTTCACCTTTTTCCAATGCGCGTGCCATTCGGCGGCGTGCTTGGTCGTAAATCGGCTTAAATTGATTGCAGGCGTCGCAGAACAGGTCCGCTGTCTGCTCGGCGTCATAGCGGGCCGAGTGTGCGGACTCCCGATCCCACTGCAATCCCGCCGCCACAACCGCTTTGGATAACACGGTCTGGCCATAAGCCACACCGGCCACCGTTGCCGTGTCGAAGCAACTGAACGGATGGAACGGATTGCGCTTGATCCCCGTGCGCGCCACCGCCGCATTCAGAAACGCAAGGTCAAACGCTGCGTTGTGACCCACCAAGATGGCGCGCGTGCAGCCCGTGTCCTTGATGGCCGTACGCACTTCTTTGAAGAGCCGGCCGAGGGCATCACGCTCCGGCAACGCGGGTCGCAACGGATGATGTGGGTCGATGCCATTGACGGCGAGAGACGCCGGGTCCATGCGAGCACCCGGGAAGGGCTGCACGTGAAAGCGCCAGGTCTCTGATCGCCGCAATAAGCCATCTGGATCGAGCGACAGAATTACACCCGCAATTTCTAATAGCGCGTCGGTGTTGGCATGAAATCCACCGGTCTCAACGTCTACCACCACGGGTAAGAATCCCCGAAAGCGTTCTCTCATCTCGTAGTGGTCGTTCATCTTGATCCGTTCAGCCTTGGGTGTCGTCGCGCAGTGACCAAGCGATGGTCTCGCCGGCGCGGAAGGGTACCAGTTCGTGGTCGCCGAAACCGTAACTTGCCGGTGGGGACCAGGACTCTCGGATCAGCGTGATGGAGTCTGTGTTCCGAGGGAGACCATAGAAATCAGCGCCAAACATGCTCGCAAACCCTTCCAGCTTGTCCAGAGCGCCGGCGGCCTCGAATGCTTCGGCATACAACTCAATGCCCGCATGGGCGGAATAAATGCCCGCACAACCACAGGTGGTCTCCTTGGTATGGCGAGCGTGCGGCGCACTATCGGTGCCGAGGAAAAATTGCGGGCTACCCGAAATCGCTGCTTCTACCAATGCTTGACGATGAAGCTCGCGCTTCAGTACCGGCAAACAGTAGTTGTGTGGTCGAATGCCGCCCTGAAATAGCGCGTTGCGATTCAACAATAAATGCTGAGGCGTAATGGTGGCGCCAATACGTCGGCCTGCCGATCGGACAAAGTCCACGGCATCACGAGTGGTCACATGCTCAAACACAATGCGCAGGCGAGGGAATCGGTCGCAGACAGGCTTCATTACACGATCAATGAAAACCGCTTCACGGTCGAAAATATCAACCGTGGGGTCGGTGGTTTCTCCATGGACCAAGAGTGGGAGGTCGTGCTCTTCGAGTGCCGCTAGCGCGTCGTATGCCCGCTCCAATCCTGTGACGCCCGCGTCTGAGTTCGTGGTGGCGCCCGCTGGGTAATATTTGACGGCATGTACGAAACCGCTCGCTTTGGCACGTTTAATTTCTGCAGCGTTGGTCGCGTCGGTGAGGTAGAGCGTCATCAACGGTTCGAAGTGGCTACCGGACGGCCGGGCCGCGAGGATTCGTTCACGATAAAGGCGCGCTGCTTCGACGGTCGTGACGGGTGGTTTTAGATTGGGCATCACGACAGCGCGCCCAAACCGATGGGCTGTGTGTGGCACAACGGCGTTCAGGGCTTGGCCATCGCGCAAGTGCAGGTGCCAATCGTCGGGCCGAAGAATCGTAAGTTGCATATCGGCGCTCTTTAGTCAGTAATCGTTTGTTGAAAGGCGGTGGATTCCAACAGCGCCTGTGCGAATCGTACGCCGAACCCTGTAATCGTGTGCGGCACGTGCGCAAGCCCTCCCGTCCGCTCAGCCGACGACAAATCGCAGTGTACCCAAGGAATGTCGGCGGGTACGAAGCGGCTGAGGAACCGAGCGGCGTAGATGTGGTCGCCTTTGCCGCCGATCAGGCATTGCAGAATGTCTGCGCTGGGTGCGTCTAAGTCGTCGTCGAAATCGTCCGGCATGGGGAATCCGTGCATCCGCTCCCCAGCTGCGGTGCCGGCCGATTCGACCACATCACGCAGCTCTGGACGATTTGTAAAGAAGCCGGACATCCGCTCCGTGAGCGCACTGACGCACGCCCCCGTTAATGTGGCGAAGTCGATGATCGCGGCGGGACGAGTACGCGCGGCGAGGGCGAGTGTGTCGGCCAGCACCATGCGGCCCTCGGCATCCGTATGAACGATCTGGATCGTGGTTCCGTTTAAAGACGTGACGACGTCCTGCTGCGTATAGGCCTCTGGGCCGATTCGATTTTCGGCCAGCGCCAGCCAGGCATCCACCGGATGCGGATAGCCCGCTTCGCAGAGGGCTAAGAGTGTGCCCAATACGACTGCACTCCCGGCCATATCCGCGTGCATATTGAGCATCGATCCTGCGGGCTTTAGGTTGTGGCCGCCGGTGTCAAAGCACAGGCCTTTCCCAACCAGCGCGATGGGCGCCCGAGTGGACTTTTTGCGGGGGCGGTACTGCACGCGAAGGATTGATGCGTCCCGGCGCGCGCTGCCCGCGGTGACCGCCAGGAATGCGCCTGCTCCCAAACCACGTAGGCGACGCTCATCGTAGGTTTCGACGAGCCATCCATGCGTACGCGCCAGATCGACAGCGGCTTTGCGATAACTGCCGGGTGTCAACACATTGGGCGGCAGTTGCGTGAGCCAACGCGCCAGATGAGCGCCGCTGTGTTGGGAGACGGCCCGCTCAGGTGCGCCGCCGGAAACACGAACAATCTGCGGCTGCCAGTGTGCGGACGGCCGACTCTTTGCGGTGGGCTGGCGTTCCGTTGCCGCGAGCAACGCCGAAAGCAGCGCATTGGTTGCGACGTTCGTCCGCGAGTCCTCGACCACCGTCGCCACGCCGATGGCGGTGGCGCGGTAAGGTGCGATGTTCTTCACGAGTCGAGCTGCGATGGTCAGCACGGCGTAGGGATCGCCTGATTCGGGCATCAGTGCCACGCAGACCGGAAGCGGATGCGGGCCGGGCAGAACCAAGAGCGCATGCCCCCCAGCTTTGACTTGTTGTGCCTTCAGTGTGGAGCGGATCAAGGCCCCTTGCGGCCACTGGTCAAGGTCCTTGAGACGCGAGGTGTCTACAAATGCAATCAATGATTGAATTTGATTCATCCATCCCGGACTGATCTTTGCTGCAGTGCGAAAAAATCTAGGAAAATCAGTCTTTGGGAGCACCTTCACAATTAAACCTCTTCTTGACCCTTGGGGTCTAAAAACGGGATCATAACCAACTCGAAACGAAGCGCGTCGCTTCGTCTGGATGCACCATCCGATGTCTGACAACACAAGCGCACAGGCGCAGCAGCCGTTCGATCATGACCCGCTTGAGACGCAGGAATGGTTAGAGTCCATCGACTCCGTACTCAAGGCCTATGGCCCTGACCGTGCGCACTACCTGCTCGAGCGGTTGATTGATCATACCCGTCGCGCCGGCGCCTATCTGCCCTTCAAGCCGAATACCGCGTATGTCAACACGATCGGCACGGCCCAAGAGCAGCCTTATCCGGGCAATCGGGCAGTTGAGCGGCGGCTTGAGGCGTACATTCGCTGGAATGCGATGGCGATGGTGGTGGCCGCGAACAAGCAGAGTTCTGAATATGGCGGTCACTTGGCCAGCTACGCATCCTCGGCCACTCTGTACGAAGTCGGCTTCAATCACTTCTGGCGCGCGCAGACCGACACACATCCGGGTGATCTCGTGTTCATGCAGGGCCATTCGAGCCCCGGCATCTATTCCCGTGCCTATTTAGAAGGTCGATTGTCAGACGATAAGCTGCGGCATTTCCGCAAGGAGGCTTCAGGCGACGGGTTGTCCTCTTATCCGCATCCGTGGCTGATGCCCGATTTCTGGCAATTCCCAACCGTATCGATGGGTCTTGGGCCCATGATGGGGATCTATCAGGCCCGCTTTCAGCGCTACCTTGAACACCGTGGCATCGTCGCGCCATCAGATCGAAAAATTTGGTGTTTCCTCGGCGACGGCGAAATGGACGAGCCAGAGTCGATGGGCGCGCTCACGATGCCGGTTCGAGAAAAACTCGACAACTTAGTCTTCGTGATCAACTGTAACTTGCAGCGACTGGATGGACCCGTACGCGGCAATGGCAAAATCATTCAAGAACTGGAAGCCGCATTCCTTGGCGCGGGATGGAACGTGATCAAGGTGCTGTGGGGCTCACGGTGGGATGCATTGCTCGCTCGCGACCACAAGGGATTGTTGCGTCGTTTGATGGAAGAGTGCGTTGACGGTGAATACCAGAACTTTAAGGCTAAGGGTGGCGCGTACACCCGCGAGAACTTCTTCGGCAAGTATGCTGAATTGAAGGAGATGGTCGCTAATCTCTCTGATGATGAAATCTGGCGTCTGAACCGCGGCGGCCATGACTCAACGAAAGTCTGGAATGCGTACGCACAAGCCATGGCAACCCAAGGGCGACCGACTGTCATTTTGGCGAAAACGGTCAAGGGCTTCGGTCTTGGCAAGGCTGGTGAGGCGCAAAATCCAACGCACCAGCAGAAAAAGTTGGATGAGGAAGCTCTCCGCGCATTTCGTGACCGATTCAATATTCCGGTCTCCGACGAAGAAATCGCCAGTCTGCCATTCAAGCGGCCCGCTGAAGACAGCGAGGAAATGCGCTATCTGAAGTCGCGGCGCTCGTCGCTCGGTGGATCTCTTCCCGCTCGTCGTTGCACGGCGCCGGCCTTACAGGTGCCGCCGCTATCGGCGTTTCAGCCTCTATTGGAATCGAGTGGCGACCGCGAAATCTCCACGACGATGGCGTTTGTACGACTGCTCGGTATCCTGCTGAAGGATAAGCAGATCGGCAAGCATATTGTCCCGATTGTGCCCGACGAAGCGCGTACATTCGGCATGGAGGGGCTCTTCCGTCAGATCGGGATCTACTCCTCGGTCGGTCAACTGTACACACCTCAGGATGCCGACCAATTGCTGTCTTATCGCGAAGACATCAAGGGTCAGATTCTCGAGGAAGGCATCAACGAGGGCGGTGCGATGTGCTCGTGGATCGCCGCGGCGACTGCGTATGCAAACCATGGCACTCAGATGGTGCCGTTCTACATTTACTATTCGATGTTCGGCTACCAACGGGTCGGCGACTTCATGTGGGCCGCGGGCGACTTGCGAGCGAAGGGCTTTTTGCTCGGTGCTACGGCAGGTCGGACGACGCTCGCCGGCGAAGGCCTGCAGCACCAAGATGGGCACTCGCAGTTGCTCATGAGCACCATACCGAATTGTGTGTCGTATGACCCTGCGTACGCCTACGAACTTGCCACCATCGTGCAGGATGGCTTGCGTCGGATGTACGTGGATCAGGAGAGCGTTTATTACTACTTGACGGTGATGAACGAAAACTATGCCCAGCCGGCAATGCCGGAAGGCAGCGCTGAGGGCATCCTGAAGGGTATTTATCCGCTAGAGCAGCGTAAAGGCGCACTCAAGGCAACACTCTTCGGTTCAGGAACCATTCTGCGCGAAGTTCGCGCCGCCGCAGCGATGTTAGAGCAAGAGTTTGGTGTGGCTGCAGACGTCTACTCGGTTACGAGTTACTCGGAATTGCGTCGCGAGGCGCTGGCTGTTGAACGCGTGAATCGACTCAATCCGCTGCAGCCCACACAGTTGCCGTACGTGGCCAGCGCTCTGGCCAATGTTGAGGGGCCGTTCATCGCAGCCAGTGACTATATGAAGATCGTGCCTGACCAGATTCGCGAATGGGTTCCTGGGCGATTCGTCGTGCTCGGAACCGACGGGTATGGTCGATCCGACGCGCGTGCAGCGTTGCGCTCCCACTTTGAGGTGGATCGATATCACGTCGTGATTGCGACCCTCAAGGCGCTTGCTGACGAAGGCAAGATGGCTGCACAAAAGGTCGCCGATGCGATCCAGAAGTATGGCGTCAGCCCCTCGAAGCCCAACCCAGCGACGGCTTGAACCATGGCATCAGAAATCACTGTATCCGTTCCGGATCTCGGCGACTTTAAGTCGGTCGATGTGATCGAAGTGCTCGTCAGGGTCGGCGATACCGTCGATATCGACACACCCTTGGCCACTCTCGAGACGGAAAAAGCGACGATGGACGTGCCGTCGACGGCAGCGGGCCGCGTGACCGCTGTTCTGTTGATGCGTGGAGACAAAGTTGTTTCCGGAGCGCCTGTCGTAAAGCTCGAATCTCGAGAAATATCGGGACAGAGCAGTACGACTCCGACACCCGCACAGTCGGCAGAGGTGATTGCGTCGCTGCCCTCGGTGCCCGCTGTGGTTGCTCAGGTTGTACCGGTGAAGGTCCCGGATTTGGGGGATTTCAAAGCGGTCGACGTGGTCGACGTGCTGGTGAAAGTCGGCGATACGGTCGAGTTGAACACCGCACTGGCCACGCTCGAGACAGAGAAAGCGACGATGGATGTGCCGTCGACGGCTGAAGGTCGGGTGACGGAGGTCCTGATCAATCGCGGCGACAAGGTGGCGGCGGGGGCTGTCGTGGTGATGGTGGAGGCATCCTCTACACCTGTGAAGGCAGCGGCTGTTCAGGCGCCTGCGCAGCCGATCGTGGCAACGCCGATCTCTGTGCCGGTCGAAATCGCCGTCGCCACGACGAAGCCGGTTGCGGCACCGCAACCGGCCGCGGTGCCACCGGGCACACCGGCAGTGCGCAGCCATTTAGAGCCGGGCAAGACGCCTATTGAAGATGTTGGGTTCTCGCGTGCTTACGCAGGTCCCTCAGTGCGTCTGTTGGCGCGTGAGTTGGGCGTGGATCTTGGCAAGGTGCCAGGCACTGGCTCTAAGGGCCGCATCACGCATGCCGACGTGAAGAATTGGGTCAAGCAGGTGCTTGCCACAGGTCAATTACCAGGCTCCGGTGGCGGTGGTCTGCCGCGCATTGCGACAGTTGATTTTGCGAAGTTCGGTCCCGTCTCCGTTGAACCGCTCACCCGAGTCCAAAAAATCTCCGGGCCGCGGTTGCATGCCAGCTGGGTCAATATTCCTCATGTCACGCAATACGATGAGGCGGACATCACCGACCTTGAAGCGACTCGCTCGGCATTGAAAAAAGTGACCGAAGAGAAGGGCATTAAACTCACGCCGCTCGCATTCATCATTCGTGCCTGCGTGCAGGTTCTCAAGAAACATCCGAGATTCAACGCATCGCTGGACGACTCGGGCGAAAATCTGGTTCTGAAGCGTTATCTGCATATCGGGTTTGCCGCCGATACGCCACAAGGGTTGGTGGTGCCTGTATTGCGCGATGCCGACCGCAAGGATGTGTATGAGATCGCTCGCGATCTTGCTGCGCTGTCTGAGAAAGCTCGTAACGGTAAGTTGACGGCTGCCGATATGCAGGGTGGCTGCTTCACAATCTCGAGCCTCGGCGGTATTGGCGGTACGGCGTTTACGCCAATCATCAATGCCCCTGAAGTGGCGATCCTTGGTGTATCTAAGTCGTCGATGAAGCCAGTCTGGAACGGCGCCGCCTTCATGCCGCGAATGATGCTGCCCTTGTCGTTGTCTTATGACCACCGGGTCATTGACGGCGCGAGTGCTGCACGATTCACAACCGATTTATCACGTGCGCTCGAAGACATCGCAGCGCTGATTGAGGCGGTTCCGTGAGCATCGAAATCCGAGTTCCTTCTCTTGGCGACTTCAAAGACGTCCCTGTCATCGCGATCTTGATCGACATCGGTCAGGTGGTTGCACCAAACGACCCGGTACTGACGGTTGAAAGTGACAAAGCCACCATGGACATTCCGGCGTCGCAGGGCGGTGTTATCAAAGAGGTGCGGGTGAAGGTGGGAGATCGCTTGTCGGAGGGCGCCGTGATCGCGCTGCTCAGCGAGGATGCTGCGGCGCCTGCGTCTGTGTCGACAGACGGTTTAGCCGCTGAGACAGCCACCATAGTGGCTGCCTCGGCGCCCATCTTGCGTCCGAGTGAAGATGTTCAAGAGCCAGCCGCAGATGTTCACTTCCCACTCTTGGTCATTGGTGCGGGTCCAGGTGGATACACGGCGGCCTTTCGAGCGGCGGATCTGGGTCTCAAGGTGGGACTTGTCGAGCGCTGGCCGACACTGGGCGGTGTTTGTTTGAATGTGGGTTGTATTCCATCCAAGGCCCTATTGCATGCGGCGGCGATTATCGAAGAAGCCGCTGCAATGGAAGAGCTGGGCGTGTCATTCGGGGCCCCTCAGATTAACCTTGACCGGCTGCGCGGTTGGAAGTCTAAGGTCGTTGGGAAGCTGACCCAGGGTCTTGCCGGTCTCGCGAAGCAGCGCAAAGTTGACATCGTGCGGGGCGAAGCGCGGTTCCTCTCGGCTCACCGCGTCGAGGTGGTCGGGCCAAATGGTCGCCAAGTGGTTGGTTTTGATCAGTGTATTTTGGCGGCGGGCTCTGAACCTGTCCGGATGCCCGGGGTGCCCGACGACCCTCGCATTATCGATTCGACGGGCGCTTTGGACTTGGCTGATGTGCCGGAGCGCTTGCTCGTCGTGGGCGGCGGGATCATCGGTCTGGAGATGGCGTGTGTCTACAGCGCGCTGGGCTCGAAAGTCACTGTCGTCGAGCTTGGGACCGGACTCATCCCCGGTGCTGACCGAGATCTCGTGCGGCCGCTGGAAAAGCGCCTTCGAGCGCATTATGACGCCATCTGGACCGGGACCAAAGTCACGGGTATCACGGCGGGCGATGAAGTGGTGGTGTCATTCGAAGGTAAAGAGGCGCCATCGCAGCAGGCGTTCGATCGCGTATTGGTCGCGATCGGTCGTCGTCCCAATGGCCGATTGGTCGGTGCCGACGCAGCGGGCCTGCATGTCGATGAGCGTGGATTCATTCCCGTCGATAAGCAGCAGCGGACAAACGTGGCGCACATCTTTGCGATCGGCGACATCGTCGGGCAGCCAATGTTGGCGCATAAGGCCACCCATGAAGCCAAGGTGGCGGCAGAAGTCGCTGCGGGTCACAAGCGCTACTTTGATGCGCGTGTGATCCCGTCAGTTGCTTACACCGATCCGGAACTCGCTTGGGTGGGTTTGACGGAGACAGAAGCACAGTCCAAAAACATTCCGTATGGCAAAGGGGTGTTTCCCTGGGCCGCATCAGGTCGTTCACTCGCCTTGGGGCGGGATGAGGGTTTCACCAAAGTGCTGTTTGATCCGCAGACACACCAGATCTTGGGTGCCGGAATCGTGGGGTCGAATGCGGGCGAATTAATCGCGGAAACAGCGTTGGCCATTGAGATGGGTGCAGATGCTCATGATTTGGGGTTGACCATCCATCCCCATCCGACACTGTCAGAGACGATTTGCTTTTCGGCGGAGGCCTTCGAAGGGACTCTGACGGATCTCTACATTCCCAAAAAGAAGTGAGCCTTACCCTGCGAGAGGTATGCGCAAGGACGCGCGTAGTCCAGGGTTGGCGTCCTCTAGTTGCAGCGTTGCCTGGTGCAGTCGGGCAACCGCTGCGACGAGGCTGAGTCCGAGACCAGAGCCTGGCAGGCCGGTCGACCCACGTAAGCGACGGAACCGTTGCGTGGCGAGTTCTCGCTCATCAATGGGTATCCCTGGTCCCTTGTCTTCGACGGAGAGTACCGCGACGTCGCCTTGACGTTCGAGCCGAACAGAAATCGGTGCCTGACCGCCGTATTTCACGGCATTATCGAGCAGATTCGCGAGCGCTTGCGAGAGCAATTGCCGGTGGCCTCTAACCAACAGGCCACTGCAGATTTGTGAGTGGAGATGGCCTTCTTCCGTGACCGGTCCATAAAAATCGACGAGATCTTGAGCAACACTCGAAAGGTCTACAGCCTCGAGCGGGGCCGTGCCGGATTCCGCCAAGGCGATGCGCAATAAACCTTGAAGGGTTTCACTCAGGCGGTCGATTTCCGCAATGACGACATCATTCGCTTCCGTCTGTTCGGGTAAATGAGCGGCTTGCCGTGCGTCCTGTGCGGCTGCGCGGATTCGGTTCAAATGTCCCCGAAGATCATGAGCGGTGCTGTCTAGGACGGCCCGCATAGTCCCCGTCAGCGTATCGACTCTACCGAGCAAATCATTGAATCGTGACACCAACGCATCAATCTCGTCGCCACTGCCCGATACGGGCAGTCGTTCTCCAAGATCGCCGCGCGCTATTCGTCCGGCACTATGGGTGATCGCCTGAGCCGTTCGGGAGATGCGCCGTCCCAACCACCATCCTCCCAATGCACCAAACAGCACCACCATTACGAGCGCCCACGCAAGGCTGCGAAGCATCACAGCTCGGAATGCCCGGCGATCTTCGACATCGTGGCCGACCAATATCTTGAAGCCGCCATCGAGCGATAGGATTCGGCCACGAATTCTGCGCGGTGCGCTTGCCTCGCCATGGACGGTGTCGACATCGAATTCCGCCCATCCATCCCGGTCTGGATGCAGTTCGGGTAGCACGACCACGTTTCCCGCAAGGAAGTCGCCACGGGGTCCACGCATTTCATAGATGCCGCCGCGTATCCAAGGATCTTCCGCCCGATCAATCAGTTCAATCACAAAGGCATCGAGGTCCTTTTCGCGAAAGTCCGTCGAGATGGACTGAACTTCGACCGAGACGAGTTCGTCGCCCTCCGTTGCGATGATGCGGGCGGTCCATAAGTAGACTACGCCCAGAACCGCCATCATGGAGGCCGCTAGCAGCAGCGCATGCAGAATGGCGACGCGGGCGATCGAGGAACGGGCGAAGGGACGCGGTCTCATGCTTCAGGGGTCATCAGTCAGCGTGTAGCCGGCGCCCCGTATGGTGTGCAGCAACTGAACGTCATGACCTTTATCAATGGCCTGACGTAAACGACTGATATGGACGTCAATCACGTTCGTTTTCGGATCGAAGTGGTAATCCCAAACCCCTTCGAGAATCATTGTGCGCGTGACGACTTGGCCCATGTGGCGCATGAGAAATTCCAGTAGCTGAAATTCGCGTGCCGTCAGTTCGATTTTTCGGCCGTTGCGCGTTACCTTACGCGCCCGTGCGTCTAACTCCAGATCGGCCACTTGCAGTCGGCCAGAGGGCGTCGCATCCCCCTGCCGGCGCGCCAAGGCATCGATCCGTGCGGCTAACTCTTCTAAATGATAAGGCTTAGCGAGATAGTCATCGCCGCCGGCTCTGAGGCCCTGTACACGCTCGTCGACCTCATCCAGTGCCGACAGAATCAAAATTGGCACCGTACTGCCAGCCCCGCGTAGCGCTTTGACGATTTCAAGCCCATCGAGCCTGGGTAACATGCGGTCCAGGATCAATACGTCAAATCCTCCAGCGAGAGCCGTTAGTCGACCCGTTTCGCCATCAAACGCCTGCTCAACGGCGTGACCCAACTCCCGTAGGCCTTTGGTGAGATAGTCGCTTGCGCGGCGGTCGTCCTCGACGAGCAAAATCTTCATGCTGTTTCCTTCAGCCACAGGATACGGGATGGCGGACCGTGCTGGGGAGTGAACTTTAAGGACTCTTAACCACCCGTTAAGGTTCCCAAGCCTGTAGCTAGGCTACCCTTGGAGCCATAGACTGAACAGATCGGTCAGTGCGTTCGGGAGGAGGCAGTATGGTTGTTCGGGTGCGTTGGTGCGTCGCGTGCGTGCTTCTGACGTTCTTCACCCACCCCGGCTGGGCGGCAAGCCCCCCGAAGGTTGTCATGCCCGTCACCGCTACGTCCGCCGACTGCGAACACCTTTTGGCTCAATTTGACGTGGCTTGGAATGCCCACAGTGCTTCAAAACGCGCTGAAGCCGCCCGCCGCGCCCGTGATCTGGGCGAAGCGGCCTGTCACGATGGACGCATGAGCGACGGCGTTCATCAGCTCAAGCGCGCTTTGCACGACCTTGGCTTGAAGCCCGTCCACCGGACGACCCCGTTACTGGCGCACTAGCCGCCGCGGGATCCTTGACTTTAGGTCGATAGCCGCACTCGCCAACAACCGGACATCGCCAACATTCCGGTCGTCGGGCTTTACAGGTGTATCGCCCGAGCAAAATCAACCAGTGATGAGCATGCAGCGCGTATTCCGCAGGAACGGCTGCCAACAGCCCTTTTTCAACGCTGCCAACGGTTTTGCCGTGCGCCAGACCGGTTCGATTGGCCACCCGAAAAATATGCGTATCGACGGCCATCGTCGGCTCGCTAAAAACACAGTTCAGGATCACATTCGCCGTCTTTCTGCCGACGCCGGGTAGAGCCTCTAACGCCGACCGATCGTGCGGCACTTCGCCATTATGAAGTTCCAATATCTGTCGGCACATGCCGATGATGTTGTCAGCTTTCGAATTGTAAAGACCGATGGTCCTCACATACGACTTCAGCTTGGCCAAACCCAAATTAAGGATGGCCTGAGGGGTATTGGCAACGGGGAACAACTTCGCTGTTGCGAGGTTCACCCCTTTGTCTGTCGCCTGCGCGGACAAAATTACGGCGACCAGTAGTTCAAAAGGCGTTTGATAGTTGAGCTCCGTCTTCGGATGGGGATCCAGTTCGTAGAGCTTTTGGAATAATGCACGTCGTTTGGCAGGAGTCATGACGGCTCCGAGAGGAGAGATCGCGAAGCTAACCGTGCGCGACGTTCTGATTCGCGGTGAGATTCTCGTTTTTCATGGTGCTCATAGCGTAAACGATAGTGCTGAGCCCGTTCGCGTAACGTATCGCCATCGAGTGGCTCCGCTCCGACAGCGACCAAGGTGATGCAATCGACTGGGCAGGGCGGCAAACACAACTCACAGCCGCTGCATTCGCGTTCGATGACGGTATGGAGTTGCTTACGTGCGCCGACGATGGCGTCCACAGGGCAAGCCGGTAGGCACTTAGCGCAGCCTATGCAGATCGATTCGTCGATGAAGGCGACGCGTGGGGGCGCCTCGACGCCAAATTCCGGGTTAATTGGCCGGAATTCCGTACCGAGCAGCTGCGCGAGGGCGACAGCAACTGGTGTGCCACCGGGCGGGCAACGATCGGGGAGTGCTGACCCAGTCGCAATTGCTTCCGCATAAGGCTTGCAACCGCTAAAGCCACACCGCCGACATTGCGTCTGCGGCAGGAGCGCATCGATCTGATCCGCGAGAGTGCCGGCCATTGCCTCAGGTGACAGTCATGCCAGGCGCGCCACCCTCGTCGGGTGACACGAGAAAGACGCCTGGGCTGTCATTGCTAGCGCAGAGCACCATGCCCTGGGAAATGCCGAAGCGCATTTTCCGTGGCTTGAGATTGGCGATGACTACAACGTGCCGACCGATCATGGCCTCTGGTGAGTAGGACTCGCGAATGCCTGAAAAAATCTGGCGAACGTCCCCATTTCCAAGATCGATCTGCAACCGAAGAAGCTTGTCGGATCCATCGACAAGACCGCATTCCAATACCTTACCGACCCGTAGATCCAGCTTCGAGAAGTCATCGATCGTGACTTCCCCCTTGCCATCCGGGGAGGGCGGAGCGACCACTGCCACAGTGTTTGCCGGCGTGGCAGCCTCCGCCTTTGGCGTCGTCACGGCGGTAGGGGTCGGAGCAGCGGCTGGCGTTTCTTCAATCAAGGTTGCAACTACCTTTGGATCAAGACGGGTGGCCAATGGTTCATACGGCGCCAGCACGCTGCCGAGCAGGGGCTGTTGTACGTCATCCCAACGGAGGATGGGGTGACCCAAGAACTTTCCCGCCCGCTCTGCCATTGCCGGTAGTACGGGAGATAGATAAGTCATCAGCGTACGGAATAAGTTGATGCCCTGCGTGCAGACGGCGAGCACGTCATCTACGCGCGCGGGATCCTTGGCAAGATTCCAAGGCTTTTGCGCGTCAATATATTGGTTAGCGCGATCTGCGAGCGCAGCGATTTCGCGAATGGCTGCAATGAAATCGCGTGACTCGTATAGGGACGCAATGCGGTGGGCAACCGCGGCGAACTCATCATACAAGTTGGGATCGGGCAGCTTTGGCGCCAGATGCCCGCCGCCGCGCGCGACGAATCCGGCGCAACGGCTGGCGATGTTGACGAGCTTTCCAACGACGTCCGAGTTGAAGCGGCTAACAAAGTCTTCGAGCGACAGATCCATGTCGTCAATGCCCGGACCGAGCTTGGCTGCGAAGTAATAGCGCAGTGGCTCTGGCGGTAGACGTTCAAGGTAGCGACGCCCGGTAATAAAGGTGCCACGAGACTTCGACATCTTCTGCCCATTGACGGTCAGAAAGCCATGCGCATGGACTTGGGTGGGTCGGCGATATCCAGCGCCTTGCAGGACCGCAGGCCAGAACAGCGTATGGAAATATAGGATGTCTTTGCCAATGAAGTGGTGCAGCTCCGCTGTGCTGTCGGCCGACCACCAATCATCAAAAATCAGGCCATCTCGCTTCGCTAACGCGAGACTCGCAGCCATATAGCCAACAGGGGCGTCTAACCAGACATAAAAATACTTGCCTGGATGTCCTGGAATCTCGAATCCAAAATAAGGCGCATCTCGAGAAATATCCCAATCGCGCAGGCCGCCGCTAAACCACTCTTCTAGCTTGTTTGCCACGCTTTCGTGTATTGCGCCCGATCGTGTCCATTCCTTAAGCATTGATTCGAATGCAGCTAGGTGGAAGAACAGGTGCTCTGATTCACGCTCAACCGGTGGCGTGCCACTAATGACCGATAAAGGATTCTTGAGGTCTGATGGCGAATACGTGGCGCCGCAGACTTCGCAGCTGTCACCGTACTGGTCCTGAGCGTCACACTTCGGGCACATCCCCTTGACGTAGCGATCCGGCAAAAACATCTGCGCCGTTTCATCATAGGCCTGACGGATGGAGCGCCGCGTGATGTGGCCCGCAGCATCGAGCGCTTTAAAAATCGTTTCCGTGCAGAGCCGATTTTCGTCGCTGTGGGTAGAGTGAAAAAAAGCGTGGTCAATCAGAAAATCCTGATAGGTTGCCCGATGCTCGGCTTCGATGCCTGCGATCAGTTCCTCAGGTGTAATGCCCTCCGCCTGAGCCTTGAGCATGATGGGGGTGCCGTGGGTGTCATCAGCACACACGTAACGGCACTCATGGCCGGATAGGCGCATGGCGCGGGCCCAGATATCAGTCTGAACGGCCTCGAGGATGTGGCCGAAATGCAGCGGCCCGTTGGCGTACGGGAGGGCGCTAGTAACAAGTATGCGGCGCATGGGGCTGGCGACACCGTGTCAATCGGCCCTCTATTATGCCAGTGAGTGGCCGCGACTGCTCAAAGAGCGTCCCGATAGGCCTCGAATCGCTGCTTATTGATCGCCTTTCGGTAGGCTTCCCGGCCACTGATAGCTCTGGCGTCCAACAATTGCTGAATCGCCATGTCCATCGTGCGCATGCCATGGGCCGAGCCACTTTGCATGGCGGTTTCCAGTTGATCCAGTTTGCCCTGACGGATCAGATTAGAGACGGCCGGGGTGTTGACGAGAATTTCCAAGGCGGCCACCCGACCCGGTTGGCCGGAGCGGGGGATGAGTTGTTGTGAAACGACTCCCCGCAAACTGGTCGACAACATCGTCCTCACGTGCGGTTGCTTGTCGGTTGGGAAAGCGTTGACCACGCGATCGACGGTTGCTGCTGCCCCATTCGTGTGCAGAGTGCCCATGACCAGAACGCCCATTTCAGCGGCAGTGACGGCAATGCTGATCGTCTCTAGGTCGCGCATTTCGCCGACGAGGACGACATCGGGGTCCTCGCGCAGCGCCGAATGGATGGCGGAAGCGAAAGTCGGAGCATGGGTGCCAACTTCCCGTTGACTGATGAGGCAGTTCTTGCGTTTGTGTACGAACTCAATCGGATCCTCGATGGTGAGAATATGGCCGCGAGTTCGGGTATTGATGTCGTCAATCATCGCGGCGAGCGTCGTCGACTTTCCAGACCCGGTCTTGCCGGTCACAAGAATGAGCCCGCTTTGGGTATTACACAGATTTCGAACCGGATCGGGCATGCTTAACTGATCAAGCGACAGCGCGATCGAGGGAATCACGCGAATGACTGCGCCCATGCCATTCAGGTGCCGCATTACATTCACGCGGAATCGGGCAAGGTCTGGGACGTGATAAGCGAAGTCGGCTCCGTCTTTTTCTTCGTAACGGGTCAACGCCTTCTGCGGCATGATTTCAATCAGCAGCTCCCGGACGAAGTCCGCTGCCAAAGGCTCCGGCCTCATGGGTTGCAGCTCACCGTACAGCCGGACCCGCGCAGGGTCTCCGGCGATGAAATGCAAATCCGAACCTTTTCGGCTGATTACTTCAACTAGGTACTCATCAATCCGTGCCATGGCTTAGGCTCCGGTCGTCTCGATTCGCGGCAGAATGCTCGAATCAGTCACAAACCGTTGAAAAGGTTTCCGATCAAACGCATTCAAATAGGCAACGTCCGGGTCGATTTCTTTAGCAAGGACGGCAGCCATCAACGCTTGATCCAAGGTTTGCATGCCTTGATCCCGGCCAGTTTGCAGCTGGGCTGCCAGCTGGTGAGTTTGTTCGGTCTGAATCAGTTTCCCGATCGCTCGGTTCATTACCATGATTTCACAAATAGCCTTTCTACTGCGGCTATCAGAACGTTTGATCAGAACCTGAGTGATGACCGCAATCAAACTTTGCGCCAGAAAGCTTTTTGTTTGCTCCCGTTCCTCAGCAGGCAACGCATCAATGATTCGATCTATAGTTTTGACCGCGCTTGTCGTGTGGAGCGTTCCCAGAACCAAATGGCCTGTTTCCGCGGCCGTCATGGCCATTCGAATCGTCTCCGCGTCGCGCATCTCACCGACCAAGATCACGTCTGGATCTTCGCGCATTGCGGCACGTATGCCCTCGGCAAACGAGGGAACATGCGTGCCGTACTCTCGCTGAATAATTTGTGATTCTTTGCTGGCATGAACGAATTCAATCGGATCCTCAAGGCTGATGATGTTCAGTCGACGAGTCCTGTTCAGTTCGTCGATCATGGCCGCCAGTGTGGTTGACTTTCCCTGGCCGGTGGAGCCGGTCACGAGGATCATGCCCTGATGATGATCCAACAGCCGAGGCACAACCGGAGGGAGGTTCAGTGTCTCCAAAGACGGCACCGACGAGGGGATTGCACGAAAGACAGCCCCGACGCCCGTTTCTTTTCGAAAAACGTTGACGCGAAACCGGCCGCCATCCTCCGATACATGTGCGAAGTCTAGGTCATGACCGGTGCGGAACTGCTCGGACATCTTTTTCGTGAGAATTTCTTCGACATAGCCTTCGAGTTCAGATGCGCCTAAGTCGCGAAATCGAATTGGCACGAGATCTCCATGCATCCTCAGCATGGGCGGAACGCCGACGGCAAGATGGATGTCCGAACAGCCTTGGGCGGAGCCAAGCTTCAGAAAAGCATCGATGCGCGCCATAGTTTTCTCCGCCTCTTATAAGCAGCGTTCGAGGTCTAGGCTGAGTTCTTCCATCGATTGGTAGCGCCTCAGCTTGTCAACGGCCATTGCCCGTAAAATGACGGCCGTCAGTGCCTTAGAAATCTTCGGATTAACCTCGTCTGCGGGACGGGCTTTGCCTTGGACGTGCTGGTACATAATCGCCATGTGGTCGCCCTGCGTATAGGGCGCGACGCCGGTTAGCATTTCGTACAGGACAACACCGGTGGAATAAATGTCCGCTCGCGGATCAATCGGCTTCCCGAGAATTTGTTCCGGAGCCATGTACTTGGGCGATCCGATCACGTAACCGGTCTTCGTTAACTGAGCGTCCCCTTCCCGCTGTGCGGCGGCGACGCCAAAGTCGACGATCTTTAGCAATCGATCATCATTAATCAGAATATTGGCAGGCTTGAGATCGCGGTGAACGATACCCATCTGATGGGCCACCGACATTCCTCGGCAGATATCGATTCCGTACCGTACCGCTTGTTCGGTCGGCATGGGGCGATCGCCGGAAAGCTCCGCTGCAAGGGTGTGGCTGGGAAAGTACTCCATTGATATTGCGTAGTTGCCACGAATTTCAATGAAGTCATAGATGCGGATGATGTTGCGATGCGTAATCATTCGGCTAATGCGAAGTTCGCGTGTGAAGCGTTGCAGCATATCTGCATCGTTTGCGAACGATGCATTGAGAAACTTCAAGACCAGGTGTTCGCCAACGACGATGTCTTCCATCAGCAGCACAGTACCGAAGGCGCCTTTGCCTATTTTTGAGAGGAACTTGTAACGACTGTCGACGATATCGCCCGGACTTAACGCTGCAATGTCGAGACGCTGCGACAGCAAATCGGCTTGCGCGGCTAACTCTCTCAGTTCACCAGCCTCAAGCACGGTCCGCGATGTCGGCGCTAGGGACACAGCCGTGTCGGCAGGATTTGCGACCGCTCCGGGATGACGATCATCTAGCGCCTGTATGGCGCGAGCCGCCGCCATTGAGACCGTTTGGTCCGTGGTCAGTTGACCAATTGAGCGGATTCGATTGCGGACGGTATCCAGCTCGGTAACGTCGGTGATCGCGCTCAGCGCATGCATTGCTTCGATGCGGATTTCACTCTCCGGTCGTTGCAAAATCGGCAGTAGTGCGTGTACGAGAGTTGAATCTCCCAATTTCACCAGGGCTCTAATCACCGATGGAATTGACTGCGTCTTGCCGTTCAGCATTTCCACGAGTCGCGGAACTGCCGAAGGATTCCCGATTGCGGCGAGTGCATCGACGGCGCGTTCGCTAACCCACCAATCAGCATCACGGGTCGCATTAAGTAAGTGTGCAACCGCGCGTTCGTCGTGCGTCAAATTGAGGATTTCAATGGCGGTTCGCCGGATTTCGTCGTCTTTATCGTTCACCAACGCAATAACGGCATCGACGACGCGCGGCCCACCAATCTTTCCGAGCGCGTCGGCTGCACGGCTACGTACCCACCAGTCGCTATCTTTGATGGCTTCCAGCAAGTACTTAATCGATTCCGCGTCGCACAGTTCGTTGAGAACCTCGACGGCTGCGCGACGCGCATATTCGGATTCGTCTTTGAGCGCCGGGAGGAGTAGCGGAATCGTCTGTGGGTGACGGGCGCGAATGAGCAGTTCGATGGCTCGGTTCGCGACCTCCATGTCAGGGTCTGAAATCAGTGGCGCGATGGGGCGGACGTCGGGAATCACGGACATTTTGAGCAACGCGCTCAGCGCGGCCAATCGAACTAGCTTTGCTGGATTCCGTAATTGGGAGAGCAGAGCTTCGGCAACATCGGGTCGGTCAAACCGTACCAAGATGTCCATGAGGTGGATCCGGACGGCCATGTCCTTGCCTTCGAGACGGGCGAGCAGATCAGGAACCGCCGTTTCGTCGGCGATGTCCCCGATTAACCGGAATAGTGCGGTCTTGTCACGAAACTCCATGGCATACGCGGCGGCCAGTAGGTCTCGCAGGGGGATCCGAGTCTTGTGGGCGGCGATGATCTCGATCAGGGTCCCGCCCGGGATGTCGGAGTCTTTGAGGGCGCTGAGCAATAGGTTGGGCGGAAAGTTGCGCGAACTGGACAGTGCCCATGCCACGGCCGATGTGATCTTCGGATTAGGATTCGCCAACTCCGCGAGCAGGCGGGGTAATTGCCGCCCATCGGCGACGGCCGCGAGGACTTCGACATAGGCGAGGGTTTCGCGTCGGTCGGCACTGGCGAGCGCCTCAATCAGCATGGGGATGGCGTCTCCTCCCAGCGCGACGAGTTTTTGTATGACTCGCCGAAAGGCAGGGCTGTCGGGATCCTGGATTGACTTCAGGTCCGCGAGTAGGCGCTCACCGCGTAAGGAGGTCAGGAATTTCACGTTGAAGAGTATGCCACAGGGGGTCGTCAAAGCCCCCCGCGGGGGGGCCTCGTTCGCTAGAATGCGTGAACCATTTCCGTCTTGGTCGGGTCCCCATGGATTCTGAAGCCTTGCTTGCTGCCGTTCGGGGCGTCATCGACCCAGCCCGGGACCGTCCATTGGGCGAAGCGGTCCGAGCGGTCCACGTGGATGGGGCCTCGTTGACCGTCGATGTTGAGTTGGGGTACCCCGTTGGTGGCTATGAGCGTGAATTGGTGCCACCGGTTGAGCAGGCGCTCCGTGCCATGGGCTGGAGCGGCTCAGTTAGCCTGCGGTTAGCGGCCAAAATTGCCGCCGCGGCAGCGCAAGGGTCCTTGAAGCCGCTGCCCGGCATTCTCAATGTGATCGCCGTTGCCTCTGGAAAGGGGGGGGTCGGTAAATCGACCACTGCCGCCAACCTCGCACTAGCCCTCGCTGCACAGGGGGCTCGCGTGGGGGTCCTTGATGCCGATATTTATGGTCCATCACAGCCGCTTATGTTGGGTTTGGTTGGTGAACGGCCGACGACCCTCGATGGTAAACATCTCGAGCCACTCCGCGCCTATGGCGTTGCGGTGATGTCCATTGGATTTCTGATTGATCCGGATCAACCCATGGTCTGGCGCGGGCCCATGGTCACTCAAGCGCTGATGCAGTTGCTCGGTGACACCCATTGGGGCGAACTGGATTATCTGGTTGTCGATATGCCGCCGGGAACCGGCGATACGCAATTGACCCTTTCACAACGGGTGCCGGTCAGTGGCGCACTGATCGTGACGACGCCGCAGGATATTGCCCTTCTGGACGCCCGAAAGGGACTTCTGATGTTCCGCAAGGTTGAGGTTCCGGTGCTCGGTATCGTGGAAAATATGGCGATGCATATTTGCAGCCGGTGCGGCCATGCCGAGCATATCTTCGGTGCGGGTGGCGGTCAGCGCATGGCAGACGAGTACGGCGTGCCGGTATTGGGTAGTTTGCCTCTCGACATCCGTATCCGTGAACAGGCTGACGGCGGCCGTCCAACGGTTGTCGCTGAGCCTGGCAGTGCTCTGGCGCTCGCCTACGATTCAATGGCTCGCCGCGTGGCGGCTCACCTTGGCGCTGCTAGCGCCGCATTCCCGAATCTCTCGGTCAGTGACGACTGAGGGTGCTCTTCACGTTTCAGTAGGGATCCCGTATGAGTATCAAATCGGATAAGTGGATTCGTCTTCAGGCTGCGGCCGGGATGATTGAGCCCTTTGAACCTGGACAGGTCCGTCATGTCGACGGCAAGCGCATCGTCTCCTACGGTACGTCGAGCTACGGTTACGACGTGCGCTGCGCGAACGAATTTAAAATTTTTACCAACATTAACTCTACTATCGTCGATCCCAAGGCGTTCGATCCACAGAGTTTTGTCGATGTGCAGTCTGATGTCTGCATAATCCCGCCAAATTCGTTCGCTCTGGCGAGAACGGTCGAGTACTTCCGCATACCGCGCAGTACGTTGGTCGTGTGTCTGGGTAAATCGACATACGCCCGCTGCTTCAGTGGCGATACGCGTGTTGCGCTCGCGAATGGCACGAGTGCGTCGCTTGAGGATATGGCACGTCGCGCCGATCGGGGCGAGGTGTTCTTCGGCTATAGCATCGGAGCAAATGGGCATCTCATCGTCACTCGACTGGAAATGCCGCGCTATATTGGCCGGGATTCTCTCCTTGAGATCAAGCTTGATGACGGCGCAGTCATTCGCGCTACACCCGACCATTTGTTCCTGACCCGCGACGGGCGTATGGTTCCAGCGGGAGCGTTGCGTCCTCTTGACTCGTTAATGCCGCTATACCGTCATCAGCAGGACGGCCAGGAATTGGTCTACCAGCCACTGAGCGGGCAGTTGCATGCCACCGGTGATCTTGTAGGTGAGTGGCGTTTGCGCAATGGCATGTATGCGTCGCAGGCCTCCATGCAACTCGATCAGGTTGCTCTTAATAGGCTGAATAATGATGCGACGAATGTCGCCAGCCCAGAGACCCTCGCAGTTGACCGTCTGAACGTCGACCCAGTAACCCTTGCGCGCTCATTCGAAAGGCTGTCGACCCGCGGCCAACGTCGCCGCCGGCGCATGGGTGGAGCGAGCCATGCAGTACGCAATCACAAGGTTGCGGATATTCGCGCCGTCGCGGGCGACCATGACGTCTACTGCTTGACGGTTCCAGAGGCGGGCAACTTCGCGCTTGAGGCAGGAGTCTTTGTCCACAATTGCGGCATCATCGTGAATGTCACGCCGTTGGAGCCCGAGTGGGAAGGGCATGTGACGCTCGAGTTCTCGAATACGACGACGTTGCCGGCCAAGATTTACGCTAATGAAGGCGTGGCGCAAATGCTGTTTTTCGAATCGGACGAAGTCTGCGATACCTCGTACAAGGATCGCGGGGGCAAGTATCAGGGCCAGACGGGTGTGACGCTGCCGAAGACCTGACGGCGCGTCGTTTCCGAACTGACCGTCGCAACTAGTTGGTCGATGGTCGGGAGGGGCCGGTCCACTTCAGTGATCGAACCGTAAAGGTCAGTCTCGCTCGACCATCCTCGCGCTGTTCAATGCGGACAGGCAAAAACCCAAGCGCTGGCGCGAACCAGTAGCGCCAGGTACGTCCCGTGCCGTCATAGTTGCGTCGCTCACTTTCGTAAATCACCGTATCCAGTTCGCCGAGTTCGGTTTGCAGTTTCGCCGTTCCTTTCTTTGGATACGTGTAGTGCTTGACGTCGCGCCCATCGAGCAACGGGTATTCGCCTGGCTCGCGGCCTTCTAGCAGATCCACCACTGGCGCGAGGCGAATGGTATTGACGTCCTGTTGGCTCGGTTCCAGAGCGGCGTCATAGGGTTTGCCACTCACTTTTCCAGTGACGCGGTTTCGGCCCCAGTCATAGCTCAGATCGGATTGATGTTCAGGGTCATGCCCCCCGTCTGTCAGGGCGTACCGTTTCGGCTGGACTCCTTGGGGAGTGACGCGAAACCAGCTTCGCTCCAAAGATTCCGGGCTGACGATCAGGCTGGCCAGAAAGCTCGGAAATGCTCGCGTTTCGTAGATCCAGCTGTCACTGCCGGTGTCGCGCGTCAGCGTGAGTCTCAAATCGCCTGCGCTGAACCCTTTGAAGGTCGTGTGGTAGGTGATCTCATGCGCGCGCAGTTCTTCCGCTGAAGCGGACGCCGTGAAGGCAAGCAGAACCGCGAAAATCGCAAGGGTTCGCGGCATCAGCTGATTAATCTTGGGCATCAACATAACTCCGTCGCACAGGCTGCAAGAGCGGTGCGCCGTCCAAGTGCACGGCTCCACCGATCAAGGTCAGTCGCCCCGTGGCATGCCACCCGATGATTTCCGGGTAGAGGTGATGCTCGGCCCGATGAACACGAGCTGCCAACGTGTCTTCGTTGTCATCAGGCAGAACCGGAACGACCGCCTGTCCGACCAGCGGGCCGCCGTCAAGTTCCTCTGTGACGTAATGAACGGTGCACCCGTGTTGAGTACCCCCGTCTTCAAGGATCCGGCGATGCGTATGCAAGCCCTTGTAGGCCGGGAGCAACGACGGATGAATATTGATCATCCGGTCTGCAAAGCGCTGTACGAATTCGCCAGTAAAGATGCGCATGTACCCCGCGCAAACAACCAGATCCGGTGTGTATTCGTCTATCGCTGCCATCAACGCACGATCGTGGGACGCGCGATCGGGAAAATCCTTCGGGGACACGGACACTGCGGTAATCCCAAGCGAGCGGGCTCGTTCGAGTCCGTAGGCATCCGGGCGGTCTGAGACGGCTGCACAGATCTCGATCGGCAGACGGCCGTCACGCATGGCCTGCGCGATGGCCGCGAAATTACTGCCACTGCCGGACAGCAGGATAACGACGCGGTGACTCACCGGCCGCTCAGGCCAAGACCACGCCGTTCGATCCGGCACGGACTTCGCCAATGACGCTCGCCGTTTCGCCGCTTGCGCGCAGGTTGGCAAGCGCGGCATCGACGCTCTCTGGAGGTACACAGACCGTCATTCCGATGCCGCAATTGAACGTCCGGTGCATTTCCGTCTCATCGATAGCGGAAGTCGCCTGGAGCCATTCGAAGACGGCGGGCCGTTCCCAACCACTGCGGTGAAGGACGACCTCGAGCCCATCGGGGACGACGCGGGGGATATTGTCGAGCAGTCCACCGCCGGTGATGTGCGCAAGGCCGTGGACGGGTACTTCGCTCAACAATTTCAGCAGTGACTTCACGTAGATCCGCGTGGGTGCGAGTAATTGGTCATACAGAGGCCGACCACCGACTTGTGTCGTCTCATTTGCACCCGATAACGCGATGAGTCGTCTAATCAGGGAGTATCCGTTCGAATGGGGACCCGAGGAAGCGAGCCCGATGAGAACGTCGCCGGCGCGGGTCGCGCTACCGTCAAGAATTTTATCCTCGTCTACGATGCCGACACAAAAACCGGCCAGGTCGTAATCATCCCCACTGTACATGCCCGGCATCTCTGCCGTTTCACCGCCCACTAGGGCGCATCCCGCCTGTGCGCAACCCTCGGCAATCCCCGCAACGACCCGTTCGCCGATGCCGACGTCAAGTTTTCCGGTGGCGTAGTAATCAAGGAAGAAGAGTGGCTCAGCGCCCTGGACAACCACGTCATTGACGCACATGGCGACGAGGTCAATACCGATGGTGTCGTGGCGGTGTGTATCAATCGCGAGGCGAAGCTTGGTGCCGACGCCATCGGTTCCGGAGACCAGTACCGGCTTGCGGTAGCGCTCAAGGGGAACGCGAACGAGCGCGCCGAATCCGCCGAGGCCGCCCATGACCTCAGGGCGCATTGTGCGTTTCACATGCGGCTTGATTCTCTCGACCAGTTCATCGCCTGCATCGATATCCACACCGGCATCGCGGTAGGTCACGGGGGTACGCTGTTCAGTCATGTCGCTCGCCGGTGTCAGGATTAGCTTGTGGTATTTTACATGGTCAGCCGAGCGCCCGCCCGTACGAGAGCATGGCGGGACGCCCAGAGCAGGAATGTCATGCGAGACCGGTTAGCTGCCCTCTGTCTATTTGTCTGCCTCGGCATTGCTCCGGGCGGCATTAGCCATGCCGTGCCTGTCGAGGGGCTGTACGAGGCGACGGTTTCCGGGGACTCGACCGAGGCCGGACGTGCGCCGGCGGCGGCGGAGGCGCTGCGGCAGGTCGTTGTGCGGGTGACGGGCCGATCTACAGCGGCATCCGACCCGACGTTGCAAAGCCTCTACGCAGAGGCCTCACGGTTCGTCCAAACGTTTCGGTCCGTAGCTCCCGGGCAGATTTCGGTCGCTTTTGACGCTGCTCTGGTGGAAACAGCCTTGGTGAAGGCCGGACAGCGACTCTGGGGACGTGACCGACCGCAATTTTTGGTCATTTTGGACGGGTCCGTCGCCTTTCAGGCCAACGCCCGTCGGGATCTACAAGGCGTGGGTCTGGCACGCGGGATCCCCTGGGTCTTTGCTGACTCGCGGGTCGAGCCCCCGCCTGGGGTGCGAGATGGAAATCCGGAGGCGCTTCGGGGCGTCGGCAAGACCTTTGGAGCAGACGGCGTTCTCCTCCTGAAGCCCGGCAGTTCAGCGGCGACGGCCGTATGGACCGGCCCCGCTGGTGACGGCACGGCTTCGGGTGCAGCGGTTGAAATCGCGGATGGAATCGCTGATCGCCTCGGGTCTGCGTTGGCGGTCAGTGCGACTGAGAGCGGCCGCCTGTGGGTCGTCGTACAGGGTGTCACGGATCTATCGTCCTACGTGGCCGCGCTTGCCCAAATCAATGATCTGCCGGCCGTCCGTAGCGTGGCCGTTGATGCTGTCACGGCCTCGACCCTCAAGTTGCGCGTGTCTGGCGTCAGCGACGCGGGCAACCTGCGTAAAGCAGCGCGTGATGCCGGGCACTTTGATGTGGACGAGGGTGGCAGTGTCCGGGAGATCGACTTGGTTTATCACCCATGAGGTGGTCTTGGCTGCCCAACGCGCTGAGTGTGGCGCGAATCTTGTTGGTTCCACCGAGTGTGCTCTCGTTATTAGCGGGCCGATTTGACGTGACTCTGGTGTGTTTCGGCTGTGCCGCGCTGTCCGACGGTCTGGACGGATGGTTGGCCAAGACGTTTGGTTGGACGAGCCGGCTTGGGAAAATTCTGGATCCGATTGCCGACAAGCTCTTGCTGGTCAGTCTTTATATGGCTCTTGCCGTATTGGGGCGAGTGCCGGTTTGGCTGATGGCGGCCGTGGTCTTGCGTGATGTCGTCATCGTGCTCGGCGCGATGGTCTATCGAGTCGTGATCGGCTACATCGAGGGCCATCCAACGGCTGTCAGTAAACTGAACACCCTCGTGCAACTCGTGTTCGTGTTATTGGTGATCGTACGTGCCCAGTGGCCGCAACTGCCCGCAAGTCTCATCGTATGGCTTGGCGCTATCGTTTTTGTCACGACCATGATCAGCGGGTTGGACTACGTGCTCACCTATGCTCGTGAGGCGATTCGCGCCCGCCGCGTGAGCCACTGATGGAGCAGCTGGCGCTTCTCGGTGTGCGACTCAGAGCCGCAGCCACGTTCGAACAGTTCGAGGCGGGCCCCAATGCGGCGGTTGTGGCTGCGTGCGAAGCGCGGGCCAAAGAAGTTGGGTTGGCGCCGGCCTTTATCTGGGGTGTCGGTCGGAGTGGTCGGACTCACTTGCTACAAGCGATTTGTGCCCGCGCTACCCTGTCGGGCCGCCATGTGGCTTATCTGCCTCTTGGGGAGTCGTGGTGTCAGCCCGACATGCTCCTCGGATTGGAAAAGTTGGATGTCGTCTGTTTGGATGACGTAGACGCCCGTGTCGATGATCCTGTGTGGGCTCGTGCGCTATTCAATCTGTACAACGATTTGTTGGAGGTGAATGGCAACCTCGTGATGACCGCAGGGTGCGCCCCGGCCGGCCTGATGGTCGCACTGCCGGATCTCGCTTCGCGTCTGGCAGCTTGCCTAATCTTGCAAGTTCGTATGTTGGATGACGAAGCTCAAGGCCGAGCCCTACAGATGAGAGCGAGCGCGCTCGGTATTGAATTGCCGTTGGATGTCTTCGCTTATCTCTATCACCGCTTGCCCCGTGATCTCGGCGCGCTCTTGGATGCCTTAGATCGGCTTGATGCGGCCTCGCTCTCGCATCAACGGCGTCTGACGGTACCATTCGTCAGGTCAGTACTCAGTCTGTCGGACGACTGAGCCGCAGGTGGGCGATAGCGACAACAAAGAGCGCAAACGCCAGTAGCACCTGACCCGCCGCAAGTAATCTCGCGCCAGGATTGGCCAGCATCTCCATGAGTCCATATGCCAAATAGGGCGACGTGAGGAGGATTGCCCACAAAGTGCTGCGCCGATCACCTCTGGCGAGGCGAGGCAGTAACAGTAGCCAAGGGCAGGCGCCCAAGACCAAAAGCAGTGCTGCCGTTGCAGGGCGATAGCGCAGAAAGGCCCACGCCGCCAGTTCTAGCACGAGCAGCGCGGTGACCGCTGCCAGCGCCCGAGCGGAACGGCTCATACGCGCGGCTCCCCGGTGAGTCTTACGGCGGCCGTTGCGATCCGTCGGCCCAGTACCTGTGCCAAGTGGCGCTCATCCTCTCCCAAGGCTGGTCCATCACCCGAAGCCACGGCGCCCGCGCCGTAGGGGGCGCCGCCACGCGCTCGCGACAGGGCCGCCTCTGTAAAGGGTATACCCACCAAGAGCATGCCGTGATGGAGCAGTGGCAACATCATGGAGAGGAGCGTCGCCTCGTGTCCGCCATGCGGGGTGCTGGTGGAAGTAAAGACGCCAGCGGGTCGCCCCACGAGTGCGCCGCTCGCCCAGGATGCGCTGGTGCCATCCAAGAAGTACTTCATGGGGGCAGCCATGTTGCCGAACCGCGTCGGACTGCCCAGCGCTAGGCCATCCGCCGCCGACCATTCAGCCGCCGTGACATAGGGCGGACCATCGGTAGGCACCGCCGACAAGGGTGGTTGGACGGCCGACGTAACCGGCGGCACCGTGCGTAACATCGCGCTGGCGCCGGCTACGCTCTCGACCCCGCGACACACATGGCGTGCCAATTCCAGCGTGGCGCCGTTTCGGGAGTAGTAGAGAACGAGAACAGTAGCCATGGCGATTCCTTTGAATTGACGCGCGGCCCCGGACGTTGGAACCGCGGTACCCGAGTTACTGTCCGATCCGTCCTTTTAAGAACGCAAGGGCATCAACCAGCGGCATATCTTCGTTCGCCTCAGCGCGGCGGTGACGATATTCCAAAATGCCAGCATCGAGTCCGCGTTCCCCGATGACGACACGGTGGGGGATACCGAAAAGTTCAGCATCTGTGAACTTCACGCCTGGCCGAGCATCTCGATCATCCAGTAGCACATCGATACCCGCAGCGTTCAATTGGGCATAGAGGGCATCCGTCGTCTCGCGAACGCGGTCCGATTTTTGATAGTTCATCGGCACCAGGACAACATTGAATGGCGCAATGGGCTCCGGCCAAGCGATGCCTCGTTCGTCATGGTTCTGCTCAATCGCCGCAGCAACGACGCGCGTGACGCCAATGCCATAGCAACCCATGAGCATCGCGACGCTTTGGCCATTGGTGTCGAGCACGGTGGCACCGAGCGCTTCACTGTATTTGTTGCCGAGTTTGAAGACGTGGCCGACTTCAATGCCTCGCGCGATGGACAGAGTGCCCATGCCCGATGGACTCGGATCACCTTCGACCACGTTGCGCAGATCGGCGACCTCGGGTTCCGGCAAATCCCGTCCCCAATTGACGCCGACCAAATGGGCGTCACGGGCATTCGCGCCGCAGACGAAGTCGGCCATCATCATGGCCGATCGGTCAGCAATGATTTTGCAGGGCAAATTAACCGGTCCGATGTATCCAATTTCTGAACCCAACGCCTCGATGATTTTCTCAGCCGAGGCCATGCGCAGCGGGCTGGCCACTGTCGGCAGATTCTGCGCCTTAATGGCGTTCAATTCGTGGTCGCCGCGCACCACGAGCGCGACAACGCCACCATCGGCGCCATCCACGACCAGCGTTTTCAGGGTGCGATTAGCTTCTACGCCGAGCATCGCACAGAGGTCAGCAATCGTCTTGGCACCCGGGGTGGGAACCTCCTTGAGAGCCTCCGTGGACGCTGGGCGCTGCCCGACCGGCGCCAGAGCCTCGGCCTTTTCGATGTTGGCGGCGTAATCGTCACCGTCTGAAAAAGCGATTGCATCCTCACCGGACGCCGCGAGGACGTGGAACTCTTGAGATCCGGTGCCGCCAATAGCGCCAGGGTCCGCGAGTACGGCGCGGAACTTGAGGCCCATACGCGTGAAGATACGCGTGTAGGCGTCGTACATGAGCTTGTAGCCCTCGTCGAGCGATTCGGAATCCATGTGAAAGCTGTAAGCATCTTTCATCAAGAATTCGCGCGCCCGCATCACGCCGAAACGAGGGCGGATTTCATCGCGAAACTTGAGTTGGATCTGGTAGAAATTGACCGGCAGCTGGCGGTAGCTCTTAAGCTCCCGACGTGCCAGATCCGTGATGACTTCTTCATGCGTGGGGCCGTAGACGAATCCCCGGTCGTGTCGATCTTTCAGGCGAAGCAATTCCGGCCCGAATTGCTCCCAGCGG
This sequence comes from Gammaproteobacteria bacterium, assembly GCA_947455595.1. GTDB lineage: Bacteria > Pseudomonadota > Gammaproteobacteria > Steroidobacterales > Steroidobacteraceae > CAIKZZ01. Next base: position 92,039 of record CANGOP010000013.1, read on the forward strand.
CCGGACTCCTGCCACAACTCAGCGGGCTGAATGGTCGGCATGAGCAGTTCGAGGGCGCCGGCGCGGTTCATCTCTTCCCGAATGATGTTCTCAACCTTGCGCAGGACCCGAAGACCCATCGGTAGCCATGTGTAAAGGCCGGCCGCGACTCGGCGGATCAGGCCTGCACGCAGCATGAGCTGGTGACTGACGACCTCCGCTTCGGCGGGGACTTCTTTCATGTTCGGCAGCGGATAGGTGGACAGACGCATGGAGCGGGGCCTCGGGCAGAGCAGGGACAAACAACTGCGTATATTAACAGGACAGGCCCCTAGGGCTCTTGGCGGTTGTTGGGGCGACGTCGGGGCCCTATGATCAGCGCATGGCAGACCAGAACCCCACTGTAGGCCGCCCGGTTCGCCGCGGCGTTTTTTTGCTCCCCAACCTGTTAACCACGGGAACCCTGTTCTCGGGTTTCTATGCGATTGTTGCCGCCATTGACGGTAACTTTGAGCGCGCGCCAATCGCGATCTTTATCGCCATGATTTTTGATGGCCTAGACGGTCGTGTCGCGCGTTGGACGCGAACCGAATCCGCGTTCGGCAAGGAGTACGACAGCCTGTCCGATCTGGTCGCATTTGGGTTGGCACCCGCCCTTGTGGTGTATCAGTGGGGCGTCGCTAAGCTCTTGGAATACAACCTGGTTTGGGGGCGTATTGGCTGGCTCGTCACGTTCTTCTATGCGGCCTCGACCGCTTTCCGACTTGCGCGCTTCAATACGCGTACCGCGGTCGTTGATAAGCGCTTCTTCGAGGGTCTGCCGTCGCCATCCGGTGCTGCCGTCGTGGCCGGCTTTATTTGGTGTGCACACACCTTTTCGTTTAGCGGCTTGCCTGCCCTTGTGGCGGCGTTTGGCGTGACTGCCCTGATTGCCGTCTTCATGACGAGCCGGTTCTACTATTCCAGCTTCAAGAGCGTCAAACTCACGGGCCGCGTCAAAGCGACCTACGCGATTTTGGTGCCGTTATTTTTCGTCGTCATCGCTTTGCACCCACAGTTGGTCTTATTGGTCATGTCCGGAGGATTTGCGTTGTCGGGTCCGGCCGTGGCGGTCTGGCGTAAGTTACGCCGACGGCCGATAGAGGGTGTGGGAACGCCCTGATGGACGCTCGCCGGGCTGCTTTGCTCGACGCTATGGGGGTGCCACGATATGTGAGTCGTGGTGAGGCCTCCGAGCAGTTGGACTCTGTGCAAGCCGTTGAGGCCGTCGAGTCTGTCCGACGGCCCAGAGCAGAAAACGCTAAACCAACGGGGGCTCCGACGCCAACCGTGCCGACACCGCGCCCCGTGCGCCAAAAGTCCGCTGAGATCCCGGTGAAGCCCGCGCCGGAGACAATAAACGCGCCGGTGCCAGACCGGGCGGGGCTCGGTTGGACGGAATTGCAGGGCGTGGTTGGATCGTGCCGGCTGTGTACGCTGTGCGAAACCCGGACCCAGACTGTTTTCGGTGTGGGTGATCGACAGGCTTCGTGGATGATCGTTGGCGAGGCGCCGGGCGCTGACGAGGATCGCCAGGGTGAGCCTTTCGTTGGTCGGGCGGGGCAGTTGTTGAATGCGATGCTGGACGCTGTCGGGCATCCTCGGGCGACGGTGTATATCGCGAACGTCCTGAAGTGTCGGCCTCCGGCTAATCGGGACCCGTTACCAGAGGAAGTCCGGCAGTGTCTTCCGAATCTGCACCGACAGATTGAACTCGTCGCGCCAAAGCTTATTTTGTGCGTTGGGCGAGTAGCGGCGCAGAACTTACTCGGAGTCGATGCTCCGCTGGCGCAGTTACGAGGCAAGGCCCACCACGTGGGTCTCGCCCAACATCCGGTGGTGGTCACCTACCACCCGGCCTATTTGTTGCGCTCGCCAGGTGAGAAGCGAAAGGCTTGGGCGGATCTTAAATTTGCGTTGGAGGTGGCGAATGGCCGCCGCGCCTGAACTGGCAGGGTTGCGTGCTCTCAATCGTCGGATGACGGAAGATGACTTGGCTGAGGTCGCCGACGTCGAGGCCGAGTCCTATATGTTCCCCTGGAATGCGGGGGTCTTCCGAGAATGCCTACGGGCTGGCTACTGCTGTCGCGTGCTCGACCACGACGGGGAAATTACCGGTTATGCGATCATGGCGAGTGGCACCGGTGAGGCGCATGTGCTCAATGTTTGTGTTCGTCCAGATCAGCGTGGGCAGAATGCAGGCCGAGCA
>CANGOP010000014.1 GCA_947455595.1 Gammaproteobacteria bacterium
ACTGGTGCGGGTTCCTGCGAACGCCTGCGGACTTCGCCAGCCGCCCGAATTGGCCGTTCCGGGCCACATTCCACTCTCTCCTGGCCAGTCCTCGCTCCGACCTCGCTCCCTGGAACTGGCCCGAAGTCCACAAAGGCCGCAACGCAACATCCCTGACGGGATCGTGTCCGCTCCGGCTGATGGGCAGACGACGCCAACATTCGTCGACAAGGCTGTCGCGGATGCCTTCCGCGACTACCACCACAACCAGGCGATGCTACGAATCCTCTCCAAGTCAGCCAACCTCCAGACCGCGAGCCAAGCTCGAAGACCTAAAATTGCGCGCCCGGTACGATTGACTTGACCAATTGCGGACGCGGGTTCAATTCCGCAAATGGGAATCGAACTGGCGCCCTCAGTGATGCCCTGGACGGATGACCTCGATCAGGCAGAACTGGTAGGGTTGTAGGCAGATGGGGCTGGAATCCGCGGCTTTCCGCAGGAGTTCGCAGCGGTCGTAAGGCGCTGAGTTACATAGGTTTGGCGCAGGGTTCCACCCCACCGAAACTCCGCAACTGTTCGATCCTGTTCGCAGGAACCCGCAGGAGTTCGAAATAGTCCGCACGGCCAGACGGTAACTTGTTGATTTTGAACAACCCGCTTGATCAGTCCGCGCTTGTGGACTGCGGACTTTCAATGTAGTCCATTACGGCCGTCGCGAGCCACTTCATGTTGCAAAACGTCGGCACTTATCAATAACTGCCGACAAAACGGAACACAACAGCCAGCACTGGCTTGAGCCGTTGATGTCTTGGTCGACGTCGCCAGGCACGACTCCTCGTAGGCTTCGATGTCGACCTGCCTGTACAGCACGCGCCCCTTCAGCTTCATGAATTTCGGCCCGATGCCTTCGCTGCGCCAGCGTTCGAGGCAGGCCTCGCTGAGATGCCAGCGGGTGGCCAGTTGTTTTTGGTTGATGTGAACGACTTCCATTTTGGTCTCCTTCCGAATGAGTTGGCAGGAGTCCATGAAGGCGCTGTTCCGCGCGTGAGCCAAGCGATATGTGGCGCTGATCCATTCGCCGCAAAGAAGAGGTCGTGGCGCAGTTCTGAAAACCGCGCCACATTGGGTGTAAATGGGTGTCAATTTGGAATTGAGAGCGGTTCATCATTTCCCGATCGGGAAACAAAGGGCCGAATCATACACTAAGCACACCGAACATTCCCGATCGGGAAATATCCCTTGCACTTAGTCCGGTTGTGCCCGATAATTTCCCGAACGGGAAACTGAGCAAGCCATGACATCCATTCGATCTCCTCAACAACTAGGGCGTGCACTGCGTGCCGCTCGCAAGCAGCTCGGGCTGACCCAGCCCCAGTTGGCGCTGGCGGCTGGGGTGGGTGTGCGCTTCATTGTCGACCTTGAAGCAGGCAAGCCAACCTTGCGGCTGGAAAACGTGCTGCGGGTCATTGATGCCCTGGGCGGTGAAGTCCAGTTGAGCGGATTGCCATCAGTTGCGTCCGACGATCAACGAGAGGATGGCAGCCATGGCACATGAGCTGGACGTCTGGCTTTTCGCAGATCGTGTCGGCACGTTGGCGCTGGTCGATGGGCGGCTAAACTTTTGCTACGCACCCGGTTGGCTGTCACACAAAGACGCCTTTGCCTTGTCCGCCTCGCTGCCCCTGCAAGCAGAGCCGTTCGATGATCGCAAAACGCGTCCCTTCTTTGCTGGTCTTCTACCCGAAGGGCAGATGCGCCGCCTGATTGCGCAGCAGTTCCAAGTCTCGGGCCAGAACGACTTTGCGCTGCTGGACCACATCGGTGGCGAATGCGCCGGAGCCGTGACGTTCCTTGAGCCGGGGCAGGCTTTACCTGTGCCGACCCACAGCGATGACGTTCAATGGCTGAGGGACGACGAGGTCGTTGCCATCCTGGATGAATTGCCGCGTCGCCCCATGCTGGCAGGCAAAGACGGCTTGCGGCTTTCTTTGGCTGGAGCCCAAGACAAGCTGCCAGTGGTTTTCGATGGTGCGCGCATCGGGCTGCCTCTCAATGGCACGCCGAGCTCGCACATCCTGAAACCGGCCATCCACGCTGTTGAAGACAGCGTGATCAACGAAGGATTTTGCATGGCACTGGCTGAGGCCATGCAGCTCAAGCCCGCAAAATCAAAAGTTCACCAGGTATTGGATCGCTCCTTTCTACTGGTTGAGCGCTACGATCGACTGATCGATGCCCAGGGGCACCGGCAACGGCTTCATCAAGAGGACTTTTGCCAAGCACTGGGCGTGGTGCCGGAAATGAAATATCAGAATGAAGGTGGCCCGGATCTGGCGCAGTGTTTTGATCTGGTACGCAGTTCGACGCGCCCCAGTGCGCCGCAGGTTCTGCGACTGCTCGACTACGTGATCTTCAATGCGCTGATCGGCAATCATGATGCGCACGCCAAGAATTTCTCTCTGCTGTACTCAGGCAAGGCCCCCGTTCTGGCACCGTTTTACGACACGCTGTCGACGGCGGTGTATCCAACCCTGACGCAGAAGATGGCGATGAAAATCGGCAGCAAGTACAAGTTCAGCGAAGTTCAGGCACGCCACTGGGAGCAGTTCTCTGAAGGCGTCGGCTTTACCAAGGCGCAGGCCAAACGACGCATTCTGGAGTTGGCAAAGTTACTGCCTGCAACGGCGCGCAAGCTCCAATCTGACCCCGTACACAGTTTTGGCGGCAATGCCGTGGTTGAGCAAATCAATACCTTGATTGAACAACGCTGCGCCCTGACGATTCGGAGGCTCACCGACCCCGCTGCCGACAATGACGCAGCCGCCGAGCTCTCCGTTTGAACCACCATGCGGACGCGGGTTCGATTCCGTGTTTGGGAATTGAACTGGCCCTGAAAAGCAGATGGGTTTGATGCACCTTTCCGGCGACCAGCCCAGCTAGAAAACCCGCTTGCAGGTCTACAATCGGACAGGCTTTTCGATGGAGTTCGCAATGGTTCGCAGCAGCCCGCAGCGCTTCGATTGCGTACTTTCAATAGTCGTTTGGTGCGGGGTGCTGCCCCACCACCAACATCGCTTCCACGGACGTCCGAGGAAGTCTCTAAACCCGCTGAATTAGCGGGTTTTTTTATTCCACAAACTCAATCTTCCCCGGCCATCAGATCTAGGCTGAAACCGAACTGTTCGGGTGCGTTAGCCTTTCCGCGAGCCGAGGCGCGAGCCCTGCGCGTCCCGTCATCCTCCATCCGTCGCCGTCGACTGCCGTGCTTGCGGAACACCTCATGCGCGGCATCGCGATAGCCCGCTTCACTGCGGGCTGCTGTCAGCCGAGCACGCGCCTCCCGCGCAGCAACCGTGGGATCCACGATGGGGGGTGGGTAGTTCAGTGTAGAGCAACGATCGGATAGCCACGGTGTCTGCAGCACCGCCAGTGGCAGATCAGCAACCTCCGGCACCCAACGCCGGGTAAAACGACCGTCTGGGTCTTGGTCGAGCCCCTGCTTGACTGGATTGTAGATACGCGGTGTGTTGATACCCGTCTGCCCTGATTGCATCTGCACTTGGGGCCAATGAATGCCCGGCTCGTAATCCGTGAACAACCGAGCCAATCGCTCGCCGCTGCGGCGCCAATCCAGGTTGAGGTGGTAACTCGCGAACGACTGGACCATCGCTCGCATACGGAAGTTCAGCCAACCGGTTGCAATCAAGCTGCGCATACAGGCATCCACGAAGGGCAGACCCGTGCGCCCCTCTGCCCACGCGAGAAGCTTCGGATCGTCCGGCGGAGTCTCTACCCGTAACGACTCGTGGACCGGATGAAAGGCGCGCGTCTCTAAGTCGGGCTGGCTTTCGAGTTTCTGCATGAAGTGTCCACGCCAGTGCAGGCGGGAGATCAGGCTATCAATCGCAGTGATCGGGACCGGGCGCTCCGCCATCGGAAGTTCAAGGTAGCTATCCCGTACGGTGGTCAGTCGCTGCATGACTTCCCGCACTGACACAGCACCCGTCGCCAAGGGAACTGAGAGGCGCGAGCAAACCTTCGCTGCTGAGAGTGGACTCGACATGCCGCGGCGGTAATTTGCTCCCCGACCGGCGAGGAAGCTCTCGATCAGCGACAGAGCGACTGTTCGGGTACCGAGCTGCGGCATGGCGCAGCCATCCTCTGAGAGACCCAGATCATTCGCCGATGGCAGCGGTACTGTTTTCGCCCGCGCAACGGGGATGAGATGGGTGGGTTCCGGCACGACAAGGCCGCCAGCGAAGCGTGCAAATCGGGCTGCCCACCGATCGCGAGCCCCCTCTCCGAAGCCACGCAGCACACCGGTTTGCGTGACCTCGAGGCAGTCGATACCCGCACCCCGACAGAAGGCACTGACGGCACGATCCCGCTCAAATGTCCAAAGATTACCGGTCTCCTCATGCGCGAGAAGGCGCTGAATCCCCACGGCCCGATGGATTTTTTCTAACACCTCGACCACTGAACCGGTACGGACGATCAAGGGTGCGCCGAGCGTAGCGAGGCGTTCGGACAACTCCGCCAGCGCACTGCGATGAGCGAGCCACTGACGACGGGAGACGTCAGGCAGTTGCCAATAGTCCGGTTCGACCACATAGAGTGGCAGCATCGGCCCTGCCACCGCCGCCGTCGCGAGCGGGACATGGTCTACGGTGCGCAAATCGCGCTTGTACCAGACAACCTGAATCACGACGCCTCGCCCTGCCTCAGCGTCCCCCAAAGAGTCCGATAGGCGCCGTCTCTATCGTAAGCAGCGGCTTGTTGGTCCGGATCAAATCGACGCCCCTGACGGGGATCCGCGCCTCGCCCGGCGATGTAGAGCCAATTCCCGTGATTACTGCAAACGTCATAATCAATCAGACGTGACTCAAACCATGCGGCACCCGCCCGCCAATCGCAGGCGAGGTCATGCACAAGGTAACTCGCCACCACCTGTCGCAGGCGATTGGAGAGGTAACCCGTGGCCATCAGTTCCCGCATTCCGGCATCCACGAACGGCTGACCCGTCGTCCCGTTGCACCAGCGAAGAAAGGCCTCCGGGTCATGCGCAGGTACGCCGAGCTTGCTTAAGCCTTCCGCCGAAAACAGCCGAGCCCCATGCCGCTGGCTGCAGAATCGAAAAAAATCCCGCCACAACAATTCGAACCAAATCCAGTACGACCCATCACTCGCGCCAAATTCAGCTTCGTGCGACCTGAGCGCCGCGAAGACTGTGCGGGGCGAAAGCGCACCGGTCGCGAGCCACGGAGAGAACTTGGTCGAATAGTCCGTTCCGGTCAACCCATTCCGAGACGCCTTGTACGTCGCGGGCAGACCTGAGCGGAAATAGCGCGTTAGGTGAACTAACGCGGCCGACTCCGCACCGTAAAAACGCGGATCGCCGAAAGGAAACGAAGCGGTGTCCGATGGTACGTCTGGGGATGCCGGCATGCGGGGTGGACCGAAAGGCTCAGAAAACGCAGGCGCCCTCGGTAAAACGAACGGCGCGGCTAGCGGTTGCTGCGGCAGGACGCCCGCGCGCTCAACCGCCTGGCGAAAGGCGGTGAATACTTGGGGCAAACGATCGATGTCAAAAGGCAAGTCGTGTGGGTGGATCATCGTGGACTGCCAGGTCGGCCGTACCTCCAGACCCGCCGCCATGAGCGCTTGAAGTTCGGCCCGTTCATACGGCGCGGGAATATCCTCACAATAAACTCGCCTAGCGCCGACACTACCCGCAAGGTCTATCAACACCGTGACCGCCGCGCCGTCCACCTGCAGCAAAGACCCACCCTTCTCCGCGATGGCGCCTGCCAACCCGTCTACCGCACCGTCGCGAAAACCGCGTCTGAGCGAACTCCAACGGGGAAAGTTCCATCGCGTCGAGGTCGCCTCATCGGCGTTGCGGACATAGACCAGCGTCAGCTCATCCGCTTCCCGGCAGGCGCGATCGAGCGCCGGATTGTCTGTCAGACGAAGATCATTGCGGAACCAGTAGACAGCGGCAGTCATGTGCTGGGCCGTCGCATCACAACATTCAGCCGTGGCTCGCCGGTTAACCGACACCATTCAGGTAACGCGCCGCTCCATTGCTCAGTATTACGGCGCAGCGACTGCGTCAGACGTTGTCCCGCAGAAAACCGTGTATCGCTGCTCGGTGCATTGCCAATCACCGCGACGTCCCCTGATTGTCCTGACGAAAGAACGTTGTCATCCGCACGTACGCAGAGATCGCATACCGACCGTCGGCATTAGAACTGTAGCAGAGAGTCGAAGTTAGCCGCTTATTCGCGCGCAGGCCGACGCCTCAGATCGCTTGCGTACTGGACGCAACGCAAACTGAACCGTTTTGGCCATGCGCCAGAACCCTCGTGAGTTCATATTTGATGGTCAGACGGATCGGACCAAGGAGCGACCGATCACAACCGAAGTGAGGCTTTGAAGAGCCAGCAAAGACCCGGATTTAGACCGCGCGTATCCCCATCGGACTGTAACCGTTGACCGCAACATTTGGTTGCCACGAGGGTCTCGGCGCTGGCTTCACCGTTGGATCTTCGGACAAGCAGTACCCCAAATTTCGGACGCAGGCGATACGCGCCCTGCCCTCTGTCAACCTCGAGAGCTTGTGATTAATCGCCGAGATGCGCACGTCAAGCCGTCGATCATTCGGCTCCAGTTCATCCCGCCAGGCCGCCGCAAAGAGCTCGCTGCGCGAGATGCGTTCTCCCTGTGAACGTGCCAGAGCCGCCACAATCCGCGCTTCGAGGTGCCCCAGCTGTATCATTCCGGAAGGTGCGATCAACTGTCGACGGGGTACGTGCAACTGCACCTCGCCAATCAGTGAGATCAGGCCCGGAGACGGATAGAGCGCGCGTGCCAACTGGCACGCGCGGCGTGTGCGAGCCCGAACCAAGTCAGTCGCGTCGCCCCGATAGATACTATCCAACGCACCCAACGTCAGTGCCGCGCTCGTATCGAGATGCCCGCCGTCGTTCTCCAACACACCATCCCGCGTTGAACAGATCACGAGAAAGGGCGACGGGATCTCTGTGATCAGATGGCGCAACCGACGCCTTGGATCTAAACCGAGGCAAGTGTCCGACACCACGACCAACGATGGCTCGTATTGGCGAATTCGTGACAGGCCACATTCGCCTATGACGAGGTGCCCGGCAACGTCGACTTCTCGCAACGCTTGAAGCAAAACGCCGAACACGCGCCGATCCTGATCGATAACGAGAACAGTTCGTTCCATTTGTCTACTCATTTAGACCATTTCGGACCGAGCACAGCTAACGTCATGTCAGCCTTTTACACACTGTTACGCAACTTTAACTCGCAATGCAATCTGTATTTTCAACGCGACAGAAGTACAAGTCTCGTCTTCATCTGTAAGCAACGTTACAAATGGATACATTGCAAAAATGCGGAATTCCTAGACTGAAACGGCAATCGATTTGGCCAATAGCCGTCATTGCTTTTGGAAAAAACAATGTCTAGGAGAGACTGACATGCACATGAAGTTGCACAATTCATTTAAGGCTGTTTCTGCCGTTCTTGCAACTGTTGCGCTTTGGACGCTGAGCGCCAGCATCGCAAACGCCCAACTGGTCGATAACATCACAGGAGAAACGTCATCGGCTGTTTCAGCAGGCGCCCCGACGGCACCCACCACCGGATCAGCGACCTACTACGTCGCGCCAGCTGGAGACCTCACGCTCTCGACACCGTTTGTCTATGACTTCGGAACGGGCACGTGGAGTGCGCCCACCGGCTGGACCCAAACGTCAGCCGGCGTGTTCAACAATGGGACAGCGACTGTCACGCTCACGGGATTCACGCCGGCAATCAACACGACGGCTAGCACCTGGGCAACAACGCCGCCATCGGCTAACTACGCGAATGGCGCCTACACAAGCTCCGTGTTCGGATCAAGCATCGCCAATCCATCCGGCACGAGCACCGTCACGGGCAACACGACATCGGTGACCCAACAAACGGACACGTACGCCGCGACGGCATCGGGCTCCGTCCTGGTCTCCAATGGTGTGGGTAGCACGTCCTCAACAGCCACGGTGTTGGATACCACCCAAACGTTCCCACTGACCCAAACCGGACCGGCCGGTCAGGTTCCCAATCCGGCCATTAGCTCTCCTGGCGTCACGGTGACCAGCAATACGCCGGCTTACAACACAGGAAGTTACACGATCGCGCCGACGGGAACCGTGAACGGAGCCGTCGTGACGCTCGATCCCAATGGACTGTTGATCAGTGCGATCTCCGGCACAGGCACCGTGAATTCCGACGGCTCAATCACCGCTGAATTGAGCACAACGGCTGCAACGGCGATCACGGCCGAGGGAATTGCGACCACCGGGGTGGGCATTTTCGGCGGCTCCGTACAGGTCGGCGGCGATTTAATCGCATCTGGCAACGCGTACCTGGGCGGTAGCCCGACTACGGCGCTCCTTTCCGTGACCGCAGCCAACGGCGTCGTCATCGCACCGGAGACCAACGTGAGCATGGGTGGCAACGTCGTCCATAACGTCGGCAACGGCGTAGTGGGTACCGATGCGGTCAACCTCTCCCAATTGCAGGGCGTCCAGACGCAACTCACCAACCAGTACAACAGCCTGAGCTCGACAGTTCAGGTTAATCGACTGGAAGCTCGTCGGGGCATCGCCAGTGTTTCTGCCTTGAGTGGTATTCCGCCGCTTGATCAGAACTCGCGTTTCGGCTTCGGCATTGGTGTGGGCAGTTACAAGGGTGAGACGGCATTCGCCGTAGGCGCGAATTTCCGCTTCTCCGACCACGTGACGGGGCGGCTGGCTGTGGGTTCATCCTCGGGTGACACTACGGGCAGCGCCGGCGTGGGTGTGAGCTTCTAAGGCTCAAAAAGCGCATGGCACCGGATGTGACCTGTTCACGGGTCACATCCGCCGTCTGCGCATTGGTCTACACCGGACATCCGCTGAGCTACCGGCCAGAAGGAAAGAACATGCGGACTCCTGTCAAGATCCGGGCGATCGCACTCCCCCTCAGCGTACTTTTGCTGGCGGCGGCGGCGCGGTCTCAGCCCGTGCCCGCCCCCGTACATAAACGGATGACCGTCATGGATATCTATGAGGCCGGCCAGCCTCAGGCCATCATCCTGAAATTATTCGACCCGGGCAGCGATGTTGTCTGTTACGTGTTGATGCCGGAACAAGCGGCGCGTAAAGAGGTCGGCAGCAAGTGGATCTATGAGGGCAATGCCGTCGGATCGATCAGTTGCGTTCCTGTGGCCCTGAAGTAGGGGTAAGTTCGGCTGATTGGCCGCTGAATGGTGAGCGGGTTCTAGATTGAGGGACGAGTCTTGAAATTCTGCGCAATTGTGCGGAACTTTCTACAATTACGCATCGATCCCTTCTATCCCGTCAGGCAACCCCCATGACTTTGCCCGTCCGTCTCGTGTTCGTCTTTATTGGTCTGCTCGTCAACGGGCTGACGCTCGCGGCGCCCGTTGGCTCGTCTGCCCCAGCGCTGGAAGTGCTCTCGCAGCTACGCTGTCCCAACGCCGATGCATTGAAGGCACGCTACAGCCACCGTTTTTCAGAACCCATGCGCGTGTGGAGTCAACGAGAGCTTGCAGACCTGAAAGGACGCGCCGTTTTCTATCCGTTTTCCGGTCCTGACGCGGTGACGGCACTGGCGCTGTTTCCGGACGCCACCCATCTCACACTCGTTGCGGACCAACGACCCGAGTTCACGCTACTGGCGGCGCCCGTCGATGACACGCCCGGCGCCATTGACCGGGAATGCCGGATGTTGCGTTTCTTCTCGCAACTGGGCTACTACCGCACCCATGATCTCAACGGCCGCGGCGGGGAGCGTCCTCGTTTCATTCAATTGCTCGCCTACTCCATCGCCTTCGGTGGCGCAACGATCACCGATGCGAGCTTATTGGCGATCAACGCCAAGGGGGAGCTCGAGTCCTTCCCAGCCGGAACCGAGCGGTCGGCCGATGGCGTACGGTTCCTGGCCCACCGGCAGGACGGACAAGACGTCACCGTCGACTATCTGGTCATCAACCTATCCAATCGCGGTTTATCCGGTCAAAGTCCCGCCGTTTTGTTCTTGAAGCAGCGCGCATCGGATGTCTTGTTTCTCAAAGCCGCCTCGCATCTCCTCCAAAGCCGCAGTTTCTCGACGCTCGCGGGCATCCTGACGAATCCGGCGGCGCCGTTTGTCGTACAAGATGAGACCGGGCTCGGCGTCGACCGACTGCAGGTTAACTACACGCTCACGTTGTACGGCCACTACACTGCACCCCAGAAGCTCTGGAGCGAAAATCCCGGTGCGCGCGCGTTCAGTGACCTCTATGCCCACCAGACGACGCTTGGCGCACTACCCTTCGTCTTTGGCTACGAGAAGTCGGCCGGCTCCGCGCTCATCGTCGGTCGCCGACGCTGATCGTTGACTTGCTCCAAAGCCGAGGAAGACCATGACTGACTTCGCCGAGTTAATTCCCGCCCTCGTGTTTGAATTTCAGATGCGCGTGGAGGTGGGCACTCCAGTAGAGCAGGGAACCCGGGACGGATGGCGCTATCGCGATGTCCCTATCGTTGGCGGCACTGTGCATGGCGCGCGGATGCGCGGTGTGGTGTTGAGCGGCGGAGCCGATGCACAGTCCATTCGCCTGAGTGACGGCTTTGCCCGGATCGATGCGAGTTACGCATTGCGTCACGAGGACGGCACCGAGATCGCCATCCGCAATCTCGGCATTCGCAGGGGCCCTCAGGAGGTCATAGCTCGACTGGCCGCTGGCGAATCAGTTAACCCTGCTCTTTACTATTTCCGCTCCTTACCGACCTTCGAAGTCGGCGCAGGACCTCATCAATGGCTCACCGAGCATCTATTCGTATGCATTGGCAAGCGCTGGCCGGATGCGGTGGAGTTGGATGTTTACCGCGTCACTTGAGGTCGGTCGGCCTGGCCCGACGGTGGGTACCGCTGACGGAACTCAACGTTGTTACGACGGCACTCGTGAACCCGGCGCCAGCGTCGGTGGCGCGTGATTCAACGTCTCCATGGCAAATCCAGCCGCCGCTTTGTATTCCGCCATGAACGCCGTGCGTTCCGCTTGGGAAATAACGGCGTCGATATCATCAAAGTGGCCGCCACACAGCTCATCGACCTTATTCAGTAAGCCAAACGGTCCGGCGCCTCGATTGCGCAGGATGAGTTTGGAGATAGGGCCACACAAACGTTCGTTATAGGCAGCCAATGCGCGCGCGGTCACGCCGTGTTCGCAGAGGGCGGCGCCGAGTACCCTCGCGTCAATAATAGCTTGACCCGCCCCGTTTGAACCGGTGGGGTACATGGCATGCGCGGCATCACCGAGCAACGCCACCGGACCCTGCACCCACGTCGGGACCGGGTCGCGATCGATCATGGGATTTTCGAAGGCACCCTCCGCGTCCCGAATAAGGGCTGGCACATCGAGCCAGTCCCAAGTCCAATCCTCGAAATGGGGCAAGAACGTTTCGATCGGTACCTGCCGAAACCAACCGTTCATCTGCTGCTCGTTGACCTCATCCAAGGTGATTTCCGCAATCCAGTTGATTCGGGCTAATCCGGTGTCTGGGTGCGGGCGAGAAATCGGATAGACCACCATGCGATGGCGATGCGTACCGAGTCCAACGAACGAGGCACCAGTACGGATGGGCTTGGCCCAAGAGACACCTCGCCACATTAAACACCCACCCCAATGGATGGGCGGTTGCGAGGGATGCATCTGTGCACGAACCGCAGAGCGGATCCCATCGGCACCAATCAGCAGTGACGCTTGTAGAGAGTCGCGGGTACCGTTGGCTCGCTCAACCTGTACGCTAACGCTGCCATCCGGCTGGACTTCATATCCACAGACTTTGGATCCGAGTTGCACGGCATCCGGACCGCACCGTTCCAAGGCGATGGCATAAAGGAGCATTTGCAACTCGCCGCGATGCACAGAGTATTGCGGCCATCGATAGCCCGCCACCCGACCACGCGGTTCCGCATAGATGTCGTGGCCATTGAGGCCCACCAGTGCCCACTCAGCGGTTGCCACACCGATCCCGTCCAGTGCCGAATCGTCAATGCCGAGATCGTAAAGTTCCCGGACCGCATTAGGCTGGAGATTGATGCCGACGCCCAGTGGCCGCATGTCCTGCACTGAGTCGAGAACGAGGCACGGGACCCCGATCTGGTGCAGCGTCAGTGCCATCGCGAGGCCGCCGATACCGCCGCCTGCGATTACGACCGGACGAATACCCATGCTCTGCCTCCCCTAGGAAATCGGCGCTGAATCGCGTGCCGATTGCGTCACGATTGTAGTGACTAATCGGTCTGGCGACATGACGGAGTCAGCTATTTAGCCTATATTTTCGGTCCAGACGGATGTCGACAGGAACCGTAACGGAAGCGCAGCATGGCAGGCGAACGCGACAATCAGGGCAACAGCCCCTCCATTGCGGAAGCTTTCGGAGCGGTCTATCGCGAGCACCATTGGGGCGGCGAGGATCAGCCGTTCTATTCGGGTTCAGGCTCTCACATCCCGAGCATCGTGACGCCTTATGTCACGGCAGTGCGCGGCTTTCTGTCCCGATTTGAGCGCCCACCGCGGGTCGTCGACCTTGGCTGCGGCGACTTCAACGTGGGCGCTCAAATCCGTGACCAGTGCGGCACTTATGTCGCCTGCGACGTCGTCCCCGAGCTCATTGATTTCAATCGGAGACGCTACGCCGATCGAGAGGTCGACTTTCGTGCCCACGACTTAACCGAGACGCCGCTTCCGCCTTGTGACGTCGTGTTCATCCGACAAGTCCTGCAGCATCTGAGCAACGCCGACATTATCCGCGGACTGCAAAACCTCAAGGGCCGTTGCCGTTACCTGGTCGTCAGTGAACACATCCCGGCGACCCCAAATTTCCCTGCAAACCAAGACAAGCCTAGCGGCGCTTCGATCCGTCTCGACTTCGGTAGCGGCGTCGTGCTCACGGCACCACCCTTCAACCTGCAGCCAGTGACCGCTGAGTGCTTGTGCGAAGTCGCCGAATACGACGGTGTTGTCCGGACGATCGCCTATGAGTTCGCCGAACCGGCAACCGACGCTGAACCCGCTGTCACCGCGCACGTGAAGACGGGCTCTCTGTACGCCCTACGCACCCACCACGGCTCATTGATCACACTGATACCCGGTGCCCGTCAGTTCAGCCACTCGCTACCTGATCGCGACCACGGCAGCCCCGCCCTCTTCGAACGCAGCGGCCATGGTTGGCGTCTCACGCGGACGCTCGCCTGCATCAGCGAAGCGCAGCGTCAGGCGCTGTCTGCTGTGCAAGTCGTTACCGAACTCTCCGATGACGGGATGCCGATGGTTGTGTTGCGTTACGGTGACGGCGCGCTATCGGCGGAACCCGCGCGCGCAGACTTGGTCTTGCGGCCGGAGGTATCCGATTGGGAACGATTTCGCGCCTGTGAAATCACGACCGCTGACTTCAGCGTATTCCAAGGCTTGCGCACATCCCGTTGGCCCGCAACACATCAGATTGCCCGATACCTGCATCAGACCTTCAGAACGGACCAACTACCCGAGGACTTACAGACTGTCTCCGACAATTTGCGTCGCGACAATCCCGATTACGAATACCGCTTGTGGACGGACGCCGAGATACCGGAGTTTATTCACAGTCATTACGGCGAGTCTATTCGGGACGTCTATCTGGCCATCCACCCCGACTACGGCGCGGCGCGAGCGGATTTTTTCCGTTATCTGCTGGTCTACAAGCTTGGCGGGGTCTATCTAGACATCAAGTCAACCACTCGCATCCCACTCGCCAACCTCATTCGACCCGACGACCAATATCTACTCTCCCAATGGGAGGACGATGGTGACGGCATAGAAGCTTGGTGGGGAGAGCATCCCGAACTCTATAACGTTCCTGGCGGCGAGTTTCAGCAGTGGCATGTCATCGCCGCTGCCGGACACCCCTTTTTGGAGCGAGTCATTAATCGAGTGTTGGCCAATCTCGCGACCTATGATCCACGCTACAGCGGCGTGGGCAAATCAGCCGTCCTGCGGATGACGGGGCCGGTGGCTTACACACTCGGCATCCTGCCAACGTTAGCCGTTGCTCCACACCGTCGGTTCAATGCTCAGATAGCGCTGTCCTATTCGGCCGTCGAGAGACACGGTCGTTTCTTCCCGCGACACTACTCGATCCTGTCTGAGCCGTTGTTGCAACGACCCATCGCCAAATCGCCACCCTGACGGAGTATCGTGATCAGTTCAGGGTCCCGAGAAAGCCTTCCACATCACGATTAAAATGTTCAGCCTCATCCACGAATAACGCGTGGCCGGCATCCGGATAGAGCGCAACTCGCGCCGTGCTGAGATGCGCCTGTAGCGCGGCACCTTGCTCGGCGAACTTCGGTCGGATCGCGTAGAGAACCGGCACGTTGGCGTGGTAGATCGCATTCTTGTAGTACTCACGCGGGTACGGCTTTGCCAATAATTCAGCGGCCACCGGCTCCGGCACTCGTAAAGCCGACGATTCCGCCGCCGAAAGTAGTGCCGGCGGAGGTGCCCGCTCGAAAAGACCCTGCACAAACGCCTTCATGCGCTCGACGCGCGGCACAACCTTGCCGGTGTGAGCAGGTGCCGGGCGAGGCTTTGGCGGACTAGCTTCACCGATAGAGTTATCGATGAGCACCAGTCCGCGCAGTCCCGGCGGCCGAAACCGCTCAACGTAATCCAAGCCTTCCATCACGCCGAGCGACCAACCCGCCAACACGAAGTGTTCGGCACCCACGTGGTCCACGAATTCCCGTATATCCAGCGCGCGCCGCAGCGGCGTATGCGGTCCGGCGTAGAGTTCCGACCGGCCTTGCGAGCGGGGGTCGAGCACGACTACCCGACGGTGTGCAGATAAGGTATTCAGTTGCGCCTCGAAGAGCTGCGCCGGCATAAGCCACCCAGGGATGACCAACAACGTCGGCTCACCCTCACCCGCCTCGAGGTAATGCAGCCGGACGCCGTCTGACGTGCGAAACTCTCGATCCTCGATCGTTGCAGCACCGACAGGCGCCACGCCGAACAGGCCGATGCCGAGCACGACGAGACACGCGGCAACCGTCCGTTGTCGAATGGATCGAAGAAGGCCCGGCAGGTCCAATGTCGAATTCAAAGCCACAACCTATCCTCAGAACTGTCGACATCATAAGCCTGATTGTCGGCACCGTGATCGGTGGCGGCATTTTCAAGGCGCCAGCCATTGTGGCTGCCTCGCTCGGCAGCGTTGGCTGGGTGATCGGCGCGTGGATTCTCGGCGGGGTTGCCTCCATTCTGGGGGCCTTGTGCTACGCGGAACTCGCAACAGCCCACCCGAATGTCGGTGGTGAGTTCCACTTTATCGGCCGCGCCTATGGCGACCGCTTCGGCTTTCTATACGCTTGGGCGCGAGCGACGGTGATTGTTCCCGGCTCCATTGCCGGTCTTGCCGTGACGCTGGGTGATTATTTGGCGCCTGTGTTTCCGATGGGCCCCTACACGAGCACCACCTGGGCCGTCGGCATGATCATCGCCCTGAGTGGGCTGAACGCCTTGGGTGTGCAGCTCGCCCGTACGGCACAAAACATCTTCGCAGGCGTCGAGCTCATTACGGTCTGCGCCATCGTGGTTGCCGGCATCATCGGCCATGGGCACGTGCAAGCGGTAACCGCCGCGGCGCCCGCCTCGGGCGGTGCTCATTTTGGACTGGCGATGGTTTTCGTATTGCTGACTTACGGCGGCTGGAATGAGGCGGCATACATTTCCGCAGAGGTCGCTGACGGACGGCGCGGTATTTTGCGCGGACTGCTCCTCGGTCTCGGTACGGTCACTGTCCTCTACGCCTTCATCAACGCCGCGTACCTCTGGGGCCTCGGGCATGCCGGTGTGGCTGCTTCACAAGCACCCGCTGCCGATCTCTTTCGGCTAGCCTTCGGCGCGCAGTCAGGCACCTTACTCAGTGCAATCGTGGCGTTCTCGTGCATGAAAGCCATCAGTGCTACGATCTTCTTCGGCGCCCGCAGCAACTATGCCGTGGGACAAAACTGGCGACTCTTTTCCTGGCTCGGTCACTGGCATCCCTGCGGCGCACCGCGCCGCGCCATCGTGGTGCAAGCGATGATCTCTTTGGCGCTGGTCGGGCTGGCGGCGCTGACCCGTAACGGTTTCCAGGCCATTGTGGAATTCGAAGCACCCGTCTTTTGGCTGTTCATCCTGCTGGTGGCGGGTTCCCTATTCGTTCTGCGTCATCGCGAAGGCCTGCCCGAGGGCGCCTTCGCCGTGCCACTCTATCCACTCGTCCCCGCTCTGTTCGTGTGCAGTTCCGCTGCACTCCTGTGGTCCAGCGTTCGTTACACCGGCCTCGGCGCCCTGTTCGGAGTCGCGTTACTGGTGGCAGGCACTGTGCCGTTGTGGCTTGAGAGGCGACTGCAGCGTTAGAAACTGACCCTGACAATTGAAAAATCGTCGTCCAACGGACCGTCGCCATGGCGTTCGCGCGCCCACTGAAAGAGATCCGATAAGCCGGTCGGCGCAGTCCCGGCGCGGCGCATGAAACCTTCAAAGTCATCGAAGGTGCCCTCAGCACCCTGAGTGTCACGGATTTCGAAGCAGCCGTCACACAGCACCAAGAGCGTCGAGCCCTCCGGTACGTCAATCGTCTCGGCTTGATAGGGGATATCTTCCATTACGCCGACGATGAGACCGGGCGCACGTAATTGGTTCGACGGATGCTCGCCGCCCGAATCCGCGGGACCTAACAACAGCGCCGGCGGGTGCCCACCACTGGCATGACTGAGTTGGCGTGTTGAACGACGGTAGACGCCGTACCAGAGCGTGAAATACATGTCGTTGTGCTTCTCGCACAAGAAGGCATTGCTGATGCCCGCCAACACGGCAGCAGGATCACGGAAATCTACACCCAAGAGTGCTTGGGAGCGCATCACATTGATGGCAGTCACCGCTAACAAACAGGCACCAACGCCGTGACCGCAGACATCTAGGAGATAGACCGCGAAATGATCCTCGTCAATCCAGTGATACCCGAAGGCATCACCACCCAATTCCGTTGACGGTTGATAGAACCAGTCCACTTTGAGAGGCGCCTGTAAAGGCTCGGGGAAACTTGACTGCACGTAATGGAACGCTTCCGCCAACTCGTGATCCAGACGCTTCTGCGTTCGCTCAAGCCGATCTTTCTCATCCTGCAGCTGCCGGACCCGCAGCGCGTCCAAATCGCGAAGCCGCTTCTTATCAATCGACGATGTGACCCGGGCACGTAATAGCGTCGGATTGTAGGTCTTCGGCAAGTAGTCTTCCGCACCCGCTTCGATGCACTTGACGGCCGTATCGATCTGCTCAGTGCTTGAGATCACGATAACGGGTAAGCGTTGTAGTGTCGGCTCCTGCTTCATAATCTGCAGAAGCTCAGTGCCACTGATCACCGGCATTTCGATATCGAGCAGCATCACATCGAACGATTCAGAACGAATCCGTTCAAGCGCCTCTTGACCATTGGACGCCTCGGCAATGGACTCCACCCCCAACTCCCGGAGTGAGCGAATGAGTGCCAGCCGCATCAACCGGCTGTCATCCACCACCAGCACCCGTGCGGACGCTAAGAGCGCCACTGAGGAATCGAGCACGCCAGCGACGACATCGGTCATGGGGAATCCTGATTGGAAGATACGTCTGCACGGAGACGCAAGGGCAATAGACGCGATACTTTGCTCAGCAAAGTCTGAGCATCGCAAGGTTTGACGAGATAATCGCGGACCCGCAAGCGAGCCGCCGCGCTGAGTGTGGCAGGCGCCGAATTGGCTGTCAGCATAATGACGTGCGTAGCGGCGATCGCCGGATCGGCACGCAACATCTGCAGAAAACTCAGACCATCCATGACCGGCATGTTGTAGTCGAGCAGCACGAGATTCGGATGCGACGTCCTAACCACCTCAAGAGCCATCTGGCCGTCAGCAGCCTCAAACAACTCACAGTCATACGGTGCCAGCAGGTTTACAATCGCACGCCGCTGCAGACTGCTGTCATCAACAATCAATATGCGCGGAATCATCCGATCTCCTCAAGGCGAATTCGGAAACCGCCAGTCGATTCTGCATAATTCAGTGTGACGGCCTGATGATCAACGGGTGGCAAGCTCCCCACACAGGGAGTCCCCATCTCCAGCGGCGCCAATTCGCCCATGACGAAACCTGCAAGACGGCCACCCAACAAGTTCGCGCATTCGCCAACTGCCGCCGACAAAAGATCAGCATCCTCGGGCGCGGAACCGCCGCCAAGTGCCTGGAGCAATCGGTCTGCGACGGCCGTATCCATCTGCACCGACAATCGCATCGCTACACCGGCTGAACTCATCGGCAGATGAGCACCTAAGGCCAAGGCATCATGACGCAGAGGCGCGAGCTGAAGGTTAACCTTCAAACCCTCGACACAGACTGCTCGCACGACATCTGCTAACAAAACCGTCCACCTGTCCGCGTGCCTCACCGTGTATTACTCGATTCCAACGCGTCAATGATGGTGGCCGGCATAGATTCCAGTGAAACGACAAACTGCGCTGCGCCCAACCGGATAGCCGCCTGCGGCATGCCGAAGACGACGCAAGACTCCTCAGATTCCACGATGGTTGCCGCGCCTGCCGCACGCAAGAGCGATAGTCCTCTAGCACCATCTGCTCCCATCCCGGTGAGCAACACACCCACCGCGTCGTTGCCCACTTGCTCTGCCGCCGAGCGAAATAACACATCAACCGAAGGGCGGCAGTGATTGACCGGTGGCGTCTGAGTCAAACGCAACCGGAATCCCTGGGAACTGCGCACAATAAGCGCATGAAAATCCCCTGGTGCGACGAGACAGAGGCCACTTCGCAGTTCATCGCCATCTTCAGCCTCGCGCACTTCGAAGGGCGAAAGACGATCCAAATGCTCAGCCATTACGCGGGAAAAGTGCGGTGGAATATGCTGAACCACAACAATCGGGGGAGAGTTTGCCGGCAATCGAGGCAAGAGGTATCGCAGAGCCTCGACACCACCCGTCGATGCGCCGATGACCAAGACTCTCGAACGAGTCGTCGGCAGCAACGCGGCGGAAGACGCGACGGCAGCCATCTGACGGCTAGTGCGGCGCTTGGAAGTCGCCGCCGCACGCACCTGCGCAGTCAAACGACGAGACAACTCCTGCACACCATTACGACCATCCGGTTTCTGGATAACGTCAACTGCACCCGCCTGCAGTGCTTCCATCGCTAACGCGGATCCGGCTGGTGTGAGATTACTCAACACAATGACCGGCACCGGATGGTGTTCCATCAGAATGCGCAGGAAGGTGAGTCCGTCCATCAGTGGCATCTGTAGATCCAGCGTCACCACGTCCGGCTGGAGAGTTAGGATAAGTTCACGGGCGCGATAGGCATCCTCAGCGGTGCCAATCACTTCAATCCCAGGATCGACCGTCAGCGCATCGGTTATGGCGCGACGGGCCAACGCCGAGTCATCGACCACCAATACACGTATGGGAGGAGCGATCTTCATAGGCGCGTGTAGACCCCGTGGCTAACACTCACAAGCCCAGGCGCGAGACCACCGAGACTTTCGGAATAACCAACGATCAGGAATCCGCCCGGCGCGAGATGAGAGAGCAACCGCTCAACCACTACGCGACGCGTCGGGACGTCAAAATAAATCATGACGTTTCGACAAAAAATCACGTGTTGCCGGTCGAGGATTGGATATCGCGCATCTAAGAGATTGATGCGCTGGAAGCGCACGGAGTCGCGCACTTCTCGGCGCAACCGGCAGCGGCCGTCCTGCGGACCCACTCCTCGCTCAAAATAGCGACGCAGCAATTCGGTCGAGACAACCGCCTCACTCGGCAACGCGTAGATGCCACGATTGGCGACCTCTAGCATCCGCCGAGAGATATCCGACGCCTGCAACTGCCAGCGCAGCGTCGAATCACGACGCTGCTCCTCTGCAGCCAATAAGGCAAGCGTATAGGGTTCCTCACCCGATGAGGCCGCAGCTGACCATACCCGTAACGGAACGCCAGCGGGGAGCGAGGCACGTAACTTAGGTGCAAGTTGGTTGAATAGCACCGTGAAGTGTTCGCGCTCACGAAAGAACGCCGTGTGATTGGTGGACATCAAGTCCACCAACATTTCTAATTCGCGCCCCGAGGCATCACTACGAACGTAGTCCCCGTAGGCATCGAAGCTGTCAATGCCAAGCTCTTTCACCCGCCGACGCAACCGATTCGCGACTAATTGATGCTTGTCATCACCAATACAGATGCCGCTGTACTCGCGAACCAGCTCTGACAACCGACGCATTCCGCGGTTGGAAAGCCCAGCGAAAGGTAAAGAATTTTGTTGGACAGCCGCAGACACGTTCAAAGCCCTCAGAAACTGCGAAAGTCCTTGTCGTCTTCACGCAGGTTATGAACATCGGGCATCGGAATTCGATCGAGTGTTTGTGGTGGCAATTGCGAGAGTCGATGATGCTGCCGCCGATGAGACGATCTGTCGGCCGGTGGCGACCGCGGTGACCGGGCGGTCGGCACTTCTTCTTCGGAGTCGTCATGCGATAGACGACCCACGAGCCCTTCTAGCTGTTCGACCGCCAATTTGAGACTTTCCGCTTGGGCGTTCAGCTCCTCGGCCGCACTGGCACTTTGCTCAGCACCCGCTGAATTCGATTGGGCAATGCGGTCCATTTGACCCAATGCCACATTCACCTGGGCCACGCCCAACGCCTGCTCGCTCGCAGCTTTGGCGATCTCGGCCACCAGCAAGTCCGTCGCGACGACTTTCTCAGAAATGTCCTTGAGAGCGCGGGCAACCTGCTCACTACGGGCGCTGCCGCGCTCTGCGCTCGCCATCGCGACGTCGATCTTCTGCGCCGTCTCTCGGGCAGCCGCAGCGCTACGCTGCGCCAGCGAGCGAACTTCATCCGCAACGACAGCGAAACCCGCACCCGCTTCTCCGGCTCGAGCGGCTTCCACGGCCGCATTCAGTGCCAAGATGTTCGTCTGAAAAGCGATTTCGTCGATGTTCTTGACGATTTTTGCCACGTCCGCACTGGCCACTCCGATATCAGCCATTGCTGCTGTCATACCTTCCATCGTCGACACGCCATTGCCGGCGAGTGAGCGGGCGTCTGATGCGAGCAGCATCGCCTTTTGGCTGTTGTCTGCCGTGGAGCGAATCATCGCGGACATCTCTTCAAGCGAGGCGCTCGTTTCCTCAATGGCAGCAGCCTGCTCAGAGGCGCCATTGGACAGCGACTGACTGGCCGCCGCCATCTCACGAGCTGCAGACGCTGTATGGAGCGAACCGCGATTGAGATCCGACAGAATGCCGCCAAGACCCTCTTGAATATTGCGAATCGTAAACCAGGCCAAGGTGGCCGAGACCGCGACAGCGAGCAACGATGTAATACCGAGCAACCACATGGTAAGTCGCGTGGAACTTTGGCTTGCTGCCGCCGAGGTCTGCGCGATCTGGTTGTGATAGACGAGCGCAGTCTGAATCGCCTGCTGAAAGCGCGCATATCCGGGGTATTGCACTTCCCGAATCAGGCGCTGCTGCTCAAGCAACGCGTCCCATTCACTCAAGGAGTTCGTGTTATCGAGTGCCCCGATTTGTTCACGTACCTTGACCAAGGATTGATGCGCGGCGCTGATCTCATCGAACAGCTTTCGATCATCCGCGTCGTTCATCACATTAGTCTGATACTTCGCGAGATCCTCGCTAATCCGCGCCTCACGGGTCATCGTGTCATTCACAAGATCCTTGGCCGTCGCCTCGTCCGCATCCACCAGTCGTAGCCGGTTGATATGCTGACCTTGCGCTTGCACGGCCATATCGCTTAACGCAAGGACCGATGGCAGCGTGCTGTCGGCCATCACGACTATGCTGCTACGCAGCGATGCTAATCGGATCACGGCCAGAAGGCTGATTAAGGTCAGTACGGCTAGCAAGGCTCCGAGCCCCACCGTGATGCGCCGTGTAATTGTCCAACCCGACATGTTCAACACTTTCATGAGACCCCAGTGCCTGTATGGGTGGATAGGGATTGAAAATCCGGTAACTCGACGCTGACGTCCGAGGCGAGGATCTCATCCATCGCCAGAACCGCCCGCACCTGATCAGCCGTCGTGGCGACACCCGCCAAGAACCGCCCCTCAACCGCCCCGGCGAAATCGGGGGGCGCAGCTAATTGGGCAGCTCCAATGACGATGACATCATCCACAGCGTCGACGATAGCGCCAATCTGCGCGAGCCGGCCGCCTGCGCGATGCTCCAGCACGATGATGCAGGCCCGATCGTTGTACTCGATCGGCTCCATTCTGAATTTAGCCCGCAGATCGAGAACGGCGAGCACGGTACCACGAAGATTGATGACTCCGCGTACATAGTCCGGCATTTGCGGAACCGCCGTAATGGGACACATCCGCACAACTTCCCGGACTACAGCGATGGGAACAGCGTAATGCGACGCCCCCAAATGAAATGTCAGGTAGCGACCTGGAATCGGCACGTTCCGCCCGCTCACGCCACATCCCCCCGTACCGGCATCACGCGAACGGGATGACGCGCCAACGCCTCCGCGTCTAGGATCAACGCCACTCGGCCATCCGCAAGAATGGCTCCTCCGGTCACGAGCGTCTGTCCGACAAAGGTATCGCCTAGATTCTTAATGATCACTTCCTGCTTACCCAGCACTTCATCCACAAGGACGGCCCGTTCACCTGCCCCGGTATCGAGCAGGACAATTATGCCTGTCTGGGCCGTCGCCGCCGGGGTTCTCAGTCCCAAAAGGGGAGCCAATCGGAGCATCGGCACCTGCCGACCGCGCACGTCGACCATCTCACCCCGTTCATGGACAGTCGACAGACTTTGCGGACCCGGTCTGAAGCATTCCCGTACGGCGGCCGACGAAAGGATGTAGCGCTCCCCCGAGACGCGAATAAGAAAACCGTCGATCTGTGACAGCGTCAGCGGCAGGCGAATCGAAAAGGTCGTGCCACGCCCCATTTCCGTGGCGATATCCACGTGGCCACGCAGTGCCTCGATATTGCCCTTGACCACGTCCATTCCTACGCCACGTCCTGACACGTCGGTGACTGCGGATGCGGTGGTAAATCCGGGCAGGAAAATGAGGGCCAATCGTTCCTCGCGAGTCAGATCATGATGCGGATCCACCAAGCGCTTCTCGACTGCCCGGGCATAAACGGCGCCGTCATTGATGCCACGCCCGTCGTCGGCGACTTCAATCAGCACCCCGCCATGCGCATGGGCTGCCGTCAGGCGAATCGTCGCCATCGGTTCTTTCCCGGCTGCCACTCGTTCGTCGGGCGTCTCGACACCATGATCTAGCGCGTTACGGATCATGTGCACCAAAACATCGCCCATCTGCTCAACCAAATGCCGGTCGAGTTCGGTCTCCTCGCCAATAACAACGAGCCGTGCCTGCTTGCCTAATGAGGCACCGAGATCGCGCACGAGTCGGCTCATTTTTCGGAACAACCCTGAAATGGGCACCATCCGCATTGACAATGCGTTGTGCTGAAGTTCGCGGGTAATACGCTGCAGCTTGCGTATGGCATAGCCAAGCTCCAAATTATCCGCACCTTTCAGCTCGCGGTTCTCCAGCACAAACGCCTGCGTGATGACGAGTTCGCCGACCAGATTGACTAGCGCATCTAGTTTGCCGGCGTCGACGCGCACGAAGGTTTCCGCCCGGTCCAATTGAATGGCGTTTGCTGCCCCACTCGGACCATCGCTAGGCACTATTCCTGACGTCGGGGTAGGGTTCGGGGTGGACTCAACCTCCGGCGCGCTATCCGCCACCAGCGCACGACGCACCAGGACGAGGACGGGTGCAACGGCCATCCGGATAGGCTGCACCGGCATCGCCCCGGACACCTGATGACCCACGTCGACCACACAAGCCGCGAGCACATCCGCGCCGGCCAAAATCGCGTCGATGACCCGGCGGCTGACTGCCAGCCGACCAGAGCGGACCTCATCCAGCAAGGATTCCAGTTGATGGGCAAAATCACGTAGTGCCTCCAACTGGAGAAATCCGGCGCTGCCTTTAAAGGTATGGAACGCCCGGAAGATGGCATTGACCACATCGGGGCCGGCGGATCCCTCTTCCAAGGCGAGCACGGACGCTTCGATCGAGCGGAGTAGTTCAAGTGACTCGCTGTGAAATTCTCGCAGCAGCTCAATGTCATCCGGCAATCGAAGCTGAAAACTGGGTGAATCCGCCTCGGCGACGGCTGATGTCGCGGCGTGGGCGGCAGGTGGTGCCGCCGGTGGTCGTGCTACGGTCGGTGGCGCCGTGGGCAACACCGCCGCCTGAGGCGGCGCCGACACGGGCAAGCGCCATTGCACGGGTAACGCCACCATGGGCCGCCCGGATTCGCGAGCGACCAGATAATCGAAGACCCAATCATGCCAAGCATGCAGATTTTGGATGACTGACGGCGTAAACAGGCCTTCGCCATCTAGCAACTCATCCAGCCAGCGTCTGGCGACAACCAGCCCCTCCGCGAGCGGACCCGCAGTCGAAAGACCCGGTAAGTGCTCCAGGTCCATCATCAGAGCATTCACCGGCAGGAGACCATCGCTCGATCCGGCTGTCACAAACGCCAATTCCTCGGCCAGACGCTCCAATAGCGCCGCCGCCGTTTCCACCGGCAACACGCCGGAAGGATCGATATCAGCTGCCCCGATGCTGTCCGCCGTCATTACAGCGCGCGCCCCGCCACGGAAAACCCCATCGATAGTACCTTGGAACCGCTCAAGACGTGAGGTGACAGAGCCACTCCGGTACGATTACCCTTGCGGTCGATCGACACGATCGCCCCTGCCCGAGCATCCGTCATGATCATCCGCCGTCTGTTTACGATTCTCACCGCACTCCTCGTGTGTGTCACGGCCGATGCTGCCGCCACACGGCGACTGCGCATCCTGACGTGGCAGGACTATGTGCCGGCCGATGTGGCCGCTGACTTTGAGAAGGAAACCGGGATTCATTTAGAGGTTACGCTCTCCAATAACGAGGACATCATCGCCCGTTTGCGAGCAAGCGGGGGTAGCGGCTTTGACCTGGTTCAGCCATCACATGACCGCGTTGCGGGCGCCCAGCAGGCCTACCACATCTACCGCCCATTCGATGAGAGCCGCCTACCCACGGGTCGTTACATTCCCCAATTGTTCGATTCGGTGCGACGCAACACGACACTGAATGGACGCCTCTACGGCACCCCTTATCTGTACGGCATCGAAGGTCTGGTGGTTGACACCCATCGTGCGCACGTAACGGACTACGGTGATCTTTGCCGAGCGGACCTCGCGGGTAAAACGGCCATGCGCATTCGCCGCAATACGCTGATCGCGTTTTCGTTCGCATCCGGCAAGGATCCGTTTGCCCTGTACGGCGACCCTAAGGCCTACGCTCAGCTCATCGACGAGGTGGCCGACCGCTTGGTGGAGTGCAAGCGTAACCTCGGCCTTGTCTTCGACAACCAGAATCAGATTGTGGACGCCATCAAATCCGGTCGGATTGTGGCCGCCATGTTCTGGGACGCGCCGGTCTGGGAGCTGAATCGTCAAGTGCCGGCCGTCCGCTACGTAGAACCCGCCTCCGGATCACTCGGCTGGATCATGACCTTTGCCCTGCCCTTGCACGGTGAAAACGAGGATGCAGCCTATGAGTGGATCCAGTACACGAGTCGCCCTGAGGTTGCCGCTCGCATTACCAAATCGGTCGGTAATTTCACGGCCTACAGCGGCACCCTCAAATACGTAAACGCGCGCTTGAAGACGCAACTCTTCCTGAGTCTGCCGCGAGGCTTCAATTCGGTGCACTGGTACCCGAACGTGCCGGCGGGCTATGAGGACATGGAAGCCAAGGCACTCGCGAGGATCCGCGCTGCGCATTAAGGTCGCCAGGCCTTGCAGTCGCCCGCTGTCGACCCCAAGTCCGCATTTCGCCAACCTACCCTGGACCTCGCCATGACTGCCCCGATCTCTACGCTTTTGCACACACCTGTCCGGATAGGCGCCTTAGACCTCAAGAATCGCATCGTCATGGCGCCACTCACTCGTTGCCGATCCGATGAAGCGGCCGGTGACGTGCCGGGTAAGGCGATGAACGTTGAGTATTATCGCCAGCGCAGCACAGCCGGACTCATCATCAGCGAAGGCACGCAGGTTTGCCCCGCGGGTAAAGGCTATATGGCGACACCCGGCATCTATTCAGATGCCCAAGTTGAGGGTTGGCGGAAGATCACCGATGCGGTACATGCGGCCGGATCAAAGATCTTGGCTCAGATTTGGCACGTGGGCCGAATCTCGCACCCGGACATCAATGGCGGCCATGAGCCCATCGCGCCCTCGCCGATCGCACCGGGCATTGCAGCCTATAGTGCCAACGGTCGAGTCGACTGCCCGGTTCCGCGGGCGCTGGATGAGGCTGGTATTGCGGCCGTCGTTGAGGAATTCAGGCGAGCTGCGATCAATGCGCGCGCAGCGGGCTTCGACGGCGTAGAGATCCACGGCGCGAATGGCTATCTCGTCGATCAATTCCTGCGCGACGGCGCAAATCAACGCACCGACCGATACGGCGGAAGTGCCGAAAATCGCTGCCGATTCGCACTCGAGGTCGTTGATGCCTGCATCGCAGCCATCGGGGCCGACCGAGTCGGCATCCGTTTATCTCCTGTCAGCGGTGTCAACGGTATCGCCGATAGTGCTCCGCAGGTGGTATTTGGCCATTTAGTGGAAGAGCTTGACGCCCGCGAGATTGCGTTCATCCACTTCGTCGAGGGTAATACCGGCGGCGAGCGTAATTTGAGCGGCTTTGACTTTGCGGCTGCGCGTCGCCGCTTCAGGGGGGCCTACATCGCCAATAACGGGTACACACGGGAATCCGCGATTGCCGCAATCGAGTCCCACGCAGCCGATGCAGTTGCCTTCGGGCGCTCCTTCATTGCCAATCCGGATCTGGTGGAGCGACTGCGCCTCGGCGCCCCGCTGGCGACCCCTGATCCAAAAACGTTCTACGCGTTCGGGCCTGAAGGCTACACGGACTATCCGACGCTCTGAGTCGGCAGTTGCCGCAAAATGTCCACGAGCGTGGGCGCGTAGCCATCCAAACTCCCGCCGCCGACAAACCCGGCGGTGGAGAGTTTTTCGAGTACCCGTGGATTCGCCTCACACAAGTAGACACCCACGCCCCGCAAGCGCAACTGTTGAGCAGCTTCCTGTAGCGCCTCAATACCCGTGCCATCGATAAAGGGCATTCCGTACAACCGCAGGATCAGCACCTTCGGATCGGTGTGTGTCGACAGAAGTGCTCGCTCAAGATTATCCACCGCCGCAAAGAACATCGGACCGGCGATCTCATAGACGACTACGCCCTTCGGCAACTTAAGATCGGCTGCTGCCAGTTCGACTGACAACGCCTGAGCTTCGCTCGGCTTCGTTTCCACCGACTCCGCCATCCGGCGTAGAAACTGCAGCACAGCGAGGATGACGCCGACGTTCACGGCCACGACCAGATCGACGAAGACCGTCAGCAAAAACGTGATCGCCAAAATCAGGCGATCAGCTCTGGGTGCGCTGCGCAACATATGCGCAAAGTGACGCACCTCGCTCATGTTCCAGGCGACAACGAATAGAACCGCAGCCAGGGCAGCCAAGGGTATTTCTGCCGCCAACGGCGCCATGAACAGCAGGACGGCAGCTAAGGTCAGAGCATGCGTCAACCCGGCAAGCGGGCTTGTGCCACCATTACGGACATTCGTCGCGGTTCGGGCAATGGCCCCAGTGGCCGCAAAACCTCCAAACACAGGCGCCAACACATTGGCCACACCTTGCCCAATCAGCTCCTGATTCGAGTCATGACGGGTACCCGCCATGCCGTCCGCCACCACGGCAGACAGCAGCGATTCAATCGCACCGAGCATGGCAATTGTGAATGCTGGCCCGATCAACTTGAGGGCATCGGAGAGCGTGAGATTCGGCCAAGCGGGTGACGGCAATCCCCGCGGCACACCCCCGAATTCACTGCCTATAGTCGCGACGCCCGGCCAATGAAGGGTCGCCTGCAAGAGTGTCGCAATCACCATCGCAACCAGAGGCCCCGGCAATCGTTTCAAAACTGGCACTTTTGCGGCGTAGATCACGACCAGCAAACTCAACGTTGCGATCGCGACCGTCGGCGCATGCATATACGGGAACGCTTCGATCAGATGGAGCAATTTTTCGTGAAAGTGCTGCCCGGTGATCTTGGGTAAACCGAAGAAATCGCGCCACTCGCCGACCCAGATAATGACGCCAATTCCTGCGGTAAATCCGGTGATCACAGGAGCCGGAATGAACTTGATCACCGCGCCCATGCGCGCAACGCCCATTAGCACCAGGATGACGCCAGCCATCAGGGTCGCCATTTGCAATCCGGCCATCCCGTACTGCGCCGTAATTCCTGACAGGATGACCACAAACGCACCCGTCGGGCCGGCGATCTGCAGTCGGCTACCACCAAACAAACTGACGGATACCCCGGCAATGATCGCGGTATACAGCCCCTGCTCCGGCCGGGCACCGCTGGCGATGGCAAAGGCCATGGCTAAGGGCAATGCGACAATTCCAACGACGAGGCCGGCAATCAGGTTGCCCGACCACTCTGAGCGCCGCAGCGAGCCGGCCTGATAGGCTTCTAGGATAGCGATCATGATCCGTTCCTCACGACTGCCTGAGCGTACGCCGCTAACGTCATACGCGCTAACGGGATTGTGAACCCGGTAGATCGGTTACTGCATCAGGAACTTGCGCAGACACCCGTCGCGGCAAATCGCGAGATAGGTACACGCAGCGACGTCTCCCGATTTGGCGAGAGCATCTTGCTGATTGACGCGGCGCACCTGTCCACTCGTCTTCGGCCGAGTCAGGCAAGCATCATCGTTAACCGTGACTGGAGTCGATCAATTACGCAGTGAGGGTACATGGCCGTATGCTATGGCTCCGTAGTCTTGGCTCGGCTGCGACGGACCTTCGGGCCAATTGCGCTGCGTCCACAAGGATAGACCCCATGAAATGGCTCCCAACCGTCTTCGCCCTGCTGCTGTGTCTGGCTGGCCCCGCGCTCGCCACCGCGCCCCTCACCCCAGTCTCGCTACTGGACCTGCGTCGGTATCAGGGCGTCTGGTACGAAATCGCCAATTACCCCAATCGCTTCCAGAAAATGTGCGTGGCCGGCACTACGGCAACCTACACGATTCAGCCGGACGGCAATGTCGAAGTCCTCAACCGCTGCCGCAAGTCGGATGGCACTTGGGCGGCTGCTCGCGGAGCGGCGCGTGTACCCGGCGGTCCTGGATCGGCACGTCTACAAGTCCGCTTTGCACCAGCATGGCTCTCGTGGCTATCCGTCGTTTGGGCGCCGTACTGGGTCTTTGATATCGACCGTGACTACACACTCGCGGCCGTAGGAGAACCCAGCCGTGAGTACCTGTGGATCCTCTCGCGTACGCCCACCGTCGATCCTGCTCGGTATCAGGCGTTGCTTGAGCGAATTCGAGCAGCGGGTTACGACGTGACGCGTTTAAGCCCCACGCCGCAACCCTAGCGAATCACCGCTTCTTGGCTTGGTAAACCGGACGTCCTTGGAACCACGTCGACCGGACCTGCGTCTTCTCAATGTCGACGGCGCGGCCTGCGGCCGCAAGCTGTAAAAGATCGCGGTCGAGGATGACGAAGTCGGCAGATTTTCCAGCCTCTAAGCTGCCGGCGTCTCGATCAATCCCAAGCCATCTCGCGCCATTCAACGTGTAGGCAGTGAGCGCATCTTGAATGCCGATCGATTGGCTTGCGTTGAGCGGCTCGCCACCTGGGATGCGACGCGTCAGGGCTCTGGAAATATTATAAAAAGGATGGGGATCACGCGTTTCGACGGGCGCGTCCGATCCGGCGGCAAGGATAGCTCCCGCATCCCGCGTGGCGCGAACCGGATAAGCGTTCTTCTCGTAGTAACTATCGGGTGCGTGAAGCGCAGCGTAGTCGTCCCCCGTCACCCTCTGCAGAAACGGGATGACGGTCATGTCGTAGTCGTGCTCAACGTTTGCCCACCCGTAGGTGTAGGCAATATAGAGATGATCACGACCAATTCGGGCCACGTCATCCGGGTGGGCCAGTTGCACATGCGCCAGCCCGTCGCGAGTCTGCGCGTTACCGTCCGCTGCCCGTGCCGCCTCAATGGAATCGACGGCCGTTCGTACCGCACGGTCACCGATCGCATGAATATGTAGATTAAAGCCAGCCGTATGGAAGCGACGACCGAATTCCATGATGACTTCAGCGTCATGCTGTAACTGCCCACTCGAGATCACACACTGCGCGGGGTGAAAGCCATGCGTAGCAATAAACTCATGGACCTCGTCGTCACTGGCGGCCATCGCTCGCCCCCGTTCAGCAACACAGGTCGGGCTAGCCGTATCGACGTAGCCGGCTAGCCGCAATTGACCGCCCTCGGTCGAGAAGCGGGGCTGCAGTAGCGTCGACAAGACGGCTCCGTTAGGCAGCGTCGGCGGATGTGCGAGTGGATTTCCTTCGAGGACGCCGTCGGCGAAAATCTTGACGGTATCGGCACGAACCAAGGGGTTGCGGGCGAAATGCGCCCGAATATTCGTCGCCTGGGCAATCATGCGCTCGTAGTCGACAGGTCCACCGGCCTTGCGGAACCGTTCCGGGTCATAGAACTGCGCTAGATTGGCGCGCATGGACATATGGCCGCTAGCCGATAATTTATCCCAGAACTCCGTCGTCGCCGGATCTGCCATCGCATCCGTGACGGCTGTGAGACCCGCTCTGTTCACCCGTTGGGCCACCCACTCCGGATGCGCGAGTACTCGGGCATATTCCACCGCCATCATACTGTGCAGATTGATCGTATAGCGCGCGTCTTCGTTAACGGCACCATTGGGCTCGCCCTGCTCATCGACGCCCACCAGCGTCCGATAAGCCGCGAAATCATCGGCTAGTGTGCGCTTGGAGAGTCCCACCACTTGCCCGGCTGCGTTTTGGGCATGTGACAAGGCGAAACTGTTGAAAGCCCCGTGATGACCATCGTTACCCAACAATTGAATTTCGCGGTCCGTTGACGCCAGATCCAGCGCCGCGCGCAAAGTCGGATGCTGGGGATCTGTCTGATTACCACCAACGTAGTTCCACTGATGGACCATCAGGCGACCGCCCACCGGAACAGGGTATTTCTTCAGACAGGCGCGCACGAACTGGGTCAGTTCGCGCAGACTGGTCGGCCGACTGTCCAAATCGCAGAACGGAAGATCCACGATATCGAGGGGATGCATGTGGGCATCCACGAGACCAGGCATGACGAACTGGCCATGGAGCCGCAAGACCCGGGTTGTCCGATCGACGTATTTCTTGGCGGTCGCATCATCACCGACGTAGGTCAGGCGTCCCTCACGAATGACCAGAGCCGTCGCTTCCGAGCCCGCACCCGTCCAGATGTGGCCTCCTAGCAACACGGTATCGCCAGTAGTGGCAATCGCCGCAATCGGTAGCAGGAGCATGGCGGCGATAACCGAAAGTCGCCGGATTGTTTCCCGATAAAACATAGTCGATCCCGCCCTGATTTCTTGGATCAGCCATTCTGACCGGTCACGCCCTTCGCGAACAGTCGCAGGTGCGCGCGACCCTGCTTTGCGGTAACTTTACGACACCGCGCACAGCGGTTGAGGACAGGCGCTTCCCACGAGGGCGCCCCCGAGGGGGAAAACAACAATTTCTTGAGCGCCCAAGAACCGGCGCTCGCTAGCTTTCGACACGAGGACTCTTCATGCATCACCGACTCCTGCGTACTGCCATTGCAACAGTCATCGCCGCCGCCAGCCTTCCAACGCAAGCGGCCGAAGCCGATAAGAGCGCGGCCGCCGGACTCGATGAGGTCGTTGTGACAGCGACTCGCCGTGAGGAGCGTCTCATGGACGTGCCGATGAGCGTGCAGGCCTTCAGTCAGGAAAAACTGGACGCGCAGGGCGTGAAGAACGTTGACGATCTGACGCGCGTCTCGCCAGGCGTCACTTTCCTGCGAAACGGCATGGGCTCCTCGGGTAACTATAACGACGAGGGCTCCGACATTTCGATTCGCGGCATCGACTCATCGGCAGGTGCCTCCACCACCGGCATCTATATTGATGACACGCCGATCCAGGGCCGGCACCTCAACTTCGGCACGCTGAATGCTTACCCTGCTCTTTTTGATCTTGAGCGTGTGGAAGTTCTCAAGGGGCCCCAGGGCACCCTCTTTGGCTCAGGCTCGGAGGGCGGCGCGATCCGTTTCATCACGCCAGAGCCAAACCTGCACGAATTCTCCGGCTATGCCCGCGCTGAGATCGGCGCCGTCAGCCATGGCGGCACCAATTATGAAGCCGGCGTCGCCGCGGGTGGCCCGATCATTGACGGTGTGCTCGGCTTTCGTATCAGCGCCTCCGTGCGTGAAGATGGTGGCTGGGTCAATCGTGTGAGCTATCACGCACCATCATCCTCGTTTGGCGACTACGGCGAGACGATCTACAACGGCTCACCCACCATCGACAAAGTTATCGAGAAGAATGCTAACTGGCATGACACCCAGACCTTCCGTGTGGCCCTAAAGTGGCAGGCCTCAGAAAACGTCACCGTGGCGCCGTCGGTCTACGTGCAGACCCTGCACATCAATGACACGGGTGCCTACTGGCAGAATCTGTCTAATCCCTCGTCGAGCGACTACAACAACGGCAACGCTCAACGTAACCCAAGCACCGATCCGCTCTGGGTCGCTGGCTTGAAGATTAACTGGCACGCCAACTGGGCGGACGTCGTAGCCAACACGTCCTACTACTCCCGCTCCCAGCACTCGGTGTCTGACTACACGCAGTGGTTTAATACCGTGTTTCTGTATGACCAATACAACACGACCCCAAACTCTGCGCTGTTCACCGACCGTCAGAAGAACTTTACGCAGGAAGTGCGCGCGACCTCAAACGATGCCAACGCGACCCTGCAGTGGACCGTGGGCGCGTACTACACCCACAGCTACGAAAACTCGACCGAATACATTGTTTCGCCGCTTGGTGGCGCAGGCTTGGCTAACAACTACGTTTACCTGCAGCCAGAATTCAGCATGCTCGACAAGCAGTACGCGCTCTTTGGCGAAGTTAACTGGAAGCTGACGGACACCTTGAAACTCACAGCGGGTCTGCGGTACTCCAACATGAAGTACTCCGGTCTTGTGAATGAGACCGAGCAAGGTCTTTTCGCGCCGCCAGGATCACCGAATGGCATTTTCTCCGTCGTCACCCCCGCACAAGGGTCAGCGTCGCCGGTGACGCCGCGCGTCGTGCTCAACTATCAGCCAAACCATGACACGCTCTATTACGCAAGCGCAGCCAAGGGCTTTCGCCCAGGCGGCATCAATTCGCAGCTGCCGCAGAATTGCTTCCCTGAGGGCGTTGATGCAGCAGCCGCTGCCAAGCCCTTCAGCGATGACTCGCTCTGGCAGTATGAGATTGGCACCAAGACCAGCGCGCTGGATCACCGTTTGGCGATCAGCGCCGCGGTCTATGAGATTAAGTGGAAGAACATCCAGCAATTCGTTTACCTGGCGTGCGGCCTCGGCTTCAACTACAACCTGGGTGAAGTGACCGCGAAAGGCGCCGAACTGGAACTCAACTGGAAGGCGACGAACAACCTCACCCTCGGCATCAATGCCGCGTACACCAGCGCCAAGTTTGAAACGGCTGTTGTTCCGTTCAAGGAAGCACCGACCTTCCAGTTGGTGGCGTCCGGCAATCACCTGCCGGCCTCACCGTGGAACTTGCAGCTCACCGGTGAATACGTGTGGCATGACATGGCAAAGAAGCCGTATCTGCGCGTTGATTACCAGTACTCGGCCGCACAGACGACGCTCGTTCCGTATCAGGACCCGGCGAACATTCCAAACGCGGATCCGACCTTGCCGGGCCTGCCACAGATCAACATGTTGAATCTGCGCGCGGGCATTCGCGTGGGTGGCTATGACGCCTCGCTGTTCATCGCCAACGCGACCAACTTCCATCGTCCGATGTTTGTATCGCGTGACTTCAATGCGACCAACTATGGATTGGCGAACTTCTGCGACAACTACTTTGCGCGTGGCATGGCGCCCCGCACGATTGGCGCGTCGCTCACCTACCGCTTCTGATGAAGGACGCCCCGGCGGCAGACCGCCGCCGGGGCCACTCGACCATGCAGCACAAAACCGGACTCGTCTGTCACGAACGTTATTTCTGGCATGACGCCGGCAGCGGCGCGGGGTTCTCGGAAGTAAACCCGTATGCCCAGCCCGATCGGCATCCGGAATCCCCCGACTCCAAGCGACGCTTTCTGGCCCTATTGGAAGTCAGCGGGTTGGCTGAACACCTCACCCGGTTGCCTCCTCGCCTCGCGACGACCGCCGAACTGCAGTATTTCCACACGAGCGGCTACGTCGAACGGGTAGCAGCATTGTCGGCCGCGGGGGGTGGCGTCGTGGGTGACAGCGCCACGATTGGCCCGGGTAGTTTTGACATCGCCCGATTATCCGCCGGCGGCTGCATCGTGGCCGTTGACGCCGTCGTTGGCGGCCAGGTTCGTAATGCCTACGCTCTCGTGCGTCCGCCAGGTCACCATGCAGAATCCGATCAGGGGCGAGGCTACTGCGTCTTTGGCAATGCCGTTATCGCCATTCGTCATGCTCAGCGCGCGTTGGGAGTCGGTCGCGTGGCCGTCGTCGATTGGGACGTTCATCACGGCAATGGCACCGAAACAGCCTTCCTAGACGACCCTTCAGTTCTCACGATGTCGATCCATCAGGATCGCCACTACCCGACCGATCGCGGCCAGTTGACCGAAGTAGGGCAGGGAGACGGCCGGCACACCAATCTCAATATTCCGCTGCCGGCTGGCAGCGGGCACGGCGCCTATCTCGCTGCCTTTGATCAGGTCATCGTGCCGGCACTAATGCGTTTTCAACCGGAATTGATCTTCATCACCTCCGGGCTGGATGCAAGCGCCATGGATCCGCTGGGTCGCATGATGTGCACCAGTGAGACCTATCGAGAAATGACCCGTCGCGTCATGGGGGCAGCCGACATCTGTTGTCAGGGTCGCATTGTCGCCACCCATGAAGGCGGCTACTCCAATGCCTACGTGCCGTTCTGCGGGCTGGCCGTGCTCGAAACGCTATCCGGTATCCGCAGTGCCGCGGCCGATCCTTACCTCGCGGAATTGATGAGCATGGCCGGCCACGAGTGTCTCCCTCATCAAGAGACCGTCATTCAGGCGGCCGCCGCGCTTGTCGACAACATTCCTGCCAAGCGCTAGACGGCCACGCCGTCTACAGCTCCGCCCGGATCTCGTCGCGTGCCAGGCGATGCAGCACGGCACCCCAGACCGTGCCAATAGCGAGCCAAACAAGCCCTAGGCGGATAGCGAGCCCCGCCATGCCGCTGAAAACGCCCAGCACCACCACGATACCGAGGATGGGTGCCAGCCAATGCGCAAACCAGCGCCTCGAGCGTTCGAGAATGCCAAAGCGCACGAGCACCGACACGTGCAGTAAGAGGAAGCCCGACAGCGCGCCAAAATTCACGGTAGTTGCAAGATCATCCAGTCGATTGCGCATCACAACCGCCACGATTAACGAGATGGCCGCTGTGACCAGCATGCCCACATAGGGGGTGTGATATTTCGGGTGCACCCGCGCTAAGACTTGCGGTAACTGCCGATCTCGCCCCATCGCATAGAGAACACGGGCAACGCCTACCTGCATTGGTAGCGCATTCGAGAACCCGATCAATGTGGCGTACCCCCACGCTAACGCGACCGATGCCCAAGCACCGATCGTCAAACCCGTCATCTCGTACGCCGCAGCGGACGCGTCGTGAATCACGAGGCCGCGCATCAGATTACCCAGAACCCAGGCCACCACCACAAAGAAAGTTGCTGAAATGAATAAGACGCCCATGATGGCACGGCCTACAAGGCGGCGATCCCCGCCCTTGACCTCTTCAGATAAGGTCGAAATCGCATCGAATCCTAAGAATGAATTGATACAGATCGACGTGGCAGCAAATACCGCCCCGATCTCGAATGACTTCGGATCGTAAAACGGGGAGAGTGTCAGCCCTCCCGCCCCGTGTCCGCGCAACAGGGCCGATACACCGAGGATTAACAAGACGACGAGCAGCAGGACCTGAAAACCGACTGCGATGAAATTCGCGCGGGTTGTTACCGTAACGCCGAACCAATTCACGGCCAACGTGAACGCCACCATCAGCACAATCCAGACTGAACGGTCCACACTGGGCACCAAGACGCCCAGCGCCACGCCGATCAAGACATAAACCAAGGCCGGAATCAGCAAATAGTCGAGCAGAATCATCCACCCGGCCAAAAATCCGGCGAATCGGCCGAGCGCGAATCGCGCGAAGCCGTAGACAGACCCGGCACTGGGCACCGACTCACTCATGAGCGCATAGTTTTGCGCCGTAAAGTACATGCACACCGCGCCGAGTACGTACGCCAGCGCGATCATGCCGTGGGCCGCGTCGTACACGAATCCGAGTGTAGAGAGTGGCGCGATGGGCGCAATGTAGGCAAGACCGTAGACGATGAGGTCCCAATAGCCGAGTGATCGTCGTAAGGACGGAGCAGACGTTTGGTTCACGCGTTTATTCCACTTCAGGCAAGGACGGGAAGACCGTACGATATAACTTCATGGGGTGCTGCAGCGCATAGTGATGGGCCACGCGAAATACATCGGCATCCGCGTACGGCGCACCCACAATCTGCAGACTCGTGGGAACACCATTCGCTGCGAGCCCCGTAGGCGCTGCGATGGATGGCGTCCGACTCAGCAGATTAAAGGGGGTTGTCCACACCCATCCGAGGTAGCTATCCACGAAGCCGCCCGCGATTGGCCACTGGCGGATCTCTGACATATCTAAATCGGCCGGAATGTCCGCACACCGTAACGTCGGACACAGCAGTGCCGTCGCACCACCCGACCAAATCTTATCGACCATCTCTTGGTGCATCTCAGATGCCAGCACCGCAGATGCCATGATGGAATTGCGGCGACCGCAATACCGCTTCATGAGATAGCGCAGGTACGGCGTGGCGCGTGCTTTGTCGTCTTCAGAGAAGCCTTCCAGATACTCCGCGAAATAAAGCCCGAAGATCGCCTCAATCAGCACCTCGCCAACCCGGCCGACATCCCAATCGAGTGTGACCTCGTCGATCACCGCTCCCGCCTCTGCGAGAGCCGCGGCTGCGGCTCTTAGATTGCGCTCCGTGTCCGGGCAGATCAGGCCATCCTTCGGCAAGGTGAGCGCGAGGCGAACCCCCGCCAGATCCGGCGGATTCTCAATCAGTGGTATCGCAGGCATGCCGGAGTAACTCGCCGGATGCGGCCCCTGGATCACGTTTTGCATGAGACGCAGATCCCCGAGCGACCGCGCCAAGGGGCCCTCGACCGCAAAGGCAAACAGTTCTTCATGCGGCGTGGCTGCCAAACGGCCGAAGGGTGGCTTGTAGCCGTAAACACCATTCAGTGCAGCCGGAATCCGCGTGGAGCCGCCCATATCGCTGCCCGTAGCGAGGGGCGCAAGACCCGCCGCCAAGGCCGCGCCTGAGCCGCCGCTGGAGCCGCCGGGCGTAACAGACCGGTTCCACGGGTTTCGGGACACGCCGTACCGGGCGGAGAGCGTCTGACCGATGACGCAAAACTCCGGCACCGTGGTCTGGATATGAGGGACCGCTCCGGCTTCGATCAGACGATCCACAATGGGGTGATGCTGCGTGGGCACTTCATCGTGCAAATGAGAACCAATGGTCCGCGGCCAGCCTGCCACGGCGGTTTCCTCTTTAATGGCGACCGGAATACCTTCCAGCGCTCTGGCCGTGCCGGCGCGATACCGTGCAGTCGACACTTCAGCCCGCGCCAGGGCGCCTTCCGAATCAATCAAGGTCGTCGCATTCAGACCGTCTTGGAGACGCTCCGCACGCTGCAAGAGTGTCGCGGTGACACCGAGCGGAGTAAGCAAACCCGCCCGATAGCGCTGCAGGAGATCCGTGGCAGACAAATAGGCAATTTCATGCGTCATCTTCAGACGTTCCGAAGAGGGCCCCGTCGGCGCAGACGGGGCATGGCAGGCGGCTTAAGGTCCGCCGAAACACCCGCATCCGCAACCGGACGCCCGAGACGTTCGGTCACGGGAACCACACCCGCCCAGACCGGCCAGTGCAGATCTTTAGCAGGATCACCGACCCCGCCATCGCGAATCTTGGCCGACGCCTCCGTCAGCGGAATCGAGTAAATCGCCGTAGCGCCTAACTCACGCTTGTTCACCGGCCTCAGGCGTTCCCATCGACCGGGGAACCAGTGATCCATAAAGACTTTGAGAACCCGGGTCTTCTCGGCGATATCGTCAACCGGTTCGGGACGACCAAAGCAAAGCACCGAACGGTAATTCACCGTGTGATTAAACGCCGAACGTGCCAACACCCAGCCGTCAAAGATCATCGCAGTCAAACAGACATCACTCGGCGCTTGGTGGCTCTTGAGCATTCGACTCGCCACACTGCCATGCCAGTAGACCCGATCACCGATCCGCCAATGCAGCGTCGGCGTGGCAACCGGTCGCTGACCGATCACGTGCGCGACCGTGGCATAGGTCGCGGCGTCCAACACCGCGTCGATCGCCGCGCGGTCGTATACACCGCGGTCAGCTACGCGCCGCACCTTCGTGAAGGTGCTAGGCGGCCGCGCACGCACGGGACGTTGCGTCATGTGTTCGTCTCCCCCAAACCCTGAGAACCCACGCCGCAGTATGCCGAGAACAGCGCGCGAAATCTGCGCCGCTACGCAAGGACAGTCCATTCGCGTTAACGTGTCACCCACGAACCGCTCGACAGTCAGGAGCACGCGTTGTTGGTGGCTAATCTCATGGACGATCTGCCGTTGCGTCTCGTCTTCACCCACGCGCGGTACGTGGTGGTGGCGAAACCGAGTGGCGTAGCGGTGCACCGCACGCGCGGCAGTCATGGCGTGCCCCTCTTACAGCGGCTACGCGATCAACTCGGCCAAGCCGTCTATCCCGCCCACCGCTTAGACCGCGGGACGTCAGGTGCCCAGATCATGGCCCTCGACGCGGATGCGCAGCGACAGCTCGCCCATCTCTTTGAGTTAGGTCAGATCGCTAAAACGTATCTCGCCGTTGTGCGGGGTTGGCCACCGGCGACATTACTGATCGACCATCCGCTGCGACGGCTCGATGATGATGGGGTCGCGCTTGCCGATGGGCGCCGCCAAGAGGCCCGCTCGCGCGTCACGAGCCTCTCGACCACGGAGATCCCCGTAGCACTCGACCGATTTCCGACCACCCGATACGCGCTGGTTCGCGTGGAGCCCGATGAGGGCCGCCGTCACCAGGTACGTCGCCACCTCAAACAGGTCAGTCATCCCATCATCGGTGACACCACCTACGGCAAGGGACTGCATAACCGCTTCTTTCGAGAGCAATTTGGAGCGGATCGACTACTGCTACACGCCCATCACTTGCGCTATCCGGACCCCTTTGACGGCATCACACGCACGGTCATCGTCGAACCGCCGGCTGACTTTTCGCAGCCGGCCCAGGCGGCTGGTTTAGACCTAGGCCTGAGCGCACTCACATGACGCAACGTTGGCTCGCGATCGTGAACCCCACCGCCGGAGGCGGACGCGCGGGACGTCGATGGCAGGAGCTGGCCCGCGCGTTGCGAGCCTGTGGAGTGTCTGTGGAGGCTGTCCAGACGACAACCGCGGGTGAGGCCACCGCGTTGGCACGCGAGGCTTCTGGTCGCGTTGGCGGGCTGATTGCCGTGGGTGGCGACGGCACTGTCCACGAGATCGTCAACGGCCTGCCGCTGGAGCGACCGCCGCTGCTGGCCGTAGCCCCCTATGGTACGGGCAATGACTTTGCGCGCGGACTGCGACTACCCGCCGCTGCATCCGCCTTGGCCACGCTCATCGCGACGCGTCGTGCGATAGCACGACGTGTCGGTGATATACGCTACGGCCCGCCCGGCGACGAGCAAGTACGACGCTTTATCAATGGCGTCGGCGTCGGGCTCGACGCGGCGGTACTCGAACGGCTGCCCACCCGAGGCCCACGGACGGTGGCGTACGTGATCGGCACGTTGCGCACGCTGCGTCACTTTCGCGCCGCCGACGCCGTGGTCTCCTGGGGTGGAGAGACCCACCGGGGTCGTTTCCTGTTGCTCTATGCCGGTTTGGGCACCCACGCCGGTGGCGGGATGCAAATCACGCCGCATGCGGGCGAGCGATCCGATTCGCTGGCCCTCACGCTGATTCCGGAGGCTCCGCTCGCGCAGATCCTACGGCTACTGCCTCGGCTGTACGCCGGCAGCCTTCACCGGGTGCCCTGGCTGACGTGCGCGCACAGTCCACAGCTCCACGTTGAGGCGGGCTCCTTAACGGTCGAAGCCGACGGACAGTTACTGGGGCGGGGGCCGATCGCCGTGTCGATCCGTCCGGAACGATTGAGCGTAATCGCCGCGCACGGCCAGGAAGGGGATAATGAAGGTCTGTCCACTGTGGTAGATCCCCTGTGAACCTGCGCGCTTTCCTGCAACCGTTTGTCGTCGCCATGACGCTTGGCGTCGCGTCATTACCGGCGTCTTCGCAGGCCGACCAAACGTCGCGCCCTAAGACCTGTCTCGTTCTGTCCGGGGGTGGCGCTCGAGGTATAACCCACATCGGTGTCATCAAGGTCCTCGAGGAATTGCACGTTCCCATCGATTGCGTGGTGGGCACGAGTGCCGGCGCCATCATCGGCGGCGCCTATGCCGCCGGCGCATCCCCTGCCGACATTGAATCCCTGATCACACAGGCCGACTGGGATCTGCTGCTGTCCGATCAACCGCTGCGTGAAGCGCGTTCGGTGTACACCAAAGAGGTCGAGCGTGAGCACCTACTGAGCGCCGAAATAGGCACGCGCGCCCGCGGCTTGACGCTGCCGCGCGGCCTTGTGGCAGGCCAGCACCTGCAGTACTTCCTCCAGCGACTGATAGCGCCGAGTCGGGGTGGCGACTTTGATCGACTTCCCATTCCCTACCGAGCACTCGCCAC
Source organism: Gammaproteobacteria bacterium (assembly GCA_947455595.1). GTDB lineage: Bacteria > Pseudomonadota > Gammaproteobacteria > Steroidobacterales > Steroidobacteraceae > CAIKZZ01. The sequence goes on from CANGOP010000014.1 coordinate 41,293, forward strand.
CGACTTTGAGAACGGCCGTCTCGTGGTCCTCGAGAAAGGAGACCTCGCCGCTGCGATTCGAGCCTCAATGTCGGTGCCTGGCGCGTTTGCGCCCGTGGAGATTGATGGTCACGTGCTGGTCGATGGCGGCATCGTGCGCAATATTGGCGTCGATGTCGCTCGCGAACTCGGCGCAGAGCGCCTCATTGTTGTCAACGTTGGCACGCCCCTTATGAAGCGTGCCGAGATCGACTCTCTGGTGAATTCTGCCGATCAGATGCTGCGGATTCTCACGAATCAGAATGTCGAAACGTCACTTGCGCAATTGCGGCCAGATGACGTGCTGATTGAGCCGGCACTGGGCACGCTCTCCTCAACCGACTTCGCCAATGGATACCGTTGGATCCCCGCTGCGGAGACGGCAACTCGTCGCAGTGCGCGCGAACTGGCGACGTTTGCGCTCGCTCCCGATGCTTATGATGCGTGGAAAGCCCTGCAACGTGTCGCCAGAACGGAACCGTTACCGCATCACATCGAGATCGATGTTGCGGGCCTCAAGCATGTTCCGCAGGCGGCGATTACTGCGACAGTGGGCGCGGTGCCAACCGACGTAGACGCCACCATTGGCGCGCTATTGGCAACTGACGACTTCGAAACGGTGAAGGGGGTCGTCAAGAACGATGAGCGGGGTACGACGCTCGTACTGGAACCGATCGAGAAGCCTTGGGGCCCCGATTACTTGCGAGCCGGGATACAACTCAATACCGACTTTGCCGGCGACAGTCATTTCCTTGTGACAGTCGATCATCGCGCAACCTGGCTCAATACGCAGGGTCTTGAGTGGCGCAATCGAGCAAGCTTCGGGCATATCAACGCCCTGCGCTCGCAGCTACGAATTCCGATTGACGGCGCACGGCAGTGGTTTATCGCGCCCGAACTGTCCGTTTCAGAACGTCTACGAGATATCTATTTGGATGGCGTCGATGCGGCTCGCTATCAATTACGGGACAGTTCCGGTTCCGTGCTTCTAGGACGGACACTCGGCATTTTTGGTGAATTCGTGATCGGCGTAGAACGGGGACAGGACACCACTCGCCTCGCCATCGGTTCTGCGGTACTGCCGCCGGGCAGTCTGACCACCGGTGTCTTCCGTGCGGGTCTCACACTGGATCGGCTCGATAACCTCGACTTCCCCACCCACGGCTATCTGCTGCAGTCGGATCTGCGGATCGCCGATGGTGCCCTCGGTAGTGACAAGCCTTATCGTCGTTGGTCGACTGAGTACTCTGCCGCCTTCGGTGGCCATAATGCGAGCATCCTGCTGACCGCGCGCTATCAAACCGCACGATCGAGCAGCCTTCCGCTCTCTCAGGCATTTGCACTCGGTGGTTTCCTGAACCTATCGGGACTCGCCCAGGAGCAACTGCTCGCGAATGACGTTGCATTTTTACGAGCCATCTACCGAACGCGCTTCCTGCACGGCAACAGCCTGGTGCCCGACCTGTACGCCGGCGTCTCGTTGGAAGCTGCCGACCTGCATCGCCCCTTCGACCCATTAGGGACGGTGCATCTTTTCAGCGGTTCATTCTTCCTATCCGCACAGTCGGTCTTGGGTCAGTTGTACCTCGGCACGGGCGCGGCGAGCGGTGGGCATGGCGCGATCTATCTCACCGTGGGTAGACCGTGGCCCTGAAAGACGCCCGCCATGCCCGCGGACGCCTCGCTATCGGCGTGCTCGTCGCGTTAGTGCTCGTGCATTTGCTGGCCGTCGGTGCGTACTACACGCAAGCGCGCCAGCAATCCCTGCTCGTGCGCACCCTCGAGGCACGTGAGCAATGGAAAGCTGGTGAATTAGAGGCCGCAGCATCCCTGTACCGTTCCATCCTGCGTGATCGACCGGCCGTTTCATGGCCACTGATCCTGATCCGGCAGTTCCCAGAAAATGCTGACCTGTGGTACCTGCTCGGTCGTGTGGAATCTGACCGCGCCAACGTCGATGCCGCGTTACAGGCATACGCCAAAGCCATCACAGTCGGCGGCCGGGGCGCGCGCGAAACACGTGAACTCCTGCTCATTCATGGGCGGTTATCGGAATTGCTCGCCTTCGCCAACGAGCGCTTGGCCGTTGATCATCTCTCTCCGCAACCCCTGAAAGATCGCGCTGCGGCCGAATTGGAAATGGGTCAAGCAAGCGGTGCCATGGATGATTATCGAGCCGCCTTGGACCGATTGCCCGCCTGGCGTCAACAGACCGATCCGGCAGCGCCTTCGAGTCTGTCGGGCGAAGAGGCGGACTTGTTAAACCTGTATGCGGCGGCCGCCTTGGCCGCGCACGCACGCTCCGAGGCAGAACGGGCCTGCATGGAAGTCACGAATCGACAGGGAAAGCGTGCGCAACTCGATCGACTATGTCACGCGTTGATTGCTCACGACGATGGACGGGATGCCGATGCCCGTCGCCTGCTCGCCGGCTATTTACCGCCAGCCAGTGAGCACGAATGGCTCACTCGGGGACTAGTGAGCGAGCCTTAAGACAGCGACAAGATTATCCGGATCGGTTGGACGAACTGACCAATGCGGCGATCCGGATCGCCGTACTCAACGCCTCAAGACCTTCTCGGCCCCCGACGAGCGGTGCCGCACCGGTGCGGATGGAGTGGGCAAAGGCTTCGATCTCCGCCTTAAGGGCATCGCCCTGTTCATAGGTGCGCTCGTCGATGGCAACCTGCGGCATGCCCGACTCACTCACTTCGCCACTCTTGCGAATCACCGTCAGGACTTTTTGCCCTAGATCCACAGACACGTAGCGCTCGTCATCGAAAATCCGCAACTTGCGCTCCGTTTTCAGGCTCACGCGACTAGCCGTGACGTTAGCCACACATCCAGACTCGAATCGGATGCGCGCATTGGCAATATCGATATCGTCAGAGAAGACCCGCGTACCGATCGCATCAATATCCGTTATCGGCGAACGTACGATGCTCTGGATCAGATCGATATCATGAATCATCAGATCCAGCACAACGCTGACATCCGTGCCGCGCTGCTTGAAAGGCGCCAAGCGCGCTGACTCGATAAACCTTGGCGCAGCAACCAAACCCTCGGTTGCCCGCACCGCTTCATTGAAACGTTCCAGATGTCCGACCTGCAGGACTCGACCCACCCGCTCAGCCACCGCGATAAGGTCAGCTGCCTCTCCGACGGTCGTCGTAATGGGTTTCTCGACGAGCACGTGGATTCCCGCCTCCAGACACTCCCGGGCAATCGCGTGATGAAACGGCGTTGGCGTCACGATCGAAACGGCATCGACGCGCCCCAACAACTCGCGCCAATCCGCGACCGCATCAACCCCTAATTCTTGTGCCACAGCATCGCGCGCAGCCGGCGTGGGATCCGCGATCGCAACGAGTTCGCAGCCCGGCAACGCTTTCCACTTCTGAGCATGAAAACGCCCGAGATAGCCGACTCCGATAACGGCTGCGCGGATATTGGCCATGCGAGTTACCTACTCTCTAGCTGATTGATCGATCTACCATTATGCAGGAGTCGCGCCTGCTCGTGACTGCGGCGAACGCTGATCACAACCCGCGACGATCGCGACCGATGCTACCGCCCCCGTCACAGACGACAGATGAAGTGTTAAGGTCACGATTCCCACGACGACTCGGATGACGGTCGTCGACTGAGCCTACGAGGAGAACTCCGCAATGACGTTGGATGTGAACGCCGCAACAGCCGCCTATGTGGACGCCATGGGACCTGAACGCCTGGCGCGATCCGTCGCCTATACGACGGGTAGTCATTGGATTCTGCTCTGGTCGCTATTAATCACTATCGTGGCAGCATGGCTGATTGCCCGCAGTGGCGTCCTGACGCGCAGGATCATCCGCCGCGACGGCAGTCCCAACAAGACCGCCCTGTTGAGTGCCGCAGCCTTTCTGATCCTGAATTCGCTGATCACCTTGCCGTGGACGATCTATACGGACTGGAGCCGTCAGCACGCCTACGGACGCTCGAGCCAACCGTTGGGTGATTTTCTCGGTCAATGGGCCTTGGGGACGGTCATCTCAACGGTGATCGGCGCCCTGCTGATCACCGTGGTGTACCTCTTCTTGCGCCGAACCGGCAGACGTTGGTGGCTGTGGGCAACGGCAACGGTGACTGCTGCAATGGCGGTGCTGTTACTGGCCGCCCCCGTCGTCATCGAACCGCTCTTTAACAAGTTCGAGCCCTTGCCCGCGGGTGCCGTTCGGGATGCGCTGGTGCCCATGGCTATCGACGCGGGTGTCCCGACGGACCGGATCTTCGTGTACGACGGCTCGCGCCAATCGAATAATTTCACGGCGAATGCCGGCGGCATCGCGTCTACGGCGCGCATCGCCGTTTCCGATGTAGCCTTTAAAGATGCCACGCTGGCCGAAGTTCGGGCCGTGACTGGACACGAGATCGGGCACTACGTGCTCCAGCACACCCTCTGGGGCATCCTGATGATGACCCTGCTCACGCTCGTGAGTCTTCGGATCGCAGAACGGGCTTACCCGGCCATTGCTCGGCGCTTCGGGGTTCAAGCCCCGCTGGCGGATCCAGCCGGTCTGCCCGCACTTTTGGTTACCCTCTCGCTTGTGAGTTTCATCGCCACGCCCTTTATGAGTTCGATGTCCCGACACTTCGAGTCAGCGGCCGATCGATACTCGCTCGAGCATGTGAATGAGCCCGATGGATTGGCGACGGCACTGGTCAAGACGGCCGATTACCGCAATCCGCGCCCGAATTGGCTTGAGGAGGTCATCTTTTATGATCACCCGTCGGTCGAGCGTCGTGTTCGGGAAGGTATGGCGTGGAAAGCCGCGCATCCGGCAGCCCCGCCGAGTGACCCGACCGACGGCGCGTCCACCGAACATTAGGACGAACGCCAACTATGGCCAAATCGACGCTTAATCTAGGCTTGGAAGTGAAGCGGGCGCTGCTCGGCATCGGTCTTGGATTGCTGTTCGTACCGGCTCTGGTGTTCGCTTTCGGGCGGATTGCGCTCGGTCCGTACGAAGGCACGCTCGGCGGATTTCTGGGAACGCTCTATCTAGATCTTTTCAAGGGCGCGCCCGGCGCAGTCGGGCTCGTACTCGGCCCTTATGGGCTGGTGGTACTCTGGCGCCTCACCCGAGCACTCGCGGAGCGCGCCGGCCGCTCAAGGCCGGCGCGCTGATTGATCAGTGAGCCTGAGCGCGACTGGCGTCGCGGATCGCTTTAAATTCGCTCTTTGGGTACCACTCAGGCCAATGACGGTCATTGGCCACCCGCGCCCCTACGGCATGCAGTAACTGCAGATCTTCGAGGATTCCAGACACATCCCAGTCGGCAGAGTATTCATCCGACGGCTTGTGATAGCGATTGGCCGTATAGTCATCCTTGAATGCTTGTCCATAGCCCGCCGGATGAGTGACCGCATCGATACCCGTCTCGGTATACAGGGATGGCACGCCGTGCTTGGCCAAGTTGAAGTGATCCGAGCGGAAGTAATGACCCTTCTCCGGTTCTGCGTCCGGACGGATGACGCGACCCTGCTTCGTTGTCGCTTCCTTCAAATAGTCCTCGAGTTCTGAGGCGCCGTAGCCGACAACTTCAATGTCGTGCATGCGTCCGATCGGAAACATGGCGTCGATATTGATCGCCGCTGCTGTCTGACTGAGTGGGAGCACGGGGTTTTGGCCGTAGTAAGCCGAACCGAGCAATCCGGACTCCTCAGCGGTGACCGCCACAAACACCACCGAGCGATCCGGCCGCTTGCCGGCTTTGAATGCCTTGGCAACTTCCAGAATACCCGCGACACCGGTCGCATTATCGACAGCACCGTTGTAGATCGTATCGCCAGTGCCACCCGAATCTTTGGAATTCCCGAAGTGATCCCAGTGCGCCATGTAGAGCACATATTCCTTCGGGTGCTGGGCGCCAGGCAGTACGCCCACCACGTTGGCCGACTGCGTGCGTCGTACGGTATTCTTCAGGTTGACCGACGCGGTCAGATTGAGAGGCACAGGCTTAAAGCCTGGCTTCGTGGCCGCCTTCTCCATCGCATCCAAGTCGAGGCCTGCCAAACTGAAAAGCTTGCGCGCTGACTCGTTGCTGACCCAACCCTCAACGGCCGCGCGCGCCGCGTGCCCGTCAGCGGCATCCGGTTCCAGTAAGGGACCCGTATTGCTGTTTCGAACGACATCCCAGCCGTAGGCAGCGGGACCCGTTTGGTGAATGATGAGGGCGCCCTCGGCACCCTGCCGCATCGCCTCTTCGTACTTGTAGACCCAACGGCCGTAATAGGTCATGTTCTTGCCCCGGAACAAAGTCGCATCACGGTAGCCCGGGTCATTGACGAGGATGACGGCCGTCTTGCCGTGCATGTCAACGTCGGCATAGTCATCCCAACCATATTCGGGCGCGTGAATGCCGTGCCCCACAAACACCATCGGGCTCTGCGCTAATTCCGCGGTAGGGCGCACTCGTCGTGTCCAGACAACTGCGTCGTCCGCATAGGCGAGCGACAACTTCCCCGCTGATCCGGCGATCTCAAGGCGGGCGGACGGATCCGCCTTGATCTCGACGAGCATGACCGGCTGACGGTAGCCGTTCGTGAGACCTGGCTTCAGACCGAGCGCGCGGAACTGGCCTTCAATCCAATCTAGGGCACGGGTTTCGCCAATCTGTCCGGGCTTACGCCCCTCGAATTCGTCGGAGGCCAGCGTGGCAACCGAGGCGCGGAAGCCCGCTTCGGTCATGCCCTTCGGCGCAGCCGCAGCGACTGCCAGACCCATGACACACAGCGGCGCCATCAGACGCAGTGCCGTTCGGAATGAATTCATGCCACCTCCAGAATAATGCGGCCGTCAACGCGGCCAGTAATGCCAGATGAGCCCGGCAACCGTGAGTGTCGTCGCCGCAACGGCCCAACCACGCCACGCTCGATCCCGCAGAACGCCCAGAAAAGCGTAGGTCGACACAAACGCCAGCGCAAGAAACAGGAAGAAACTCTGCAGGAGGGGACTGTATTCCCGAGCCAACGACGGGTAATCGTGGCTCATGAGCAAAAAAACCACGAGGACCATGGCCAACCCGATCGAAATCGTGACCGCAGACCCCATAATGATCCCCATCAGGACGGCCAAAGGGGTCATTTGAGGGCCCCGGTGTCGTCCGACTTGATCCGAATGCCCCTGTTCCCTACCCTGACAACCATGCTTCACCTCGAAATCGCGACGCAGGACGCGCCTCGCCCCACCTGCAGGGCGCTAGTTTAACCTCATGACAGACCCATCGAACTCCCCACGTCCGCCAAAAGCCGGACTTGGACTGCGACTTGCCCTCGTACTGCCCACGTTGGCACTCGCGGGCTTCATCTTCACGGGCTCCGCCGCCAACCGGCCGGCCACCGCGGAAACGGCAACGGCGACCGTCACCGCCGGTTCGACCGCGACCAAACCCGCAGCGCCCTTGCATGCCACCGACCGGCATCGCAAAGTGGCACGGCTTGTGGCGGAAGTCGTGGAACGGTCCCACTATCGGCGCGCCATCCTGGACGAAAAACTCTCCTCGCAGGTCTACGACCGTTATCTTGATTCGTTGGACGGATCGCACAGCTACTTTCTACAGTCCGACCTGAAGGAACTAGAGCCAATTCGCACTCATTTGGGTGAGGCCATCCGTACGGGTGCGGTGGAGCCGGCGTTCGTCATCTACCGACGACTTCTTGAGCGCAACCGCGCCGAGATTCAGGCGGCAATCGCCTCCCTCGACCATGAGCCCGACTTTAAGGTCGAGGAGTCCTACTCGTTTGATCGCACGAAGGCGCCTTGGCCGGCGGATGCCGCCGAGCAGGCGGACATTTGGCGCAAGCGTGTCAAGAACGACGCGCTCTCGCTGCTTCTCGCCAACAAGACCTGGGACGAGGCACGCGATGTCCTGAAAAAGCGTTATGAGCGATTGCTCAAGCGTGTCGATCAAGTGACCGCGGATGACGTGTTCGAAAATTTCATGAACGCGTATCTGCACGTATACGACCCACATTCAAACTATCTCTCGCCGCACTCGAGCGAGGAATACAACATCGCGATGAAGCTCTCGTACGTCGGTATCGGCGCATCGCTGCAGCTGATTGATGATTACGTGACCATCATGAACGTCATCCCCGGCGGCCCGGCGGCCATCAGCGGCCTCGTCAAGGTCAATGACCGCATCACGGGTGTGGCCCAAGGCAAGGCCGACTTCACCGACGTGGTGGGCTGGCGACTCGATGACGTGGTGCAACTGATCCGCGGCCCGGCGGGTACCGTCGTGCGCCTGCAGATTCTTCCAGCCGGTGCATCACCTGGATCGAAGGAACAAATCTACGAATTCACCCGCAACAAGATCACTCTGGAAAGCCAAGCGTCCAAGAAGAAGATCGAGACCGTCACGGTCGACGGCACGTCTCACAAGGTCGGCATCATTGATGTGCCGAGCTTCTATCAGGACTTTGACGCCAAAGTGAATGGCGATAAGGAATATCGCAGCACCACGCGCGATGTCGCGAAGCTCATCGATGAACTGAAAGCCGAGAAGGTTGAAGGCATCGTCATGGACTTACGCGGCAACGGCGGCGGGAACCTGAGCGAAGCGCAAGGCCTCGTCGGTCTCTTTATCAAGAAAGGACCGGTCGTCCAGTTACGCGAAACCAGTGGCGAAATCGAAGTTCTCGAAGACCCTGAGTCGGGGCCCGTCTGGGAGGGCCCGATGGTGGTGCTCGTCGACCGCTCCAGTGCCTCGGCCTCTGAGATTTTTTCAGCAGCAATTCAGGACTACGGTCGCGGGCTCATTCTCGGCCAGCAGACCTTCGGCAAAGGCACGGTCCAGAACCTGTACCCGCTTGACCGCTGGGCGCTCGGCCCGAATGCCGGGTATGGTGAACTGACGGTCACGATTGGGAAGTACTACCGTGTCAGTGGCGACAGTGTGCAGAACCGCGGCGTCATGCCGGAGATTCCGTTCCCGTCGCTGCTTTCCATTACCGACATGGGCGAGTCGACCCGTGACAGTGCCTTGCCGTGGGATCGCATCCGCCCCGTCGAATTCGCCGCCTCCCGTGCACTCGATAGCCTGGTGCCGCAACTCCTCAAGCAGCATAACGTGCGGATGGCCTCGGACCCGGATCTCAAGGAATTGTTGGCAGAAGCGGCCTCCGTTGAGGAATTGCGTAAAGAGAAGTCGATTTCACTCAATCTCGACGCGCGTCGGATTGAACGGGACCGACTGGACGCCGAACGCCTGAGTCGCATCAATGCGCGTCGCTCAGCCCATGGGGAAGAGCCGCTCAAGACCTTGGAAGACTTAAAACCCGACGAGCAGCCGGACGCGAACCTGACGGAAGCGTCAAAAGTCGTCGTGGAACTCGTGCAGGCCTTGCAGACACCGGCGGTCACCACGGCGAGTGCGCCTCCGCGGGCGGCAGCGAAGACCGCTAAGCGCGCGACGAAGCACTGATTCGTCAGACGGTCATCGCGGCTGCTGGTTCAAACCGGCAGCCGCGGTCGGCGCAGTATTCCAACCACTTGTTGAGCATCACATTGCGCGCCCAGCGCGGCGCTAACGTTTCGCCCAACACCGGTAAGGGCGGCGCAGGTGGGTTGTGCCGGGCGACCTGACGCACGTCCGACGCTTCCACGACCCGGGCATCGTGATACACACGGACCAGCAAGCTCGGCAACCCATCAGCGGCTTCCCCGAGGGCTCGCAGCGATAGACATAGCAATGTCGTATAGGGGCCGCGCTCCTCGACGCGGTATTCCAACGTCAGCGCATCATCGATGCGCGCCGCAGCCTGCTCAGCCAAGCGATCGAGATCTCCACACAACCAGCCAAGACGGATGTAATTGCTCTCATAGAGGGTCATGAGGCTCACGAAACTGCCCGGGCTTGCTCGCCACGAGGTTTCACACCACTGATCAGGCGTCATCATGAAGCGATCATACATGGACCAAAGTTACGATGCCGCACGCCGACCAATACCCGCTTCATGCACCACGCGAGCGCCGATCTCCTCCACCGAGCAGTGAGTCGTATCGATATACGGAATGCCCATACGCTCGAACATCGCGCGAGCCGCCCGCACCTCAAACGCCACTTGAGCGGCAGATGAATAGCGGCTGTTCGGGCGCCGCTCATGGCGGATCTGCTGGAGCCGCTCCGGCTCGATCGTGAGCCCGTACAGCTTGGCGCGGACGGCGGCGAGCGCCGATGGCAATCGGCCCGACTCGAGATCTTCATCCGTAAGGGGATAGTTGGCCGCATTGATGCCGTAGTGCAGCGCCAAATACAGACAAGTTGGCGTCTTGCCCGATCGTGAGACCCCCACCAACACGACATCCGCCCGACCGTAATCGCGGGTCTGCGCACCGTCATCATTAGCCAATGCGAAATTCGTGGCATTGATACGGGCCGCATACCCTTCGGAGTTGGTCATACCGTGTGCTCGTCCAGCCGCATGGGAACTCTTGACCCCGAAGGCTGCCTCCAACTGGCCGATAAAGGCGTCAAAGAAATCCAAAAAGACCGCATTGGCTGCCTGAACTTCCACGCGCAGCGGGTCTTGGATCAACGTACTGAAGACAATCGCCAGCTCGCCGTCCGCCTCACTCGTCGCATTGATCCGCTCACGCGCTTCGACCGCCTTCTCAGGGGAGTCGATGAACGGCAAGGTGACCGTCCGTAGCGCCAGGCCCTCAAACTGCGTGAGCAGGCTATGGCCCATCGTCTCGGCCGTCACACCCGTCTGATCCGATATAAAGAATACGGTCCGGTTTGGCACGACAATCTCCAGGGTCAATTCGACGCAGTCTAGCGCTGCTCAACGGGGACGAGCAGAGGGTTCATGCGCCCCCCTTGTTGCATTGCAATATGCCAGAATAGCGAGACTCATTGAGCGAGGGTTGGCCATGACCGAGTATCTCGTACCGTTCGAGCAGTTGCGGATGCATGACGTCGAGCGCGTGGGCGGCAAGAACGCCTCCATCGGCGAGATGATCGGGCAACTCGCCGGCCTCGGTGTCCAGGTTCCGGGTGGCTTTGCGACCACGGCCGACGCCTTCCGGGAATTTTTGGCCCACGACGGTCTCGCGCAGCGCATCGAGGCCGCGCTCACCGATCTCAATGTCGATGATATCGACGCCCTGACTCGAGTCGGCGCATCGATTCGCGGCTGGATCATGGCAACTCCCTTCCCGGCTGCGCTCGAGGCGGCCGTTCTGAACGCCTGGACCGCCATGGGCGGCGAGCATATTGCCGTGGCGGTGCGGTCTTCGGCGACGGCCGAGGATCTGCCGGAAGCCTCCTTCGCGGGTCAGCAAGAAACCTTCCTGAACGTGCGTGGACGGGATGCGCTCTTGCATTGCATGCGCGAAGTGTTTGCCTCGCTCTTCAATGATCGTGCCATCGCCTATCGCGTGCACCAGGGCTTTGCGCATTCACACGTCGCACTCTCAGTCGGCGTGCAGCACATGGTGCGCAGCGATCTGGGTTCCTCGGGCGTCCTGTTCACCCTGGATACCGACTCGGGCTTTCGGGACGTCGTGTTCGTGACGGCCTCCTATGGCTTGGGTGAGACCGTCGTTCAAGGCGCAGTGAACCCGGACGAGTTCTACGTTTACAAGGGCGCTTTACGTGAAGGTCGACCGGCCATCGTGCGGCGCAACCTCGGCGGCAAGGCCATCAAAATGATTTACGCCTCCGGCGCCAGTGCCGGCAAGCGCGTGGAGACGGTCGAGGTGCCCGCGGCGGATCGCCGTCGTTTTGCCTTGACCGATGCGGACGTCGAGTCTCTCGCGCGGCAGGCGCTGCTGATTGAAGCGCACTACGGCTGCCCGATGGATATCGAATGGGGTAAAGACGGTGAAGACGGCCAGCTCTACATTCTCCAGGCTCGCCCAGAGACCGTGCAGAGTCGAACGAGTCGCACGATCCAGCGCTTCACCCTCAAGGGACGCTCCAAGGTCTTGGTGGAGGGTCGTGCGATTGGCAGCCGTATCGGCGCAGGTCCCGCACGTCTGATCAAAGACGTCAGTGAGATGGGCCGGGTGCGCGCCGGCGATGTGCTCGTCGCAGACATGACGGATCCTGACTGGGAGCCCGTGATGAAGCGCGCCTCTGCGATCGTGACCAATCGGGGTGGCCGCACTTGCCACGCCGCCATCATCGCCCGCGAACTGGGCATTCCAGCGGTCGTCGGTTGTGGAGATGCCACCGACCGCATCAGCGAAGGCGAGCCGGTCACGGTCTCTTGCGCCGAAGGCGATACCGGCTATGTGTACGCAGGCGCGCTCGATTACGACGAGAGCGCCGTCGAGCTAGACACGATGCCGAGCGCGCCGGTGCGCATCATGATGAACGTCGGGAATCCAGATCGGGCCTTCGACTTCGCGCAACTCCCGAACCACGGTGTCGGCCTCGCGCGTCTTGAATTCATCATCAATCGCATGATCGGCGTGCACCCGCGGGCACTGCTGGAATTCGATTCGCTGCCCACCGCACTCAAAGAGACGATCTCGACGCACATCGCAGGCTACGACGGACCGATCGATTTCTTCGTCCGCAAACTTGCCGAAGGCATCTCGCAGATCGCGGCTGCGTTTCATCCGCAACCGGTCATCGTGCGGCTCTCAGACTTCAAGTCGAATGAGTACGCCAATCTCATCGGTGGCTCCTTATACGAGCCGCACGAAGAGAACCCCATGCTCGGCTTCCGCGGCGCGTCGCGCTACATCGACCCAACCTTCCGGCCGTGCTTTGAACTGGAGTGTCGCGCCTTGCGGCACGTCCGTGACGCGATGGGGCTGACCAACGTCCAGGTCATGGTGCCGTTTGTGCGCACGGTGGGCGAAGCACAGTCTGTCACTGAACTTTTGGCAGCGAATGGCCTGACCCGCGGTCAGAATGGTCTCAAAGTCATCATGATGTGCGAACTACCGACCAATGCTCTGTTGGCGGATGACTACCTACAGTACTTTGATGGCATGTCGATCGGCTCAAATGACATGACCCAACTCGTCCTAGGCTTGGATCGCGACTCGGGGATCGTCGCCAAGCTCTTTGACGAGCGAGATCCGGCGGTGCGCAAGATGCTCTCCATGGCAATTCGCGCCTGCAAAGCATCCGGCAAATACATTGGGATTTGTGGGCAGGGCCCATCGGATCATCCGGATTTGGCACAGTGGTTGGTGGAGGAAGGCATCGACAGCCTTTCGCTCAATCCGGACACGGTCCTCGCCACCTGGATGTTGCTCGCTAAAGCGCCCGCAGCCTGATCAGCCTAAATCGCTGCGAGCACGTTCCCAGTGCTCGCCATCGAATGGGATCGCCGTCAGGCTGCGCACCGAGCCCGGATCCAGACAGCGTGCATGCACGCTGATCTGGTCGGGATGGGATCGCGGCACGTAAAACGACTTGATGCCGCAGTGCCGACAGAAGTAATGCTTGGCAGCGCACGTGCCAAACCGGTACTCACTCAAATCGCCCGCTCCACTCAGCAAGTGGAAGCGAGCCGTCGGCACGATGAGATGCAAATAACCCGTCTGGCGACAGATTGAGCAATTGCATTCGAGGACTTCAATGTCGGCAGGCGCCTCGACGGTGAAGCGCACCCGTTGGCAGTGACAGCCGCCTGTATGCATGACCCAATCGCTCACGGCGACACCGAGCCTGCGGCGGGCATCGCGAGAATAGCGTAACGACGACCGCCCGGTCGTTCAACGACAGCCTCGATGGCAGCCCCCGGCAACTCGGCAGGTGGTCTCACAGCAGGGGAAACCACGGCCACCTGGTCGTGCCGATAGCCCAGTAGCGACAACCACTGCGCAGACTTCCACCGATAGCGATCTTGAACCAGCCACAGATAGCGTGCGTCTTCGCCGTGCGCGATGGCGCCGGGAAAGCCCGTGGGTAAATGTCCCAAATACAGTTCGGACATCGCGATCGTGGTTTCGTCGGGCTGCAGCAGCACGAGCGGATGGCCCGCTGCAGCCGCCTCAATCTCTGTCGCGGTGGTGTGCAGATTCACGAGCGGATTGAGACAGACCCACAGGGGCCCAGCGATCAGGGTGAGTGTGACGCACACGGAGAGCAAGCAATCGCGCAAAACCCGTTCCCGAGTGCCCCGTGAGCGCACCACGCGTTGTACCGCAACGCCAAGTCCGATGAGGGCGATCACGGCCATCAGGTCATGTGTCGCATCCCGCGTCGCGGGCGCCAAAGCCAGCACCAACGCCACCGCCCCGAGCAATAGCGCGAGAGTCGCCAACAGCCCACGCGTACAGGCCCACGCGAATCCTCGAGCAGGTTCGGCGAGCTTCGCGGACTCACCAAACTCAAGCCCGACCATGAGCGCAAAGCCCAGCATCGGCGGGCCGTAGTAGACGCCCCGCGCCGTCGCCGCACAGGACAGCAAGACCGTCGCCGGTACAATCGCGCCGTAAGCCAGCCGCCAGGCTGTTCCGGTTGCGCCAATGGTCAACACGGCATGCCGGCCCCGCACAAAGGCTGTCAGCGCCAACGCCGTCCACGGCAGCAGATACAGCGGCAGTTCAAGAAGATACTTACCCGGCGAGTTCAGATGCCCGGTGGCATAGGCATACGAACTCGGCGCATCAATCGCGACGGCGCGCCCGAGCGTGTTGTACCAGAAGAGAATCTTGAGCCAGATCGCGCCATCGGGGCGGGCCAAGACCGCCAGCACCCACACACCGATCGCAAGCACCAGCACCGGCACCACGAGCCAAGGCTCCGGGCGCAGCAGTTCCCGCCAACGCCGCTCCAGCACCAACACGGTGAGATAGGCAAAGCCCGGCACCATCCATCCGGCCAATCCCTTGGCGAAGAACGCGATGAGCAATCCCAGCGCCAATACCCCATAGCCACGGCGCCGTGCCGCCACCGCTTCAGTGGTGAATGACGCGTACATACCGGCCAGCGAGACGGCAACGCCGGCAACCAAAGGCGCATCGGTCGCCAACCAAATGTGCACGTCGTACAACTGCAGAGCGGTCACCGCCACGACTCCGGCGACCACACCGGCCATCAGGCCGGCCGCACGGCGCGCGATGAGCGCAAGCGCCACAGCCGTCAGTAACCCATAGAGCAGATTCGGCACGCGTGTCGCCGCTGGAGTGGGCCCTGCGACCGCCACCGCCACACCACTCAGCCAGTACAGCAAGGGGGGTTTCTCGGCAAAGGTCTCACCAGCGAGTTCCGGCAAGGCATGGTCCGCTTGGTGGGCCATTGCGACCGCCAGACTGCCCTCGCGCGGCTCATCGGGCGTGTAATAGACCCGCAAGAAGAGGCCAGTGACTAACACCGGCACGAGCATCAGCAACAGACGCTGCACCAACGACCGGTTCACGCGGGCAACTTCAGAAAATGCGTGCGGTAATGCGCCAACTCACGGATCGAGTCCCGCACATCATCCAGCGCCTGATGGCTGTTGCTCTTGACGATTCCTGCGAAGACCTCCGGCGCCCAGCGCTTGGCCAGCTCCTTCAGGGTGCTGACATCCAAGTTGCGGTAATGGAAGTGGCGCTCCAGTCCCGGCATATACCGGGATAGGAAGCGTCGATCCTGACAGATGCTGTTACCGCACATCGGCGAGGCGCCCGCCGGCACCCAGCGCGCCAGGAATGCTAGGGTCTCCCGCTCGGCGCCCGCTTCGTCTAGGCGACTTTCGCGCACCCGCGTGATGAGACCGCTCGCGCCGTGGGTGCGGGTATTCCACGCGTCCATCGCCGCAAGGGTCGCATCGGACTGGTGCACGGCAATCACCGGCCCTTCCGCAAGAATGTTGAGATCACGATCGGTGACGATCGTGGCGACTTCGAGAATCCGATCGGAATCCGGCAACAGGCCGGTCATTTCCAAATCGATCCATATCAGGTGTTCGGGTGAGGTGTTCATAGTTGGTTGCCGGTGATACTACCAGAGGCTACAGTGCCGGCACCCTCACGACTGAAGCGTCCATGCCCACCCTGACTCTCGCCTTTCTTGCCGCCCTGGTCCTCATGTTCGGCCTACGGCTGTGGCTCGCGGCCCGTCAAATGCGCGCCGTACGGGCCCACCGGGAAGCTGTCCCAGCCCCCTTCGCCGATACCATCACAACGGTGGATCACCAGAAGGCCGCCGACTACACAGTGGCGCGCTTACGCGTCGGGCAGGTTGACCTCCTGGTTGACGCCGGGGTGCTGCTGGCCCTGACCGTAGGCGGCGGCCTCGCACTGTTGGACGCTTGGACGGGCGGGTGGGGCTTCGGCCCGATCGTGCACGGTACGCTCACCCTGCTCCTGCTGATGCTGGCAATGACCCTTATCGGCTTGCCGACGGATCTGTGGCGCACCTTCGGTGTCGAAGCCCACTATGGGTTCAATCGCACCACACCGGTGCTGTATATCACCGACACACTGCGCTCGTTGCTCGTGACCGTTTGCTTGGGCGGGCCGTTGTTGGCGCTGATTCTCTTCCTGATGCAGGTAAGCGGCACGCGCTGGTGGCTGTATGCATGGCTCGCTTGGACAGTGTTTGGCGTGTCGGTTGCGTTCTTTTACCCACGCTTCATCGCACCTCTGTTCAATCAGTTCCGCCCGCTGGAGCGGGGTCCGTTGCTTGATGCGGTCGAACACGTGATGCAGCGTTGCGGCTATGCGGCCGATGGTGTCTCGGTGATGGACGGCTCGCGTCGCTCCAGTCACGGCAATGCCTACTTCACCGGCTTCGGCGCACACAAACGCATTGTGCTGTTCGACACGTTGATTGAACGACTGAACCCTGAAGAGGTGCAGGCGGTGCTTGCGCATGAACTGGGTCACTTCCGTCTGCGCCACATCCTGCGACGCCTCGTAATGGGATTTGCCAGCGCGTTTGTCGGCTTTGCCGCACTCGGCTATGCCGCCACCCGCCCGGAATGGTTCGCCGCGCTGGGCGTGCCCACCGCGACGGCGCACGCCATGCTCGCGTTGTTCGTGATGGTGGTTCCCGTTTTTCTCTTCCCACTGACGCCGCTGTCCGGTTGGCTATCACGTCGAGATGAATATGCGGCTGACCGCTATGCCGCTGCGCACGCGCACGCTAGTGACCTCGCGGCTGCGCTGGTGAAGCTGTATCGCGACAATGCTTCGACGCTGACGCCCGACCCGTGGTACTCCGCTTGGCACGACTCGCACCCGCCCGCGTTGGCACGGATTCACGCGCTATTGGGTCAAACCACGTGACGACGGCCGACACGGCGGCCATGCCGACGGGGCGTCGGGTGGGCCGTGTCGTGGCCAACCATGGCCGACATGTGGAGGTCCAAGATCTCGACGGTCGGCGAGTGCTCTGTCGCCTGCACGGCCGCAAACTGCTGGTGGTGTGTGGCGATGAAGTCGAATGGGCGCCTGAGGATGCGGAAGTGGGCCTCGTGCATGCCGTTCTGCCCCGACATCATGTCCTCGAGCGGCTTTCGATGACCGGACGCGCAGAAACGATCGTCTCGAATCTGGATCGCATCGTTGCCGTGGCCGCAGCCAAGCCTTCTCCCGACTGGCAGGTCATTGATCGATACCTCGCCGGTGCTGAATGGGCTGGTCTATCAGCCGCAATCGCCTTCAACAAATGTGATCTGGGATTGAGTGCCGACGATGAGCGCCAACTGAACGACTACGCCGCGATCGGTTACCCGGTCGTTCGTGTCTCCACCCGCGCTGAACCCGGCGTTGCGGCACTAGCAACCGTCTTGGCCGATGTGACGTCCGTCTTGGTCGGACAGTCGGGCACCGGCAAATCCAGTTTGCTCAACGCCCTCATCCCGCACGCACGCGCGGTGACGCAGGAAATTTCGGCGGCCTCCGAAGAAGGACGGCACACAACCACGCACGCTGCGATGCATGAGTTGCCGGGCAGTGGACGATTGATCGATTCTCCGGGTGTGCGTGACTACGCGCCACCCCTGCCCGTTCCAGCGGCTGTGGGTTCTGGCTTTCGAGAAATTCACCGCCTCGCAGCACACTGCAAGTTTCAGGATTGCCGTCATCTGACCGAACCGGGCTGCGCCGTCCGCACTGCCGCCGATGACGGAACTCTCTCATCCCGCCGGTATAGTAGTTATCGCCATCTCTACCAACTCGCGAAGGAGTTCGAAGAGCGCTTCCCAGCCCGCAGGCCACCGCGACTGCGCTAGCGCCTCGACGGAGCGGATTATCTGCTTAATGCTTGCCTTACGGGGTGGCTGTTTCTATCGACGACTGTTGGTCAGCCAGATCCTTCTCGAACTCAGCGCGAGAGGCTTCGACGAAGCGACCCAACTCGCCGGCGTCTATAAACGGATTGGGGCCTTCGGGGCGCATGGCAGCTCGCTTCTCCCACAACCGGAAGAAGTCCTTGTGATTAGCCAAGAAGACATCGGCATGCAGCGTGGCTAGGCGCGTAAACGAGCCGCGGTAATCGTCAATGATTCCAGGATACTGCGCATTCGGCAGCAGTCGATTCAGCGCCACCGACGTACTGCAATAAAAGACGACGTCAAGCCGTTGACCCCGCGACCACACAGGCATAGTCCACGTCGTGCAGCCCGCGGTATGCCCCGGCGTGAAATGCGCGGTGAGACGCACAGACCCGAGCATCAGCGCCTCCCCGTCCGCGATCAAGCGATCAACCTTGATCGGGGGAAAATTCAGATCCGCCACAGACTCGAAACCCACATAACGGCCGGTCTCGAGCGCAACCTGATCGCCTCTGCTTGCAATGAATTGAGCGCCCGAGTCGCGCTTGAGTTGGGCCAATCCACCCGAATGATCGAAATGAGCGTGACTATTGAGCAGGAACCGGACGTCTTCGACCTTGAAGCCCAGACGGCGAATATTCGCCTCGATCAATGGCGCGGACTCTTCGAGCGCGCCGTCTATGAGTACTGCCCCTTGCTCGCTGGGGATCAACCACGCCGCCAATTCTTCCGTGCCAACGTAATAAATGCCGTCGATCACCTCGAACGGCTCAGCGGGACGATTCCATACAGTCCGAATGTCCGCAGACGAACCCGCACTCTGCACCGGCGCCACACTGCCGACGGCGAACAAGAGCAACAACGATTGGGCCGCTAATTTCAATCGATGGGTCGCCTTCGCCATGATCCACCTCATCAGTGCAAGAACGGCATCAAACGACTGGATCCGTCATTGACTCGCCGCCATTCGGTGAGCGAAGCCTCGATCATTCCGCAGGACGGATCCGGTTGGGGGCATCGACGAGGATCACCTTCGGCTTAAGTCCAACAGCGTCCTCGCGAGTCATCTGCTCCAACGACAGAATGATCACCTGGTCGCCGGGTTGGAAAAGTCGCGCAGGGCATCCGTTGAGACACACCTCGCCGCTGTTGGCTTTACCGGGGATCGCATAGGTCTCCCAATGGACCGCGTTGGCCATACTGTTAATGTGCACCAACTGATACGGCATGATCCCAGCGGCCTCCATCAGGACAGGGTCGAGGGTGATGCTACCCTCATAGTCCAAGCGCGCTTCGGTCACCCGAACGCGGTGCAATTTGCCCGTGCACACAGTGATGGTTTTCATTCGGACAATCCTTCCTCACGCTGAGGGTCAAGGCGGCACATCGCTTCACGTCACCGGACGGATGACCGAATCAACCGATCGGCAGTCTTCCTGCCAAGGCGTGTGCCAGTGTTCCGCCGTCGACATACTCCAACTCGCCGCCCACCGGAACGCCGTGTGCGATGCGGCTGGCGCGCACACTGTGACGTGCAGCGACGTCTGCCAAGAAGTGCGCCGTCGCGTCCCCTTCGACTGTTGGATTGGTCGCGAGAACGACCTCGCGAACGTCGCCTTCCATCAGGATCGCCTCAAACTGGGTAATCCCCAATTCATCGGGACCCACACCATCCAGCGGGGAAAGGTGCCCTAACAGAACAAAATAACGACCGCGGAAGCTACCCGACTGCTCAACGGCCACCACATCAGCGGGCATCTCGACGACACAGAGCACTGAAGGATCACGACCTGGCGCAATACAAATGGGGCACAGCTCAGCATCTGCCAACATACGGCAGCGCTTACACGGCCCAATGGCGGCGACAGCGCCTTCCAACGCACGCCCCAACTCGAGCGCACCGGCACGATCTTTTTCCAACAAATGGAACGCCATGCGCTGAGCCGTCTTTTGGCCCACGCCGGGCAGACGACGCAGCGAACTGATCAGTTGCGCGAGCGCTGGGGAGTACTGCACGGTGTCAGAAAGGCAGCTTAAAGCCCGCCGGCAGATTCATGCCGCCCATCAGGCCTGAGAGGCGCTGCTGGGACGCGGCATCGATCTTACGAACGGCATCATTCACCGCTGCCGTGCAGAGGTCTTCCAGTAACTCCCGATCATCTCCGGCCACGGAGGGATCAATGGAAATTCGGCTGACTTCATGCTTGCCGTTCATGACGACTTTCACAGCTCCGCCACCGGCCTCGCCCGTCACCGTCATCACGGCGAGTTCCGCCTGCGCCTTCTGCAGGTTGGCCTGCATCTGCTGCGCTTGGCGCATCATGTTTCCCATTCCACCGCGCATCACGTTGCCCTCTTGTCAATTCCACTCAAAGTTCGATGCGGCGCCGCCGTAGCGATGCCCAGATCGCCCGATGGCGCCGCGCCCTGCATTCAATGATTCGGTTTCACCGTTTCGGTGACCACTTTCGCGCCAAATCGTCGACCCAAGCCAATCACGTTGGGGTCGGCACTTAATGCGGCCTGCGCTTGCGCGAGGCGTGCGGCCTGCGCTTCCGCCTCACGTTGTGCGGGCGTATCCGACGCTGCCACCTCGCCACCCACACGATGTTCGATGGAGAGGCGAACCATGGCGCCGAAACGCTGCTGCAGCGCTGACTGCAGTCGCTCTTCCATCTGCGCCGTATGCAGACCTTCCTTTCCGGTGTCCAAGCGCAACAACAGCGTTGAACCGCTGACGCCTGACCACGTGCAGTTCGCCGCGAGCTGCTGCGCGCCACCCGTAAGTCCCAGACTGGCAACGAGGGCAATCCACGCTTCGCCCGACAAGGGCAATCCGCCTGCATTAGCGCCGACCGGAGGCGCAACAGCACTCGCCCCGGGGTTCGGAACTGCCCGCACGGGTGCCGGGCGTGACGGTGGCGAGGTGATCGATGTCGTCGGGGCAGCAGCTTTCGTCGGCTCACCGCCCGGTGCCACCGGACGAAATGCCAAGAGCCGCAGCATCGTCATCTCAAATCCGGTACGTGGATCCGGTGCGAGGCCTAAGTCGCGACGTCCGAGAATGGCCATCTGGTAGTACAACTGAATTTCGTCGGCGGCGAGTTTCCCGGCGAGGCGCGCCACCACCTCAGGATCGTGACCGGACTCAGTCGCCGATCCTGCCACCACCTGTTCCAAGGCAATTCGCTGCAGCAAGCTCGACAATTCGACCAGCACTTGGTCGTAGTCCGGTGCCTGATCATCCAGCGAATGGATCGTCTCCAACATCGCCGTCGCATCGCCTGCCGCGACGCTCTCCACGAGCCGCGCCACGTGGGTACGATCAATGGTCCCCAACATTGAGCGAACGTCGGCTTCACCGACACGTCCACCACCGAAGACCAATGCCTGATCCAGCAATGACAGCGCATCACGTAGGCTGCCATCCGCCGCGCGCGCAATGAGGGGCAATGCCGCCGGTTCCGTGCTCACGCCCTCGGCGCCGAGGATGTGACTCAGTCGGTCGGTGATCTGGCCAATCGGCAAACGCTTCAGATGGAACTGCAGACAACGCGACACGACCGTAATCGGTAGTTTCTGCGGATCCGTGGTCGCGAGCAGAAACTTGACGTGCGGGGGCGGTTCTTCCAGCGTCTTCAAGAATGCGTTGAAGGAGTGCCCCGAGAGCATGTGCACTTCGTCGATGAGGTAGACCTTGTAACGCCCGCGGGAGGGCGCGTACTGCACGTTCTCAAGCAATTCGCGGGTGTCTTCAACCTTGGTCCGCGACGCCGCGTCGACCTCAATCAGGTCGACGAAACGGCCCTCGTCAATTTCGCGGCATGCCGAACAGGTGCCGCACGGCTGGGCACTGACGCCCGAGTCACAGTTCAGCGCTTTGGCCAGCAAACGAGCAATCGTGGTCTTACCGACGCCACGGGTACCCGTAAACAGAAAAGCGTGGTGAACCCGACCTGAATCGAGCGCGTTAGAAATGGCACGGACGACGTGTTCTTGGCCAACGAGTTCGCTGAAGGCCTTGGGTCGCCACTTGCGGGCAAGAACGAGGTAGCTCAATTGCGGGCCCCGTGATTCAGGATGGAGGCGACCCGCGCCGGCACCCCTCCGGCACCCGACCGCACCGCTACCGTTGCTCCCTTCCGGGCCTGGCGGGGTTTGCGGCTGGTCGTCGCGGAGGAACCGACGCGGGTCACCATGGAAACCACTCTCCGGAGTCCGCCGGACCGGCCGTTCGACGGCCGTCATGCCGGCGGTCAAACCGCCGCCGGACGCCCGCCTCTCGGGCCCTGAAGTCTAGCCCATTCAGACCGGTACCGGCATGGTTTCGCACGCCGGCGCCCTACCCGACCCACCACCCTGCTACGGTGGTGCCCCTCACTCCGGCTGGTAGCGAAACTGCGAAAAGTCGGCGTACCCGGTCGTTGGGCGGCCGTTGCTGCTGCCGTAGAGACCGAGAACCACACCCGTGTAATTAAAGCCCGGGAGCACTGCCGGCGACAGCGCTCGACCGTCCAAGACGGGCCCGGCGGCATGCCAGTGATGCCGATCGGTGGAATAGGCGAATTGGTAGCGCAGACCCTGCCCACGGATTTGTAGGTCGATCGGCACGGACGGAACCGGGATGGCGGCCTCGTCATGGCGACCATCCTCTGTAAAACGACTGATCCGCAACAACCGCTGACCCGCCGCTGTGCTCTGCACCAGACAACCGATGGCTGCCGTGTCTTTTTGAATGACCAACCAGCCTGCTTCTTCACCAAGTGCAGGCGTGAAGTCGATGCGCACGGACGCCTTGAAATGGAAGTGCCGCTGACGAATACCGACAAAACTGTACAGCTGGCTCTCCTCCACCGCAGTGGGCTGCAACGCCAAGCGCAGCGTATGGGCACGTTCGTCGAGGCGCACAAAAGGTTCTGGGTGAACGCGCCGCGTGATCCATTCGGGCTGTAACAGGTTGCCATCGAAGTCGTCGTGGAACGCCTCCTCTCCCACCTCGGTGCGGCTCGGAAATGGCAGCGGATAGGTGGCCTCCACCTTGCCCGTGTTAGGACTGAACACCGGGAAAATAGCCGGATTCTTTTTCCACCACTCCCGTTCGCGCTGCCACTCGACCGGGACGAGAAAGGTCTCGCGACCAATCAACGGATGCTGCCCTTCCAAACGACGCATACCCAGCACCACTGCGTACCAACGGCCATCAGGCAACTCCACAAGGTCTGCATGTCCAACACTTGTAATGGGATGGTCATAGCTGAGCTGCCGGTGCGTCAGGACCGGGTTTCGCGGGTCATTCCGGTACGGCCCCGTCACCGACGGCGCAACAGCGACCGATACCGCATGCTCGTAAGAGGTGCCGCCTTCTGCAATGAGGAGCACGTACTCACCATCGCGTTTGAATAACCGCGGACCCTCGGCCCACTCACCCTGACAGCATCCTCGCCACAGCGCATAACGGGGACCGAGCAATTGGAATGACTGCGGATCGAATTGCTGCAGCCAGATTTCCGTTTGGCCAGCATAAGCGGGATCTGCAACCATCCGGTTGGCGACGTACCAGACTTTCCCATCCTCATCAAAGAAGAGTGCCGGGTCGATTCCTTCCGCATCCGCAATCACCGTCGGCGGCGACCAGGCACCATATGGATTGGTCGTCGTGACCACGAAACTCATCGCTTTTCCCGCCACAATAGCGGTGGCTACGATGTAAAAGACGCCATCATGAAAGCGGATCGTGGCCGCCTGAACCCCGCCGCTGGACTCGACGTGGTCCATGCCCGGCAAAGGCCATTCGGTCATGGCATGAGAAACGATGGACCAATGGACCAGGTCGCGGCTGTGATACACCGGCAGTGCGGGGTAGTACTCAAAGCTGGAGGTGACGACATAGTAATCGTCCCCTACTCGCGCAATCGAAGGATCAGGCGCAAAGCCGCGAATCACGGGATTAGCGAAAGACAACGATGAGGCGTGCGCCAGTCGGTGGTCCGCGAACGACAGTCCCGATAACCCGAGGGCCAGCAGCAACCCGAACGATCGCCCGTATCGATAGATCGCCCGGGGCTGCCCGTCGTTCACGTCGGTGGTCGCGCCAATGCATCCGCTAACGGCGCAAAATCGGCCGCATCGTGCCGCTCGCGCAACTGCTCGGCCGGATCGCCCATCACCCGGTTAACACAGCGCCCACGCCGTACCGCCGGCCGTTCCAGCAACTGGTCGGCCCAGCGCAGCACGTGCGTATAGTCATGCACAGACAGAAACTCAGCAGCCGAGTACAGCCACCCTTTCACGATGCCTCCATACCAGGGGAAGATCGCCATATCAGCGATGGTGTAGTCATCCCCGGCAATGTACTCGGACTCCGCAAGCCGACGATTCAACACGTCCAACTGTCGCTTGCTCTCCATCGTGTACCGGTTAATCGGGTACTCCATCTTGACGGGCGCATAGGCATAGAAATGCCCAAATCCACCGCCGAGGAACGGAGCGCTGCCGACCTGCCAGAACAGCCATGACAGACACTCCGCGCGCGCCGACGGGTTCGTCGGCAGAAAGCGCCCGAACTTTTCTGCCAAGTACATCAAGATGGCGCCCGATTCGAATACGCGCACGGGAGTCGAACCACTGCGATCCACCAACGCGGGGATCTTGGAGTTGGGGTTCGCCTCAACAAATCCACTTCCGAACTGATCCCCCTCGCCGATATTGATCAGCCAGGCATCGTATTCGGCCCCCGTGAAACCGGCTGCCAGCAGTTCCTCCAACAGGATCGTGACCTTGACGCCATTCGGCGTACCGAGCGAATACAGTTGCAGCGGATGTCGTCCCACCGGCAAGGGCCGCTCGTGGGTCGCACCGGCCACCGGGCGATTGATATGCGCGAAGCGACCACCACTGGCCTTGTCCCACGTCCAGACGGCGGGCGGCACGTAATTCGATTCATCAGCCATTACAATCTCCTCGATCGAGTTCGAGCTATTGTAACGGAGCCTGGGGCGCGCCGTGCTGGCCTACCGTCACCGAGGGCTTCGCTGACGCGTACTCCGTACCCCGCTTTGCAGCAGGTCGCCGTCCCTGCTGCCCCGCAGCGAATTGCGGGATAATGAGGCGACACCTTTCGGCGGCGCACCTGCATTGGAAATCAGGCAGTACGGTTGCGGCTGCGAACAATCCGATTCGCTTGTGGCGGCTGATTTTTTGGAGCTTGGATGAAGATGGCGCGATTTCCGACCTTGATCCTGGCGCTCGGCACTTTGACCGCAAGCACCGTCCTGGCCGCTGGCGACGATCTGGAAGAAGTCGTGGTCATCGGGACCCGGATGGTCGGCGTCAAAGCGGCCGAAAGTCTCAGGCCGGTGGATGTGATCGGTGCTGCGGAGCTCGCGCGTGCGGGCCGTGGTACGGTCATGGACGCGTTCTCCGACGCGCTCCCGTCCCTTGATCTGCAAGCCGTTGGATTTGATCTTGCCAACGAGACGTTGTCGGTCCGCATGGACGGGCTGTCACCGAACCACACCTTGGTGCTGATCAACGGCAAGCGCTTGCACGGCACTGCCAACCTAGCGGTGCTGGCCGGCCCTTACCAAGGTAGCGCTGCACCCGATCTGGCTTTCGTCACCTTATCGTCTTTGGCGAGCGTCAAGGTCCTGCGTGACGGCGCGGCCGCAGAAGATGGCTCCGATGCGATCGCAGGTGTGATGACCTCCGCCTGAAATCCACGACCGAAGGGCGGTACTGAGAGTATCGTTCACGGCGCCTACGGCAGCGGCGATGGCGTGACCCCTGCGATCACGGATCCGGGTGATGGACATAACTGCCGCGATCAAATCAGGGCGAAGTTGATTACAGATGTCGATGTTGAGTACCGGTTGGCATCGCGTATCGGCATCAGCATAGGGGCTAAAAATCTCTTTCAGGTCCGCCCTGATCGCGTGAATGCTGAGGGACTTGCCGCGAGCGCGGCGGCCGGCAATCCGGCCGTTGAGATTTAACCCAGCTTCTCGCCCTTCGGCATCAATGGGGGGGTATTACTTCGTGCGGGCGAGTATCGATCTTTAGTCGCCCACCGCAGCCCGTCGACACATCCCCGTGATGGGGCCGTTGGTTGAACGGGCGCGACGGGGTACCGATGATGCCCGACCCGCTCACGACCTCAGCCGTGAGGGATGCCATCCCACGCGATGCTACCGGTATCGGTGTTTCACCACCGACACCGGAGCATCCCCATCACCATCGCTTAGCGCAGATCAAAGCGATCCAAGTTCATCACCTTCGTCCATGCGCTGACAAAGTCGCGAACAAACTTACCCGCGCTGTCGTTTTGCGCGTAGACCTCAGCAATCGCTCGCAATTGGGCGTTTGAACCAAAGACCAAGTCGACGCGAGTTGCCGTCCACTTCTGGTGCCCCGTGTGTCGATCAAGTCCATGGAAGAGATTGTCACCCGCGGGTATCCAATCGGTGGCCATGTCAACCAACTGTACGAAGAAGTCGGGCGTCAATTGTCCGGCGCGATGGGTGAATACACCGGCGGCTGACCCGGCGTAATTTGCGCCAAGTACCCGCAATCCGCCCACGAGCACCGTCATTTGCGGCGCACTCAGGTTCAATAACTGCGCTTTGTCCACGAGCATCGCCTCGGGCGCGAGTGCATAGGTCCGCGGACAGTAGTTACGGAATCCATCGGCTTGAGGCTCCAGTACGGCAAACGAGTCCGGGTCGGTCTGCTCGGCTGTTGCATCCACACGCCCCGGCGCAAATGGCACCGTAACAGGATGACCGGCCGCCGCAGCCGCCGCCTCTACAGCCGCGGACCCGGCCAGAACAATGAGATCCGCCAGGGATATTCGCTTGCCGGACGGCTGGTTGGCATGGAAACGGGCCTGTATACCCACGAGGACAACCAACACTTTCTTCAACTGTGCCGGTTGATTGACCTCCCAGGTGTTCATCGGGGCGAGGCGGATACGCGCACCGTTGGCGCCGCCGCGTTGATCGCTCCCACGGAACGTCGACGCAGAGGCCCACGCCGTCGTCACCAGTTCGGAGATGGTTAGACCAGAGGCAAGGATCTCCGTTTTCAGCCGCGCGATGTCTGCCGCGTCCACTAACGGATGCGTCACAGCCGGCAAGGGATCTTGCCAAATCAGATCGTCAGCTGGGACCTCCGGTCCCAGGTACCGAGCCTTCGGCCCTAGATCTCGATGGGTCAGCTTGAACCATGCGCGTGCAAACGCATCGGCGAACTCATCGGGATGGGTCAGGTATTGCCGTGAGATCGGCTCATAGAGTGGATCGAAGCGCAGCGCGAGATCGGCTGTGGTCATCATCGGAGCGTGGCGTACGGACGGATCATGAGCGTCGACGACCATATCCTCGGGCGCAACCGCTCTGGCGCGCCACTGCTGCGCGCCTGCCGGGCTGCGAACCAACTCCCATTCATATTTAAAGAGGACCTTGAAGTACCCCATATCCCACGACGTGGGGTTAGGCTTCCATGCACCTTCGATTCCGCTGGTGGTGGTATCCGCACCCCGACCGGTACCGTGTTGGTTGATCCAGCCAAGACCCATCGCCTCAAGCGGTGCCGACTCGGGCGAAGGTCCGACGAGCCGCGGATCACCCGCGCCATGCGCCTTACCAAAGGTATGGCCACCGGCAATGAGCGCGACGGTCTCGTGATCGCTCATGGCCATGCGGGCAAAGGTCTCGCGGATATCGCGGCCACTGGCCACGGGATCCGGACGACCATCTGGACCTTCGGGATTGACGTAGATCAAACCCATCTGCACCGCAGCGAGTGGACGCTCTAATTCACGCTGTCCCGAATATCGGCTGTTCGGCTGATCACTGGTCGCGAGCCACTGCTGCTCGCCACCCCAATAAATATCTTCCTCCGGGGCCCAAATGTCTTCACGACCACCGGCGAATCCAAAGGTTCGGAAACCCATGGTTTCCATGGCCACGTTGCCGGCCAAAATGAAGAGATCCGCCCACGAGATAGCGTTACCGTGTTTCTGCTTGATCGGCCACAACAGCCGACGCGCTTTATCCAGATTGCCGTTATCAGGCCAACTATTCAGGGGAGCGAAGCGCTGGTTGCCGGTCCCCGCACCGCCTCGGCCATCCGCAATCCGATACGTGCCGGCACTGTGCCAAGCCAGACGGATAAAAAGACCGCCGTAATGGCCGAAATCGGCCGGCCACCAGTCCTGAGAGTCGGTCATCAGAGCCGCGAGGTCTTTTTTCAGCGCGTCATAATCCAGCTGTTTAAATGCCTCTGCGTAATCGAAGTTTGCGTCCATCGGATTCGACACCGGTTGATGTTGGTGCAAAATCGACAAATTCAGTTGATTCGGCCACCAATCCGCATTGGAAGGGGTACCGTGCGTCGCGCGCGCGCCGCCAGCTGCGTGAACGGGGCATTGACTGGTCGAAGTAGGCTGCGTCATGCAATTTCTCCTCAGGCGAGTGACTTCCGGACTGCGTCCCGACATCGAATTCCTGTCGATGAAGGCGATAGACCAGACATGGTGGACGAACGATGTCATTTCAATTCAGATAGTCTCCTCAGTTGACTACTGATCTGAAACCTGACGGTAGGCCTCACCGAACAATTAACTTATTTAATTGTTTGTATTTCTCTCATAGTCTCCACCTATGGTCGAAATGAACCTGATGGTCAGAAGCCATGAACCGAGTTTCTCGCGAGCCTCCGATGAACCCGCCGATGCAACGCTGAGCGCGGGTCAGACGCGAGCGCGGCGTGACGGCACCTAGACCCCATTCGTGTTGAGTAACAGGAAATAGCCCCATGCCCAAACCGCCCCTCTGGTTTACGTTGGTGAGCGCTGTCGCCGTCCTTTGGAACATCGCCGGGTTGCTGGCTGTCGTGAGCGATCTGCGGCTCTCTCTCGGGGATGTCTCTCACTTATCCCCAGCACAGCAGGCGCTCTACGCTGCCCGACCCCTCTGGTCAGTGGCGTCCAGCATCCTGGCCGTCGTCAGCGGAACCGTTGGGTCTGTCGGGCTGGCGATCCGACGACGGTGGTCAATCACCGCGCTCATCGTTTCATTGTTGGGTGTCATCGGTCAGGACGTGAGCTTGCTTCTGATGTCTCCACTCGCGTCGTCCGTCAATCGAACCGCCGTGGTGATGCAGAGCATGGTGGTGGTCGTGGCATTGGCACTGATTGGGCTCGCCAAGCGTGCAGACCAACGCCAGTGGCTCAGCTGAGGGTTCCCGTAACTTGGGACTGAGCGATGCGAAAGGGCCTACCGCCGCATCGATATCGACCCTCGTCACTCACGTGCATGGATCGACCGCATCCGCCGATCCCGACCATGGAAAATGTCTGAAAGTTCTAGGTGACATGCGCCAGAATTCAATTTGAAGATTCCCTAAGAGAGTCTGCTCGCCGAGGCGCATTGAACGCAGGGCTGCGGGGCCGTTTTCAACGTGCTGGCGCAAGCCGTCTTCCTCAACCGAGCAGCGTGCGAGATGCGGCCGAATATCACCCTACGATCATCGGGCGCGACGGATATACGGCTAGCGCGCTCCTTGGTTGCTAACAGTTCCTTCATTTCCGCGGCACTTCCGCGCGCCTGGATTGATTGTTAGAAATCCGCCGACTGAGTTGAGTCGCCATAAAGTAAGTCCGCCTCTGCCGCAGGCCGCAAAGGGCCGGCAAGCACATCACGAAACACCCTCTTGAGGACTGATTACAAGTCTCCTTCACAGCCCACGCACGACAGTTTGACAGCCACCGAAATGATATATACCATTGATATCTACCTTTAGAGATGATCCCATGGATACGGCGCGGCTCTTTCAATCTGGCAGAAGCCAAGCGGTACGTCTTCCCAAGGAGTATCGGTTCTCCGGCAGCGAAGTACGCGTATCGCATGTGGGCAATGGCGTCTTGCTTATGCCGGTAGATCAACCCTGGGCAATCATGGAGGCCGCGCTTGAGCAATTCGAGCCTGGATTCAAACTCACACGCGAACAGCCCGCTCAGCAGGTCCGGCCAGAGATCGCGCGTTGATCCTGCTGGATACGAACATCTGCATCTACATTATTAACGAACGACCGGTTCAGGTGTTCTCTCGTTTCCGAGCGTATCAAGCAGGCGATATCGGTCTTTCCTCCATCGTCGCCGCTGAACTTGCCTACGGCGTATCTAAGAGTGGTTCGGATCGAAATCGTCGTGCGTTAGATCTCTTCCTCGCACCTCTGGTCATTCTGCCGTTCGATGCGCGTTGTATTTGGAAGTATGGTCAATTGCGAGCAGTACTCGAACGACAAGGCGAGCCGATCGGATCGATGGATCTACTGATCGCAGCGCATGCGTTGAATGAAGGCGCCACGCTTGTCACCAATAACTTGAAAGAATTTTCCAAGGTTCCGGGACTGGCGCTAGAAAACTGGGCGGCCTGAAAAGGCGTTCGTTACGGATGGGTCAGAGCAAATGTAATGACCAAGCGGTTTCTGCTCAGGTCAGGCTGCTAAAGCATACGCCGTAGCTAGGTTTCATACGGAGGGCCTGGCCGGCTCTATGGTGGTTATAGAAACGGATCCAGTCGCCGATGTCCCGAGAGGCCTGTTGCTGTGTCTCGAAGCGATGGGGATGAAGACATTCTCTTTGAGGGTTCGCTGGCAGGCTGCAAGGTCTAAATGACTCTGCGTTTTGCTAACAGAGGACAGCATCCGGAATCAGCGCCTGGATCCGCCACCGAGTGCTGTCCTTGTCTTTGTCGTACTGAGCTACCAGGACGTTGGTCTCCAGATTCAACGCCAGCGCGCTTGCAAATGCCGTGATCGTCGGCGCAAGATCCCGGCTGAGATTCGAGCCCACAGCGACGGTCAGGAAGGCCCACAAATCCACCACGCACGAAAGACCAGGAAGGCGCGTGAACAAAATCCGGCATTTCAGCGGACATCGCATCATGGCGCTCTCCTCGGACACATGGCGCGCCATTGTCGAAGTGGCATGCATCACACGCACTAGGCTCCCCGCATGAGTAAGCATCTTCGACGTGCTCTCGCGTGCGCCGTGACGTGGCTCGCGATGGCGATCACTGCGCTGGGTGCCTGGGCGGCTGCGGGCACCGAGACTTATTCCTACGATCCGTTGGGCCGGCTGTTGAGCGTCGGGTACCCAAACGGGACCACCGTATTGTACGCGTACGACCCTGCAGGCAACCGCAAGAGCTATTTCACGACCGCCTCGACGCCCAAGACCGATGCCTCGACGCTCTCGCCGGGCCTGTACACGGGATCCGGAACCCACAACCCGCTAACCGGCCAAGGCTTTCTAGCCGCGTTTTCCGTGGGAACGGTGGTGCCCACGATGCTGACCGGTGGCCGCGTAATCACGAATTTCTTCGATGAGTACATTTCCGGCAGCTTCTACGGGACCACGTTCTCGGTGTCGGGGTTCTCTGCGGACCCAGGCGCCGCCTGGCTTATCTATCTCACCGCACTGGGCGCGACACGGACAGGTGCAGGCGCCAATTATAGCTATAGCGGCGGCGTGGCGACCTGGTGGTGGTTGGCCTCGAGCGGGAATCCCGGAATTGGCATCGGAACGTCGGGCACGATTCCGTGCACGATCGTGCACCTGTAGTTCTGGCACGGAGCAAAGTGCGCCATGGCAAGTCTTCTCCGGCGACCGATCTCGGAATACGTCATCAAGAACCCTGCCTCGTGGCAGTTGTCGCGAAAGCTTCCCGTTCTGGCGGCCTTGCTCTTCTCGATTGGGGTGCCGACCTCCGCGGATGCCCAGGTCATCAACGCGCTGACGCCCGAGACCTACAAAGTCATTGATGCGAACGGAATCAACATGCTCACCGAGCATCCCGATTTCAGCATCCCGGATCTCAGCATCGGCGGCGGTGCGTCGTCGATGGGGCACACTTCCTATCTGCCAGGCCCATACTACGTCGCGGATTCGAACTTTGGCGGATTCGGAAAGAATCCAAGCACCCCAAATCCCAACGGGCTCCAGCTCTGGTGCGCCGCCATCAACCCGAGTTATCTGCCCTATACGGCGAGCTTAGGTAATTCCAGCTCAACGTTCTGCGGCTACAACGGAGTCTACGTGGCGGCCTCCAATCCCGCAGAAACGCTCGTCACCAATGCCGACGGCACGATTACCCTGACCGAGGGCGACGGAACGCAGCGTACTTATGCGTCGCTGGATTCATATGGATCCTATGTGACGAAGATCGTTCGACCGGATGGCCGCATTGCAACCTTCGCGTACAAAACAGCCACAATAGCCGGCTCACCGCCCACCACGATGGCGAGACTTCAATCCGTGACCCGCAACGACGGCATGCAGTTCCGCTACACGTACGCCAGCAATGCGCCGCCGACCGTGGCCGGACTCCTCGCATGGCTCGTCCCCACGGCGGTGACCGGAGTGAACAACGCCGTCGATTTCTGCGACCCGATGGCGGACTCCTGCGCAACGACTCAGTCGTGGCCCACGGCGACCTACGCGTGGACGACCAACCCCGCCGGGTATCTTGTCTATACGATCACCGATTCCGCTGGAACAACGACGCAGTTCCGAATGGATACAATCGGACACCTTTTCGGCTACAAGGCAACGACCAGCAGCAATGCGGAGACCGTGACCTACACCTGGTACACAGACTCCTCCGAAGTACTCTATGCGACAAATGCGAATGCACAGGTATGGACCTATTCAGACGGAGTCGTTCCGAATTCCGGCCTCAATCTCCGCGGCGTGACGAGTCCGACCGGCGTGACGCAGGTGGCCCGTCTCGTGTTCCACCTCAATGCCGGTGTGCCGGTGTACGACTATCCGGCATCGAGAGCGTCGTTCTTCGACGACGCCAATCGGCATTTCAATTTCGATACCAGCGCGCCGTCGAACCACATCACCTCGATCGTGAACGGTGTCGGCGTCACGTTCAGCTATACCTATGACGGGCGCGGGAATATCACGGCGGTGCAGCAGACACCCGCCTCGGGTTCGGGCACACCAACTCCGCCTCCCTCCACGGCACAATACGATTTGACGTGCATGATCCCAGTGAAATGCAATAAGCCGAACTGGGTGAAGGATGAACTGAATAACCAGACGGACTACACCTACGATCCCGTACATGGTGGAGTGACTTCCATTACCTCTCCACCCGATAGCAACGGTATTCGGCCACAGACCCGATACGTCTACGCGCAGAAATACCCCTGGCTAAAAAATGCTGCCGGTACGTACGTCCAGTCCGCGACCCCAATCTGGGTTCTGACCGAAGAAAGCTTCTGCGCCACAAGCGCATTCAACGGATCAACATGCACAGTCGCTGGCGATGAAGTCGTAACGGATTATGACTATGGTCCGGCCAGTGGGCCCAATAACCTCTTTCTACGCGGTAAGGCGGTGACCTGGAACGGCCAGACACGGCGAACATGCTTCGGATCGGATTCCTTCGGTAACAGGATCAGTGAAACGTTGCCGAATGCGGGATTGGGGAGCTGCCCGTGACGCAACCCGCGTCAGACGACGCGCGAGGAATGTGGTTCGGCGCGGCGGCGGCGTTGATTCTCTGGGGATTGAGCACCAGCATATGCCTCGCTCAGTCACAGCCGTCGCCCTTTGCCTACGGCTATCGATACGACGCAGCGCATCGCGTCACGGGAACCATCAAGCCAGATCCTGACGGGGCTGGCCCGATTCACTATGCCGCGACCCGGATTACGCACAGCCCAACGACGGGGATGAAAACCAAGGTCGAGTACGGAGAGCTGTCGCAGTGGCGGGATGAGTCCATCCAGCCCTCTGCCTGGGGCGCGGCCTTCACGATCTTTCGTGTCGAAGACTTCACGTACGACGCGTACGGCATGAAGCTGACCGAGCAATTGTCCTCGGGTGGCGTTGCCTATGCACTAACTCAGTCAAACTATGACGGCCTTGAGCGCCTGAAGTGCTCGACCGTGCGGATGAACACCGCGACCTACGGTTCGCTGCCAGATGCCTGCAGCCTCGGAACGGCCGGGGCCTACGGCCCTGATCGCGTGACCCTGAACACTTATGACGCGACCGTCCATGTGCTCACCATTCAGCGCGCCTATGGGACGTCCGCTGCGCAGACATACGCCACCTACACCTATAGCGGCAGCGGCCAGCAAACGACCATGGCCGATGCCAACAGTAATCTGACCTCGCTGACGTACGACGGTCTGGATCGGCTTCAGACCATGTACTTCCCGTCAAAAACCACACCGTGGACTGCGAGTTCAACGGACTACGAGCAGTATGACTATTACGACAACGGCCCCCGGAAGACGCTCCGCAAGCGCGACGCCCAGGTCGTTACGTATTACTACGACAGCCTCAAGAGGCTGGTGCGCACCCAATACCCGGCAGGCACGATTTCAGACATCTATGTGGGCTATGACGTTCGGGGATTACGGACGTTGGCGCAGTTTGGAACGGCTGGGGCGAAGCTCACGACAACTTACAACGGGTTTGGCGAGCCACTTTCCAGCACCACCGATCAGAGCGGCACGGCCCGGACATTGGGGTATCTCTACGATCTGGACGGCAACCGCACCCATTTGACCTTCCCGGACGGCGTCGACTTTACGTACGGCTATGACGGGCTCGATCGAATGTCGAGTCTGTCGGAGACGTCGCCGTCGACGCAGCTGATCGGCGTCACGTATGACAACCGCGGACAGCGCACGAGCCTCGTGCGCGGCGCTTCCGTGGCGACAACGAACTTCGGCTTTGACAACGTTTCAAGGTTGACGATGCTGACTCATAACCTGGATGGATCCGGGACCGCGAACGACGAAACGCTGACCTTTACCTACTCGCCGGCGAGTCAGATCGCCAGCCGGAATCTATCCAATGCGGTCTATTCGTATCCGGTGACAAGCGGGACATCGACAATCTATGCCGCTAACGGGCTCAATCAGTACGCGACCATCAAAACGGGCACGACCGCCACGCCGACGTACGATCCGCGGGGAAACATGACGTGGGATGGCTCGACCAACTACGGCTATGACATCGAGAATCGGCTGCTTTCTACGTCGGCTGGGCATACCGCGACGCTGAGCTATGACCCGGTCGGTCGACTATTCCAGACAAGCGGCAACGGCGGCGGCGCGGTTACGTTTCTGCATGACGGAGACCAGATCGTTGCTGAGTACAGTACCGGCGGAACGCTGCTGCGCCGGTATGTCGCTGGTACGCGCGTCGATGAACCTCTCGTCTGGTACGAAGGCGCAACAGTAGGTGCAGCGAACCGGCGGTACTTCTTCGCGGATCATCAGGGATCGGTAGTTGCGGTAAGCAATTCAGTGGGCGCCAAGCTGGAGATTGACAGCTACGACCCCTACGGAGGCCCTGCGCCCGGCAATAGTGTCAGGTTCCAATACACGGGACAGGTGTCGTTGCCGGAGACCGGTCTCTACTACTACCGCGCCAGGTACTACTCGCCGCAGCTGGGGAGGTTTATGCAGACCGATCCTGTCGGCTACAAAGACGACCTCGATCTCTACACATACGTAGGGAATGATCCGTTAGATAGAACGGACCCGAGTGGAAACTGCCCCAATTGCTTGACCGCCGGCATTGGTGCGATTGCCGGCGCGGTTGGTGGATTGCTGGTGCAAGGAGGCGCGGATCTAATCAGCGGCGAACTTTCCTCGTTTGACGACTACGCAGGAGCGTTTGTCGGGGGTGGTACGGCCGGGGCAGTACTTGGCTTTACTGGAAATCCTATTCTGGCTGGAGCGGCCGGTGGAGCGGCGGGAAACGCTACGAAGCAGGGGGTCGGCAACCTGACAGGCAACCAGTCGGGATTCAGCGCTGGGCAGCTTGCAAAGGGAACGGCCATTGGCGCGGTAACTGGCGGCGTCTTAAAGGGAATTGGGAATGTCAAAGTTCCAGGCATCACGGGCGGGCGGAATTCGTTTGACGCCATTGCTAAAGCAGCGCAGACGAAACTTGCTAACGGTACGATTGGGTCCGTTTCGGCGACAACGGTGGGTAAAGGTGCAGCTGCCGGAGTAACTGGCGATCTTGCTCGGACTGGTGCGGAGGCTGCACTGACGGGAGTAGCAACGGTTGCTGGCCAGAAGATTGACAGCGCAATGGGCTCCATCAATTTGTCTCTACCGCCGTCACCGCCGATAGTCAGCCCGTGTCTACTCGGGACAATTTGTGCCCGGTAGTCAGCGACTCGAATACAGGCCACCGACCTCAGCGCTCGCGCTCTTGGTCGGCGTCGCGCTCGCTTTGTCACTGCCTGCGGCAATTGCGGTCGCCGCGCTGATCGAAGGCCAGCAGGACGTGTCCGCGGCTAAGGTGCTGCGAATGCTCTGTCTGATCGGGCCGTTCTTCGCCGCAGTCGCTTTCTGGATATATCGAGGACATTTAATTGCGGTCCGCGACGGAATCGCTGACTTTGCATTTACCAGGTATGGCATTCGCCACTCTGTAACATTGTCGAAGCAGTCCCTACGCTCAGCAGCCTTCGTTCGTGGAACCTTGTCGTTAGACGGTCGGCCGCGGCCATTGATCGAGTACGAGCTTTCATCTGGAGAACGGGGGTGGATCCCGCTCGCGCTTTACGGCCGTCGCCTTATCGATGCGCTGCGCTCGGAACTAAGGTCGCAGGGGGTTGAGGTAGTAGAAACGGGTGAGTTGCGACCGAGATGAAGATGACCTCAACCTCTACACATATGTCGGCAACGATCCGCTGGATAAGACGGATCCGACTGGCTTGGCGACGTGCGCGGACCCACAGCGCAAGACATCAACAATCGATGCGCAGCCAGCGGGAACCAATGGCCCTACGATCACCTTCCAAAACGATAATCCAAAGAATCCGAGCCCCAACCAACCAGTCACGACGGAAACGGCGAAGATGGTTGAGAGCGCGGTTGTGAAGTCTGGGGTGAAGTCGGTAAACGTCAATAGCACGACTGGAGGCAATCACGCGCCGGCGAGTCGCCATGGCCAAGGGAAGGCTGTGGACATTAACAAAGTGAACGGGACTTCTGTGAAGACTCAAGGAGCGTCAGCGCCAGTGAAGGCGCTGCAGGGTGCATTCCGCTCTGAATCTAATTCGAGAGAGAACTTTGGCCCGGCGTTTCAAGAGAAGGTGAGTACACCTGGCGGAGCTGCGGTGCCAAGACCGGATGTTGCAGCAGATCATCAAGATCATCTCCACGAATCCGGGCAGGATTAGCATGATCAGGAAGGCGTTGTTTCTCGCGGTTACGGCCTTATCTGCCATCGGCTGTGCGAATGCGCAGCCATGTAAATCAATACTTGTGGAACCGACGCGCGCCCTAACTGTTCAGCAAATCGGGCAGCTTGCGGACCGGAAAGTTAGCTCGGCTGCGCGGTTTACGGTGATGCTGTGGAGTTTTGACGTTGAGGATCGGCCGAGGAAAGGGGATCTGAGGGGCGTGGCATTTATTCTTGTGACCAATGGTGATCTGGGGGGTAGGCCGGTTGGTGCGGTGATTTGGGCTGCTGAACCGGAAAGCGCGGACTTCCAGGTGGAATCGGATCGCGACGTAGTGCGGATATCCGTTCGCACTGCGCGTGGCACATGCACGCAGACTCCAGTGTCGATTAGGGTTGCGGCGGATGGGGTTGTGTCGGCCGATTCCATCGTTCTTGGAAGAATGGAGTGAGCGTTCCCATCTGCCGTTAACGGCGGGCGCGGCATTAACCGCTTGCGGTGATGATGGCGTCGAGTGCTTCGCGCGCGCTGAGTATGCGGATGTCGCGGAACGTAGCGAGCTCCAGCAGGTCGTGATCGCCGGAGACGATGAGCGAGGCGTTGGCGGTGAGCGCACAGGCGAGCACGTGATCATCGTCGGGATCGCGGCTGACGGGTGCTGGTAGCGGCTGCGGATCCACGAGCACGGCGAGGCGCTGGTAATCGGCGACCAGGCCAGCGGCTGAGAGCTGGGCATTTTGGATGCGCTGCGCGAACTTGCCGCGGCCAATAACTTCGGCGAGCTCTGCGAGCAACACGAGGCTGGTGTGGAGCGTGATGGTGCCGGCCCGCGCGTGATCGATGATCTGGCGCGGCGGACCCTGCCAGAGCAGCCCCGACAGAACCGTGTTGGTATCAGCGACGATCCGCACGGGCGCGGCGCTCGGCGCGCACGGCGTCGATCTCGGCCTGGATCTCCTCGCTGCTCATCGCAGGCTCATCCAGGGCATCGAGCCGCTTGAACGCCTCGCCGAGCCGCTGTGCGGCTTCGGAGCGTGTCTGGGCGTCACGCTTCTCCAGGAAATCCACGAAATCTTCCACCTCGGCCTGGCGCTCGGGCGGTAAGCGCTGGAGCTTGTCGAGCAGGATGCGGGTGTTGGCGTTCATAGGGGTTAGGCGGTCTTGGAGATGAACGCCTCGATGGTGCGCAGGAGCGCATCCTGGTCGCGCCGGGGCAGCTGCTCGATCTGCTGCATGCGGCGGTAGAGGCGGCGGTTCTTGATCGGGCCGGTGGTGCCCTCGGGGCGCGCGGCGGTCTTGAGACCCAGCAGCTCATCGGAGCTGGCATCGAGGATCTGGGCGATCTGGGCAACGGTATCGGCGGGCAGGCGGATGACGTCGTTCTCGTAGTCGGAGACGACGGGCTGGGAGACCTGCAGGCGCTCGGCGAGCTCGATTGCACAAGCTCGAGGAACTCGAGTACGTGCTCGTGCACCGAGGTGGCCGAGGCCAGAGCTTCGTCTACGAGTTGCTGTATGACGGCGCGGGCCGCGATGGCAAGCCGTTCCTGATGGGCCTGATCGACGGGGCGGCGCTCAAACAGGCGTACGACGGAAAGAAGGAGCATGAAAAGCAGCGGTTGGAGCATCCAAGGAGCGCCCAAGGAGCCCGGTTGGAGCATGGGAGTAGCGAACCGGAATCCTCTCCAAACCCTATCAATCAAGCTACTTCCAGAGAAACCCCTCGCCGCAACGGCCAAACCGCACGTTGGGACGAGAGCAGCTCAATCCCATCGTACGTAACCCCCTTAGCCGCCGCCGGCCTGTAGCCGATGCCGCGCAAGGGCCAGCGCGTCAAGCACCACAAGACCGCGTGGCCGAAGCCGCGCGGCAGCCGCAAGAACACGAACCCCGATCCGCTTAGGTCTCTGCCGATGACCGCGTACGTCACGGCTCATCTGGAGTGGATGCCGATCGCGGGGTACTCCGAGGACACGGTACGAGGCCGCAGGATCGCGCTGCGGCGGTTCCTCGCCTGGTGCGAGGAGCGAGCCCTGCGCGAACCCAAAGACATCACCAAGCCGATCCTGGAGCGGTATCAGCGCCACCTGTTCTACTACCGCAAGGCCGATGGGAAGCCGATGACCTTAGGGAGCCAGTTCGGGTGCCTGGCGCCGTTGAAGACGTTCTTTAAGTGGCTCGCGAAGGAAAACCACATCCTCTACAACCCGGCGTCCGAGCTGACGCTGCCGCGCCTGCCCAAACACCTGCCGCGGGTGATCCTGTCGATCCAGGAGGTCGAGGCGATCTTGCGGGAGGCTGAGCCCGTCACGGCGCCGGGGTTGCGGGATCGCGCCATGCTCGAAACCCTTTACTCGACGGCGCTGCGGCGCATGGAGCTGCCGGGACTCGCGCTCTACGACATCGACACCACGCGCCGGCTCGTGATGGTGCGCGAGGGCAAGGGTCGGAAAGATCGCGTGATCCCGATCGGGAAGCGCGCGGCGGCGTGGGTCGAGAAGTACCTGCAGGAATCCCGGCCGCAGCTCGCGGTCGGCGACAGTGAAACGCTGTTCCTGACCGACTACGGGTTGCCGGTGACGCCGGAATATGTCGCCGAGCGAGTGCGCCGCTACATGGCGTTCGCTGGGATCGAGAAGCCCGGCGCCACGCACCTGCTGCGCCACGCCTGCGCGACCCACATGTTGGAGAACGGCGCCGACACGCGGTTCATCCAGGCGCTCTTGGGTCACGAGACGCTTGCCACCACGCAGATCTATACGCACGTGTCGATCGAGAAGCTGCGCGAGATCCACGACGCGACGCACCCTGCGAAGCTGCATCGCGGGGCGCCCGATGTCGAGGACGACGAAGCGGGCACGTGAACATAGCGCGAATTATGCGGCCGCCACTGCGGCGGACTGCGGACCCACCGGACCGCTGCGCATAATCCCTGGGCGTTATGTTGGGGTGCCGAGCGGGTGCGCGTCCTGCGCACCCGCTGAAGACGAGGCCGGCCTCGAAGACCCCGGAGCGCGCGCGGAGAAGAAGCCAGAGCGGTCCCAGGCATAATGTCGCGTTATGCGCAGCGTCGGGCCGCAGGAACGGCCCGAGCGCTGTCCGCCTCCGGCCGCATAACTGACACTATGCCCGGGCCCAGGAGCGTCGCGTCGGCACGCGGCGCGGAGCGGCAGGGCCGCGTTGAGGAAATCCCGAAGCGCAGAATCCACGGCAAGGCAGGATAGTCTCGGAGCGGCTAAGGGGCCACGTTGTGGCCTGTGGTGAGCTGCACTCGGGTACTGGAATCGATCGAGTGCAGGATAGCCGCCGGCTTAGCGTTGTGGCCCAATGTGGCCCACGGGTTGCTGCACTCTGCCGCTGATGACGGTTGAGTGCAGGATAGATCAGCGGCTGCCGTTTGCATCAAAACCAGCCGCTGCGGGGCGTCGCCGGAGGCGCCGCCGACCACCGCTCCGCGCCCTTGACCGACCCCGCTGCTAAGCCGAAACTCGCCTCTGGGCCCAAACGAAAATAGCCAGGGGAACGCGCCTTCGTCCTTCAGTCTTTAGCCGCTGAATCGCCTTGGAAAAGTCGTCCCCGTTACGATGAACTCGTGTCGGGTCGAACTGTTTACACATATGTCGGCAATGATCCGTTGGATAAGACGGACCCGACGGGACTGGCGTTCGGGTTAGATGACCTTGCAGGAATTATTGTTGGTGGTGCCGTCGGAGCGCTGGTTGAGGTCGGCAAGGACTTAATCACTGGCGAGTCGATCACAACTGGCGGTGTTGTTGCGGCGGCCGTGGGCGGCGCGGTTTTTGGTGAAGGTGTTGTGAATGCACCAGAGACTGGGGGAGCCTCGGTCGTTGCCGCAGCCAGTGTAAAGGGCGCCATTCAAGGCGCTGTGCTCAACGGCATACAGCAGGGCACGGACATCGCGACCGGCGAGCAAAAGGGATTCAGCGCAGCCAGCTTGGGAGCCAGTGCGGCCGCTGGTGCCGTCAGCGGTGGCCTCGTATCCAAGATACCCCTGACTAAGGTGCCGGGCGTAAGCTCGGGCGCGGGCAATATGCGAGCGGCGGCGCAGTCCGTGCGCACGAGAATCGCACATGGCAATGCGTCTCGAATGTCCGCTGCGACGGCAGTTAAGGGCGCGATCGGTGGGCAGGTTGCTACTGCGGGCAAGACCGCTACTGAAGCAGCTACAGATGCCGCAAAAACCAGAGTCTGTCAGTCCGCCGTTCCCGGCGAGTGCAAATGAGTGCAGAGCGGCAACGGAGAATTTTGCGCCGGACTATTACGCCCTATGTTGGTCAGACGTTAATTTTCACGGGCATAACTGTTTTCTGTGCAGTCGTCGGGTATCGGACGTCGCAGTGGAAGATCTTGATGGCGCCGGCTTTAATTTGGGCGCTTTTCGCTGTGCTGGTCTGGATCGGATTGAAGTACAGGGTTTTCTGGGACTCGACCAGCGTCATTCAGCATGCCAGCGGGCTGCCGGAAAAGCAGATTGCGTTCGATAAGATCACCGAAATCCGGATTGAGCGGGCTCCGGTGACTGAATTTCTGGCGATGCCCAGACCCTTCCGGCGAGTAGCAATTTATGGACGTCGACACGACCCAGCGGCGTTTATAGATGTTTCCTTACGCCACTTTCGGTTAGAAGACATTGAAGAACTGCTGACGGCAATACGGGAGAACCGGCCGGACTTGGCGGTTCCTGCAGTACCGCGCAAGTAGGCGGCGAAGAGATGGCGACAGCGACCAGCGGCGCTGGCTTCGGTTAGGCGCGGCGGCTTGGGCAGCTGCCCCCTTTAGCGGCTCTCTGGGGTTCTTGGGGAGGCCTGGTAAGGGCACACCCGATGCATGTGGCATGGCAGTTACGCTGCGACCGGAGTGCAGTTATGCCTGCGCCTCGATCCTGCGCAGCGCCTCGGCAGGCGTGACGATGGCGATGTCTTGGAAGCGCTGGAGGTCGAGCAGATCTCGATCTCCGGAGACGATGAGATCGACAGTGGCGGCGATGGCGAGAGCCAGCACGGCATCGTCATCGGGATCGCGGCACACGGGTT
This sequence comes from Gammaproteobacteria bacterium, assembly GCA_947455595.1. Classification (GTDB taxonomy): domain Bacteria; phylum Pseudomonadota; class Gammaproteobacteria; order Steroidobacterales; family Steroidobacteraceae; genus CAIKZZ01. The sequence goes on from CANGOP010000014.1 coordinate 83,813, forward strand.
CTGCCAGGGGTGGCGGTTCGATCACGTCCGCCAGTTCGCGCAGCTCCGCCAGCGAGCGCTCACGCGAGGTGTTGGAGCGCGCCAGGATGGTCTCGAACTGAGGCCGAGCGATGACCTCGGCCAGCTCGGCGAGCAACACCGGGCTGCTGACCAAGGCCAGCGTGCCCTCACGCACCCGCTCGATCAGCGTATGCGGCACGCCGTGCCACAGCAGGCCGGAGAGCAAGACGTTGGTATCAAGAACGACCCGCATTGCTATTTTTGGCGGGCACGACGCTCGGCGCGGGCGGCCTTCACTTCTGCATTGATCTCGTCCATCGACATCGGCGGTATGCCGGCGGCAGCGACCCGGTCGGCAATGGACAGCAGCGCATCGGCGGCCTGCCGGCGCTTTAGGGCCTCATCGAGCAGGCGTGCCAAGGCTTGCGGCGTGAGCAGTCCGGCAGCACGCGCCGCTTGGGCGGTGGCATCCGGCAACTCAATCTGAATCGTGGTCATGTTCAAGCTCCTTGCGCGTTGACGCGCAACTTCAGTTCCTCGCGTTCGATGAAAGTGTCGAGTAACTGGGTGATCTGGCGCTTGGCCTTCGGGTCCAGCTTCTCGATCCGTTGCAAACGTCGATGCAGCTGGGTATCGGGCTTCCTACCCTTTTTGAGCGGCTTGATGCCGAGCAGTTCATCAGCACTGACTGCCAGCGCCGCGGCCATTTGCGGCAACAAGGCGGCGGGTGCCTTTGACCGGCCTGCATTAACTGATCCAGTTCTGATGTCTGTTATGCAACGTTCCGAGTCTCTCCGATTATCTTCCTAACCGTCAAATCAGCCACAGTCGTCTCCGGTGCGGGCGGCCGGTAGCCGAGCGCGCTGTGGGGCCGGATCCGGTTGTAGTGCCAGCGCCAGTGTTCGGTGATGACCTGAGCTTCCTTGAGCGTATAAAAGATCTCGCCATCCAGGAGTTC
>CANGOP010000015.1 GCA_947455595.1 Gammaproteobacteria bacterium
GACCAAGGGTAAGAAGACCCGTCACAACAAGCGCACGAATTTGTTCATCGTGCAGCGCCGCAAGTAATTCGAGGGTCCTAACGTGCCACGTTCACTGAAGAAAGGTCCGTTCGTCGATCTGCCCCTCGCCAAGAAGGTGCAGGTGGCTGCCGCCAAGAATGATCGTCGTCCGATCAAGACCTGGTCGCGCCGCTCGATGGTCACCCCGGAGATGGTGGGTCTCACGATCGCCGTCCATAACGGCCGCAATCATGTGCCGGTCCTCATGACCGAGAACATGGTCGGCCACAAGCTCGGCGAGTTCGCCCCGACGCGCACCTTCAAGGCGCACGGCGGCGACCGGAAGGCGGATTAATCCATGCACACCTTCGCAAAGCTGCGCAATGCGCGCATCTCCCCGCAGAAGTGCCGCTTGGTGGCGGACCTCGTCCGCGGCAAGCCGGTCGGCCAAGCTCTCGCGACATTGAAGTTCATGCCTAAGAAAGGCGCGGACCTCGTTCGCAAGGTGCTGGAGTCGGCGATTGCTAACGCCGAGCACAATTTTAATGCTGACATCGATGAGCTGAAGGTTTGGCGGATCGAAGTTGACACGGCTCCCACACTGAAGCGTTTCGGCGCTCGTGCGAAGGGTCGTGGCACGCGAATCGTTAAGCGTAACAGCCACATCACGATCTACGTCGCGGATGCGGCCAAGTAAGGCCGAGGACTAGAGAACCATGGGCCAGAAAGTACATCCGACCGGCATCCGTCTCGGTATCACGCGTGACTGGACTTCGAAGTGGTATGCCCACTCGAAGAACTTCCCAGCACTCGTCCATACGGATTTCACGGTGCGCGAGTTCCTTAAGAAGCGTCTTGCCGAAGCGTCGGTGAGCCGCATCCACATCGAGCGGGCAGCTCGGCGTGTCAACATCACGATTCACACGGCCCGTCCGGGCATTGTGATCGGCAAGAAGGGTGAAGACATCGAGAAGCTTCGTACGGAAGTTGCTCGTCGTATGCGCCTGCCGATGCAGGACGTGCGAATCAATATTTCCGAGATCCGCAAGCCGGAAGCGGACGCCCAACTCGTTGCTGAGGGCATTGCCCAGCAGATCGAGAAGCGCGTCATGTTCCGTCGCGCGATGAAGCGCTCGGTCATGAACACGATGCGCAGCGGCGCACTCGGCATCAAGGTCCGCGCGTCGGGTCGCTTGAATGGCGCCGAAATTGCCCGTACGGAGTGGAGCCGCGAGGGTCGTATCCCGCTGCACACGTTCCGTGCCGACATTGATTATGGCTTTGCTGAAGCGCTCACCACCTACGGCATCATTGGCGTCAAGGTGTGGATCTTTAAGGGCGAAGTGTTCGATCGTTCCGCGCTGGAAGGCGCCGATTCGTCGGGTGACAACGCCCAGACTGATTCGGCCCAGACGGCGTAAGGCTCGCAAAGGGAATCACGACCATGATGCAGCCAAAACGCACTAAGTTCCGCAAGCAGTTCAAGGGTACGAACAGTGGTTCGGCCCACCGTGGTAGCACGGTCTCGTTCGGTGAGTTCGCGCTGAAGGCCACGGGCCGCGGCCGCATGACATCGCGTGAGATTGAAGCCGCCCGTCGAGCGATGACCCGCCACGTGAAGCGTGGTGGTCAGATCTGGATTCGCGTGTTCCCGGATATTCCGGTTTCCGCGAAGCCACTCGAAGTTCGTATGGGTAGCGGTAAGGGTAACGTCGAGTACTGGGTGGCCCGCGTGCTGCCTGGCAAGGTTCTGTTCGAGATGGAAGGTATCTCCGAGGCTGACGCCCGCGAGGCGTTCCGTCTGGCAGCCGCCAAGCTCTCGATTGCAACCACGTTCGTGAAGCGCCAGGTGCGCTAAGCGCACGCACGAGGAATGCCATGAGCTTCAAAGATTTCGAAACCAAGACGCCCGCGGAACTCCAGGATGAACTCCTGAAGCTGCGCCGCGAGCAGTTCAATCTGCGCATGGCGGCGGCCGCAGGCCAGCCCGCCAAGCCGGATCAGCACGGCAAAGTGCGCAAGAACATTGCGCGCATCAAGACTGCGCTTAGCCAGAAGCGCGCCGGAGGTAAGGCCTAATGTCCGCCGAAATTTCCATTGATACCGGCAGCACGGATCACTCGATCACCGGGCGCGTCGTGAGCACCAAGATGGATAAGACCATCTCGGTCTCTATCGAACGCCTCGTGAAGCATCCGCAGTACGGCAAGTACATCCGTCGCACGACGAAGTTGCTTGCGCACGACGAGAACAATGAGTGCAAGGCCGGCGACACTGTGTCGATCGCGCCATGCCGCCCGCTTTCGCGCCGCAAGAGCTACATGCTCGTGCGTGTCGTCGAGCGCGCTCGCTGAAACTGGGAGTACGTCAATGATTCAGATGCGGACCCTGCTTTCGGCGGCTGACAACAGTGGTGCACGTAGCCTTATGTGCATCAAGGTGCTCGGTGGCTCGAAGCGTCGCTACGCCAGCGTTGGAGATGTCATCAAGGTGAGCGTCAAAGACGCAATCCCGCGTGGCAAGGTGAAGAAGGGCGAGGTTTACGACGCTGTCGTCGTTCGCACTCGCCAGGGCGTGCGTCGCGCAGACGGATCTCTGATCCGGTTCGACGGCAATGCTGCCGTGCTGCTGACCACCAAGTTGGAGCCGATCGGAACCCGTATTTTCGGGCCCGTGACGCGCGAGCTGCGTACCTCGCAGTTCATGAAGATCATCTCTCTGGCACCCGAGGTCCTGTAAGGGACTCGACACGGAGACGGGGAAACGACATGCATCGTATTCGCAAGGGTGACCGAGTCGTTGTGACGACCGGTCGTGACAAGGGCCGGACCGGCACAGTCATCCGCGTTCTCGACAACGACACGGTCGTCGTCGAAAACGTCAACATGGTCAAGAAGCACCAGAAGCCGAACCCGCAGTCGGGCGTCGCTGGTGGCATTGTCCAGAAGGAAGCGCCTATCCACGCTTCGAACGTTTTGCTGCTCAATCCGGCGACCAGCAAGGGCGACCGTATTGGTTACAAGACGTTGGACGACGGGCGCAAGGTGCGCGTCTTCAAGTCGAACGGCGAGGTCGTCGACGCCTGAGGCGTCGAGACCCACCTATCAGGACAGGCATCATGACCAGGCTCCACAAGCATTATCAGGGCGTCATCGTGTCGCAGCTCATGACTGAGCTCGGCCTCACCAATCCTATGCAGGTACCGCGGATCGAGAAGATCACGGTCAACATGGGCGTGGGCGACGCGGTTTCCGACAAAAAGCTCATCGAAAATGCGGTCGCCGACCTGCAGAAGATCACCGGCCAGAAGCCGTTGCTCTGCAAGTCGCGCAAGTCGATCGCATCTTTCAAGCTGCGCGAAGGTCTGGCCATTGGCGCCAAGGTCACGCTGCGCGGCGCGCGTATGTACGAGTTCCTCGATCGTCTGATCAGCATCGCGCTGCCGCGCGTCCGCGACTTCCGCGGTGTGTCGGCGCGTTCGTTCGATGGTCGCGGTAATTACAACTTCGGCGTCAAAGAACAGATCATCTTCCCCGAGATCCAGTACGACCAGGTCGACAAGGTCCGGGGTATGGATATCACGATCACGACGACCGCGGTCGACGACAAGGCGGGGAAAGCGCTGCTCACAGCGTTCAACTTCCCCTTCCGTAAGTAGTCTCTGAAAGGTAACGGCAATGGCCAAGACCAACATGCTGGAGCGCGAAAAGCGCCGCCAGGCCCTCGCGAAGAAGCACGCTGCCAAGCGCGCCAAGCTCCGTGAGCTCATCCGTGACCCGAAGACCTCCCACGAGGATCGCGTCGCTGCGCAGGAAAGCCTGCAGAAGATGCCGCGTGACTCCAATCCGAATCGTCAGCGAATCCGCTGCTCTATCACGGGCCGCCCGCGTGGCGTGTACCGTAAGTTCGGGCTCGCGCGCACTAAGCTGCGCGAGGCCGCCAACCGGGGTGAAATCCCGGGTCTGAGCAAGGCGAGCTGGTGAGGAACCGCCCATGAGCATGACTGATCCAATTGCTGACCTTTTCACGCGCATCCGTAATGCGCAGGCTGCTCGTAAGCCTGACGTTTCGTGCGCTGCTTCGAAGCTGAAGGTTTCGATCGCCACGCTGTTGCGTGACGAGGGTTACATCGCTGGCTTCACCACCGACACCGATGGCGCCAAGTCGACGCTGACCGTGCACCTCAAGTATCACGAGGGTCGTCCGGTTATCGAGCGCCTTGAGCGGGTGAGCCGTCCCGGACTGCGGACCTACCGCGGCAAGGACGAGCTGCCCAAGGTGTTGGGTGGTCTTGGTATCGCTATCGTCTCGACCTCGCAGGGTGTCATGACCGACCGACAAGCCCGCGCGGCTGGTCAGGGCGGCGAGATCCTCGGCGTGGTTTCGTAAAGGAACGATCATGTCCAGAGTTGCAAAAAAGCCGGTTCCGCTGCCGCAAGGCGTTACCGCTACGATCGACGCGGGCACCGTGACGCTGCAGGGCGCCAAGGGCTCCCTGTCGGTCAAGTTGGCCGCCAACGTTTCGGTTGCCCAGGAAGATCAGGCCCTCTGCGTGAAGGTTGCCGCGAATGACACGGCTACTTGGGCGCTCGCAGGGTCGACTCGTGCGCATTTGGCCAACATGGCGCAGGGCGTCAGCAAGGGCTTCGAACAGAAGCTTGAGCTCGTCGGCGTCGGTTACCGCGCGGCTGTTCAGGGTAAGGCCCTGAACCTCACGCTCGGCTACTCGCACCCGGTCGTTTATCCGATCCCGGAGGGGATCACGATCGAGACCCCGAGCCAGACCGAGATCATGATCAAGGGTTCAGATCGCCAGAAGATCGGCCAGGTGGCGGCCGACATCCGACGTTTCCGTGCTCCGGAGCCCTACAAGGGCAAGGGCGTTCGGTACTCGGGTGAGAAGATCGAACTCAAGGAAGCCAAGAAGAAGTAAGGCGCCATGAAAAAGATCATAGACAAGAAGGGCGTGCGCCTCCGTCGCGCCGCCAAAACCCGCGCGAAGATTCGCGCGCTCCGTTCAGTGCGGTTGGCCGTTCACCGGTCGACTCAGCACATCTACGCGCAGATCATCGATGCGTCTGGTGAGAAGATTCTCGCCAGTGCCTCGACGGTGCAGGAAGCGGTACGCGGTGACCTTACGGCCACCGGCAACATTGCGGCTGCTGCGGCAGTTGGCAAGGCCATTGCGGAACGCGCCCTGGCGGCAGGCATCACCCACGTGGCATTTGACCGCGCTGGCTTTCGTTACCACGGCCGCGTCAAGGCGCTGGCCGACGCAGCCCGCGAAGCCGGGCTGGTTTTCTAAAGTATTTCAGGCAGGGATCCAACCATGGCGAGACCCGACAAGGCACCCGGCGACGACCTGATTGAGAAGCTCGTGGCGGTCAACCGCACGGCTAAGGTTGTCAAGGGCGGCAAGCAGTTCGGCTTCACGGCCCTGACAGTCGTCGGCGACGGCGCAGGTCGCGTCGGCTTCGGCTACGGCAAGGCGCGCGAAGTGCCGACGGCCATCGCGAAGGCGATGCAGCAGGCCCGCAAGAACATCATGAACGTCCCTCTGCGCGGTGACTCCATTCACTACGCAGTGAAGGGCCGCCACGGCACGACGCGCGTGTACATGCAGCCCGCTTCGGGCGGTACCGGCGTGATCGCGGGCGGTGGAATGCGTGCAGTGTTCGAGTGCGCCGGTGTGCGCAACGTACTCGCGAAGAGCTACGGCTCGCGCAATCCGATTAACGTGGTCCGCGCGACGATCAATGCGTTTACGCAAATGTCGTCGCCGGATTCGATCGCTGCCAAGCGTGGCAAGACCGTCGAGGAGATCCTGGCTTAAGGCCGGGTCTGGAGAGACGACATGAGCGGCAAGATCAAAGTAACTCTGAAGAAGAGCACGGCCGGACAGCTGAAGAACATTCAGCAGTCGGTGCGCGGGCTCGGTCTGCGTCGGATTGGCCACACGGTGGAAGTGCTCGACACAGCCCCCAACCGCGGCATGATCCGTACGGCGACGCATCTCGTCGTCGTCGAAAAGGCCTGAGGGAACAGCAATGAAACTGAATAGCATGAGCCCTGCCGAGGGCAGCAAAAAGACAGCCCGCCGAGTCGGCCGTGGTGCGTCTGCCGGACAGGGCAAGACCTGCGGCCGTGGCGTCAAGGGTCAGCGCGCACGTAAGGGCGGCTACCACAAGGTTGGCTTCGAAGGCGGCCAGATGCCGCTCCAGCGTCGGTTGCCGAAGATGGGCTTTAACTCCCATGTGAAGCCGACCCGTGGGGAAATCACGCTCGATACGCTCGCCAAGATTGCCGCCAGCAACGACGGTGCTGTCGATCTCGCAGCGGTGAAGAAGGCGAGCGCCGTGCACGCGGGCATCGAGAAGGTCAAGGTTATCCTGTCGGGTTCGATCAGCGCAGCGGTTACCGTTCGCGGCCTTGCGGCCACGAAGGGCGCTCGCGCTGCGATCGAAGCGGCCGGCGGCAAGTTCGAGTAACGCGCCGTGGCCTCCGGGGGTTCCAACGCGATGGGAGGTTTCGGTGCCGCAACACGGCTCGCCGAGATCCGCTCGCGGATTTTCTTCCTGCTGGGTGGGTTGATTGTCTATCGCATCGGAACGTTCATTCCGGTGCCGGGCATCGATCCCATAGCGCTTTCGCGCTTCTTCCAAGAGCAGGAAGGCACGATCCTCGGCCTCTTCAATATGTTCTCCGGCGGAGCGCTCTCGCGTCTGTCGATCTTCGCGCTCGGCGTTATGCCGTACATTTCAGCGTCGATCATCATTCAGATGCTCGCCGTGGTCTATCCGCCATGGGCAGAGTGGAAGAAAGAGGGCGAGTCTGGTCGTCGTCGGATCACCCAGATCACGCGCTATGCCTCGGTCGGTTTGGCGATCTTTCAGGGCGCAGGCGCTGCGTATGCCTTCCAGAACCAGGGCGTTGTGTTGAACCCGGGCTGGTATTTCGTCGTGGTTGCGACTGTGACGCTGACGACAGGAACGATGTTCTTGATGTGGTTGGGTGAGCAGATTACCGAGCGCGGGATCGGTAACGGCATCTCGATGATCATCTTGTCCGGTATCGTCGCGGGTCTGCCAGCGGCGATCGGTAATACCTTCAACCAGATGTCGACGGGCGAGATGAACCCGGCCTTCGCGATTATCCTCGCTCTCGTGGTGGGGGGCGTCACGTTCTTTGTCGCTTGGGTCGAGGGTGGGCAGCGCCGCATCGCGGTTAACTACGCCAAGCGCATGATGGGCCGTCAGATGGTGGGTGGTCAGTCGAGCCATCTGCCTTTCAAGCTCAACATGTCAGGCGTGATTCCGCCGATCTTCGCCTCGTCGTTGCTGTTGTTCCCAGCGACACTTGCGAACTTCGCGGGAACCGGCGTCGGCCAAACAGGCCTGATGAGTGGATTCAAGTCCTTCATGCAGGGGCTGTCAGCTTCGCTGAGCTATGGCCAGCCGCTGCACATGTTCCTGTATGCCTTGCTGATCGTATTTTTCTGCTTCTTCTACACTGGTTTGACGTTTAGCTCGAGAGAGACGGCGGACAACCTGAAGAAGGCTGGTGCGTTTATTCCGGGCATCCGTCCGGGACAGCACACCGGCGAGTACATCGAAAAGGTGCTCACTCGGCTGACGTTGTGGGGCGCGATCTATGTGACCGCGGTCTGCCTCCTGCCCGAGCTCCTTATTTCGTGGGGCAACGTGCCGTTCTATTTCGGCGGTACGTCGCTCCTCATCATCGTGGTGGTCGTTATGGATTTCATCGCGCAGTTGCAGGCGCACATGATGTCCCACCAGTACGAAGGTCTTATCAAGAAGTCCAACCTGCGCGGCTCCGGCCGTCCGGGCTCAGCGCCGTAAGGCGCCGAGCGGCGTCCCTCCGAGGTCCAGTCATGAAAGTCCGTCCGTCCGTTAAAAAGATTTGCAAAAACTGCAAGGTGGTCCGTCGCCGAGGGATCGTCTACATCATCTGCTCCGACGCTCGCCACAAGCAGCGCCAGGGTTGACGTAGATGAACCCCGCTGAGCAAGTCCGCTGGCAACAGCGTGCGAGTTCAGGCCGGCCTTAGGGTCGGAAGGGTTGAAGAAACCCGGGTTTCAGGCTAAACTAACCAACTTTTCCCCACGAATTCTCCAGGGCTGCACATGGCACGTATTGCCGGCATTAACATCCCGATGAACAAGCACATTGTTATCGGGTTGACCCACATCTACGGCATTGGCCGTACGACGTCTAAGAAGGCCTGTGAGGCCACTGGCGTCGCGCCGACCACCAAGACCAAGGATCTCACCGATTCTGAGGTTGCGGCGCTCCGTGGATTCATCGCGCGCATGACCGTCGAAGGCGATCTTCGCCGCGAAACGGCCATGAACATCAAGCGCCTCATGGACATGGGCTCTTACCGTGGCATGCGCCATCGTAAGGGTCTGCCGATGCGCGGTCAGCGCACCCGCACGAATGCACGTACCCGTAAGGGCCCGCGCAAGCAGGCGGTCAAGCTCAACGCGCCTCCGGGCAAGGCCTAAGGCCTAATTTCTCTAGGAATGACCAGCAATGGCTGAACAGAAACAGGGTGACAAGAAGGCTCCGCGCGTTAAAAAGGCGCGGCGTCAGGTCAGCGACGGCATTGCCCACGTGCATGCCTCGTTTAATAACACGATCATCACGATCACTGACCGCGCAGGTGGCGTGCTGTCGTGGGCGACTTCGGGTGGCTGCGGCTTCCGTGGCTCCCGCAAGAGCACCCCGTTCGCGGCGCAGGTCGCTGCTGAGAAGGCAGGCGTTGCGGCGCAGGAATACGGCCTGCGTAACGTCGAAGTTCGCGTCAAGGGCCCCGGCCCAGGTCGCGAATCAGCGGTGCGTGCACTGAACGGCTGCGGGCTCAAGATCACGAGCATCGCTGACGTCACGCCCATCCCCCACAACGGCTGCCGCCCGCCTAAGAAGCGGCGCGTCTGACGGTCGCCCTTAAGCGACCTATTCGAGGAACGCAATGGCCAGGTATCTCGGTCCCAAGTGCAAGCTCTCGCGTCGCGAGGGCACTGATCTCTTCCTGAAGAGCGGCGTCAAGACGCTCGAATCGAAGTGCAAGCTGGAAGTGCCGCCGGGCGGCATTAAGGGCGAGCGCAAGCAGCGCCTGTCCGACTACGGCGTACAGCTGCGTGAGAAGCAGAAGCTTCGCCGCATGTACGGCGTGTTGGAACGCCAGTTCCGTAACTACTACCACGCGGCCGCCGGCCGTCCCGGCGCCACGGGTGAAAACCTGCTGAAGACGCTCGAGCGTCGTCTGGACAACGTCGTCTACCGCATGGGGTTTGCCTCGACCCGCTCGGAAGCTCGCCAGTTGGTGTCCCACAAGGGCATTACGGTGAACGGCCAGGTTGTGAACGTGGCCTCCTACCAATGCGCTGCCGGCGACCTCATTGAGGTTCGCGAGCATGCGAAGAAGCAGGGCCGTGTTGCTACGGCACTCAGCCTTGCCGCTCAGTCGGGCTTTCCTGACTGGGTCATCGTTGACGAGAAGAAGATGTCGGGCACGCTCAAGTCGATCCCAGATCGCGATGAGATTCTGCCGGACATCAACGAGAACCTCGTCGTCGAGTTGTACTCCAAGTAATTTGCCTTCTGGTCCACGGGAACTCCTGGGGACCTCTGTTTGGCTAAGGTGCTTCTATGCAGGGATCTGTCGCTGAATTTCTGAAGCCGCGTGTGGTCAAGGTTACCGATCAGGGACCTCGCCATGCTCGTGTCGTTATTGAGCCGTTCGAGCGGGGTTTCGGACATACGCTCGGCAACGCTCTGCGTCGCGTGCTGCTGTCGTCGCTGCCAGGCGCGGCGATCACCGAAGTGGAGATCGATGGCGTGCTTCACGAGTACACCTCCATTGAAGGTGTGCAGGAAGACGTGGTCGACGTGCTGCTCAACCTCAAGCAGGTTGCTGTGCGCATGCACTCGCGGGATGAGTCTGAATTGCGTCTCGTCAAGAAGGGCCCAGGCCCAGTCTTGGCCGGCGACATTCAGGGCGATCACGACGTCGAGATCCTGAACCCTGAGTTGGTCATCGCGAATCTGACGAAGGCTGGCGAGCTCAACATGACGCTCAAGATTGAGCGGGGTCGCGGCTATCGTCCGGCGATTGCTCGCAATTTCGAAGAGCAGACCCGCCCGATCGGTCGCCTTCAGCTCGATGCGTCGTTCTCCCCGGTTCGTAAGGTCACCTACAACGTTGAGGCCGCGCGCGTTGAACAGCGCACCGACCTCGACAAGTTGATCATCGACCTCGAGACGAATGGCACCATCGATCCTGAGGAAGCCATCCGCCGCGCCGGTTCGATTCTCAAGGACCAGCTGTCGGTCTTCGTTGACCTGCAAGGCCAGGAAGAGGGCGGTTCGAAGTCGGTCGAGACGCAGTTCGATGCGATCTTGCTGCGGCCAGTGGATGAGCTCGAGCTGACGGTTCGCAGCGCGAACTGCCTCAAGGCCGAGAACATTCATTACATCGGTGATCTGGTGCAACGCACCGAGGTCGAGCTGTTACGTACGCCGAACCTCGGCAAGAAGTCGCTCACCGAGATCAAGGAAGTCCTCGAGAGCCACGGTCTGTCGCTCGGCATGCGCCTAGAAGGCTGGCCGCCGGCGACCCTGCGCCGCGAAGATGAGTACAAGACGGCCTGACGTTGAGTCAGACCCACAGAAGTTAAGAGAGAGATATGCGTCACCACAACACCGGCCGCCAGCTGTCGCGTAACAGCTCGCATCGCGCCGCGCTGATGCGCAACCTCACCGCAGCTCTGCTGCGCTATGAGACCATTCGCACCACCGTTCCTAAGGCGAAGGAACTTCGCCGCGTCGTCGAACCGATCATCACGCTCGGCAAGACCGACAGCCTGGCGGCTCGCCGCCGCGCGTTCGCGAAGCTTCGTGACGAGGCGCTCGTGGAAAAGCTGTTCACCGATATCGGACCGCGCTTTGCTGCGCGCACCGGCGGCTACACGCGCATCCTCAAAATGGAGGAGCGCGCGGGTGACTCGGCGCCGATGGCGCTGATGCAGCTCGTCGACAAGGCGACTGCTCCGGCGGCGCCGGAAGGTGAAAAGGCAGAGTAATCTGCCTACGGTGACTGGTCCTCTACGGGAGGCGCCGGCGCCGGCAACGGTTAGTCCGACGAATTCCGATGGCCCGTAAGGGCATTGGGTCGTCATAGTAGTAGGCCGGGGTAACCCCCCGGCCTTTTTTTGTTGCGCGCTTTTGGATTGACCCGAGCGTCATCCGTTCCCATCATGTCGGTTGGTTTCCTACCGAGGGCTTGGCGCGTGAATACCTGTCCTGACTACGTACTCCTACTCTCGTGTCCGGATGCCAAGGGCATCGTTCACGCGGTCACGGGTTTCGTGTTGTCGCAGGATGGGTTGGTGGTCGATTCCATGCAGTACACGGACTCGCCGACTGGCGTGTTCTGTATGCGCGTGCACTTTCAATTGCCGGCGGCCGCCGAGATTGACGCGGTTCGTTCTTCCTTCCAGCCGCTCGCCGAACAGTACGGTATGGACTGGCGTCTGGTGGACCGTGAGGGGCGCCGTCGGGTGCTCGTGATGGTTTCTGCACATGACCACTGTCTGCACGATCTCCTCTACCGGCAGCAAAAAGGCTCATTGCCCATGGAAATCGTCGGCGTGGTGTCGAATCACCGCGTCGCCAAGAAACTCGTCGACGATCACAACATATCCTTCGATTACCTGCCGATCACACCCGACAACAAGGTGGCGCAAGAAAAGATTCTGATGCGGATCATTGAGCGCAAGCGTGTCGATCTCGTGGTGCTCGCGCGCTACATGCAAGTGCTCTCAGATGATGTCTGTAGCCGAATGGCGGGGCGCATGATCAACATTCACCAGAGCTTTCTGCCGGGTTTTAAGGGCGCTAAACCCTACCAGCAGGCCTACGACCGTGGCGTGAAGCTGATCGGCGCGACTGCGCACTACGTGACGCCCGACTTGGACGAGGGTCCCATCATCGAACAGGACGTCGCGCGCGTCAGTCACGGCCTCACCGTGGCCCAAGTTGCGGAAGTCGGTCGTGAGATAGAAACGCGGGTGCTCGCCCGCGCGTTACAGTACGAACTTGAACACCGGGTCCTGTTGCTGGGGAACCGGACCGTGGTGTTCTCGCGTTATTGAGGTGGGTTCAGGCCGACGCAAACGCATCGAACGCGTCGCGAGTCAGGTTTTCAGGCTCGCCGTCCGTGGCGAGGACGTCATCTTCCACGCGGACCCCACCAAAAGGCCGCAAGGCGTTGACCGCCTCCCAATTGATATCGCGACCACGGCCGTCCCGCTGCGCTTGCGCGAGCAATAGGTCGATAAAGTAGATTCCCGGCTCAATGGTCACGACAGTGCCAGCCTCGAGCGTGCGAGTCAGACGCAGGTAGCGATCAGCCGCCGGTGGCGGACGCTGTCCCCCCGTGGGCCCTGCTTGGTGGCCGCCGATGTCATGGACTTGAAGCCCGAGCAGATGGCCGATGCCGTGCGGAAAGAAGACCGCCGTGAGGCCGCTCTCAACCGCTGCCTGCACGCTGCAGGTCACGATCTTCTCGTTGACCAGGATCTCGGCGATCAGGCGATGCGCCAGTGCATGGATGTCCGGGTAGTGGACGCCCGCGCGGACGCGGGCGCATAACTGCTGTTCCGCCGCCTCGAGGCCCGCCAACAAACTACCGAAACGACCTCCGGGCTCAGCGGCATGCGTGCGGGTGATATCGCAAGCATAACCCCGGAACTGCGCTCCGGCGTCGATCAAGAACGAGCGGCGCTCGGCGGGTGTCTGCGACTGCAGCTCGGTGTAATGCAGGATCGCGGCGCCTTCATTGAGCGCAATGATGTTCGGATAGGGTAGCCCAGCCTCCGTGTGACCGGAGGCGGCGAGGTAGGCCAAATGGATGCCGTACTCCGACGCACCGCGATGGAAAGCCGCGGCCGCTGCAACGTGCGCGCGCGCGCCGCGGCGCGCTGCGATCCGCATGCACTCAAGTTCATACGGCGATTTCACCGCGCGCTCCCAGTGCAGTCGATCGACCAGTGCCGGTGGATTGATCGCGCTGAAGCCCCATTCTTCGATGCCTGCAAACGGCTCGCCGATAAAAGCGGCACCCGTCGGTACATTCGCTCTGGCTTCGTTTGGCACGCGCAGGATCGACAAGTCGAACTCTGCCAACCACGCCTCAGTCGGCGTCGCGGGCGGTTTGTGCCAGTAGTCCTCCGGTTGATGGAACCACAGGGATGGCCGGGCGTCTGGGCGGATACACAAGAACGAGCCTGGCGCATTGTCGATCGGAGCCCACCACAAGAAATGGGGGTTGGCGGCAAAGGGGTAGGTCTGATCGTCGAGGAACCGGTAGTGCTGAAAGCCCGCGCCGATCACGACCGAATCGAATCCCGCCGCCGTCAGGCTATGGGTGAAAATCTGCCCGAGGCGTGCGATATGGGCGGTGAACAGGGCATCGGACGGTGCGCGATTCGGCATGGGGACTCCGGTTCGAGGACTTTGCCTGGGTCATGAGGCTGTGTCGAAAGTGTAGTCTTCCCTGTAGCGTGGACGCCATGATGCACCCCAACATTTGCGCAACTGGGTGCGAAAGTATGTAGAATCGACGGCCGTGGACCGGGTCGGCGAGCAATCTCCGGGTCGGCCGCGAACTTTTTACCATTCCTGGAATTGGGGTACCGACCGATGAACGTGAAACTCGCTATCGGCGCTGCTGCGCTGGCGCTTGCTCTTGCTGCTTGTGGTTCGAAGGAAGCCGCTCCGGCCGCTCCTGCTGCTGACGCTGCTGCTCCGGCCGCTGCGCCGGCTGCTGACGCTGCTGCTCCGGCTGCTGACGCTGCTGCTCCGGCTGCTGGCGCTGCTCCGGCTGCGACCGAAGAGAAGAAGTAATCGCTGCGCGAAAGCGCGAGTGATTCGGACCGGGACGGATCTCCAGCTTGTCTGGAAGATCCCCCCGGTTTTTTATTGCCCGTGAATTGACTCCGAGACGCCACCATGTCCGTGTCTCTTCGTGACGCCCGACATTCGGATGAGGATCAGCGCTGGATCCGCGCGGTCTACCCGGAGTATCTCGATGAATTGGGCGCGGTGTCGCAGGCCTCGGGCACGGGGATCTTTCCCGTCTACGGGGAACATGGATCCCGGGAAGCGGAACTGCTGGCTCGTTGGTTCCGCGATGATCGATCGCACCCATTGTTGATTCTGGATGAGGGCCGTGCGGGTGGCTTCGCGTTGGTGTCCCGTCCGTTGATGCCGTCACCGGCGCGGGATGGATTTGATTACCGGATGGCCGAGTTTTACATCCGCCGGCCGTATCGGCGCCGCGGCATTGGCCGCGCGGCCGCCGCGCTGATCTTCAGCCGATTTTCCGGTCGCTGGGAAGTGTCCGAAGCTGTGCCGAACAAAGGCGCGGTGACCTTCTGGCGGCAGACCGTCATGGCCTACACACAGGGCCACTACGACGAACGCGTTCGGGATGGTGAAGTGCGTCAGTACTTCACCAGCCAAAGTGCACTGCGTCGTCCCTAACCATCAACCCGGCGTGGGATGCCGCGCCATCTGGATGCCTAAGTAATGTCCGGTGTGTGAACCGGCCAGCGTGACAATCTCCTCGGGTGTGCCATAGCCCAAGATTCGGCCACCGCCATCACCGCCCTCGGGACCCAGATCAATCACCCAGTCCGCCATTTTGACGACATCGAGGTTGTGCTCGATGACGACCACCGTATTGCCTTCATCGCGTAAGCGACCGAGCACGACGAGCAACTGCGCGATGTCGTGAAAATGCAGCCCCGTGGTCGGCTCGTCGAGGATGTACAACGTCCGCCCAGTCGAGCGCTTCGATAGTTCCTTCGCCAGCTTCACGCGCTGCGCTTCACCACCCGAGAGGGTTGTGGCGTTCTGGCCGAGCCGGACGTAGGTCAAGCCGACATCGAGGAGCGTGCGTAACTTCTGTGCCACCACCGGTACGGCTTGGAAGAACTGATACGCGTCCTCGATGGTCATCTCGAGCACTTCGTGAATGGTTTTGCCCTTGTAGCGGATCTCCAAGGTCTCGCGGTTGTAACGCTTGCCCTTGCAGATGTCACACGGCACATACACGTCCGGTAGGAAGTGCATTTCCACCTTGATGACGCCATCGCCTTGGCACGCCTCACACCGGCCACCCTTGACGTTGAAGCTGAAGCGGCCGACCTCGTAGCCGCGTGCACGCGCTTCGGGGGCCTGCGCGTAGAGTTCGCGGATGGGTGTGAAGACACCGGTGTAGGTAGCCGGATTCGAGCGTGGGGTGCGGCCAATCGGGCTTTGATCGATATCAATCACGCGATCCAGGTGCTGCAGCCCCTCAATGCGCTCGCAGGGTGCGGCTTCTTCTGAGGAGTCGTTGAGCGATTGCGCGACGCGTCGATAGAGCGTGTCGTTCACAAGCGTCGACTTGCCCGACCCCGAGACGCCTGTCACGCAGGTGAACAAACCAACGGGGAACTCGGCGGTGACTTTTTTCAGGTTGTTGCCACTGGCACCAACAACCCGCAGGACGCGCTTGGGATCAAAGCGGCCCCGCTTTTTCGGCGGATCAATCCGCAAACCCCCGCTCAAGTACTGACCCGTCAGTGAACGCGACACGGCCTCGATTTCACTGACTGATCCTTGTGCGACGACTTCGCCACCGTGCACACCGGCACCGGGGCCGAGGTCGACGACATAGTCGGCTTGGCGAATCGCATCTTCGTCATGCTCGACGACGATCACGGTATTGCCGAGGTCACGCAAATGCACGAGCGTGTCTAAGAGACGCTGGTTGTCGCGTTGATGCAGGCCGATGGAGGGTTCGTCGAGGATGTACATCACCCCGACGAGTCCGGAGCCCACTTGGCTGGCGAGACGGATTCGTTGTGCTTCGCCGCCGGAGAGGGTCTCGGCGCTGCGATCAAGGGTCAGATAGTCCAGACCGACATTTGCCAAGAAGCCGAGGCGGTCGTGGATTTCTTTGACGATCTTGACGGCGATCGTGCCGCGCCAGCCGGGTAGCGATAGCGTTTGAAAGAAGGCGAGCGCACGCCCCACGGACAGACCCGTGACCGATGCGATACTGCTGCCGGAAACGAAGACGTTGCGGGCCGCGACATTCAGGCGCGTGCCGGCGCAATCCGGGCACGGCTTGCTGCCCAAGTATTTGGATAATTCCTCGCGGACCATCATCGAGTCGGTCTCGCGATAGCGCCGCTCGAGGTTTGGCAGGATGCCTTCGAATGGATGGCGCTTGCGCGACATGCCGCCGCGCCCATCGTAGTAACGGAATTCGATACTGTCGGTGCCGCTGCCGTAGAGCAACGTCTGCTGGATCTTCTCAGGCAGCGACGTCCACGGATCCTCGATGTCGAATTTGTAGTGCTTCGCCAACGAATGAATCATCGTGAAATAGTACGCATTACGTCGATCCCAACCGCGGATCGCACCCGCGGCGAGCGACAGGTGCGGCTGCGTGACGACGCGCACGGGATCGAAGAATTGCTTCACCCCGAGGCCGTCGCAGGTGGGGCAAGCGCCGGCAGGATTGTTGAATGAGAAGAGCCTCGGCTCCAACTCAGGCAGTGACCAGCCGCACACGTTGCAGGCGAACTTGTCGGAGAAGACCAGTTCTTCCCGATCCGGTTGATCCAAAAACGCGACGGTCGCCATGCCGCCGCCGAGTCGCAGCGCAGTCTCAAAACTCTCTGCCAGTCGTTGCGACAGATCCGGTCGGACCTTGAAGCGGTCTACGACCGCTTCAACCGTATGCTTGCGGCGCAGGTCCAGCGAGGGTGGATCATCGAGTTCGATCACCTTGCCGTCGACACGAGCGCGCACGAAGCCTTTGCCCTTCAACTCGTCGAAGACCTGCACGTGCTCGCCCTTACGATCCTTCACGACTGGCGAGAGCAGCAGGAGCGGAGTGCCCTCCGGCAACTCCATCACCTGGTCCACCATCTGACTGACCGTCTGAGCGGCGAGATCGAGGTGATGATCGGGGCAGCGGGGTGTGCCGGCGCGCGCATACAGCAGGCGCAGGTAATCGTAGATCTCGGTGACCGTGGCCACCGTCGAACGGGGATTGTGTGAGGTGGACTTTTGCTCGATCGATATCGCCGGCGACAATCCTTCGATGGAATCGACGTCCGGCTTTTCCATCATCGACAAGAATTGGCGCGCATAGGCCGATAGCGACTCCACGTAACGCCGCTGACCTTCCGCGTAGATCGTGTCGAAGGCCAATGAGGATTTGCCTGACCCCGACAAGCCGGTAAAGACGATCAGTCGATCTCGAGGTAACTCGAGGTCGACGCCTTTGAGGTTGTGGGTACGGGCTCCGCGGATACGGATATGGGCCATGGCTCGAGTCCGGGAATTAATGCGTAATCCGATAGAATACCATTCGTTGCCGCCGGCCCGATTCAGGATTGACCGTGGATACCCATAAAACGACCCGCCCGCCCCGCCTGGCTTTGCTGCCGATCGAGCGTCGCGCGCTCGGATCGTTGTCGTCCATCTACGCGGCGCGCATGCTCGGTTTGTTTCTGCTGCTGCCGGTACTTGCCCTCTACACGAACGGACTCGCCGGGGCGACGCCGCTCAAAATTGGTTTGGCTATGGGCGCCTACGGGCTCACACAAGCCATTCTGCAGATTCCGTTCGGGTTGTTGTCCGATCGCTATGGACGCCGCGGCGTTATTACCGTGGGCCTTGTCCTGTACGCGGCTGGCTCTGTGATCGGCGGGTTGGCTACCGGCATCGAGGGGATCATTCTGGCGCGCATGGTGCAGGGCGCTGGTGCCATCTCAGGGCCCGTCTCGGCCTTGTTGGCGGACCTGACGAGGCCGGAAATCCGCACGCGCGCCATGGCCCTGATCGGGATCAGCATCGGCGGCTCGTTTGTCGTGTCGCTGGTGGCTGCGCCGCCGCTCGAGTCGCTGATTGGTGTGCGCGGTATTTTCTGGGCGATGGCGGTGCTGGCGGTGTTTTGCCTTGTGCTCTTGCACACGGCCGTGCCGGCGGTTGAGCGCACACCCGGTTCGACACCGATTGCAGCGCCGCGGTTCAGTGCCGCGTTCACCCGAACGCTTGTTCCCTACTATGTGGGTGTTTTCGTGCTGAACGTCATGCTGACGGCCGCGTTCGTCGGGGTGCCCCATGCGTTGGCCGATGGCCTTGGCATCCCGTTGGCACAGCACTGGAAGACCTACTTGTGGGTTTTCTTAGGCTCAGTCCCGCTGACCATTCCATTGGTCTTGGCCAGCGAGCGCTCCGGTTCGCCGGTCGGGGTGATGCGTCTTGGGGTCGTCATCATCGGTTTTGCGCTGGCCGCCTTGACCGTGACCCATCACGGCTATTGGGGTCTGGCGATGACGCTGCTCGTGTTTTTTGCCGCCTTCAATTACCTCGAGGCACGCGTGCCGGCGCGCCTGTCACAGTCGGCGCCGCCGGAATTGCGGGGTGCGGCGTTGGGGATTTTTGCAACCGCTCAGTTCCTCGGCGCGTTTGCCGGTGGTCAGTTTGCACCCTTGCTGTACGCCAGTCCCTGGGGTTTGCCGGCGGTTTTCGGCGGCGCAGCGCTTTTGGCTCTGCCGTGGCTGCTCGCGATTCGCCCGGGCCGAGCCTGACCCTCGACTTTCTGCACAAACACCCCAAATAGTCGGCACACGGCCCGGCGAGGGCCGCTGTACACTCTCACCTTAGTGAAGGCTGGAGCGACCGTTCGCTCCCCTTAGGAATTACAAGGAGCAGGGCATGGCGCGTGGCATCAACAAAGTCATTTTGGTAGGCAATCTCGGTCAAGATCCCGAGACCCGTGCGATGCCCAGCGGCAAGGCGGTCACCAATATCCGCATCGCCACATCGGAAGGTTGGAAGGATAAGCAGACCGGCGAGCAGAAAGAGGCCACCGAGTGGCACACCGTCGTGTTTTTCGACCGTCTGGCGGAAATTGCCGCCGAATACCTGCGCAAAGGCTCTCAGGTCTACGTCGAGGGTAAGTTGCGCACCCGCAAATGGCAGGACAAGGCCACGGGCGCTGATCGTTACTCGACGGAAGTCGTGGCGAACGAATTACAGATGCTGGGCAGCCGTGGTGGCGCCGGCGGTGGTGGTGGCGGCGGCGGTGGTGGCGGCGGTTACGGCGGCAGCCCGCGCGGCGGATCGGGTCCGGCAAGCGGCGGCGGCGCCGATCCGTACAGCCAGTCGCCCCCTCCCGGTGACTTCGACGACGACATTCCGTTCTGAACGAGAACGCCAAGTCACTGAAGCGTAACAACTAAAACGGCGCCTTCGACGCGGGGGCGCCTTTCGGTCTGGGCCCGGTCGCGGTAACCTGTACCCCCTCTCGAGTCCCTCCCCCCATGCCAGGCTATCTTTACCTCAAGACGTTCGGTTGCCAGATGAATGAGTACGACTCCACCCGCATGGTGGACGTACTGAAGGCAGCCGAGGGTCTCGATGTGACGGACGATCCCGATCAGGCGGACATTATTTTGCTCAACACCTGTTCGATCCGCGAAAAGGCGGAAGAGAAGGTGTTCTCGCACCTCGGTGTTTACGGTGAGATGAAGCGCAGTCGCCCGAGCCTGCTCATTGGCGTCGGCGGCTGTGTCGCTAGCCAAGAGGGCGAGGGGATTCTGGAGCGGATGCCATTCGTCGATGTCGTCTTCGGCCCGCAAACCTTACATCGTTTACCGGCCATGCTCGCGCGCGTGCGTCAGACGGGACGCCCTCAGGTCGACGTCTCATTTCCCGAGAATGAAAAATTCGATGAACTGCCGATGCCCGAGGAGCGTAACTCGGCAACGGCGTTTGTCTCGATCATGGAAGGCTGCAGCAAGTACTGCAGTTTCTGTGTGGTGCCCTATACCCGTGGTGAGGAAATCAGCCGTCCGTTTGAGCAGGTGCTCGCGGAAGTGCGCGTGCTCGCTGCACAAGGGGTCCGGGAAATCACGCTGCTGGGTCAGAACGTCAACGGCTATGACGGCATGCTCGATGACGGCGATACCGCCGACCTCGCGTTGCTGATCGAGCATGTCGCCGCGATCGCGGGCATCGAGCGCATTCGCTTCACGACCTCACACCCGTTGGACTTCTCGGATCGTCTGATCGAGGTCTATGCGCGGGTACCGCAGTTGGTGAATCACCTGCACTTGCCGGTGCAGAGCGGCTCCGATCGTGTGCTCATGGCGATGAAGCGTCGCTATACCGCGCTGGAGTTCAAGCAGAAGATTCGCCGCCTGCGAGCGGTACGCCCGGAAATGCCGATCTCGTCGGACTTCATTGTCGGCTTTCCCGGTGAAACGGACCGCGATTTTGAAGCGACGATGCAACTGGTTGAGGAGATCCGCTTCGATCAGAGTTTCAGTTTCATCTATAGCCGTCGTCCGGGGACCCCGGCCGCCTCACTACCGGACGATGTGCCGCCCGAGGTGAAGCAGGCGCGTCTGGAGCGTCTGCAGGCTCGAATCAACGAATTCGCGCGTGAGCGCAGTCGCTCCATGGTCGGTCAGACCGTCCGCGTCTTGGTCGAGCGCAATGCGCGTAAAGACTCCCGCCAACTCGCCGGACGAACGGAATGCAGCCGGTGGGTCAACTTCGACGCCCCTGCGTCGCTAGTAGGTCAATTTGTGGATGTGGTGGTCACCGAAGCGATGCCGAACTCTCTCCGTGGCCGGTTGGCCGCCGAACCGTCATGAACGCTCCCGCTACTCGGGAACTTGTGCTGGAACCCGCCGACAACGATCGGCTCGCGATTCTGTGTGGACCGCTTGATGAACACTTGCGCCAGATCGAGACGCGCTTGTCTGTCGGCATCCATCGTCGCGGCAACGTGTTTCACATCGAAGGTGTACGCGCCGCCGATGCCACGCGCATTTTGGAAGAGCTATACGGCAGTGGTGGTCGCAGGATCACGCCGCGAGATGTGCATCTGGCCATTCAGGAGAGTGGCATGCGCGAGGAAGATGCTGAGGCGTCGGCCGATCATGGCGAAGTGAAGGTCACGACCCATCGCGGCCAGATCCGCGGCCGTGGTGCGAATCAGGTCGGCTATCTTGCCGCGATTCGCACCGTTGATCTCAGCTTCGGTATTGGGCCGGCGGGTACCGGCAAGACGTATTTGGCCGTGGCTTGCGCCGTAGAGGCACTGCAGACGGATCGCGTGCGGCGCATCGTACTCGTGCGTCCCGCAGTGGAAGCCGGTGAGCGGCTAGGCTTCCTGCCGGGGGATCTCACCCAAAAAGTCGATCCGTACCTGCGTCCGATGTACGACGCACTGTACGAGATGCTCGGCTACGACAAAGTGTCGAAACTCATCGAACGGAATGTCATTGAAATCGCGCCGCTGGCCTTCATGCGTGGTCGAACCCTCAACGATGCCTTCATTATTTTGGATGAAGCGCAGAACACGACGGTTGAGCAGATGAAGATGTTCCTGACCCGGATCGGCTTCGGCTCTAAAGCCGTGGTCACGGGCGACGTGACCCAAACCGATTTGCCGAACAACCGACTCTCCGGCCTGCGCCACGTGATGGACGTGCTGCACGGCGTGCCGGGTGTGTCTTTCACGCGCTTCAGTTCGATGGACGTCGTGCGGCACCCGTTGGTGCAGCGGATCGTGCAAGCCTATGAACGGGCGGGAGACGAGACGTGACGCTGACGGTCGACGTGGCCTATGCAACGCGACACCCTTGGGCACCTTCCGCGCGATTGGTGCGCGAGTGGGCCGTGGCGGCCGCCGGTGCCAAAGGGCGCCATGCCACGTTGTCTGTGCAGGTGGTTACCCCACGGGAAAGCGAGCGACTGAATGGCCATTATCGCCAACGCCAGAAGCCTACGAACGTACTGAGTTTTCCCGCTGAATTGCCGATCGGAGCGCTGCGCGGCGAGGCCAAGCCGTTGGGTGATCTGGTGATCTGCGCTCGCGTCGTGGCGCGCGAAGCGCGCGAGCAGGGCAAGTCGTTGGCCGCTCACTGGGCGCATATGGTGGTGCACGGCACCCTGCATCTGTTGGGTCACGATCATGAAGACGACGCCGACGCGGAGCGGATGGAGTCGCGTGAGAAGCGCGTCCTGAAGTCACTCGGTTTCGCGGATCCTTATCGGGGTGAGGCCGATGACTGATTCCCGTACTGGGCTGCGCCGCGGCTGGTTGCAGCGGCTGTTGCAGCAGTTTTCAGATGAGCCGCAGGATCGCGAAGACGTGCTAGATGAGCTTCGCGAAGCCAGCGAGCGCGGACTGTTCGATGCAGACTCATTCGAAATGCTCGAGGGAGTGCTTGCCGTCGGCGAACTGAAAGTTCGCGACATCATGATTGCGCGCTCCATGATGGTGGTTGTCGGTCGCGATGATGAGCCCAAAGAACTGCTCTCGGCGGTCGTCGAATCGGGTCATTCCCGGTTTCCGGTCACCGGGGAGGATCGCGATGAGATCGTGGGTATCCTCTTAGCCAAAGACCTGTTGCGCCACTTCGTTGAAAGTACCGATCAAGACTTCGACATTCGTGAATTCGTTCGTCCGGCTGTGTTCGTGCCGGAGAGCAAGCGACTGAATGTGCTGCTACGCGAGTTTCGTAAGAACCATAATCACATGGCGATCGTGGTCGATGAATACGGCGGTGTCGCCGGTCTTGTGACCATTGAAGACGTGATTGAGCAGATTGTGGGTGACATTGCCGACGAACACGACACGGATGATGATCAGCCGATTCGGCACGATCGTGAGCGCGAGTTCACGGTGCAGGCTCTGACCCGTATCGAAGACTTCAACGAGTATTTTGGCGCGACGCTCGCCGACGATGACTACGATACGGTTGGTGGTCTCGTCGCCCAGGCCTTCGGACGTGTGCCGCGCCGCGGCGATGTGGTTCGGATCGGGGAGTTTGAGTTTCGCGTCGTGCGCGCCTCCCGGCGGCGCATCGAGTCGCTGAGGGTGCTGACCGCGCGGGACGTCAAACCGCCCGCGGCGGACGATTGATGGCGGTGCTCGCGGCTTTCCTGCGGCGGCATGCGCTTCTCGTGGCGTTGTGTGCCGGTGTGCTGCACTCCTTCGCGTACGCGCCGCTCGCCTGGCGTTGGTTCGCGCCCGTCACTCTGGCGCTGTTGTTTGGCTTGTGGATGTCGGTGACGCCTCGGCGGGCTGCGGCCATCGGCTTTGCCTTCGGCGCAGGCCTTTTTCTGTCCGGCACCTATTGGATTTATCACAGCGTGCACACGGTCGCGCATGCGCCGGCTGCGTTGGCGGTTCTTCTCATGCTGGGGCTCGTGGTGATCATGGCGTCTTATCCGGCGCTGTTGGGCGCGGCCGTTACGCGTTTTGTCTCCCAGCCGAATTCCGGTTGGGGGTCTTTGGCGTGGCCCGCCGGTTGGGTCTTGCTCGAATGGGTGCGCGGGTGGTTCCTGTCAGGCTTTCCTTGGCTGGCGCTCGGCTACGCAACGCTTGATACACCGCTCGCGGGTTGGGTCCCGGTTTTGGGCGTGTATGGCGCCAGTCTTTGGGTTGCGCTCTTGGCGCTGGCGCTGCGGCAATTGTTCGTTGTTGGCAGTCGGACGCGTCTGGCGATGCTGGTGGCAGCCGTCGTCGTCGTGTTGGCAGCCCTTGGACTGTCCCGGTTGGAACTCACGCACCCGACCGGACGGTTTCATACGGTCGCTCTGGTGCAAGGCGCGGTGGCGCAAGACGAGAAGTGGGAAGCGGCGCATCGCGACCACAGTTTCGAGGTCTACCGTACGCTCACCGAGCAATCGCTCGGTCAGGACATGGTGGTTTGGCCGGAGTCGGCGCTGCCGGTGCTGTATCACGAGGCCGTTCCGTTCCTAACGCCGATCTATCAGGCCGCACAAGCGCGGCATACCGATTTGCTGCTGGGGCTCGTGCGGTATGACCCGGAACGGGCCGGGTATCGTAACGGCCTCGTCGCGCTCAGTGACGGGGAGACGTGGTACTACAAGCGTCGCCTCGTACCCTTCGGCGAGTTTTTCCCGGTTCCGGAGTTCGTGCGCGGCTGGATGCGCGGACTGGACCTGTTTTATGTGGATTTTCTACCCGGTGACGCGGATCAGCCAGCGCTGACGGCGGCGGGTGAGCGGATCGGGGCGACGATCTGCTACGAGGATGCGTATGCCACGGAACAGCGTGCCGTTCTGAAGGACGCGACGCTGCTCGTCAACGTGAGCAACGATGCTTGGTTTGGTGATTCGTCGGCGCCGCATCAACACCTTGAGATCACGCGCATGCGGGCTTTGGAGGCCGGGCGCTGGCTCATGCGCGCCACCAATACCGGCATCACCGCCCTCATCGACCCGACGGGTCGTGTGGTGGCGCGCAGTCCGCAATTTGTCCCCGCAGTCCTCAAAGGCACTGTGGAAGCGCGGACCGGTTTAACGCCGTATGCGCGCTTCGGCAACGCGCCGGTCGGCGCGGTCTGCGGGGTGTTCTTGCTGCTGGCGTGGCTTGGGCGGCACGGCGCGGTGCGACGGTCAGGGGATCACGCGACGCGGGCAGCGACGCCTGGGTGATATCCTGCTCATCACCTTTATTTGCCGGTGATGCCATGCTCGATCTACTGCCGCCTCAAGCCCCCGACGCTCTCTTGGCCGTGATGGCTGCATTTGCGGCGGACACCTCGCCCGATAAAGTTGATTTGGGCGTTGGCGTCTACAAAGACGCCGCTGGCGCGACACCGGTCATGGCCGCGGTGAAGGCGGCCGAAGCCCGTCTGATTGCGCAGCAACGCTCGAAGGTTTACGTCGGGCCGGGCGGCAATCGGCCGTTTGCCGCCTTCATGGAGCGACTGGTGTTGGGCGAGGGCCATCCGGCACTCACCGCTGGTCGAGTGATGACGCTGCAGACCCCGGGCGGTTGCGGGGCCTTGCGTGTTGTTGCTGATCTGATTGTTCGCACCGGGACGACGCGGGATATTCTGATCGGTGACCCGACCTGGGCGAATCACCACGCGCTGTTGACGAGTGCCGGCCTGACCGCCCATCAGATGCCGTATTTCGATGTACGCACCGGCACACTGCGTTTTTCGGCGATGCTCGAGACCTTGGAGGCGGCGGCCGAAGGGACCGTTGTCCTGCTACAAGGTGCCTGTCATAACCCAACCGGCGCGGATTTGAACGCGGCGCAGTGGCAGGTCTTGGCGGAGGTCTTGGAACGCCGGTGTCTGGTGCCGCTGGTCGATATGGCCTACCAGGGACTCGGTAACGGCTTGGAGGAGGACGCTGCCGGTTTACGCCTCTTGGCCGAACGCCTGCCAGAAGTCCTGCTCGCGGTCTCCTGTTCGAAAAATTTCGGCCTCTATCGGGAACGCGTCGGGGCGGTGTTAGTCGTGGCCCGGTCGGCAGCGGTGGCGGCGACCAGCTTTGCCCATCTGCAGACGCTGGCGCGGCGGATCTACTCCATGCCGCCAGATCATGGGGCCGCGATCGTCGCGACGATCGCCGCGGATCCCCTGCTCCTCGAGGCCTGGCAGGCAGAACTCACCGTGATGCGGACGCGCGTCAATGGCTTGCGCCGGATGCTGGCGGATGCCTTGGCCGCCGAATACGGTGATCACCGGCATGAGGCGATTGCCCAACAGCGCGGCATGTTCTCCATTCTTGGCAGCCTCACGCCGGACGCGGTGACGCGCCTCGCCCGAGAGGAGCATGTGTATGTCGCGCCCGACGGCCGCATCAATTTGGCGGGGTTGCCGGAAGCGGCGGTGGGTCGCGTGGCGGCCGCCGTGCGTCGTGTCGCGCCCTAAACAGCGCCGACCCATCCAAAAGGGGGGGTCTGATCCGGTATCCTTGGTGATTCATTGAGGATCCGACCCCATGAATGAGACTTACGAACCGGCCCTCGTCGAAGCCGCTGCGCAGCGGCACTGGGATGAGACGGGTACTTTTCGAGCCGTAGAGGACGACAGTCGTCCGAAATACTACTGCCTGTCCATGTTCCCGTACCCCTCGGGTCGGTTGCACATGGGCCATGTGCGTAACTACACCATCGGCGATGTGATCTCCCGTTACATGCGGATGCAGGGACGTAACGTCCTGCAGCCGATGGGTTGGGACGCCTTCGGTCTGCCGGCGGAAAACGCCGCCATCGCGAACAACCTCCCGCCGGCTCAGTGGACCTACGACAACATCGCCACCATGAAGCGCCAACTCAAGGCGCTGGGCTTTGGCCTCGATTGGGATCGCGAAGTCACGACCTGTAAACCCGACTACTACCGCTGGAACCAGTGGTTGTTCCTGCGCATGTTGGAGTCAGGGGTGGCGTACCAGAAGACCGGTACAGTGAACTGGGATCCGATCGACCAGACTGTGCTCGCCAACGAGCAGGTCATCGACGGGCGCGGTTGGCGCACCGGCGCGCTGGTCGAGAAGCGCGAAATCCCAATGTACTACCTCGCAATCACGCGCTATGCACAGGAACTGCTCGATGATGTGCAGCAGCTGGAAGGCTGGCCAGAGCGCGTGCGAACCATGCAGGCGAACTGGATCGGTCGTAGCGAAGGCGTGACCATCGCGTTCCCGTATGAGCTGAACGGTGCCGCGCACACGCTCAAGGTATTCACAACCCGTGCTGATACGGTCATGGGTGTGACCTTCGTCGCAGTAGCCGCGGAGCATCCGCTCGCCACGCACGCGGCCGCGACGAATCCGGAACTGGCCGCCTTTGTCGATGAGTGCAAGCGCGGCAGTGTCATGGAAGCGGATCTCGCTACCATGGAAAAGAAAGGGCTGCCCACCGGCCTCAGCGTCACTCACCCACTCACCGGTGCGGCGGTGCCGGTGTGGGTCGGTAACTACGTCCTCATGGGCTATGGCGAAGGCGCGGTGATGGGCGTGCCGGCGCACGACGAACGTGACTTTGCGTTCGCGCAAAAGTATGCGCTGCCGATCCGTCAGGTCATTGATGTCGGCGGACAGGCCTATTCCACGGACGCGTGGCAGTCATGGTACGGCGATGCGGGCGTTTGTGTGGGCTCCGGGACCTATGACGGGCTGAGTCAAGACGATGCGATCGCTCGTATTGCGGCGGACTTGGAAGCGAGAGGCTTAGGCTCCGTGCAGGTGCAATGGCGTCTGCGTGACTGGGGTATCTCGCGGCAGCGTTATTGGGGCTGCCCGATACCACTCATTCATTGCGGTACCTGCGGCGTCGTACCGGTGCCCGACAAGGACTTGCCCGTGGTGCTGCCGGATGATCTCGTGCCGGATGGCTCGGGCAATCCGCTGCAGCGACACGCAGCGTTCGTCGATTGTGCGTGTCCTGCCTGTGGGCAGCCGGCTCGTCGCGAGACCGACACGATGGACACCTTCGTCGACTCGTCCTGGTACTTCCTGCGCTATGCGTCAGCCGACAACGCGACGGCGATGGTCGATGGGCGCGTCGGCTACTGGCTGCCGGCGGATCAGTACATCGGTGGTATCGAACACGCGATCTTGCATCTGCTGTATTCGCGCTTTTGGACCAAGGTCATGCGCGACCTGAAGTTGGTGGACTTAGGCGAGCCATTCTCCAATCTGCTCACCCAGGGCATGGTGCGCAACCACATCTACTTCCGCAAGCCAGCCTCCGGTCGTGTGGTCTATTACAACCCCACGGAAGTGGAGGTGACGACCGACGATAAGGGCGCGCCGACGGGTGCCCGCTTGAAGGCGGACGGCCTACCGGTCGAGACCGGTGGCATCGGCACCATGTCGAAGTCCAAGAACAACGGCGTCGACCCGCAGGCCTTCATCGATCGATACGGCGCCGATACCGCGCGGCTGTTCATGATGTTCGCCGCCCCCCCTGAGTTGTCGCTCGACTGGTCCGATGAGGGCGCCGAGGGCGCGTTCCGCTTCCTCAAGCGCTTGTGGAAAGCCGTCCACACGCACGTGAGCGGGGGGGCGGTGCCAGCCTTGGATCGGATGTCCTTGAGTACGGCCGATAAGGACCTGCGGCGCTTAGCGCATCAGACGCTTGCCAAGGTGGGCGATGACTACGGTCGCCGTCGCACCTTCAACACCGCGATCGCTGCGGTCATGGAATTGCTGAACGCGGTGTCGCGACACGACGCGACGAGCGCAACGGCGCGCGCAGTCGTGCACGAGGCACTCGAAATCGCGGTTCTGGTGCTGTCGCCTGTCGTGCCGCATATCACGCACAGCTTGTGGCAGTCGCTCGGCCACGGTCGTCCGCTCATTGATGAGCGGTGGCCGGCGGTCGATGACGAAGCACTGAAGCAAGATGCGGTGACGCTGGTCGTACAGGTCAACGGCAAGCTGCGCGGTCAGATCATCGTCGCGGTGGATGCCGATGAAGCCAGCGTCCGTGCACAGGCTCTGGCCGACCCCACCGTGCAGCGGTTTGTGGGCGAACTGACGGTGCGCAAAGTCATCGTGGTCAAAGGCAAGCTCGTCAACGTGGTGGCTGCATGAAGCGGCTTGGGCAGTGGGGGTCGGTGCTGCTGCTGGCCGCGCTGACGGCCTGCGGATTTCATCTGCAGGGCAGCGAACCACTGCCGGCTGCCTTTCACACGACACGTGTGGTGGCCGCGGATCGGTACACGGAGTTCCATCGCGCGCTCGCTGAGTCGCTCGAGGCGGCGGGTGCAACCGTGCTGGAGGGTTCCGGACCGGGCGCGGTGGTGGAGGTGCTAGAGGACCAGCCCACCCAGCGCGTGTTGTCGGTGTCGGCGAGCAATACACCGACCGAATACGAGGTGTATTACGCGATCCGCTATCGCGTGCTGCTCGATGGACGCGAGGTGATCGCGCCGAGCCGTCTTGAGCTCTCCCGTGACTATAGTTTCGATACTGCGGCGATTCTGGCCAAAGAGCAGGAACAGGCGACGATCCGCTTGGCGCTGGCGCGTGAGCTGTCGGGCCTTGTGATGCGTCGGTTGGCCGCGGTTCAGCCGTGAGCGAGACCGACGCGGTGCTGCTCATCGGGGCGACCGGTGTGGAGCCGATCGCCGCGCTGCTGCGGCGCTGTGGCTTGGATCTGCAGCGTGTTGCTGAGGATCAGCCAATTCCCGGTAGTTATTGGGGTGAGCCCGAGGCGGGACTTCTGGGTGCGACGGTCTATGTGCGCAACGACACACCGGTGCACTCAGCGTTGCACGAAGCTTGTCATACGATGTGTATGACGGCAGAGCGACGCGCGCGCCTTGTGACCGATGCCGGTGGCGACTTTGATGAAGAGAATGCCGTCTGTTATCTGCAGATCTGTTTGGCCGCACAATTGCCGGATGTGGGTGCTGATCGGCTCATGACGGATATGGATCGTTGGGGCTACACCTTTCGTCTGGGCTCAACGCAGGCATGGTTTGAGGCAGAAACGGCCGGTGAGCGCGCGTGGTTGCAGCGGCACGGTCTCTTGGATGCGTCGGGCCTTCCCACTTACCAGGTACGGACATGAACTCAGTTCTGCGATCGCTGCGACGTCTGGCTCTCCTCTGCGTCGGTCTAGCGGTGTTGGCCGGCTGCACCGCGGGCAATCTCTTGCGGCTGGCGAGCAGCGCGGACCTAATCAATCCCGCCGTACGGGTCGACCATGACCTTTCGTATGGCGCATTGCCGCGCCAGCGCTTCGACGTCTACCGACCCACGCGCGTTGCCGATCATCCGCGGCCGGTGGTGGTGTTCGTGCATGGGGGTAGCTGGAACTGGGGTTCCAAAGATCAATACCGTTTTGTGGGTGCTGCGCTCGCTGAGCGTGGCGCGGTGGTCGCGGTGATTAATTACCGGTTACATCCCGACGCCCATTTGCCCGAGTCGCTCGATGATGTGGCCGCGGCGGTGGCCACGGTCGAGCAGCAAGCGTCGCGCCTCGGTGGTGATCCGACGCGCGTGTACCTCATGGGGCACTCTGCGGGCGCTGAGTTGGCCGCCTTGATCGCGCTGGACCCGAAACGGCTGGAAGCGCGCGGCGCGCGACCGGTGCAGGGCTTTGTGGGGCTCGCCGGTCCTTATGACTTCACGATCACCGATGATTACCTCAAAGAGTATTTCGGGCCGCCGGAACATTTCCCGGCCTCACAACCGGTGAATTCCGTGGGCCCATCGAGTGCGGCGTCGTTGTTGGTGCAGGGCTTGAAAGATACGACCGTCTGGCCGCGCAATGCCGAAGCTTTGGCTGTACGGCTGCGCGCCAGTGGCGTACCCGTCGAGACCGTGATGCTGGATGACGATGACCATTCGACCGTGTTGAAACGCCTCGCGCGTCCGTACCGGCGCGATGATCTTGTCCTTGCGAAGGTCGTCGCGTTTATCGGCGCCGCGCAGTGAGACGGAGTCGTCTCCTCGGCTGTCTGTGTCTCTTTCTGGCCCCGGCTTGGGCCGCGCCGCCGATGCGTATCGTGACGCTGGCGCCACATCTGACTGAACTGGTGTTCGCTGCCGGCGCTGGTGAGCGCATCGTAGGCACGCTCGATACCAGTGACTATCCGGCGGCGGCCCGGCGTATCCCACGGGTCGGGGACTCGCAGCATTTGGATGCCGAGCGACTGCTCGCATTGAAGCCAGACCTCGTGCTGGTCTGGGCCGATGGTCAGCCGGCCGCTGAGCGCGCACTCATTGAGCGGCTGCAACTACCGATCTTGGCGCTCGAGCAGCATCACCTGGACGATGTGCCGGCGGATCTTGAGCGCTTGGGGCAACTCTTTGGTACTCAGTCGGTGGCAGCGCCGGAAGCGGCGCGTCTGCGCGCGGCGCTCGAAGCATTACGCGCCCGCTATGCCCACGCGCGCCACTTACGCGTGTTCTGGCAGGTCTGGAGCGCGCCGTTGTATACGCTGGGTGGCCAACACGTCGCCACCGAAATGCTCCGGATCTGTGGCGCGGACAATGTGTTTGCCGAACAGACCCAAAGCGCGGTCGCGGTCGATGAAGAAGCGGTGCTGGCACGGCAACCGGATGCCTTGGTGTTGACCGGGTCAGCGACCGAGACTGCCGACTGGTTACAGCGTTGGAACAGCCGTGTTGCGCCCACAGCGCTGCGCACCGGCGCGGTGGTGACGGTCGATCCGGATCTCGTGACGCGCATGGGTCCCCGTATCGTGGAAGGGACCCGGGAGTTGTGCGAGCGACTCGCCGTCATCCGGGCGCGCCACCCCTAAAGCCTGTGCTTGCCGTGTCCCACCGGGGGTGTGAGACTCCCGTTCCTCAATCGGTTTAAGAGGTTTGCCATGTTCCGAGCGTCCGCCTGGTTGATACTGAGCCTTGGCTTCACGGCGCCGTGGGCGCTGGCCGATGCCCCGCCGCTCGCGTCCGCGACGACAGCGCCCACCGATGAGGTGTCAAAGTCGAGTGGGCAGATCACGGTTGCCGGCAAAGCACTGGGCTATCAGGCGGAAGCCGGTCTCTTGATGGTGCACGTCAAGGATCCGATCGAAGCGGACCCCGTGCCTGCCGGTGAGAAGGCGCCGCCGGTACCCGCCTCAGCCTCGATGTCCTATGTGGCGTACTTCCTTGGCAAAGAGCCGGATGCGCGTCGTCCGATCACGTTCATTTACAACGGTGGACCGGGCTCGGCAACGATCTGGCTGCACATGGGCGCGTTTGGTCCCAAGCGAGCAGTAGCCGCGGACGGCGCACACGGCCCGGCGGCACCGTATCGGCTGGTCGACAATGCGTACACGCTCTTGGCGGATTCGGATCTCGTCTTTATTGACGCCCCGTATACCGGCTTTGGCTTTTTGCGGGGCGCTGATAAGGAAAAAGCCTTCCTCGGTATCGACGAGGACGGCCGTGCCTTCACGAATTTCATCATGAAGTTCCTCTCGACCCATGGGCGGTGGAATTCGCCGAAATTCTTGTTCGGTGAGAGTTACGGCACGACCCGCTCGGCGGTGCTGTCGAACATGCTGACGCAGCGGGCGGTGGAGTTGAACGGCGTCATTCTGCTCTCACAGATTCTGTCGTTCGACAACAGCGCGGATGGCCCCGAGATGAACCCCGGCGTGGATCAGCCCTATGCGTTGGCCTTGCCGTCCTATGCGGCGACGGCGTGGTACCACCACAAGCTTCCGAACCGTCCGGACGCGTTGGAACCGTTCTTGGCCGAGGTAGAGCGTTTCGCGTTGGATGAGTACTTGCCTGCCTTGCAGGCTGGCCGTTCCCTGTCGAGCGAGCGTCGCCGTGCGATTGTGGCGAAATTGCATGACTACACCGGCATTGCGCCGGCGTACTTGGAGAAGGCCAACTTGCGCCTTAACGTCGGCATGTTCGATCAACAGGTGCTCGGTGACACCATCACCGGGCGCTTGGATACGCGCTACACGGGCCCTGTGATGGATCCGGTGGGTCGCGAGGCCACCTACGACCCGATGATCGCCTCGATCGCAGCGCCCTACGTGGCGCTGTTCAACGACTACGTGCGTCGTGAGCTGCACTTCGGAGAGGGGCGCACCTACAAGTACATGGGCGGTCTGCCGTCCTGGGATTCGCAGCACTCGCCGCCGGGTGCCGGTGAGAAGTTGCCACAGACGGCGAACGTCATGCCAGACCTGGCTGCCGCGATGAAGCAGAACCCGAACCTGAAAGTGCAGATGCACGGCGGCTACTACGACCTCGCGACGCCTTATTTCAGTGCGAAGTACGAGCTCAACCATCTGCCGATTCCGGACGCGCTGGCCGGCAACTTATCGATGCACTTTTATCCGACCGGTCACATGGTCTACCTGAACGAGCCATCGCTCGCTGCGCTCTCGCAGAGTACGGCAGCGTTCATCCGGGCAAACTCGGCACGCTGATGCGACTCGTCCCGGAAACCCTGGCGCACGCATTGAATGGGCCACCGGTCGGCGCCTGGCTCGTGGCCGGCGACGAGCCGTTGCTGGTCGGGGAGGCGTGCGATGCTATCCGCGCCAAAGCGCGCGCAGCGGGTTTCTTGGGGCGGGAAGTGCACTTCGTCGAGCGCGGATTCGACTGGGGTGAACTCAACGCCTCACTGCGGGCGATGTCGCTGTTCGCCGAACAGCGCATCGTCGAAGTGCGCTTGATGAGTCCCAAGCCGGGCGTCGATGGCGCAAAGGCGCTCACAGCGGCCGTCGATGATCCCTCGCCGGACATACTGCTGCTCGTGATCACCGACAAGATTGAGTACAGCGATCGCTCAAACTCCTGGGTGCAGGCGTTTGAGAAGCGCGGCCACTGCGTGGATGCCGAGCAGCTGCAGTCGGAGCAGCTACCCGGCTGGCTCGAAGGTCGCATGCGCCGGATCGGACTCGAACCGGAACCTGATGCCGTTCAACTGCTCGCTGAGCGTTGCGAGGGCAATCTCGTCGCAGCGCATCAGGAAATCGAATTGCTCCGCTTACTGAACGGGCCCGGTCCGGTGTCGGCGGACCTGGTGGCCGACTCCGTGGCCAACAGTGCTCGCTATCACGTCTTCCAGCTCAGCGAGGCGCTGTTGGCGGGTGATACCGCGCGCACGGTGCGCATTTTGGATGGCCTCGCGGCA
Source organism: Gammaproteobacteria bacterium (assembly GCA_947455595.1). GTDB lineage: Bacteria > Pseudomonadota > Gammaproteobacteria > Steroidobacterales > Steroidobacteraceae > CAIKZZ01. The sequence continues at coordinate 33,499 of CANGOP010000015.1, forward strand.
GACGGGGACAGCGTGCCGCTCGTCCTGTGGTGTATTGCGGAGGAAATCCGCTCGGTGCTGCAGTGGACGGGGGCCAATACGGGCTATCAAGGCCCGATGCGATTGAAGCGAGGCGGACGACGCCGGACAACGCTCTTGGCGCGCGCCGCGCAGCGAGTGCCGAGGCCGTTGGCGCTCGAGTTGCTGACAGCCGCGGCGCGGGCGGATGGGCTCGCCAAGGGCGGTGGCAAGGGTGAGGCCTGGGGCGAAGTCACGCGCATCGCCACGGAATTTTGCATCGCGCGCCGAAATCGGTCAGGCTGAGTCCGATGTCGACTTTGCCTGCTACTAGCGTGCCCACCGCGGGCGCACCGTCTGGGCCGATGGGTATCTTTGGCGGTACCTTTGATCCGATCCACTACGGACATCTGCGGACGGCCTACGAACTGCTCGAAACTCTGCGTTTGCCGGAGATCCGGTTCATGCCGGCGGGCAGTCCACCGCACCGCTCCGGGACCTTTGCCGATAACGAGCAGCGTCTCGAGATGGTGCGCGCTGCGGTGTCCGGGCAGCCGGGTTTTACGGTCGATGATCGCGAGATCCGCAAAGCCGGTCCGTCATACTCGGTGGAAACGCTGGCGGATTTGCGCAGCGAGTTTCCGGATCGACCGCTGTGCCTGATCATCGGTATGGACGCCTTCCTGGGATTGCCGAAATGGCACCGGTGGCGGGACCTCCTGACGCTTGGGCACCTCGTCGTTGCACATCGCCCGGGTTGGAATGCGCCGACGCTCGGCCCATTGGGGGAGCTGTTGGTCGATCACGGCACCGGGACGGTGCGCGAATTGCATGAACAGATCGCCGGGCGGATCTATATCCACGCGGTGACCCAGCTGGAAATTTCATCGACGGATGTCCGAGCGCTGATCAGCGCCGGCCGAGACCCCCGCTACCTCATGCCGGAAGGTGTGCGGCGTATCATTCTGGATTCGGGCTGTTATGCCCGGAAGGACGTGGGACGAGGATGACTGCCGAGAAACCCGCCAAGAAAAAGGCCGCCACTAAGACCCGGACCAAAGCGCCAGCCAAGCGCGCGGCACGTCCGGCCGCCAAAAAGACTGCCCGTAAGTCCGCCAGTAAGGCCGCTGTGAAGGCGCCTGCGGCCGCGCCGAAGGCGAAAGCCAAGGCCAAGTCAAAGGCCAAAGCGCCCGTACCCCGCGGTCTTGCCGAAGTGGTGACGGCTGCGCTCGACGAAATGAAGGGCCAGAACATCACCGTGCTCGATGTCCGCGGCGTCACCTCCGTGGCCGATACGATCGTGATCGCGTCTGGCACCTCGGATCGTCATGTGAAGTCGTTGGCCACGCGTGTCCAAGAGCGTGCCCGTGAAGCCGGTCAGCGTCCGCTCGGCGTTGAAGGCGAGCGTGACGGCGAGTGGGTCCTCGTGGATCTAGGCGACGTCATCGTGCATGTGATGTTGCCGCGGGTACGCGAGTTCTACGCGCTCGAAAAGCTCTGGGACGTACGCACCTCGGAGCGCGGCTCGGCCGACTGAGGGTATGCGACTCAAGCTTGTGGCCGCCGGTACCCGGCTGCCGGCGTGGATTGAAGCCGGCTATCAGGAGTATGCGCGGCGGCTCACGGCGGAGGCACCCATCGAGTTGGTCGAGGTGGCCGTTCCGCGGGGGATGGCGCAGGGGTCGCAGGAGCGGGCGACTCAGAAAGAGGGCGAGAAAATGCTTGCCGCCATCCCGAAATCCGCATGGGTTGTGGCACTCGATGTCACGGGACGCAGCCTCGATACGCCTGCGCTGTCCCGGTGGTGGGCCACCCGTCAGCGGGACGGTCGGGACGTGGTGTTTCTGATCGGTGGACCGGATGGGTTGGCCGAACCGGTGTTGGAACGTGCCGATGAGCGCATGTCATTGTCAGCGCTGACTTTTCCGCACGGGCTGGTGCGAATTTTGCTCGCCGAACAGCTGTACCGAGCGATCAGCCTACTCAAAGGGCACCCGTACCACCGGGAATGAGCGTCGCGTCGGCATCCGCAGACTGGTCTGACCCTGCGGGAAGTGAAGGGGCGCGTTATGCTGCAAGGCCTGACGAGCTGTGGATGATGACGCGCCTATGACCCCGGTTCTGATGCTTGCCTCTGCCTCGCCTCGCCGCACCGAACTATTGGCTCAGCTCGGCGTCCCTCACTGTGTGCGGGCGGCCGATGTCAATGAAGACGCCGTGTCTTCAGAAGCCCCTAGGGACTACGTGCAACGGGTCACGGCCGCGAAGGCTGCGGCCGGCTGGGCGTTCTCCGAGGGTCTGCCGGTACTGGCGGCGGATACGGCCGTGGTGCTCGGTACGGAACTCTTCGGCAAGCCGCGTGATCAGAGGGACGGACTGGCCATGTTGGCCGCGTTGTCGGGTCGCACCCATCGCGTCCTTACGGCCATTGCGCTGCAGACGCGGGCGGGGTTGACCACGGCGTTATCGGACACACAGGTGACGTTTCGAGTGATTCCTGCCGACGAACAACTGCGTTACTGGAGCACTGGTGAACCGCTGGGCAAGGCCGGCGGCTACGCTGTGCAGGGATTTGCCGCTGCGTTTATTACGCGCCTCGAGGGCAGCTATACCGGCGTGATGGGCTTACCGCTCGCTGAGACTGCAAGTCTACTCGCGGCTGCGGGGATTCCGCTTTGGCAGACAGGAGCGACCGCTTGACCGCTGAAATCTTGGTCAACGTGACCCCACGCGAGAGCCGCGCTGCGTTTCTTGAAAACGGCGTGTTGCAGGAAGTGTATATCGAGCGCGCGAATCGCCGCGGTATCACCGGCAATATCTACAAGGGGCGTGTCTCGCGCGTGCTGCCGGGCATGCAGGCGGCGTTTATTGACGTCGGTCTTGAACGCACTGCCTTTTTACACGTGTCCGATATCGCACGGCGCGACGACGTCGGCGCCGTGTTCGAAACGCCGGCGGCCGATGACATTCGCGCGGCAGTTGCGGAAGGCGACGAGTTGCTTGTGCAGGTCCTGAAAGATCCGCTGGGCACGAAAGGCGCGCGCCTGACGACGTTCATCACGTTGCCATCACGTTATCTCGTCTACATGCCACAAGGGCGGGGTGTGGGCGTGTCGGCGCGTATCGAGGATGAAGCGGAACGCACTCGGTTGCGGACCGCGCTCGAGACATTGGCGGCCGAACACCCTGGCGGCTACATCGTGCGAACGGTCGCTGAAGGTGTGGATGCTGAGGCCTTGCGGGCTGACATGCTGTTCTTGCGTCGACTCTGGGCTGTGGTCTCGGAAGCGGGATTTCGGGCTCCCTCCGGTGGCCTCGTCCACGAGGACCTGCCACTCGATGTGCGGATGCTGCGGGATCTGCTCGGGCGTGGCGTTGAGCGCGTGCAGGTCGATGCGCCTTTCGCCTATGACCGAATGCTCGAGTTTGCGCGCACGTTCATGCCGGACAGTCTCGAGAAGATTGAGTTGTATCGCGGTAATCGTCCCATTCTCGATCTTTATGGTGTCGAGGATGAGATCCAGAAGTCGCTGGATCGCAAGGTCGCACTGAAGTCCGGCGGCTACATCATCATCGATCAGACAGAAGCGATGACCACGATCGATGTGAACACGGGCGCTTTCGTCGGGCATCGCAACCTGGAAGACACGATTTTCCGTACGAATCTCGAGGCAGCCGTGGCCATTGCCCGTCAGCTGCGACTGCGTAATCTCGGCGGCATTATCATCATCGATTTCATCGATATGACCGATGAGGACCATCGTCGGCAGGTGTTGCAGGCGCTGGAGAAGAGCTTGTCTATCGACCACGCACGTACTCAGATCTCATCGGTCTCGCCTTTGGGTCTCGTCGAGATGACGCGCAAGCGAACCCGCGAGAGCTTGGAGCATTTGTTGTGTCAACCGTGTCCGACCTGCGAAGGGCGGCGCTTCGTGAAGACGGCGGAAACTGTCGTGTATGAAATCTTTCGCGAAACGTTGCGTCAGTCGCGTCAGTTTGAGGTGCAGGGATTGATGGTGTTGGCGCATCAGGATGTGATTGAACTCTTGTTGGATGAGGAGTCGGCCGCATTGGGTGAACTGGAAGTGCTCGTCGGCAAGCCGATTCGCTTGCAAACGGAAGCGCTGTATTCGGAAGACCAGTACGACGTCGTGCTCCTCTAGGCCCCGCATGAGTCGAACCCGGCAAGTCGCTAAATGGGTGTCTATTTCAGCGGCGGCACTTGTGCTGCTGTTGGGTGCGGCCGTGGTCGGATTGGACGTCTGGCTGTCGCGGTCGCCGGATCTCGCGCCGCGCCTCGTGGCACGGATTGAGGCGCTCACCGGACTGCGCTTCTCCTACGACAGCCTGACGGCACGGCTCGGCTTTTATGGACCCGAACTGGTCTTCACCAACGCCAGCATTACCCTCAAAGATCAGCGCAATGCTGTGGTCAGTGCGCGCTCGGGACGTGTCGGTCTCGATTTATGGCGTGCGTTGCGCACCTTGCATCCGGCGTCGGTGCGGGTGGTCTTGGATGGCGCGCGACTTTACGCATTCTTGACTCAGAATGGGATTGAACTGCGCGGCGGACCGATGTCTGACGACGACACTCACATTCCCTTAGATCAGGTTCCCATCGGTCATGTCCGCATTGAGGACAGCACCGTCACCGTTCGCGATCTGCGCACTGAAGAGCCGGCCTGGAAGGTCGATCGGGTCTCGATTGATCTCGAGCGTGACCCGCAGATGCTGAGCGTGGCCGCGCAAGTGCGGTTGCCGGATACGCTCGCCTCGCGGGTGTCAGCCGACGTGGCGTTACGGGGTGATTTGAAGTCGCCTGCCGAGTTACATTGGACCAGTCATCTGGATCTCAAGAAGGCTTCGCTGGCAGGGTGGACGGCCTTGCTGCCGCGCTGGACCGAGCGTCTCTCCGGCCATGGGGATTTGTCGGCGACGGTGGCCGGCCACGGTTCGGCGATTGACCATGTCGCGGCAACGCTTGCGTTGAATGACGTTGTGGGGCCCGACGTGGCGGCAGCACCTGCGCCGCACTTTCCGACCTTGTCCGGATCTGTCACGGTGGACCGTGACGGCCGAGGTTGGCGCGCGCACGGTTCGGGCATCACGATTGATTCCGGTCATGATCCGTGGCGTCGCGGAGAATTTGAGTTCCGATTCTCGCCAGGTGCTGCCGATGGTGGCGTGTTCCGCCTGCGCTCCTCGTCCATTCATTTGGACGCGATAGGTGCCTTGGCTTCCCTGCTACCTCAAGGCCGTGCACGTGAGATGTCCTTGGCCCTGTCGCCGCGTGGCGAGCTCAATGGTGTGGATATTGCCGTCACCCGTGAAGCGACGCGGGGCTGGCGGCTCAACGGTGGTGCTAAGTTCAGTGGATTGTCGATCGGTGCGTTCGAGTCCATCCCGGGTATTGCCGGGATCTCCGGTTCGATCGCAGGCGCCGGCGATCACGCGGCGGGTGAATTGACCTCTTCCGGAATGACGGTGGATTTGGCGCGCGCTATCCGTGAGCCCATCCCGGTGGAACGCCTGCACACGAAGTTTGACATCGGCTGGAAGGAAGATGGTTGGCGCTTCGCGCTCACCGATGCCACGCTCACGACGCTCGGCGCACATGCTCAGGGCGGGGTTCATCTGTTCTTGCCGACCGATCCGCAAGTCCCATCCGACATCCAGCTCGACTTTCAGTTCAATGGCATCCAAGCGGTCAACGCGACGCGCTATTTGCCTGGGCGGAAGCTGCCCCCGCGTACCATGGAATGGCTCGATCACGCGTTCCTCGGCGGTTCGGTCAGCGCCGGTCGCGCAGAATTATCGGGTGATCTCAAGCGGTTCCCGTTTCATGATGGTGGCGGGCTCTTCCGGATTGCCTTCAACTACGATCATCTGCGGCTTCATTTCCACGATGAATTCGGCGATCTCGAAGACTTATCGGGGGACGCTGAATTTAAGAATAGTGGTTTTACGGCGCATGCCGATCATGGTCGCGCGCGCGGTATCTCGATCCGCCAAGCTGTGGCGGGTATGGTGGACTTCAAAGAAGCGGAGCTCACGGCCGACGCGAAGGTCGAGGGCGACGTGCGCGAGGCGCTGTCGTATCTGCAGAGTTCGTTGGTCGGGCCCAAGCTAGGACCGCTCTTTATGAAGCTCGGTGGCAAGGGGCCGATGAGTAGTGATCTCAGACTCGTCCTACCGTTTCGGCATTTTGCCGATCGTGTTGTGGCGGTGGAGGCCCGCATCGATCGGGCGCAAATCAAAGTGCCCGGACTTAACGAGCCCGCACACGATGTGACCGGCACGCTGTCCATCCGTAATCGTGAGGTCAATGCACCGAAGATCACCGCCACCCTGCTTGGCGGCCCGGCGCGATTTGCCGTGAAGTCGGTGGGTGGAAAAGGCGTCGAGCATGCGCTGATGGTGACGGGCGAAGGCAAAGTATTCGCCGATCACGTACAGAGTGAATTTGGGATCGACCACGGATCGTGGATGACGGGTGCTGCCGACTGGACGGTATCGGCACGCTTCCCGCGGCAAGAGTGGCAGTTGCCCCCGGATCCAGTGCCGGCAGACGCGCCACCGGATACTCGACCCACCGTGCATGAAGTCGAGACGCGTTGGGGGATCGGCGCGGTGCAGTTGCAGACATCGCTGCAGGGATTTGCGCTTACGTTCCCCGCGCCGCTGGCCAAGAGTGCCGATGCGACGCGCTGGCTACGGACTGAGGTGGCGATCGATTTCCCGGTGGATGAGACAACCCCCGTGCCGCCAGGCGCAAAGCGCGAATCAAATCATCCGCTCAGCGTCACGTTGCGCAGCCAATTCGGACGTGACAGCGCCGCCTTTGAGTGGCGCCAGGAAAACGATGAGTTGCCGCTCACGCGAGGCATTGTTCATTTCGGGCCCGGTGCAGCGATGTTGCGCGAGGGTCCGGGCATTTGGATCGATGGCCGCTTGCCCGATTACGACTTGTCGGCATGGTTGCGTGTGCGACTCAAGGAGCAGCCGGGCAGTGCGCTCGCCAACGTGTTGGCGGGCAGCACCTTGCAGGTCGAACACTTTAATATCTTCGGCTTCCGCTTTCCCGACGTGTCCTTGGCGTTAAGTGCGCGGGACGGCGCGTGGCGGGTGGCCGTGGAGGGGCCTGCGGCGCGCGGCGTTATCGTGGTGCCGTATGACATGCACGGGTCGCAGACCCAGACGCTGACACTGGATATGGATCGCCTACTGATCGGCGAACATGCCGATGGCTCGGGGGTGGCGGAGGAGGATGAGACGGATCCGACGCAATTGCCGCCGCTCGCGATCAAAGTGCGCAATCTTGAGGTGCAGAAGCGTCGCTTCGGTTCTCTCGAGGCGACGCTCTCGCGCGCGCCGGATGGCCTGTTGTTGGATCAAGCCGTATTGCACGGCAATTCATTCGAAGCCACCGCCAAAGGCAGTTGGACCGCAGGCCCTGCGGGGCAGTCGAGCACGCTGAATTTCGTGTTCGATAGCACCGACATGCAGGACACTCTCAATGCTTGGGGCTTCCAGCAGACTCTGACGGGCAAACACGCCCACGCCAGCGGTACCCTCGGCTGGCCGGGCAGTTTGGATCTGGGATTGTTTTCGCGGGCGACTGGCAATGTGCGCATTGATGTCGAGCAGGGCCAGGTGCTGGGTGTGAATCCCGGCGCCGGTCGGGTCTTGGGGCTCCTGTCGATCGCGGCATTACCACGCCGACTCACGCTGGATTTCAGCGATCTGACCGACAAGGGTTTCGCCTTTGATCATATTCGAGGGGATTTCGCGTTCAAGGGTGGTAACGCCTATACGCAGAACCTCGTGCTCAAGGGACCCGCTGCCGAGATCGGTATTGTCGGCCGTACCGGATTGCTGGCCCGCGACTACGATCAGACGGCGAAGATCACCGGCCATGTCAGCGGTCCGATTGCAGCGGCCGGGGCACTGGCGGCAGGTCCTGCGATCGGCGCGGCACTGTTGCTCTTCTCAACGGTTTTCAAGGAGCCGCTCGGCGGCATTGCTCGCGGGTACTATCACATCACGGGCAGTTGGGATAAACCGTTGATCGAACGAATTGGGGCCAATGAGGCGCGTGAGGTGACCGGTAAGGCACCCACGACCGTTGAGGTCCCCGCCTTGCCCGCACCGAATTCTATGGAGGGCGCGGTGTCCGCGCCTGAACCCGATGTGCCGACGGTACCGCGTCGCTGAGGACTTGAGATGAGTGTATTTGCTGCCGTACAGATGACCTCAGGGCCTGAGGTTGCCGCCAACTTGGCCACCGTCGGTCCCCTGATCGATCGGGCCGCCGAGCAAGGCGCCGCCGTCGTATTGCTGCCGGAGAATTTCAATTTCATCGGGCGCCGCGACATCGACAAGCGCGACGTGGCTGAAACGCTCGGTGATGGCCCCACGCAGGCGTTTCTAGCGGCCGCCGCACAGCGCCATGGGATCACGATCATCGCCGGTACGCAGCCGCTGCGCAGTGAGGCCGCCGATGGACGCGTGACGAATTCCACGCTCGTCTATGACCGCAGCGGACAGTGCATCGCGCGCTACGACAAGATCCATTTGTTTGATGTGGACGTCCCTGGCAAGCCCGGAGAGACCTATCGGGAGAGCAGTCATGTGGCGCCAGGCAGCGCGGTCGTGACCGTCGACACGCCGCTCGGTCGGGTAGGGTTATCGGTGTGCTACGACATGCGATTTCCCGAGCTGTATCGACGTTTGGTGAGTGCCGGTGCGGAAATCCTTGTGATGCCAGCGGCGTTCACCGTGCCGACCGGCCGAGCGCACTGGGAGACGCTGTTGCGCGCTCGTGCCATCGAGAACTTAAGCTACGTCTTTGCGGCCGCTCAATCGGGCGTGCATCCCAACGGTCGGGAGACGTACGGTGATACGATCGCGATTGATCCGTGGGGCCGTGTCCTGAAGCGTTTGCCGCGTGGCAACGGGGTGGTGACTGCTCACGTGGATCTAGAGGAATTGCGGCGCATCCGCGCTGAGTTTCCGGCCTTGACCAACCGCGTCTTGGGCGCGTGAGGATTGCTTTGAACGCTGTGATGAATATTGATCCGAATCAGTTGGCCCACGATACGATTCTGGCGCCGGCCGGCTTGACTCTCTCCAAGCTCGAAGACGTGCTCGGGTTGATGCACGAGCACGTTCTGGATGAAGCGGAGTTGTACTTCCAATGGTCACGCGACGAGTCTTGGGCGCTCGAAGACGGCATCGTGAAGGACGGGTCCCACAGCATCGACCAGGGTGTCGGCGTGCGCGCGATCGCCGGTGAGCGTACAGGGCTCGCCTACTCGGACGAGGTGGGAGAGGCGGCGCTTGTGCAGGCGGCGCGAGCTGCGCGCTCCATCGTGCGTCACGGCGGGGAATTGGCCGAGCCCGGCGCGCGCGGTATTCGGATCGGCGAGGCGGTGAGTGCGCCGCGGTTATATCTCCCGCAGGATCCGATTGTGGCCCTATCGGATGTGGATAAGGTCGCTTTTCTCCAGGCCTTAGACCGAGCGACCCGTGCGGCAGACCCTCGGGTACAGCAGGTCATGGCGAGTCTCGCCGGCTCCTACGAGATCGTGTTGGTCGTGAATTCTCGCGGCGTGTTGGCGGCCGACGTGCGCCCGCTCGTGCGGGTTAATTTGTCCGTTATTCTGGAAGCCAACGGTCGCCGCGAGCAGGGCTATGTGGGCATGGGCGGCCGTTATTCCTTGGATGAGTTGATTCATCATCGCGACATCGCGGATTTACCCCGTCAGGCGATTCACGCGGCGCACGTCAATCTCGAAGCAGTGGCCGCACCGGCCGGCTCGATGACCGTTGTACTGGCCTCCGGATGGCCTGGCGTCATGCTCCACGAGGCGGTGGGTCATCCTTTGGAGGGCGACTTTAACCGTAAGGGCACGTCGGCGTTTTCCGGTCGCCTCGGCGAGACCGTCGCCAGCCCCCTGTGCACGGTGGTCGATGATGGCACGCTGGCGAACCGACGCGGCTCGCTCAGCATCGACGATGAAGGCACGCCAACGCGCTGCACGACCCTGATTGAGCGGGGCGTGTTGACCGGCTACATGCAGGATCGTCTCAATGGTCGCCTGATGGGTACAGGATCGACCGGCAATGGTCGCCGCGAGTCCTATGCGCATGCCACCCTGCCGCGCATGACAAACACGTACATGTTGCCCGGTCCACACGATCCTCAGGAAATCATTCGATCTGTCGAGCGCGGTCTCTATGCCGTTAATTTTGGCGGCGGCCAGGTGGATACGACGAGCGGTAAGTTCGTGTTTTCCACCAGCGAAGCCTATTTGATCGAAGACGGTCGTATCACGCGACCGGTGAAAGGCGCTTCACTGATTGGTTCAGGTCCGGAAGTGCTGCAGCGGGTGACGATGCTGGGCAATGACCTGAAGCTGGATGCCGGCGTTGGTAACTGCGGTAAGGAAGGCCAGACCATTCCGGTGGGCGTGGGACTGCCGACCGTGCGCGTCGATGGGTTGACGGTCGGCGGTACGGCCTGAGTCAGGCGTCGGCGTCGACGCGTTCGAGCACCAGCGTGTGCATGCCGATCTGGACTTCATCACCAGACTGTAGCGGTTGAATCCAGACCGGTTCGCCGTTCATGCGGATCCCGTTGGTGCTATCGAGGTCTTCAATCTTGACGTCGCCATTCTCCAAGAGCAGGCGGCAATGACGCCGGCTGACGTAGCGAGATTCGATCTGTAGATCGTTTTCTCGGGTGCGACCGATCGAAAACTCGTTTGAATGGAGCGACACCGTTTTGATCAGCGTGCCCTCGTACTGCAGGTGTAAACGGTAGTAAAGCGCACGTGGCGCGTGAGTCACGGTCACCGCCGCTGGCGGCTCTGTCGCCCTCTCGTGACTCGTCGCGGCCATCGACGGTGCCTCGGGACTTCCCATGCTCTCCAAGGCTGTTGTGGAGATTTCCTCGGCTTGGTCGCGCGGGCACGTTTCAGCCGCCGGTCTCGCAGATGATGTGGCGGGCGAGGCCTCCAGCGGCGGGGGCGGTGGCACCAAGCGATTCTGGGTTTGCGTCATGGCGCCCAACAGACGGCTGGCGGCCAATACATCGTCCGTCCGTACGTTGTCGCGCAAGTCTTCATATGCCGAAGCCATCGCGCCGTCGGCCAGCTTGTTGATGTGCTTCGGTAAGCCGCCCGTCACCCGCATCAGCATGTCGATGGCCGTTTCTTCGAAAAGACGGCGGCCCCCGGCTCCAGCGGTATCGAGTCGGTGCTGGAGATAATGCGATAACTCGTCGGGGCGCAGCGGGCTCAACCGGATGCGACCACTGATCGCGGATTGAAAAGCGCTGAGGTCGTCCGCTTCGAGGCGCTCAAGAAGCGAGGAGTCCCCGACCAAGAGGACGTCGAGCCGTGCCGAGGAGGGCGTGGCGGCTCGTAAGAGTTCAAGCAGAGCATCGGAGTCGAGCCGTTGCGCTTCATCCACGATGATGAGCGTACGTGCGCCGGCACGCTCGCGCTCCGCCAAAAAAGTGTGCAGCGCCGAGCCCAGTTCAGAACGCGTCAGGTGATATGGCGCATATCCGAACTGGATAAGCAGGCCTTGCAGCAGCGCGATGGTGGATGGCAGACCTTGATTGAGTCGTGCGACGGCCGTTGAGACCGGAAGATCGAGGAGTAGGCGATCAATCAGCGTGGTCTTGCCGACGCCCGCTGCTCCCGTCATGACCGACACACCGCCGGGCCCCGCCACCATCGCTCGCAGCGCGTCCAATGCCTGGGCGTGGCTGACCGACGGGTACAGGAAGGCTGTATCCGGACTCAAGCGAAACGGTAGTGTTCTGAGCCCGAAGCGCTGCAGATACATGCTCGACGTCCCTATCTCCCCCAACCCCGGTTGGCCGTCGATCGTGCCCCGATTGCGCGGGGCCAACGTCAACCCTTCTTTTTCAGCTTCCTCGCGCGCGCAAGTGAGCGATCACGGTCTTTCGCCGATCCGGCCACGACGGTTGCATGCCCGAGTTTGCGACCTGGGCGCGCTTCGCGCTTGCCGTAGTCGTGAAAGTGCAGGCCCTTGACGGCCAACGCCTGTGCGCGCGTCGGCATCGCGCCTACGAAATTCACCATCGCCGAGTGCCCACGGGGCTCGGTCGAGCCCAGCGGCAAGCCCGTGATGGCGCGCAGGTGGTTTTCAAACTGACTGGAAACGGCACCTTCGATTGTCCAGTGCCCCGAGTTGTGAACGCGCGGAGCCATTTCATTGGCGAGCAAAATGCCGTCCTTCACGAAGAACTCGACGGCGAGAATACCGACGTAGTCGAAGCGCTCCAGAATGGCGCGTACATGGCGTCGCGCTTGGCGTTCAAGGCTGGGGTAACGGGCGGGCGCGCGCGTTTCATCGAGGATGCCGCTCGCATGGACGTTTTCCGAGAGCGGGTAGTAGGCAATCTCGCCCGAGGAGCTGCGCGCTGCGATCATCGAGACTTCGCGCGAGAAGCGCACGAAGCCCTCGTAAATCAGCGACTGGCCATCCAAGGAGGTGAACGCGGCGGCGGCGTCCTTACGCTTCATGATCCGCGCCTGGCCTTTACCGTCATATCCCATGCGCCGCGTTTTCAGGATACCGGGGGCGCCGATGCGATCCAGCACGCACTCGAGGTCATAGCGCAGGTCGACGGGTGCAAACGCGGGTGTTGGGATACCGAGATCGCGGAAGAGTGTTTTTTCCAGCAGCCGATCCTGCGCGATGGCGAGGATGTCGGGCCGGGGATAGACCGGCACACGCTTGGCAATCGGGATCAGAGATTCGACCGGGACGTTTTCCCAATCGAAGGTCACGACATCGCAGCCCTTCGCAAACTGCGCGAGCCGAGCGTGATCATCGAATTCGCCGGTGACGATGGGGGCCACTTGGCCACCGGGCGTATCGGCAACGCGGTCGTAGAAGCGGAACTCAAGTCCGAGCGGGTATCCCGCCTCGACCAGCATGCGCCCGAGTTGGCCGGCGCCGATGATGCCGATCCTCACGCGGTGACGCTCGGATCCGGCTTCTCGAGAACGGCCGCCGTCTGCGCGGCGCGATAGGCCTCCAGCGCAGTGTCGAAGGCTGGATATTTGTTGGCCAAGATCGCTGCTGCGAGCAGTGCCGCATTCGTAGCACCCGCAGGGCCAATGGCCAGCGTGCCAACCGGAATGCCAGCGGGCATCTGCGCGATCGAGAGCAAGGAGTCGATACCCGAGAGCATCTTCGATTGCACGGGTACACCCAAGACAGGCAGAGTCGTCTTGGAGGCGGCCATGCCGGGCAGATGCGCAGCACCACCAGCGCCGGCGATGATGACTTCCAGACCGCGCGATTTAGCGCTGCCCGCATAGTCAAACAGTAGGTCTGGCGTCCGATGCGCTGAGACGACGCGCGTCTCATGCGGAATGCCGAGCTTGGTGAGCGTTTCGGCGGCAGGGCGCATAGTCTCCCAGTCCGACGACGATCCCATGATGATGCCAACGAGTGCTTGCATAGTCTTCAGTTTACGCGCCAGAGGGCGCTTCTGCGAGGGCCTCACGCAGCCACCGGAATAATTCACGCGACGCCGCCGGCGGCCTTCCGCGAGACGCCTCGTGCTGAGCGGTGCCCACCAGCGAACGCAGTTTTCCGGCATCCAGTTCTGGATGGGCAGCGAGCAAGGCCTCAACCGCAGGATCACCCTCCGCGATCAACCGGTTGCGCCAGTTCTCGATCCGATGGAATTCCCGTGCCCGCAAGCGTTCATCCAGTGCCCTGGCCGCAAGAGCTGCTTGGATTTCGGTGACGTCGTGTTTGCGCAGCAACTTGCCGATGAGTTGGCGTTGTCGTGCCGCGCCGCCGTGAGCCGAGATGCGCCGCGCCAGTTCAATAGCGTCGCGAAGCTTTTCTGGGAGCGGGATCTGTTCCAGTTCCGAGGGTGCCATCCGCACCAACTCGTCACCGAGGCGTTTCATGTCCTCGGCTTCCCGCTTCAGCAGGCTCTTGTTGGGCCGCTCGTATTCAGTTTCGAAGTCGTCTTCTGCCGTCATACCCTATCCTAGCCTAGAATGCGGTTTCTTACTTCCGCTGGCGACGCTATGACCCACCAAACCCCCTCTGGCGATGAACTGGCCGCTCTCGTGGAGCGCGCGGTCGCGGAAGCTCGCGTGGCGGGCGCCAGTGCTGCCGATGTAGGCATCAGTGTCGAAACCGGCCTTTCGGTCACCGTTCGATTGGGTGAGGTCGAGAGTCTCGAGCATCACCGGAACCGCGGGATGGGAATTACGGCCTACGTCGGGCAGCGCAAGGGCTCGGCGTCAACCGCGGACCTCTCGTGGGGCGCTATTGCCGATACGGTCCGCAAGGCAGTGTCGATCGCCCGCTTCACGGCTGAGGATCCCTATGCGGGACTGCCCGACCCTTCTGATCTGGCGAGCGACATTCCAGATCTCGAACTCAGCCATCCGTGGGCGATCGACGCACCGCAAGCGATTGAGATCGCACGGATCTGTGAGGCAGCCGCGTTGGCGGTCGATACGCGCATCACCAATTCCGAAGGCGCTTCCGTCAGTGCGCAATCAGCCGAGCGTGTCTATGGGAACACGCTCGGTCTGATCGCGGGCTATCCATCGAGTTATGCCAGCATTAGTTGCGTCGTGATGGGTCAGGCTGGCGATCAGCAGGAGCGTGATTACTGGTACAGCACGTCGCGTGATCCTGCAGCGCTCGAGGATCCCGAAGCGATCGGCCGTCGTGCGGCTGAACGGACCGTGGCGCGTTTAGGGGCGCGACGCATCGCCACAACCCGTGCGCCGGTCTTATACCTGCCGGAATTGGCGCGGGGCTTGCTCGGGCACTTCTTAGGCGCAGTTCGCGGCGGTGCGCAGTATCGGCGTAGCTCCTTCTTGCTGGACGCCGCGGGAGAGGCTGTTTTCCCACACTTCTTTTCGATCTCGGAGCGCCCTCACCTGAAGCGGGGCTTGGGGAGTGCGCCTTTTGATTCCGAGGGCTGCCGGACCCGTGATCGAGAACTGGTGCGGGATGGTGTACTCGATGGTTACGTACTCGACAGTTATTCCGCACGCAAATTGGGATTGCGGACGACCGGCAATGCAGGTGGCGTGCACAATTTGATCGTGCACCCGGGTCAGAACGATTTCGCCGCTCTGTTGCGCCAGATGGGCCGTGGACTCGTGGTGACTGAACTGATGGGGCAAGGCGTCAATCCGGTGACGGGCGATTACTCACGAGGAGCAGCCGGATTCTGGGTGGAGGGTGGTGCGATTCAGTATCCGGTGAACGAAGTCACGATCGCAGGCAACCTCCGCGAGATGTACCGTGACCTGGTGGCGGTGGGCTCGGATGTGGATCGCCGTGGCAGCGTGCAAACCGGATCGATACTCGTTGCGGAGATGACGATCGCCGGCGATTGATTAGGCGTCGGCTGCGCTGTCGGCGGCGGCTAACTCGGCGAGCGTCGTCTGTCGCAGCGCATGCCCGATCGCCTCGTCGATGCGCTGGGTTGCCGCGCGCACCACGTCCGGCGTTTGCGCCTCGGTCAGTAAGATCGCCCTGCCGAAACCGGCGTCGCGAATCGCCAATACAATCGCGTCCAGATGAATGGTGCTCGGATCACGCCCTAGAAGCAGTCGTTCGCGAGTGGTGATCTCGAGAAGTCCCGCGACGTCGAGTGCCTCGACGATCGGTTGCAGCGCTAGGGAGGGTACATCAAGCGTCTGGGCCAAACTCGCGACCGTCAATCGTTCACCCACCTGCAAGCTGCGCGTAATGCCGAGCATGGTCGCCAGTGCGAGTTGTTCACGTAAGCGTGCAGTCGCCACGACATCGCGTTGGCCTGACCGCAGGTACTCTGGATGCTGCAGGTAGAAAGCGAGCAGCGCGCCCGTCAACAGGATCAGCCAATTCAACCACAGCCACATCAGGGCGACGAGCACGATGGAGAAGCCCGCATACACCGCCACCATCTGCGTGGAATAGGCCACCACGACCGTAAAGCCGTAACTGGCCGCTACCCAGACGGTGGAGGATGCGAATGCAGCCCAGAAGGCGGCCCGTCGCGAGACCCGTGTGTTGGGAATAAAGGCGTACAGGAATCCGAAGCCCAAAGTGCCGGCGACGACGGGGGCCATGTGACCCGCCATTCCCTTGAGCCAACTCAATGACGGCGTTGCGGTCAGGTGCGCTATCCAACTGCTCGTCCCGATGGAGGCAGTCAACCCTAACGCGGTGGCGACGACGATCGGGCCGATGATGAGAACGCCAACGTATTCGCCGATGCGTTTTCCCAAGCTGCGTGGGCGAGCAACTTGCCAGATATGGTTGCAGGCATCCTCGACTTTTTGCACCACGGACACAGCTGTCCACAATAAAAAAGCGAGGCCCACGGATCCAACGACGCCGCCCTCCATGTGATCGACAAAGATGATGATGCGTCGGGTCAGTTCACCGCTGTTGTCGCCGAGCGGGCGGAAGAACTCAGCCAAAATGGGCGCGAGGCTGTGCTGAAACCCGAGGCCCTTGAGCACGGAGAAACTGAATGCGCACAGCGGGACCGTTGAGAGCAATGAGGTGAAGACGAGACCCACGGCGCGCAGGTTGAGATCGCCGATGGCGAGGTCACGCGTGATCGCCCAGATATAGCGGGCGAGGCGCTGCAGCACGACGCCGCTTCGCCCCAGATGGCGCGGTGGTGGCCCGAAAAGGGCATTCTCAACCGCACCAAGCGTTGCGTTCACATTTGTCCTATCGGTCGCACAGGCACCGTCGCGCGTCAGCCGGATTTAGGCCGTCAGTCGGCGCAGTGCTTCCAGATAATTCTCCGTCGTCCGGCGGATGACCTCCTCCGGCAGAGCGGGCCCTGGCGCTTTCTTGTTCCAGTCGAGCGTTTCCAGATAATCGCGCACGTACTGCTTGTCGAAGGACGGTGGATTCTGCCCCGGCTGGTACTGATCCGCCGGCCAGAAACGAGAAGAGTCCGGGGTCAGGATTTCATCAATCAACACCAGGCGATCGTCACGATCGACCCCGAATTCGAACTTCGTATCGGCGATGATGATGCCGCGTTGCCGCGCGTGTTCAGAGGCAAACGCGTAAAGCTCAAGCGCGGTGCGGCGAATCTCTTCCGCGCGCGCAAGGCCAATTTTCTCAACGATCACGTCGAACGAGACGTTCTCGTCGTGTTCGCCAACGGCGGCTTTGGTCGCCGGCGTGAAGATGGGCGCTGGTAGTCGGTCGGCCATTCGCAGCCCCGCGGGGAGCTGAATGCCACAGATCGCTCCCGTCGCCTGATAATCCTTCCAGCCACCGCCAATCACATAACCCCGCACGACAGCTTCCACCGGCAACGCGTGCAACCGTTGTACGACGATGGCGCGTCCCGCCAGCAGTGCGCGATCTTGCGGATCGGTCACGAACTCCTCGACCGAACGGCCGGTGAGGTGATTGCGCACGATATGGCTCGTCCGCTCGAACCAGAAATTCGAAATCTGCGTGAGGACCCGGCCCTTCTCAGGGATCGGGTTCGGCATCACCACGTCGAACGCGGACAGACGATCGGTCGTGACAATGAGCATGTGGGCGTCATCGAGCGCGTAGACATCCCGCACCTTGCCACGATGAATGAGGTCGAGGCCCTTGAGGGCAGTCTCGAAGACGGGATTGACGGACGGGGAGTTCATGGGACGTTGGTCGCCTCGCTGCTACCATGCACGGCGAGGGGCCGCCACGGGCGTGCATTTTCGCAATCGACTGAAAGCAGGGTCAAGGAACGAATGGGTTGGATTGGCAAAGTAGTGGGGGGAATCGTCGGTTTGGCGGCCGGACCCCTAGGAGCAGCTCTGGGTGTGCTGGTCGGCCACTCCTATGACGTGGCGGCTGACCAACGCGCGAATCAGACCCCCAACGGAGACTTTCAAGGTTTTTTCTTTGATACGGCCTTCGCCGTCATGGGATTTGTCGCCAAATCCGACGGTCGAGTCTCGGAATCAGAAATCGCCGCTGCCCGCAGCATCATGCAGGGCTTTCATTTCGATGAAGCCCATGTTGTCCGTGCCATATCCGCCTTTAATCGCGGCAAACAGGCGAGCTATCCGGTCGACGCGGACATCGTGCGACTGGTGCGGATTTGCGCCCCCCGCCCGGATCTCTTGGCACTTTTTCTCGAAATTCAGATGCGAGCCGTGTTGGCTGGCGAGGGGCTCGATGGTGGTCGGCGGCGGCTGATCGTCGAAATTGGCCGACGAATGGGCTTCGCCGATGCCCAAATTGAGGGATTGGAAGCGCTGTTGCGTCAGCAAACCGGGTCGAGGGCCGGTAGCGCGGCGCCTTCGCGGACGATGGGCATCCAGCCAGCCTATGGAGTTTTGGGAATATCGGTTTCTGCAAGCGACGCCGACGTCAAGAAAGCGTATCGTCGCCTTATGAGCGAGAATCATCCCGACAAACTGGTCGCCAGGGGCCTGCCGGAGTCCATGCAGGACCTCGCCAAGGAAAAGACCCAGCGTATTCGTGAAGCCTACGATGTCATTGCTGAACACCGTGGGATCCGCTGAGATGACGACCGTAACCAACGCCCCGTTGCCGGCAGCCTTGCAAGCCTTCTTCCGCGTCGCCGATGCGTGGGAGTTATCGGAAACCCAGCAGTGCAAGTTGCTGCGGTGTCCCTCCAGTGCCGTTTTGCGCCGTTACCGCGTGGGGCAGGGGCCGCGACTCACGCCAGCCCAGCAGAAACGTATTCAGATCGTGACCGGTATCCAGGCCGCCCTTTCCAAGAATGGAATGTCCGGAGAGCGTGCTTTCCAGTGGGTGCACGAGCCTCGCCGTGAGGCGCCTTTTAAGGGCGAAACGCCGGTTCATTACATGATGGACGGGGGCGTGGATGCTCTCGTCGCCGTCGCCCACCTCCTGTCGGGCCGTTGATCGCCCCAAGGTCTCGTCATGCTGCAACCGTTGATTGCGCCTTCGATCCTATCCGCTGATTTTGCCCGTTTGGGCGACGATGTGGCGGCAGTCTTGGCCGCGGGCGCTGATGTCGTCCACTTCGACGTGATGGATAACCATTACGTGCCCAATCTCACGATTGGACCTCTGGTCTGCGAAGCGTTGCGCAAGTACGGCGTGACGGCCCCCATCGATGTGCATCTGATGGTCAAGCCGGTGGACCGCCTCATCCCGGATTTCGCGGCGGCGGGCGCCTCGTGGATCACCTTCCATCCGGAAGCCTCCGAGCACGTCGATCGGACCCTAGGTCTGATCCGCGAACACGGCTGTAAGCCTGGGTTGGTGCTCAATCCGGCCACCCCGCTGAGCGTGTTGGATCACGTCATGGATAAGGTCGACATGATTCTGGTGATGTCGGTGAACCCGGGCTTCGGTGGGCAGAAATTCATCCCGCATGCGCTGGAAAAGCTCCGCCTCATTCGTGAGCGGATTACCGCATCGGGCCGTGAGATTCGCCTCGAAATCGACGGTGGCGTCAAAGTCGACAACATCGGCGCGATTGCTGCCGCGGGCGCCGATACGTTCGTGGCGGGGTCGGCTATTTTCGGTGCGGCCGACTACGCCGCAACGATCGCGGCGATGCGCCGCGAGATTTCCCCAGGGACCGCCGGGCGCTGAGGGTTAGTCAGCGCGGTTGCGGGCGATGCGATCGCGCATTTCCTTGGTCGGCACGACGGACGGTCGGCGGGGTTTTGGGCGCGCACCATAGACAACGACGGTCTTGCCCGTCGCCTTCAGTAGACCCTGCTCTTCAAGGGTCTTCAGTACTCGCCCGGCCATTTCACGCGAGCAGCCGACCAAACGCGACAATTCCTGTCGGCTGACCTTGATCTGCATACCCTGTGGATGGGTCATGGCATCCGGCTCACCACACAGATCCATGATGGCATGCGCGACGCGGCCGATGACGTCGACGAAGGCGAGGTCGCCCAACTTTTTGTTGGTTCGATCCAGACGGGTCGCGAGCTGCGTGGCCAACTCGAAAATAAGTCCCGGACTTTCTGCGGCAATTTGGCGGAAACGCGCATAAGTCATTTCGGCGAGTTCACACGACTGACGAGTACGCACCCAAGCGCTGCGTGTGGAGCCTTCGCTGAAGAGGCCCATTTCGCCGAAGAACTGACCGCGGGAGAGGTAGGCCAACACCATCTCATTGCCTTCCTCATCCTCGATCATGACTTCGACCGAGCCGCTGATGATGTAGTAGAGGATATCTGGCAGATCGCCCGCATGAATGAGGACGGTCTTGGATGGAACCGAGCGAATACGGCAATAGCTCAGAAAGCGATTGATTGCCGGAACGTCGCCTATGAGCTTGACCTGATCGTCCATTGTCCCGCTTCCCCTTAACCCCAGTCTGTGATGAAGAACGTATAGAACATAATCAAGACAGTCGCAACCGCGATCAAGCGATTCGCTAGAACCAATAGGCGCTCTTTGTCATGATTTTTGCGGTGTTTCGCATCAGGACCTGTACGGCGGCGGGCAAGCTCGCGCCGCCGAGATTCATCGCATGGTCCCGATGGGCCGCTTCGTCGGCTTTCATTTGAATCAGGATGGCCCGGCTGCGGTCATCGTCCGCCGGCAACCGTTCCAGATGATGGTGGATATGGCCTTCCACCTGGCGTTCCGTTTCTGCGATAAATCCGAGGCTCATCGCATCGCCCGCAAGCCCGGCGGCCGCACCGAGGACGGCAGAGCCGACGTACCAGAGCGGGCCGAGTAAGCTCGGGCGGGCGTCCAATTCCTGAAGACGCTGCGCGCACCACACGAGGTGATCGCCCTCCTCGCGCGCGGCTTCCATGAGAAAATCGCGGACGGCCGGGTCCCGCGCGACGAGTGCTTGGCCGTGATACAAGGCCTGCGCGGCGATCTCCCCGGCGTGGTTGACGCGCATCAAACCCGCTGAGTGGCGCCGTTGCGGGGGCTGCAAAGGGGTTGTTTCGCGCGCAACCGCGGGGGTGGGGGTTGGCCTGCCCGTCGCCGGTGGGCATCCGGTGGCGTTTTTAAGTGCATGATCCACAATGGAAATTAGCCGATCCAGAGCGGATTCTGTGCGCAGATTGTCTGTCATGGGAGCACATTATGAACGTCCGAAAGCCGTGTTGGAGCGGGAGTTACCGACACCCTTTGCAAGTCTCAAAAAACCCCGTACAATTCGCGGTCTTTCGCCGGCCCCACGCCGGCCCGACAGCCCTGAGTATTCCATGAACACGGTTTTTGAAAAGTCTCAGACGGTGCGCCGCGATTGGCTCGTCGTCGATGCGTCTGGAAAGACGCTCGGCCGCTTGGCCACCGCACTCGCCGTTCGTCTGCGCGGCAAGCACAAGGCTTCCTATTCTCCGCACGTTGACTGTGGCGACAACATCATTGTCGTCAACGCCGAAAAGGTGGCAGTCACCGGCGCGAAGCTAACAGACAAGCTTTATTTCCATCACACGGGCGCCATCGGCGGCATCAAGAGCATTGCGCTCGGCAAGATGCTGAAGGAGCACCCGGAGCGCGCGATTGAGATTGCGGTCAAGGGAATGCTCCCGAAGGGTCCGCTCGGTCGCAAGATGTTTAAGAAGCTTCATGTGTATGCAGGCGGGGAACATCCCCACACTGCGCAGCAGCCGCAGGCTGTTGAGCTCGCCTGAAGTCCCGGATTCTCCAAGGTAAGACCATGCCCACCACGTACTACGGCACCGGCCGCCGCAAAACTTCGACGGCCCGCGTCCACCTCTCGCCCGGCTCGGGCAAGATCACCATCAACGACCGCACGATCGAAGAATTCTTCGGACGTGAGACCGGTCGCATGATCGTTCGTCAGCCGCTTGAGCTCGTCCAGATGGCGAGCCACTTCGACGTCAAAGTCGCGGTGGATGGCGGTGGCATCACCGGCCAGGCTGGCGCGATCCGTCACGGCATTACGCGTGCCTTGCTTCAGTACGACGAGACGCTGCGCAAGTCGCTGCGTACCGCCGGCTTTGTGACGCGTGACGCCCGTGAGGTCGAGCGTAAGAAGGTTGGTCGTCGTAAGGCGCGTCGCGGAACTCAGTTCTCGAAGCGTTAAGCCAGTCGCGGGTTCCGTCGGGTTTAGTGACCCGACGGACCGGTCTCCGCTGGACCGGTCGTGCCGCGAGTGGAAGTCGATTCCGGATATTGGGGAATCGTCTAACGGTAGGACAGCGGACTCTGACTCCGTCAATCTAGGTTCGAATCCTAGTTCCCCAGCCAAAACGTCAAGGCCCGCGCAAGCGGGCCTTGTCTTTTTGATGGGTCTTCGGCGCACAATGTCGCCGGACAACTGGGAGTCTGCAGGTGTTGAAGATACCGAAGGGTCCGTTGCGTGGACTCATCTTGATGACCTTATTTGTGGCCAACACGATCGTGTTGGGCGGTGCCATTCTGGTCATCTCCGTCCTGAAAATCCTGATTCCAATTCCGCCGTTCCGACGATTCGTGAGTGCGGTGCTCATCGGGTTGGCTGAAGCGTGGGTATCGGTGAACGCCGCGCTGCTCAAGTTGACGCAACAAATTCAATGGCGGGTCACGGGACTTGAAGGCCTCAATCGCGACGGCTGGTATCTGATCATCGCCAACCATCGATCTTGGATGGATATTTTGGCTTTGCAGACCGTGTTGAATCGGCGCGTGCCGTTTTTGAAATTCTTCATCAAAGATTCGCTGCGCTGGGTGCCCATCTTAGGTCTCGCGTGGTGGGCGTTGGATATGCCCTTCATGAAGCGCTACTCCAAAGAGCAGTTGGCTCGGCGACCGGAACTGCGCGGCACCGATCTCAAGGCGACCCAGCGGGCCTGCGAGAAATTCCGCGATCACCCGACATCCATTATTAATTTTGTAGAGGGCACTCGCTTCACCCCGGCCAAGCGACTGACGACGCGATCCCCTTATCAGCATCTGTTGCGACCGAAAGCCGGAGGCATCGCTTTCGTCATGGATGCACTCGGACCCATCCTACGCGACATGCTCGATGTGACGATTGCCTATCCCGCAGGTGACGCCACTTTCTGGGATCTGTGTTGTGGCCGCGTGCCGCAGATCGTGGTGGACGTCCGTCGTCGGACTATTCCGACTCGTCAAGCGGCGGGTGATTACGTGGGCGATGACGCGTTCCGCGGCCGCTTCCAAGATTGGTTGGGCAACGTGTGGCTGGAAAAAGACGCGATGCTGACCGAATACTTAAACGGCCAGGATTCGACGTCCACACAACCTTAGGCCGTCAGTGTTTCCACGCCGTTGGCCGAGCCGACCAAGAGCACATCGGCGGGCCGTCGAGCGAACAATCCGTTCGCCACCACGCCGACGATTCCATTGAGCGCGTCTTCGAGGCCTTTAGGATCGACGATCGCCAGATTGTGCACGTCAAGAATCACGTTGCCGTTATCAGTCACGACGCCTTCGCGATAGACCGGCTGCCCGCCGAGCTTCACGAGTTGGCGAGCGACGTATGAGCGCGCCATCGGAATGACTTCGATCGGTAGTGGGAAGCGGCCGAGCACATCAACGACCTTGGATTGGTCCACGATGCAGATGAAACGCCGCGAGGCAGCCGCCACGATTTTTTCTCGCGTCAGTGCTGCGCCACCGCCTTTGATTAGCTGAAGGTGGCGATTCGACTCGTCTGCGCCATCAACGTACACCTCAAGATCGCCGGTGAAGTTGAGATCGAGCACGTCGTAACCGGCAGCTTTGAGTAAGCGCGAGCTTGCTTCAGAACTGGAGACGGCGCCGGCGAGCTGAATCTTGCGCTCGGCGAGCGCTGCGATGAAGTGATTGACCGTCGAGCCCGTACCCACACCGAGTACGCATCCTTCCGGCACATAAGCCACGGCGGCTTCCGCTACTCGACGCTTCAGTTCATCGCTGTTCATCGAAAAACCCTATATATGCAGTGCAATCCGCATCCCATCCAATGAGCTTGGAGATTTCCGGGATGCAAAAAAGACTGTGCCCGCATACGCGGGCACAGTCAGCGAAGTATCAGGGGGTTTGGGTCGAGACCGTCATCCCCGCAACTTCAAAAGGCTTACTTCTTCTTAGCAGCCTTCTTCTTCGTTGCCTTCTTCTTCGCAGCTTTCTTCTTGGTCGCCATAGTAGTTCTCCAATTAAGAGTTAGTCCGGGGGTGGAGTATATACACAAAAAGTCAAATTACAAGCAACCATCATTTTGTTGTGATAAGCCCGCGCATCATCACTGATGATTACTTGTGGGCGAGCGCGACGATGTAACGCCACTCTGCACTCGTCACTGGTGTGATTGAAAGACGATTGCCACGCTTGAGGATCAACAAATCGCTGAGTTTTTCAGCGTGCGCACGTAGCTTCTCAAGCGTGACCGGTCGCTCAAAGCGTTCAACGAACTCAACATCCACCATGTACCAGGTCGGACTGTCAGGCTTGCTCTTCGGATCAAAGTGGTCGTTGGTAGGATCAAATGCTGTGTGATCCGGATAGCCGGTCTTCGCGATGCGGCAAATGCCGTAAATTCCAGGCTCATCGCAGCTAGAGTGATAGAAGAAGGCAAGGTCGTCGACCTGCATTTCGTCGCGCATCATGTTGCGCACCTGATAGTTGCGGACACCATCCCAGGCAGAGCGCTTCTTGGGCGCTTTCTTCAGGTCGTCGATACCAAACACGGACGGCTCGCTCTTCATCAGCCAGTGCTTCATCACATGCTCCTACGCGTCCCACCCGCCGACGCCATCGGTGGGGTGGGTGAATAGAGAAAGAGGTGGCGCCGTCCGCCTGTGCCGTCACGAATCGTTGCTCCCGGACCGGAGCAACAAGTGGGGCGTACTGCGAGACTTAAGGCTTTCCGCATCGAGGCGGACATGCTCAATGGTCTTGCAAGCACTTGCCCCGGGGTAACGCAATTAGGGCCGGGAGGTCTTGACCCATGTCGAACACCGCAGGCGGCGCCGGGATGAAGACTAACCGATCACAGCGTCCGAAAGAACGCAGTAAGTCTCATCTGCGAGAGATACGTGTTTAAAGGTCGAGTTGCTGTCCGCGAGTGAGCGCGGCGTCGACCTGTTCGCGCATCTGCCGTAATTTCTGGACGACATCGACGTCCAAGGAGGCATCGCGCGCGCGGGATTTGAGCAGTTCATTGGCCATATTGAGTGCGGCCATGACCGCGATGCGGTCCAAGCCGATCACCTTGCCGGTATCCCGGATCTTCCGCATCTCGCCGTTGAGGTACTCTGCTGAGTCCAACAACGCCGCCCGTTCGTCGGGAGCACAAGTGAACTGGTAGTCCTTTTCCAAGATCCGCACGGAGACTCGGGAGACCGGGAGGTCACTCATGCGCCATGCTCCATGGACTTCAATCGGCCGATCATAGCTTCTACCCGGGCGCGAACCTGCTCGTTCTTCTGCATCAGGGCGGCTCGCTCAGCGGCGAGAGATTCCTGACGCGATTTGAGCGACCGGTTCTCTTCCTTCAGGCGGTCGACCGTCAGAATCAGTTCCGACAGGCTTCTTTCGAGCCTCTTGAGCTCGGCATCGGCGGCAGATTGCGGTGTGATTTCGCTCATGGCCGCACTATAGGCGCGGCTCTCAGGTGGGTCAACGCGCTAGAATCCCGGTATGCACACTGTCACTTACGAAGAACTGGATACCGCGCTCGACGCGGCCGGGGCTGCCCTTGGGGCGGCCGAGGCGCACGGCGCACTGAGCGGCACCCTCGCCGCATCGCTGAGTTTCCAAGCTGACGCTTGGATCGACGACATTCTGGGCGGTACGGAAGCGCCGGAACGTGCGATGCACGCCCGCGAAGTGCTCACCGCTCTGTGTCGGGAAACCGCCGTCCATTTATCCGGGCCAGATATGGAGTTCGGACCTTTGCTGCCGGGCGATGAGGTGGCACTGGATGAGCGCACCGCCGCCCTCGCGACTTGGTGCACGGGCTTTTTAGCGGGACTCGGTTCCGTGCCGGTGCCACCTGCGGGCTGGCCGGATACGGTGCGTGAGATCGTGGCCGATTTTGCCGAGATCGCGCGGGCGTCCGTCGGTGAGGAAGACGCCGAAGAGGACAGTGAAGCGGCCTATAGCGAGCTCGTGGAGTATCTGCGCGCGAGCGCCCAGCTTGTGCATGAGGAACTCGTGGATCCCCGTGGAGAGATGGTTGATGAAGCTGAGTGAGTTCGCTAAGCGGCGGTGTCAGTTGATGCGGATGATGGGGCGGGATGCCATCGCGATCCTGCCGGCCGCGCCGGTCCGCAAGCGCAACGCCGATACTGAGTACCCGTATCGTCAGGACAGTGACTTTCACTTTCTCACGGGGTTCCCGGAGCCCGAAGCGGTGGCTGTACTGCTGCCGGGCCGCGCAGAAGGGGAGGTCATCCTGTTTGTGCGCGATCGAGACCCTACCCGCGAGATGTGGGATGGCTTGCGAGCCGGCCCCGAGGGTGCGGTCGAACGCTATGGCGCGGACGACGCATTCCCCATCGCCGATATCGATGACATCCTGCCGGGTCTACTGGAAAGCAGATCCCGCGTTTACTACACGATGGGTCTGCATCCGGAGTTCGACCAGCGGGTCATCGGCTGGGTGAATGGGCTGCGGGCGCAAGCGAAGCAGGGCATGCACACCCCGCAGGAGTTCGTTGCGCTCGATCACCTGCTGCACGATATGCGGCTCTATAAGAGTCGCGAGGAAATTGCTGCGATGCGTCAAGCGGCGGCGGTGTCAGTCACGGCGCATGAGCGCGCGATGCGGTTGGCGGCGCCAGGCGTAACCGAATACCAATTGGCCGCCGAGATCGTGCATGAGTTTCATCGTAACCGTGGCGTGTCGGCCTATGAGCCCATCGTCGGTGGCGGCGCCAATGCCTGTATCCTGCACTATCGCGAGAATGCTCAGCCGCTACGGGATGGCGATCTGGTCCTGATCGACGCCGGCTGTGAATTGGACTATTACGCCTCGGACATCACGCGGACATTTCCGGTGAACGGCCGATTCACGTCGGCGCAACGGGCGCTCTACGATGTGGTCTTGGAGGCGCAGTTGGCCGCAATCGAACAATGCCGCCAGGGCAATCATTGGAACGATCCGCACGATGCGGCGGTACGGGTCATCACGCAGGGCTTGGTGTCACTCGGGTTTCTGAGCGGCAAAGTCAGCAAGCTGATCAAAGAAGGCGCCTACCGGGAGTGGTTTATGCACCGCACCGGACATTGGCTGGGGCTAGACGTGCATGACGTCGGTGACTACAAAGTCGGCGATGCCTGGCGGGTTCTTGAACCAGGCATGGTCCTGACCGTTGAGCCCGGACTTTACGTGAAGCCTGGCTGTCGCCGCGCGCCGAAGGAGTTCCGGGGAATCGGGATCCGCATTGAGGATGATGTTGCCGTGACGCGGAGCAGCCCTGAGGTCCTGACGGGTGCTTTGGTGAAAAGTGCCGATGACATCGAACGATTCATGGCGGCCCGGTCCTGACATGCCAACCCTTCAAGTAAGCCCATCCGCCGTCGACTGCGATGTCGCGATTGTGGGCGGCGGACTGGTCGGGGCGAGTCTTGCACTGGCGCTGACCGGCCTCGGTCTATCGATCACGCTGATTGAGGCGGTGCTCCCTGAAGAGGAGTCCCAGCCCAGCTTTGATACGAGAACGACCGCCCTGTCGAATGGTTCGCGACGCGTGTTTGAGGGTCTCGGGATCTGGGATGAGGTTGCGCGGGAAGTGACAGCCATCCGCCAGATCCATATCTCAGAGCGCGGTCGGTTCGGTTCTGCCGTGATCGATGCCGCGCAGGAAGGCATCCCCGCTCTCGGATTCGTGGTGGAGAATCGTGTCGTGGGTCGTGCGCTGTGGCGCCGATTGCGTCATGCCAAGGAATTAACACTCTGGGCGCCCGCGAAAGTTGCGTCCGCCAGCGTTGAATCAGGTTGTTCTTGTCTGACCCTGACCGACGGACGAGTTTTGCGCGCTCGGTTGGCTGTTGCGGCCGATGGCATTGCCTCACGTGTTCGCGAGGGGGCCGGTATCGGTGCCACGAGATCTGATTACGGTCAGGTGGCGGTGATTGCTCAGGCGACGCCAGGTCAATTGCACGATCACGTCGCCTACGAGCGGTTTACGCCGTCGGGTCCGATTGCTGCGTTGCCGATCCCGGATGGTCGCGTAGGTCTGATCTGGACGTTGGAGCCGGATGAAGCGCAACGGGTTCTTGCGCTCAATGATGCGCAGTTCCTGAGTGAGTTACAGGTGGCCTTTGGTTGGCGTCTCGGCAAATTTCGCGCAGTCGCTCCACGGCATGCCTATCCGTTGTCGCTCGTGAAGGCGGATTCTCCTGAGGCACCGCGTACGGTGATGATCGGTGCTGCCGCGCAAGGGATGCACCCGATTGCCGGCCAAGGTCTCAACTTAGGGTTACGGGATGCAGCGACCCTCGCCGAAGTGTTGGCGGATGCGCCGGGTGAAGATCCGGGATCTCCGGAGTTGCTGGCGCGCTATGCGCAATGGCGACAGACCGATCGCAACGCCATCATTGGGTTTACCGATGGCTTAGTGCGGCTGTTCGGCAGTCGCATAGGTCCTGTGCGGATGGCCCGCGGATTAGGGCTTGTACTCTTTGATCTCAGTCCCACGGCGAAGTCGGCCATGTCGAAGTTGTCCCAGGGATTTGCTGGTCGTCTGCCGCGGTTGTCGCGCGGATTACCGCTGCGCCGCCGTGTAGAAGGGTCGTCATGACGCGTCCAGACTTCGACGTTTTGATTGGCGGCGGCGGTATGGTCGGCGCTGCGCTTGCAGCCTTGTTGGCGTCACGCACCGGGCCAGGTCAACTCCGAATCGCCTTGGTTGAACCGCGTCCAACGCTCATGCCCTTGCCGCAAGAGCCGTTGGACGTTCGGGTGTCGGCGGTTTCCCGTGCGGGTCAGCGATTGCTCGCGGAAGTGGGTGCATGGCCGTTGCTCTCATCGCGCAGTCCTGCCGCGTACGAGCAGATGATCGTCTGGGATGCACAGGATCCCCCGGACGGGCCGAATGCACTGGTCTTTGATGCCGCGGAAATCGGCGAGCCGGATCTCGGGCACATCGTCGAGAACCAAGCGATCGCTGCGAGTTTGATTGAGCGCGCTATTGCACTGGGCGTGACGCTGTTGCGTACGCCCGTCGTGGGATTACAGTTGGAGCGTGATCGCGCCGTCGTTGATCTGGGCGAGCGACGCGTATCCACTGCGCTGGTGGTCGCCGCCGATGGCGCGGAATCACCGATGCGCCACCTCGCGGGGTTGCGGGGCGATCCCACGCCCTATCCGCAGACCGCCATCGTGACACACCTGCGTCCTGAAAAGCCGCATGGGGCTGCTGCTCGGCAACGCTTTCTGCCGGGCGGGCCGTTGGCGCTCTTGCCGTTAGCGGATGGCCGCGTCTCGTTGGTCTGGTCGTTGCCGCCTGCGCAAGCGAACGCTTTGATGGCACTGAATGACGACGCATTTTCCTCGGCAGTGACGGCCGCGAGCGATGCGGTGCTAGGCCAACTCGACGTGGTCGCGCAACGCGGCAGCTTTCCGTTACGACACTTCAATGCGGCGCACTACGCTGCGACGCGCTTCGTACTGGTCGGGGATGCGGCTCACGCCGTGCATCCGCTCGCTGGCCAAGGCGTGAATCAAGGGTTCTTGGATGTGCTGGCGTTGGCTGATGAGATCGTGGCTGAGCGAGCACGCCGAGGCGATATCGGTGATCCGGGTCCACTGGGCCGCTATGCGCGAGCGCGACAGGCCGACAATGCGGTCTTCGGTGCAGCCTTGGACGCGATTTATCGCGTCTATACCGACGAGCGCGCTTGGATCCGCGGCGCACGCCGGCGATTGCTCGGGCTTGCTCAGCGCTTGGGGCCGGTGAAGCAGCATCTTGTGTCGAGAGCTTTACTCGGATGACACCGGATCCTCGATTGCCAAGCCCAATTGTTTGGGCGTTGGGTGGCGCTCTGGTGGCCGTCCTAGGATTGGTGTTGCCGCAACTGTGGTTTGGCGCCATGGCGATGGGTGTGGCCGACGACATTCCGGTCATTGCGATGGCGCTCGTTTCGCTCTACGCGCAACAGTCGATGCAGGCGTGGTCACATGCCGCCCGGTTGTGGGGGGCGTTGAGCATCGGGCTCTTCGGTGCCGTGATCACGGGTCTGGCCGCCTACGTGCTCTATACCGTTTGTCAAACGGGCTTGTTGGCGGCGCGTCTTGCGTACCGGACGACGGTGGATGCGCAACGCATGGCATATCTACAGCCGTCACACTGGCTTGATCCTGCGGCTCAGGCCTTGCAGTTGGCAGCGTCGGTGTTGTTCTTTAGCTTTGTGATCGGTGCCTTTGCGGCCTTTCGGGCACGCAAGGCGCAGGGGCATCGTCCAACTTAAGTTTTATAGGCGGTCGACCTTGGCCGCGCAGATGAAATCGTTCTCGGATAGGCCTTGGATCGCATGCGTGGTGTACACGATCCGGCAGTAGTTGTAGCCCACCTGCAGATCCGGATGGTGATCTTCCTGGTTGGCGATGTGCGCGAGGGCATTCACAAAGCTCATGGTGCGTAGGAAGTTCGGGAAGGTGTAATCGCGCTCGAGTTGGGTTGCCGTTGCGTTCAGTCGCCACGACGGGTGAAGGTTAGCCATCGCTGCGTGAGCGGCCGCCGACGCAAGGGCCTCGATCCCGCCTTCACAGGGTTTACAACGACGGTCAGCCAGTAACGCATTCATTCGGCTCTCCTCGGATAACGACGGACGATATACGCCTCGACGAGGTCTTGGAATTCCTCAGCGATATGGTCGCCCTTGAGGGTCACCGTCTTTTCGCCGTCTTCATAGACCGGGGCCACCGGCCGCTCACCGGTGCCCGGCAGACTGATTCCAATGCTGGCGTGTTTGCTCTCGCCCGGTCCATTGACGACGCAGCCCATGACGGCGACCGTCATGTTCTCAACGCCCACATGGGTGGCGCGCCAGGTGGGCATCCGCTCGCGAATGTGGCGCTGAATTCGCTCTGCGAGTTCTTGAAAATACGTGCTGGTCGTACGGCCGCAGCCTGGGCAACTGGTGACCATCGGCGTGAAGGCACGCAGGCCCATCGTCTGCAGCAGTTCTTGGGCGACGATCACTTCGCGGGTCCGGTCACCACCGGGCTCAGGCGTTAGCGAGATACGGATCGTGTCACCGATGCCCTCCTGCAGCAGGACGGCCATGGCTGCGGATGAGGCAACGATACCTTTGGAACCCATGCCGGCTTCGGTGAGACCTAAATGCAGCGGATAGTCACAACGCGCGGCGAGCGATCGGTAGATCGAGATCAAATCCTGCACACCGCTGACTTTTGCGGACAGCACGATCTGATCGTGTCCTAGGCCGAGTTCTTCGGCGCGTGCTGCGCTGGCTAAGGCTGAGACGACGGTCGCTTCACGCACGACGTCCATCACGTCGAGCGGTTGGGACGCGCGCGCGTTCTCATCCATCATTCGCGTCACGAGATCTTGATCGAGGCTACCCCAGTTAACGCCGATGCGGACAGGCTTGTGATAGCGGCAGGCCATTTCGATCATCTCGGCGAACTGGGTGTCGCGCTTGGATCCCCGTCCTACGTTGCCGGGGTTGATGCGCAACTTGGCGAGTGCTTCCGCGCACGCCGGTTCGTCTTTCAACAAGCGATGGCCGTTGAAATGAAAGTCGCCGACGAGAGGCACCGAGCAGCCGGCTTGATCTAAGGCGTCGCGAATGCGCGGAACGGCCGCGGCTGCTTCTTTCTCGTTCACGGTCACGCGCACGATTTCAGAACCCGCCCGGGCCAATGCCAACACTTGCGCGACCGTGCCGTCGATATCGGCGGTATCCGTGTTGGTCATCGACTGAACGACGATTGGCGCATCGCCGCCGACGCGGACGTGGCCGATGGTGGCGATAACGGATGAGCGACGAACGGGCAGTGGCATGCGGGATTTCCTCAGCGAGGGCCGAATTCTATCCGAATCAACGCACTGTCCGACGGGTGCTATCGTGTGGTGAAGGAGGCCTCATGACACCCCAACTGTTGCCGCCCGAGCGGGCATTCATGGATTTTGACATCGTCACCGATCCGAAGGACTGGTCCGCCGGTATCGCGGTGATCGGCATCGGTCACAGCGAACCGTATGCACACGACCCGTGCCCGAACGACCAGACCCGGGCGCCAGCGGCTATCCGCGCGCAGTCCGAGCAGTTTGGCTTTGGTGATGGTCACCACTTTGATTTCGAATTCGACGGCACCTTGTACTCACAATTGCCAACGCGACGCATGGATTGTGGCGACCTTCGGCGGGGTGACGAGCCATTTGCGGTCTATCGAGCAGCGGCCCGGCAGGCTTTGAGTCAGCTGTGGTCCTGCGGCGCGGCCGTTTTTTTACTCGGTGGGGATCACGGGGTAACGATCCCAGCGGTCGAGGCCCTCGGCGTACTTGGGCGCCCCGTCCACATCATTCATATCGATGCGCATCTGGACTGGCGCGTCGAGGTCGCGGGTGTCCACGGTGGATACTCGAGTCCTTTGTATGCCGCGAGTCGCTGCCCTTGGGTTGTGGGCATGACCCAGATTGGGCTGCGAGGAACGGGCAGTGCGCGACCGGAAGAGGTG
This sequence comes from Gammaproteobacteria bacterium, assembly GCA_947455595.1. Lineage (GTDB taxonomy): Bacteria > Pseudomonadota > Gammaproteobacteria > Steroidobacterales > Steroidobacteraceae > CAIKZZ01. Next base: position 66,113 of record CANGOP010000015.1, read on the forward strand.
GCTGCTGCGCGCGCATGGGGTTCGCGATTGATTACAGTAGATCAGTTCCGATCGACGCCTATTGACGCAATTTTTGACAATATCGCCGCTGATTCACTGGTCTACATCACCATTGATGCGGATGGGTTGGACCCCTCCGTCATGCCGGCCGTCATGGGTCCGGCGCCCGGTGGTCTGCGCTATGAAGAAGTCACGGCCCTCATCCAGCGCTTGGCTGCCCGTCACCAAGTGGTGGGCATGGATGTGGTCGAGATCGCGCCGTCCTATGACTTTGCGAATCACCTGTCGGCAATTACGGCTGGACGGCTGCTCTTGCACGGCATGGTGGCGTCGGTCCGTGGAATGGATCTGCTCACGGGCTCGTTGTGAAGTCGCAACATTTGCTGAATTCCAGCTGTGTCAATTAGTGGCAATTCCGTCGCATAATTGACTCGGGGAGCGTGGCTGTTGTCAGATCATTGGTCTGCCGGCGGCCACGTCATCAGGCCATGAGGGGAGTTCGTTGACTCAATCCGAGCCCATTGGAACGCTCGATGTTGCGTTGAATCATGCAACTCGCATGCTGGGGTCGCAGCCGGCGATGGCTGCGGAGCAGGCGTCGGAGATCCTGAAGGTCGTGCCGGGCCATCCGCATGCACGACTGCTGCTCGGCGTCGCGCGCCGAATTCTCGGTGATGTCAGCGGATCACTCGAGTTGTTAGAGCCACTGGCGACTGAACAAGTTCGCTCGGCTGCATCCCAGCTTGAATATGGCGTTTCGCTTGGCCAAGCCGATCGTTTAGCTGAGGCAGTGTCCGCGCTGCGCCGTGCTGTACAACTCGCACCGGATCGTCCGGATGCCTGGCGGCAATTAGCCGATCATTTGGATGCCGCAGGGCAGGCCAACGAAGCTGATCAGGCACGCGCGCGGTTTCTGAAGGCGGCCAACCGAGATCCTCGTTTGATGGCCGTGGCGAATGCGGTGGTGGCCAATGACTTGCCGACTGCCGAGTCGTTGCTGCGCGATCACCTGCGTGACCTCCCGACGGATGTTGCCGCACTGCGCATGTTGGCCGAGGTAGGCGCGCGACTGCGTCGCTATGCGGATGCGCAAACGCTGCTCGAGCGCTGTCTCGAACTGGCCCCGAGCTTCCACGCCGCGCGACACAACTATGCGATGGTGCTGTACCGGCAAGCCAAGTCGGAACTCGCACTCGCGGAAGTGGATCGGTTGCTCACGATTGAGCCCCGTAACCCAAGCTATCGCAATCTGAGGGCCGCGGTACTCGCCAATCTGGGGGATTACTCGCAGTCCCTCGAGTCGTACGAGGCGGTGCTACAGGAGTATCCCGACCAGCCCAAGATCTGGATGAGCTACGGACATGCACTGAAAACGGCGCGCCGTATGCCCGAAGCGGTGGTTGCCTATCGTCGCGCCATCGCGTTGCGTTCGGAGTTGGGTGAAGCCTATTGGAGTCTGGCGAATCTCAAGACCTTCCGATTCACCGCTGATGACATTGCAGCGATGCAGTCTGGATTACAGAAGGAAGGTCTCGAAGAAGACGATCGCTTGCATTTTCAGTACGCGCTCGGCAAGGCGTATGAAGATGCGGCGGATTACGCAGCCTCCTTTGCCCACTACACGCAGGGCGCCGAGATCCGTCGTCAGATGGTCGCCTATGAGGCCGACGAGACGACCGCGCAGTTGCGTCGCATGCAGAAAGTCTTCACGTCCGACTTCGTCTCGCGCCGCTCAGGAAAAGGATGTCCCGCGCCGGATCCCATCTTTATTGTGGGTCTGCCGCGGGCGGGCTCAACGCTGATTGAGCAAATTCTCTCGAGCCACTCCCAAGTGGAAGGCACGATGGAATTGCCGGATATCACGTCGTTTGCGCGTGAACTGACCGGGCGGCCGGGCCGCGGCGAAGGGCCCCGGTATCCGGCCTGCCTGCAGAACATGTCGGATGAGGAACTGGCGGAGCTGGGTGAGCGCTACCTTAACCAGACGCGCATTCAGCGCAGAACCCCAGCGCCGTTCTTTATCGACAAGATGCCGAATAATTTTCTGCACATCGGCATGATCCATTTGATCCTGCCGAACGCCAAGATCATTGACGCTCGGCGTCATCCGCTCGGTTGCTGCTTCTCGGCGTTTAAGCAGCATTTTGCACGCGGGCAGAACTTTTCCTACTCGCTCGACGACGTCGGTCGTTACTACCACGACTACGTCGAGCTGCTCGCTCACTTCGACGCCGTCTTGCCGGGCCGCGTACACCGCGTCATTTACGAGCAAATGATCGACGACACCGAGGGTGAAGTCCGTCGCTTGCTCGACTATTGCGGATTGCCGTTTGAAGAGAGCTGCTTACGTTTTTACGAAAATGACCGCGCTGTCCGCACGGCGAGTTCTGAACAGGTCCGTCAGCCGATCTATCGCGACGGCGTTGACCATTTCCGTCATTACGAGTCCTGGTTGGGCCCGCTGCGCGCAGCACTCGGCCCCGTGCTCGAAGCGTATCCGTCGGTACCGGACTTCCCGGCCGCCGAAGGTCTTGTTTGATTGATTTTGTAGCGACTTTACAGAGAAGGGAGACTATTCATGCACCGCACTCGAAATTCAGCCGTCGCCCCGAGCGACCGGTCGCGATTGGCGCGTTACGCGCCGCTCGCAGCCGCGATTACCGGCGTTCTCGCCGGCGTATCGGTCGGTTATGCCGCCGAAGAGAAAGCGTCGGGAGGCCTCGAAGAGGTCGTCGTGACTGCCCAGAAGCGTGCTGAGAACCTGCAGGACGTTCCGGTCAGCATCCAGGCGCTCGGCACCGAGAAGCTTGCCGAGTTGCACGTCGTGAACCTCGACACCTACGTGAAGTACCTGCCGAGCGTGCAGATGTCTCGCTCGAATGGCCAGGGCAACAGCGGTCAGCCGGGCACGACCCATGTGTTCATGCGCGGCGTGAACTCCGGCGGCGACGGCAACCACTCAGGCTCGCAGCCGAGCGTCGGCACCTATCTCGACGAACAGCCGGTTACGATGATCGACGGTACGCTCGATATCCACGTCTACGATATCGCGCGCGTCGAAGTGTTGGCGGGGCCGCAGGGCACGCTGTACGGCGCCAGCTCCGAAGCCGGTACGATCCGCATCATCACCAACAAGCCGGATCCGAAGGCCTTTGCTTCGGGTTATGACTTGCAGGTTAACAATGTGGCACACGGCAGCAACGGCTATGTCGCCGAAGGCTTCGTGAACTTGCCGCTGACGTCGACGGCGGCCGTCCGTCTCGTCGGTTGGTCTGAGCATGATGCGGGCTTTATTTCGAACGTTGCAGGCACGAGCGTGCCGGGCTCTGGCATCGTCAACGGTGTGCGCACGTATCCATCGTGGGATGCGGCGAACGGCGGCAACGGCACGATCGGTGCCGGCGCATCGAGCAACGCGGCCTTCCGTAAGGAAAACTACAACGCGGTGGACACCTATGGTGCCCGCGCGCAGGGCCGCATCACGATTGGCGACGATTGGACCATCACGCCGGGCTTCATGGGCCAGTCGATGACCGCCAACGGCTTCTTCGGTTACGACCCAGCCGTTGGATTCCTGAAGGTTGCGCACTTTGCGCCGGAAACGGGTAGCGAGTCGTGGACGCAGAGCTCGCTGACCGTCGAAGGCAAGATCGGCAACTTAGACATGGTGTATGCGGGTGCCTACCTCAAGCGCCACCAGTTGCACGGTGCGGACTACAGTGACTACTCGTTCTTTTACGACAAGTATTACGGTTCGGGTAACTACTTCTACGATAACGCTTACCATCTGATCAATCCGGCTCAGCAGGTGATCGGCAACCACAACTTCGACAAGTGGAGCCACGAGTTGCGCTTCACGACGCCGAAGGAAAATGCCTTGCGTGCCACCTTCGGTGCGTTTGTGCAGCGTCAGACGCACACGTTCTACGAGCGTTACTACATGCCGGGTGAGTTGAGCACCAACGGACCGGGTCTTGCTGACTTGTTATCGATCCCAGGTTGGGCCAACACCGTGTGGTTGACCAATCAGCAGCGTGTGGATCGTGACAAGGCAATCTTTGGTGAAATCACGTACGACGTGAATGAGAAGTTGGCCGCGACCGTCGGTTACCGATTCTTCAAAACCGACAACAGCCTTGAGGGCTTCTACGGCTATTCGAATAACTTCTCGTCGCGCACGGGCTTGTCGCAGTGCGGGCCGCTCGACGCGAACGGCAACCACGTCCTAGATGCCAACGGCAATCCAGAAATTGCGAGCTCACCTTGGAAGCCGAACTACAACCCGGCGTACGAGACGTACCGCCCGTTCCACGGCGCGCCTTGCACGAACCTGAGTCGCGACGTGAAGCAGTCGGGTAGCACCCCGCGATTCAACCTGACCTACAAGATCGACCCGGACAAGATGGTCTACGCAACCTATTCGCGTGGATTCCGTCCCGGTGGCGTGAACCGCACGTCGGCAGCGGGCATCGGTCCTTACCAGGCGGATTACCTCACCAATAAGGAAATCGGTTGGAAGACCTCCTGGCTCGGCCACCGTCTGCGTTGGAACGGTGCGGTCTTCCAGGAGGACTGGAAGGACTTCCAGTTCGCGTTCTTGGGTCCGAACAGCCTCACGATCATCGTCAACGGCGGTGGTGCGAAGGCAACGGGTATCGAGTCCGAGCTGCAGTGGGCGGCGACCGCCAACTTCACGTTGACGGCCAACGCAACCTTCTTGCCGAAGGACGAACTGACTGTAAATTACTGTGGTCAGGTCGGTGTCACGAACTGCCCGGATCAGGTGAACACCTACGCCGACGGCAGTTCGATCACGGGTCCTCTGGCGCCGGCGGGTACGCGTATGCCGTCCTCACCGAAGTTCAAGGGTAACGTGGTCGGTCGCTACGAGTTCTCGCTCAATAACTGGGATGCTTACTGGCAGGCGGCCTACGTCTACCAGACCGAGGCGACCCAGAAGTTGCGGGTCGTTGACCAGCAGCACTTGGGCCCGATTGCCGCCTACGGCATCGTGGATCTTTCGATCGGCGTCTCGAAGGACCGCACGACCTGGGATCTGTTCATCAACAATGCGCTCGATTCGAATGCGGATCTGACCCGGTTTGCGCAGTGCACCGAGACCATTTGCGGTCAGGTGTACTCGATCCCGGTGCAGCCGCGGACGATCGGTCTGAAGTTCGGCCAGAGATTCTGATCTGACCTTTGGTTCGGCGGGCTCCCGATGGAGCTCGCCGAACGGCCCACCCGGCCGCTTCGGCCGGGTCGGGCGGTCGGCCTTGCTGACCCACTCTCCTAATCCCCGTTTTACCCTTTGGATCCCCTTGTCCTCGATCGGGGTTGTTATATTATTGTCGTCACATTAAAAAAATGGCGCGGCCGCGCCTCGCTCTGGAGACTCGCATGAGACAGGTGAAGACGCTGGGGTTGTTGGGTACCGGTGTAATCGGCGGCGGTTGGGCTGCTCGCGCACTGCACTTTGGTATCGATGTGATCGCGGCCGATGTGAAGCCCGAGATGGAAGAGTGGATTCGCAATTCGGTCGAGAATGCCGCACCGGCACTCGCCCGATTGACCTCGGCGCCACTGCCGCCGCGCGGCAAACTCAGCTTCACCACGAACCTCGATGAAATGGCGGCCAAGGTCGACTTCATTCAGGAGAACATTCCGGAGCAGCTGCCGTTAAAGCAGCGCATTCTCGCGCAGGTCAGTCGTGTGGCCGCCGCCGACGTCATCATCGCGTCGAGCACCTCCGGACTCATGCCAACGGATCTGCAGAAGGACATGACGGCGCCTGAGCGTTTGATCGTGGGCCACCCCTTCAATCCAGTCTACTTGTTGCCGCTCGTCGAACTCGTGGGCGGTGAAAAGACGGCCGCAGCCAGCATCGAAGCGGCGGCGGAGTTCTACACCTACATCGGCATGCACGCGCTGCGCGTTCGTCGCGAAGTGCCGGGCCACCTCACTGATCGTCTGCAGGAAGCGCTGTGGCGCGAGATTCTGCACATGGTGAACGAGGGCGTGGCCACGACACGTGAACTCGATGAGTCGATCATTTACGGCCCTGGTCTGCGTTGGGCGGCGATGGGCACCAATCAGATCTACCACTTGGCTGGCGGTGAGCCGGGCATGCGCCACATGCTCCATCAGTTCGGGCCGTGCCTGAAGTGGCCGTGGACCAAGCTCGAAGCGCCTGAACTCACCGAAGAGTTGATCGACCGTATGGTCGAAGGCACGGCCGAGCAGGCCGCGGGCCGCTCCATCCGTGAACTCGAGCGTCTGCGGGACAACTATCTCGTGGCCGTTCAGCAGTCGCTCAAGCCCTTCAACATCGGCGCCGGCGCGACACTGAACGCGTTGGAAGCGCGTCTGTACAACGAGGCAGCCGCCCGTGCCCAGACATCCGTGCAGGATCCGAACCAGCCGCTTAAGCTGTTTGAGGGTAACGTAAGCCCTGAGTGGGTCGACTACAACGGGCACATGACCGACTACCGCTATCAGCATGTGTTTGGCGAAGCGGTGGACGTCCTGTTCCGTCAGGTGGGTATTGATGATGCCTACCGTGCCGCCGGTCACGCCCCGTATACCGTCGAGATGAAGGTCGGTTTCCGCTCTGAGATGAAGCAGGGCGACGCCTTCTACGTCACGACGCAAGTCGTCGATGCCGACGACAAACGTCTGTGGTTGTTCCACCGCTTGCACCGCGTGGCGGATGGCGTCATTGCGGCCACTGGCGAGCACCTGTTCCTCCACGTGGATGCGAAGGCCGCCAAGGCCACGCCATTCCCGACGGAGCTTGCGGCAAAGCTTGCGGCTCTCAAAGCGGCGCACGCGAACCTTGATCGTCCCGAGGGCGCAGGCCGCGGTATAGCGATGAAGAAGGCCTGATCGATGCCCAAGATCGTCGACCACGCAGCGCGGCGCGATGAGATCGCACTCGTCGCCTGTCGCGTGGTCGCCGAGCATGGTTTTGAGAATGCCACCGTCGTACGGATTGCGCGTGAGGCGGGCTACACCACCGGCATGATCGCGCACTACTTCGATTCGAAGCAGGAAATCATCCTCGCCGCCTTGCGGCTGATGCTGCGGCGTATCGAAGAGCGTCTCGGTCGGCCGGCTCGCGAAGGCGAGACGCTGGTCGAGGTGTTGGCAGAGTCACTGCCGTTGGATACTCAGCGCAGTATCGAGAGTGCATTTTGGGTAGCGTTCTGGGGGCAGATGTCCGCAGATGAGCACTTGAAGCAGATCAACACCTGGGTACATGGCGAATACACACGCCTGTATGGCCGCTGTATCGCCGAGCACTGGCCGGAGTCAGCGCACTGGGGCGATATGGTCCGGGACGAAGTATTGGGTGCTATTGCTACCTTCTTGAATGGGCTCACGGCGGGTGCGCTGATCAGCCCGGCGGAATGGCCTGCTGAGCGGCAAATGCGCCAGCTCGAATGCCAATTAGCGTTATGGCGTGACTGGGCGCGCGAGCGTGTCCCATCACGCACCACTGAGAAAAACCGCAAACCGGTCGGCCGGCTGTCTCGGCCGCGGGCAACCGGACTCTGAACGAGGGAACTGTCATGCATTTTGGTTTGACTGAAGAACAGACACTGATCGTCAAGACCACTCGTGATTTCGTCACGAATGAGCTGATGCCGCACGAGCAGGAAGTTGAAGAGACGGGCGTTCTGCGTCCGGAACTGCATGCGGAACTGAAAGCCAAGGCGATTGAAGCGGGTTTGTACGCGGCCAATATGCCGGCGGATGTTGGCGGCGCTGGCCTTGATACCCTCACCTGGGTGCTCTACGAGAAAGAGTTGGGACGCACGGGTTACGCCCTGCATTACAACTGCGTCGGACGCCCGTCGAACATTCTGTGTGCGTGCGAGGGTGAGCAGCGGGAGCGCTATCTGTTCCCGTCCGTGCGCGGCGAACGAGTTGACTGCCTCGCGATGACTGAGCCGGGTGCAGGCTCCGATGTGCGCGGCATGAAGACGTCGGCGGTGGAAAAGGGTGGTGACTACGTCATCAATGGCACCAAGCACTTCATCAGTCATGCCGATCACGCCGATTTCGTCATCTTGTTCGCCGCGACCGGAGAGGAAACCGGCCCGCGCGGCACCAAGAAGCTGATCACGGCGTTCTTGGTCGACAAGGGCACGCCCGGCTTTGAGGTGCGCGCTGGGTACAAGAACGTCTCGCACCGTGGGTATAACAACTGCATCCTTGAGTTCAACGACTGTCGCGTGCCGAAGTCGCAGATCTTGGGTCAGGTCCATCAGGGTTTTGAAGTGGCGAACTCTTGGCTCGGCGCCACGCGCCTGCAGGTGGCTGCCACCTGCTTGGGTCGCGCTGAGCGTGCGTTGGACTTGGCGATGCAGTGGTCGGTCGAGCGCAAGCAGTTCGGCCAGCAGATCGGCAAGTTCCAGGGCGTATCCTTTAAGCTTGCGGACATGGCGATGGAATTGCGCGCCGCCGAATTACTGACACTGGACGCGGCCTGGAAGTTCGACCAAGGGCTCTCGGCTGACATGGATATGGCCATGGCCAAGCTCAAGGCCACTGAAGTGCTCGCGATGGTGGCGGACGAAGCCTTGCAGATCCATGGCGGCATGGGCCTCATGTCGGATCTGCCCCTTGAGCGCATCTGGCGCGACGCCCGCATCGAGCGCATCTGGGAAGGTACGAGCGAAATTCAGCGGCACATCATTTCGCGCAGCCTCCTGCGTCCGTTGGGCGGCTGATCAGACTGCGGTGGCGTCCCCGGTCACCGTCCGATAGCATCGGACGGATCTGACCGGGGGGAATCTGTGTCCAAAGTCATCGCTGAACGTGCCTCTGGCGCGCCTCGCATGCTCGTCGCGTTGCTGACGCTCGCGCTGTTTATCAATTACGTCGACCGCGGCAACCTCGCGACGTCGGCGCCCATGATCAAGGGCCAGTTGCACCTCGACGAGGAGCAGATCGGTTACCTAATTTCCGCGTTCTATTGGACCTATGTGGTGGCCATGATCCCGGTGGGCTGGGCCACTGAACGCTTTGGTGCGCACCGCGTATTGGCGGTGGGTGCCGCACTGTGGTCGGTCGCGACCTTGTTGACCGGTTTTGCCGGCGGCATCGCCGTGTTGCTTGGGATGCGCTTGCTGCTGGGCCTGGCTGAGAGCGCAATCTTTCCGGCGAGCTCAGCACTCTTGGCTACCTACGTGCCGAGGGCGAGTTTGGGTAAAGCGAACGGCACGATCAGCTTCGGTTACCTCGTGGGGCCGGCCATCGGTACCTTCATTGGCGGTATGTTGATGGCGCAGTACGGTTGGCGTGCGGTGTTCATCGGATTTGGTGCAGCATCGTTCCTGTGGCTGATCCCGTGGCTGCGCTTCTCCGCTCGAACAGCTTCAATGGCGCCGGCAAAGCCGACCGAGGTCTCTGCGGTGAGCCCGAGTTATCGCCAGATCCTGCGCCAGCGCGGCTTGTGGGGTGCGTCGCTTGGACACTTCGCTGGCAATTTCACCTGGTACTTTATCCTGTCGTTTATGCCGCTTTATCTCGTGGATGTGCGGCACCTGTCGACCGAGTCGATGGCCGGCGTGCTCGGCGCAGCGTATTTCATCAACGCGGTCTGTGCCGTGATCGCCGGCTGGTACGCTGACCGCTGGATCCGCCACGGCGGCTCACCCACGCTCATTTACAAGCTGCTGATGAATGTCTGCGCAGTGGTTTCCGTGGCCGCGATGTTGGGTATGGTGCTGCTGCCCGCCGCTTACTCCATTCC
>CANGOP010000016.1 GCA_947455595.1 Gammaproteobacteria bacterium
AGTCGTGAGAGGATCCAATGAAGCATGTAAGAATCGCCGCACTGCTTGCAGCCCTCTGGCTACAACCTGGCAGCGCAGAGACACCCACCGGCGATCAATTGTTCCTCCATGGTGATATCAAGACGCCGACCGGCTGGGTCGAGGCCATGGCGGTCCGCGACGGCGCCATCATCGCACTCGGCGATGAGTCGGCCGTACGGGCTGCCGCGGCTCCTTCGGCGGAGATCATCGAACTGAAGGGTGCGACGGTGATGCCCGGTCTGCATGACTCCCATGTGCATCCGCTCTTCGCAGGCCTCGAGCAGTTTCAGTGCCGGCTTGCGCCGGCGGCAGCGCCTGATGTGATCCAAGCGGCCGTACGCGCCTGCGCGGCGTCCAGTGCCCCGGGGGACTGGGTAATGGGGGGCAACTGGGTGGCCGCAGCCTTTCAGACAGGACAGCAAAACCGCGCCTTTCTGGATACCGCGGCACCCGTGAATCCGGTCGTCCTCAACGACGAAGCCCACCACAGCGTCTGGGTGAATTCAGCGGCGCTTGCCGCAGCGGGTATCACACGCGACACACCCAATCCCGAGGGTGGCATCATTGAGCGCGAGGCCAACGGCGAGCCCAATGGCTTGCTGCGAGAGGCCGCGACCCGACTGGTAGAGGCCGTCGTCCCGCCGGCCACCCTTGCGTTGCGTCGGCGTGCGTTACTGCTCTCGACCCAACAGATGCTGGCCTATGGCATCACCTCCTTTACCATTGCCAGCGTTCGCCAGCCCGATATTGATCCGCTGTCGGCCCTCTCACGCGAGGGCCTGATCCCGCAACGGATGCGCGGCTGTCTTGTGTGGGACCCGACACCGGCCGCCCTGCGTGAGGCGGAAGAGGCGCTGATCGCTCGGCGCACCGAGTACGCCACACCCCGCTTCCAGACGGACTGCGTCAAGGTGTTCCTCGATGGTGTGCCCACCGAAAGCCATACCGGCGCCATGTTGGCGCCGTATGCGGATCTACACGCAAACGGTCAGGATCTCCGCCCGACGCGCGGTCTGCTGCTCGTGCCGCAACCCGAACTCAACGGCGTTGTGACCGTCTTGGATCGTCTCGGGCTATCGGTGAAATTCCACGCCGCCGGCGATGCAGCGGTTCGCGCCGCGATTGATGCCGTGGCCGCTGCGCATCACAGCAATGGTTTGGGTGGCCCCTTGCACGCCGTAGGACACAGCACCTTTGTGGACGCGGCAGATATACCGCGGGTGCAGGCCAACGCCATGGCATGGGAGTTCTCCCCGTATATCTGGTATCCAAATCCCATGGTGTCGATGGACGTCACCGCGGCGGTGGGTGATGCGCGGATGCGACGCTGGATGCCCGTGCGTGAGGCGGTCGAGACGAATGCTCTCGTCGTCGCCGGCTCCGACTGGTCGGTCGTGCCATCCGTCAATCCATGGCTTGGGATGGAGACGATGGTGACCCGCCAGCGCCCGGGTGGCAGCACCGAGACCATTGGCGATGAGGAAGCCGTCAATCTCGACACCGCGTTTACCCTTTTCACGTTGAACGCTGCGCGCCTTGAGGGACAGGCCGATCATCTGGGGAGTCTCGAACTGGGGAAGCGGGCCGACTTCGTCGTGACTCAGCAAAACCCTTGGAAGATGGCGATCACCTCATTACACGCCATCACGGTCCAAATGACCTTCATCGACGGCAAGCGGGTCTACGACGCGACCCATTGATCGGACGCAGGGTCGAAAAGTTTAGGTCACCGTCTTGGCTGCGGGCGGCAAAAGCTCGGCGATCTCCGTCAGCGCGGCTCGAAAGCAGTCCACCGCCTCGTCGAGGTCAGACGTCTGCATGGGCGTTGAGAGCGCGTATTCACCGCGGGCGGCCGCAAAGAGGCCCCGGTTGAGGAGCGCCAGATGCAGCAGTTCCTGTGTGGCGCGCGGGCTCGCCTGCGCATCGCGGTAATTACGCACCGGCTGCTCAATTTGCAGATGCATCTGCAAGAGTGAACCGACCCCGCCCACGTGTCCGGCCACACCGAGGGTGCGCAGCACCTTGTTCAGACGACCCCGTAAGACATCACCCTGTGAATTGAGTTTCGAGATTGCCGCGGCGGGCAGCCATTCCAGTGCCACGCATCCGGCCCGCATGCTGATGGCATTACCGTTGTAGGTGCCGCCCTGATGCAAGCGATGCGCGCGCGGATCGAATTGCGCCATCACGTCCTGACGTCCACCAAAGGCACCGATCGGAAACCCGCCACCGATGATTTTGCCCATGGCGGTCAGATCCGGCGTGACGCCGAGTCGCGCCTGTACACCGCCCACATCCAATCGCAGCGTGACGACTTCATCGAAGATCAGCAGCACGCCGGTACGTGTGGTGACCTCGCGCAAGCCCTGCAGATACGCCTGCGTCGCTGGAATCACCCCCGCAGAACCGAGCACCGGCTCGAGGATCACCGCGGCCAGATCTGCGGCATGCGCTTCAATGATCGCGACCGTTGCATCCAGATCATTGAACGGGGCCACGAGCACGTCCGTGACGACACCGGCGAACAGCCCGGGGCTGTCGGGCACGGATACCGGCGCATGTGCGGACCCGGCCTGCACCATGGACGGTGACACGCTGATGTCCGCCGCATCGTGGGAGCCATGATATCCACCTTCCATCTTCAAGATCTTGGGGCGGCCCGTGTAGGCCTTAGCGGCCCGAATCGCGTGGAGCGTGGCCTCCGTTCCGGAGTTGCAGAAGCGCACGCGCTCCAACGACGGCAGCCGTTCACACAGAAGGGCAGCCAGTTGCGTCTGCGCCTCATGCGGACTGCCATACGCCGTCCCTCGCTGCAGTTGATCGGTCACGGCCGCGATGATGGCCGGGTGCGCATGACCATGGATCAAGGACGTGTAGTTACCCAAAAAATCAAGATAAGTGCGCCCATCGAGATCCGTCATACGGCAACCGGCACCGTGCTGCATGAAGAGCGGATACGGTTCGAAGTACGTGGTCGTGCGCGTATCGCCACCGGGCATGACCGCACTCGCCGCGGCCACCGCCGCAGCCGAGCGCGGCGAGCGGCGACGGAACTCGGCTGTGACGTGCTCCCGTAATCGATCGAATCGAGCAGCCATGGGATCAGTCATCATGAATCGAATCCTCGCAGACCCAATGGCTGGTCGCGCGCAACACCCCACGCAGCTGACTGAGTCCCACTCATCCGATGATCGCCAATTCCGTGAGAGGGGCACCGTGCTGAACTCGACTTGGCGATAGCGCCGCAAGATCCAGCGATCGGTAAGCGCCCGTCAGGATCCGTTCCGCGAGTGCACGGCCCACGGCCGGTGCCTGCTGGATGCCGTGACCTGAGAACCCATTCATGAGAAAGAAATTGTCGGACTCCGGATGCAGCCCGACGAGCCCATTATGGTCGAAGGTGTTGATCTCGTAATACCCAGCCCACGCCCGCACGACCTTCACAGCTTCAAAGGCGGGAATGCGATGCGCCAGTGCCGGCCAGAAGGAGTCCTCGAACTGCGCAAGATCCGGTTCGAGCGGCAGATCGGCCGCATCATCCGTCGGCACCACGCCACCAATAAAGTAGGGTCCATCCGGTCGCAACCAGAAGCCGGAGGTGTCGACGATGAGCGGGCATGACGGCAACGGCGTCGGGCAATCGAGTACGAACACCGTGCGACGATTCGCTGCAACCGGCACCTCAAGGCCCGCCATTGACGCCACCCCACGGGCCCAGGGACCAGCAGCATTCACCACGACGCCGGCGGACCACCCGCGACCATCGGCGAGTCGCACGTCGCGCACCGAGCGACCGTCACGCATCATCGACACGACCTCACCGCGCACCATGTGCACACCCAGATGTCGCGCCTTGGCGGTGAGCGCACTCAAGAGTCGATAGCCGTCGAACCAACCCTCGCCACTCAGCCCAAGGGAACCCAGCTGGAGATCCCGCACGTGCAGCCATGGAAACCGCGCGTGCAGCTGGGCAGGACTGAAGAGTGCGACATCCGCGGCATGGGCCTGCTGGATCGCGTGGGCTTGCCGCAGCACCGGAGCGCCCTCCGCTCCGGCCAGGATCAGATAGCCGCCCTCGTAAAAGCCCAGATCCGGACGATCTCCCTCGACCGAGAGCCAGTCGGCGGCCGTTCGCAGCAGCGCCAGACTTTGTCGCGAGATCTCGATGTTGACGGCAGTGGTAAACTGTTGCCGGATCGACGCGGCCGACAAGGCCGAGGACGCCGAGGTCCACGTGGTATCTCGCTCAACAAGGGCCACGGAGACCGAGGGGTCACACAGACGTAACCAAGTCGCCAGGGATGCGCCCATCACGCCGCCGCCAATCACGAGCACATCGACGGACGGGCATGTGTCTGAATCCTGCATATCAGGATCCTAGCGCAACGCACGGGGCCACCGACAGCCGCCACGAGGCCGCAGCGACGCGTTACGATAGTGTCCCGTGGCTGTTGATGGTGGACTCCCTGCATGCGCATTCACCCGACCGCGATCATCGAAGACGGTGCACGTCTCGGCGCTGATTGCATCATTCACGCCCATGCACTCATCACCCGGCATAGCGTCCTCGGCAATGGCGTTGTCGTGCACCCGTTTGCCGTGATCGGGGGTGACCCACAGGATCTGGGCTTTAAGACGGAGACCGAGTCGGGTGTCGTGATTGGGGATCGCACGGTGCTGCGCGAACACGTCACCGTCAATCGTGCCACCAAGCCGGGAACAGCGACGACCATCGGCGCCGACTGTTTCTTGATGGCCACCTCGCACGTCGCGCACGACGGTCAGGTGGGGGATCGCGTTATTTTGGCCAACCAAGTGCTCTTGGCGGGTCATGTCCACGTGGGTGAGCGCGCGTTCATCGGCGGCGGCGCCGGCATTCACCAATTCTGTCGGATCGGTGAAAGCGCCATGATCGGCGGCCTCACCCGACTGACGCGGGACGTCCCGCCCTACACGATGACTGCCGAGCGCGATGAGCTCGTGGGACTCAATGCCATCGGCTTACGCCGTCGCGGATTTTCCGCCACCACCATTGCCGAGATTCGTCGGGCGTTTCATGCGGTCTGTCGAACCGTTGGCAACCCCCGCGAATTGGCCGCGGCAGCACTTGCCTCGGGTGACTATCCGTCACCCGAGACACAGCGCTTCTTAGCGTTCTTCGCAACCGGCAAGCGCGGCTTTGTGCGTGCGCACGCTGCCGGCGACGACGGCGAGTCCTGAGCCTCGCACGGCCGGCACGCCTAGAGCGTGCCGCCACTCATTTCACGGCGGGTGCCAATCGCGAGAACCGAACAGATCGTGATCAGACTCGCGCCGGCGATGTAGACCGCGATCCAGGTTGTGCCGTGCGTGACCTCCAGGATCCACGTCGCGATCAACGGCGCAAAGCCGCCACCGAAGGCCGCGCCGATCTGATAACCCAATGAAGCGCCGGAGTAACGCACCGAGGTGGGAAACAATTCCCCGAAGAGCGCGGCCTGCGGCCCGTACATCAGACCATTGATGATCGTGCTGATGGCGACCGCCACGAAGATCAGGAACGGCTCGCGCGTCTCGATCAATGGGAACATGATAAAGGACCACACCGCCGTCAGCGCCGCGCCCCACAGATACACGCGGCGCCGGCCGAACCGGTCGGACAGTCGGCCACACAGCAGCAAGCTCGGTGCCATGACCCCGCTTGAGCACATGACAGCCGTGAGCAGCGTTGATTTGGGCAGGCCAAGGCCGAAGTCAGGATTACTGCCCCAGACCACCACAAACTGAATGGCGATATAGAACGACACCTGCACCGCCATGAACGCCCCCGCGGCGAGCAAGACGCGCTTCGGATGATTGATGAGCGCATCGCGGATCGGCGAGATCGGCCGCTGTCCCGCAAGCGACTGCTCAACGGCTTTGAATTCCGCCGTCTCCTCGATACGCGTATGGATGTACCAGGCAAGACCCACGAGTCCCGCCGACAGCAAGAAGGGTAGACGCCAACCCCATGCGATGAACGACGAGTGATCGGTGATGTGGTCGATGATGATGAACGCGAGATTCGCGAGCACCACGCCCGCGGGGGCACCCACCTGCGCGAAGCTGCCGTAGAAGCCGCGCTTCTCCGGCGGAGCGCTTTCCACCACCAACAACATCGCCCCGCCCCATTGTCCACCGATTGCCAGACCCTGCACGCAGCGCAAGAGCACGAGCAGCGTCGGCGCCGTGACACCGATGACGGCATAGCCGGGCAAAAGACCAATCAATGCCGTGGCCAGCCCCATGACCACGAGGGCCACCGTGAGCGCCGCTTTACGGCCCAACCGGTCGCCGACATAGCCAAACACCACGGCACCAAAAGGGCGCGCCACAAAGCCCACCGCATAGGTGCTGAGCGAGGCGAGCACGGATACGTAAGCCGGCATGTCTTTGGGGAAATAGAGCGTGGGAAAAACCAGCGCAGCGGCCACACCATAGAGATAGAAGTCGAACCATTCGATACTCGCACCAACGAGGCTGGTCGCCGCGAGGCGCGCCATGGAACGGGGTGACGCAGTCATCGGCTGGCTCCGGTGGCAGTAGGCCCGTCAAGGCGATGCACCTTGCCGTCCTTCATCACGAACACGACGTGCTCAAGCACGCCCACATCCTGCAACGGATCGCCCTGCACAGCCATGAGATCCGCGAATGCCCCCGGCGCCACCACACCGAGTTGGCCGGCGCGACCTAACAGCTCGGCTGCGCGATGGGTGGCCGACTCGATTGCCTGCATCGGCGTCATGCCGAGAGCCACCTCGCGACGAAACTCCAGCGCGATGGGCTCACTCCAGGGGATACCACCGATGTCGGTTCCAAAGGCGATCTTCACACCGGCGGCCAGCGCCTTGCGGAACGTGCCCTCGTGCACCGCCGCCCGAACGCGATCGCGCTCGCCTGACGGCGTGCCTGCCGGATCCCAGTCGCGGTAGTACACTTCGAGGGTCGGCACGTACCACAGGTCCTGGCGCTTCATCTGCGCGATCTGTGCATCGGTCATTTCAAGACCATGCTCGATCGTGTCGCAACCGCCATCCAAGGCACGCTGCAGACCGATGCCGTTATAGGCATGACAGGCCACCTTGCGGCCCCAGCCATGCGTCTCGTCGGTGACCGCGCGCAGCTCCTCTAACGTGAGGGTGGGCTGCGTGACCAGTCGTCCGTTGTCGTCCAACCACGAGCGGTGGGTCATGTAGACTTTGATCCAGTCCGCGCCGTTATCCAACTGCTCGCGTGCTGCCTTGCGCGCGGCGACCGGGCCATCGATCAACTGCGCACCCTTCGGCACCGTGATCTCCGGCGCATAGCCTTCCAGCGGATAACCTCCGGTTGTCGAGATCGAACGGGTGGCTACGAATAGACGTGGACCGGGGATGTAGCCGGCCTCGATAGCTTCCTTAATCCCGACATCGCCGTATCCGGCGCCTTCCGTCTCCAAGTCCCGCAAGGTCGTAAAACCCTGATCGAGCGCACGCCGCGCCGAGACCACCGCACGCGCGGCGCGGAAGGCCTGCGGATGCTTCAGCAACTGCGCGTCGTATCCGCCCTCTTCAGGCAACTCGCCTTGCAAGAATAGGTGCGTGTGCGTGTCGATCAAGCCTGGCAACAGGGTCGCAGAACCCAGATCAACGACTCGACTACCGGCCGGCGGCGTGTAGCCCGCACGCACGTGGATCGCGGTGATCCGGTTGTCGAGCACCTCGACCGCGACGGGGCCTTGGGCGGCGGCACCCGTGCCGTCGATCAGTCGTGCAGCCAGCACCACAGTCGGCGGCGCGGCCAGCGCCGCTTGCGCGAGGAATAGGGCCAGCGCGCCACAGCACCCGCGCATCACAAGCTCGCCTTCGACGGCGCCACGATGGGCGGCCATTCTTGCGAGGCGCCCTCGAACAAGCTCACCGTCTTCTCCAAGCGTCGCGTACCGTCATGTACGCCAATCGTGTGCGGTCGACCGGGCTCATAGCCCGTCCACAGCGACACACCAGCATAGGCACCGTCTTTGCGGAGAATATAGTAGGTCATATCCACGTACTGCAGCCGGTTCATGTCCCCGTTGTAGTTGCGCACGATGCGCTTCAGCGTATCCATGCCCGCTTCCAATGGACTCATGCCGTGTCGCATGTTCTCGATGATCGTGTGTGCGCCGGCGACGCGAATGTTTTCCTCACCGCTGCCCGTTGCACCGGCGGAACCGACATCCTGATCCGTATAGCAACCTGCGCCGATGATCGGAGAATCTCCGAGGCGACCGGGGATCTTCCAGGCAAGCCCACTGGTCGTGGTACAGCCGGACATATCTCCGTTCGCCGCGAGCGCAGAGCAGTGAATCGTGCCCGTCGGCGGGTAGACGATTTTGTGTATCGCCGCCGAACGGACCGCCGGATCAATGCCGAGGTCCTCGGCGATTCGTTGCAGTCGCTCATGGAACTCGAGGCGTTCATCGGCCGAGCGGTTCTTGAAACGGTCACGCCAGTTCGGGCTCGACACACCAGGACCCCACCAGTCCGAGTGCGCTTCCTTCCACAACAGCCAGACCTTGCGGGTCTCATCGGTCAGGAGGTTCTCACGCTTCATACCGCGCGCCACCGCGAAGCGCTCGGCGCCTTCACCCACCAGCATGACGTGCCCAGAGTGATTCATCACCTCGCGGGCAAGCTCCGCCATTGTGCGGATATTGCGCACTCCACCGGCTGACCCGGCTCGGCGCGTCGGTCCGTGCATGCAGGAGGCATCCAACTCAACGACGCCTTCTTCGTTCGGCAACCCGCCTAAGCCAACGCTGTCATCGTTCGGATCGTCTTCCGGACCCTTCACCACCAAGATGGCGGCATCGAGCGTGTCACCCCCGTTCTTTAGGTGTTCGTAGGCCCGATCTAGATAGTCGTAACCGTTGCCGGCACACACGATGACGGGCTTGTTGGCGGCGAGCATGCGCTGCTTAGGCGCGATCTCGGCAGCGGTAGCCGGCGTGGCCACTCCCGTAGACCCCAGTGCCCCCAACGCGACCCCGGACATAAATTCACGACGTGACCATGGCATGCGCAGTTCCCCCTCAGCGTTCGCACGAGGGCCCACTCTAGCGCGCTTGAGGGCACAACGGATATGGGCGTGACCTTCGCAGGATTCGGAGTGCGACCAGACGGCTGAGCCGGTATCGTTTATCCATGACCAACCCCAAGCCAACCTCTCTTTGCGAACGCCTGCATGCGGTGGCCCGCTATATCCGTGAGCACGCCGAGGACGCGCTACCGCTTGAGTCGTTGGCTGCGCGTGCCGCGCTCTCGCCGGCCCACTTCCAACGCACCTTCAAGCAACAGTTCGGTCTATCACCCAAACAGTATCAGGACGGTCATCGCATGCAGCGACTGCGCGAAGCCCTCAAATCGGGCGAGTCTGTGACCGATGCCATCGCCACCGCCGGCTACTCCTCGACGAGCCGCCTCTATGGGGAAACGGCGCGCGGATTGGGAATGCCACCTGCGACCTACCGAGCCGGCGGACGCGGCGAGGCGATCTACTATGCCGCTCGCCCCACGCAGGAGGGGCTGCTCTTGATGGCGGCGACGGTGCACGGCGTGTGTTTTGCGGAGTTCGGCGCGGATGAGCCCTCGCTGATCCGGCAGCTGCACCAGGAGTTCCCGAACGCCACCTGCTACCCTGCCACTGCTGAGGAAACCGCCCTCCAAGGCTGGATCGAGGCATTGGAAGAGCATTTACAGGGATCGGGTCCGGTCCCCGATTTGCCGCTCGATCTGCGCGGCACGGCCTTCCAACTCAAAGTCTGGCAATTCCTCCGCTCGCTGGAGCCGGGCGCGCGCGTAACCTATACGGAAGTCGCCGTTGCCATCGGTGCGCCACGCGCAGTACGGGCAGCGGCGTCCGCGTGCGGCGCCAACCGCATCGCGATCCTCGTGCCTTGCCATCGGGTACTGCGAGGCGACGGCAGCCTAGGCGGCTACCGGTGGGGTCTGCCGCTGAAGCGCCGCCTGCTTGATCGCGAGACGGCACTTCGGACTGCTCAGTAGGCGGTATAGGCGGTCTTCACCGTTGTGTAGAACTCGACCGCGTAGCGGCCTTGCTCGCGAGGGCCGTAGGAGCTGCCCTTACGACCGCCGAAGGGCACGTGGTAATCCACACCCGCGGTCGCGAGGTTCACCATCACCAGACCGGCTTCCGCGCGACGCGTGAACTCCCGCGCCCACTTGAGACTGCGCGTGCAGATACCGGCCGACAGTCCGTACTCGGTATCATTGGCCAACCCGAGCGCGTGTTCAAAATCATCGGCGGCGATGACGGACGCACACGGCCCGAAAATCTCTTCGCGGCTGGTACGCATTGCGTTAGTGGCATCGAGGAACAAGGCTGGGCGCATGTAATGGCCCCGCGTCGCGCCGTCGATCAACTCCCCGCCCACGACCGTCGCGCCTTCCTGACGTGCCAGCGATACGTAGCGCTGATTTCCCGCCAACTGCCCCTCCGAGACGACCGGTCCAATTTGCGTCTGCGGATCCAGCGCATGACCGACCTTCAACGACTGCATGAGCGCACTCATGCGGGTGGAGAACGCATCGAGAATGCCGCGCTCGACAATGAAGCGTGAGGTCGCCGTGCACCGTTGGCCGGTGGAATAAAACGCGGCGTTGATGCACTGCGGGAGAACGGCGTCAAGGTCTGCATCGTTCAAGATGACCATCGGGTTCTTGCCGCCCATCTCTGCCTGCACTTTGAGCTGCCGCGCGGCGGCTTTGGCCACGATACCCCGACCGACTTCCGCCGAGCCGGTGAAGGAGAGCGCAGAAAGACCCGGATGCTCCACCAACGCTTCACCGACCACGCGACCACGGCCCATCACGAGATTGAAGACGCCGGCGGGCAGACCCGCCTCGACCAAGATCTCCGCGAGCGCATGCGCACACGCCGGCGTCAGATCAGCGGGCTTGATGACGACCGTATTGCCATACGCCAAGGCCGGCGCAATCTTCCACGCCGGAATCGCGATCGGGAAATTCCAAGGTGTGATCAGGCCCACGACACCCATCGGCTCGCGGCGCACTTCCACGTCGACATCCGGACGTACCGAGTCCAGTGATTCGCCCGGCGTGCGCAGCACCTCCCCCGCAAAGAAGCGGAAGATCTGCGCCGCACGATTCACCTCGCCTATGCCTTCGGCCAGCGTCTTGCCCTCCTCGCGCGACAACAAGCGCCCCAACTCGTCGCGACGAGCTTCGATCAGGCGCGCGGCGCGATCCAACACATCTGAGCGCAATTGCACTGAACGGGACCATGCAGGCTGTGCGCGGCGAGCCGCCAAGACCGCGGCATCTACATCGGCCGCGGTGCCTTGGGCGAAGCGACCTATCGTATCGTCGAGATCCGAAGGATTGATGTTGTCCGCCGCGCCCACACCGGCTGTCCAGACGCCATCAATCAAGTTCAGCTTCACATCGGATTGAGCCATGACATCCTCATTGGTGATCGGTCCGTGCAAATCCATATTCACGCCGGACGTCGTCCGTGTGTTCCCCCAGTTGTGGGGCTGGTCGATGCGTGTTCAGGGTCGCGTCACTGAACGCGATCGGCGTGCGCACGCCCGGCATCCGCCCTCCCGCGACCGCCGGCGCCGCAAGATCAAGTTGCATCCCGCGGAACTGAACCTGCGGGTCGGCAAACACATCTGCGACCGTATTAATCGGGCCTGCGGGCACGGCAGACGTGGCCAACCTCGCAAGGAGCGCATCGCGGGGCCATTGGACCAAGTAGGCACCGAGCGCTGCCATTAGGTCGATGCGGTGGATGACGCGGCCTTCGTTGGTCTGATAGCGCGGATCTTCAGCGAGATCCTTTGCACCCAGAACGTCGCACAGGCGCTGGAACTGCCCGTCGTTACCGACCGCCAACATCACATGACCATCGGCAACCGCGCACACTTGATACGGGACGATGTTGGGATGGGCATTGCCATAGCGGTGGGGTACCTGGCCGGAGACCAGATAATTCATTGCCTGATTGGCGAGCACACCGACCATCACATCGAGCAGAGCCATATCGACATGCTGGCCACGTCCGGTGCGTTCGCGCTGCGCGAGCGCCGCCTGCACCGCAATCACAGCATAAACACCGGTGAAAATATCGGCAAAGGCGACACCTATCTTTTGCGGCTCGCCCGTCGGCTCGCCGGTCAGCGACATAATGCCGCTCATACCCTGGATCATCGCATCGTAGCCGGCACGCTCAGCGTAGGGCCCTTGCTGACCAAAACCCGTCACCGAGCAGTACACGAGACGTGGATAGCGCGCCGAAAGCGAAGCGTAATCAAGTCCGTACTTGGCAAGGCCACCCGTCTTGAAGTTCTCAATCACGACGTCTGCATCAGCGATCAGCGCGTGGACGAACTCTAAATCATCAGGTTTGCGGTAATCAGCGATCACGGAGCGCTTGCCGCGGTTGCAAGCATGAAAGTAAGCCGCGTCCAGTCGCGACCCTTCGGCACCTTCCACAAACGGGGGACCCCACTTGCGCGTGTCGTCGCCTTCAGGGGCTTCAACCTTGATCACGTCGGCGCCCAAATCCGCGAGCGTCTGGCCGCACCAAGGCCCCGCCAGAATGCGCGCCAACTCGACGACTTTCAGTCCAGCGAGGGGCGCAGTCATAACCGTCACCTCAGAAGAACGCCTGCAATCCGGTTTGCGCGCGGCCCAGGATCAGCGCGTGCACATCGTGGGTGCCCTCGTAGGTGTTCACGGTCTCGAGGTTCTGCGCGTGACGCAGCACGTGGTAGCCGGCCTGAATACCGTTGCCGCCGTGCATGTCGCGCGCCATCCGCGCAACATCGAGCGCCTTACCGCAGTTGTTGCGCTTGACGATTGAGATCATCTCCGGCGCCATCTTGCCTTCATCGAAGAGACGGCCGACGCGCAGCGATGCCTGCAAACCCAACGCAATTTCGGTCTGCATGTCCGCCAGCTTCTTTTGATACAGCTGCGTCTGCGCGAGGGGGCGACCGAACTGGTGACGCTCCAAGCCGTAACTGCGCGCACGGTACCAACAATCTTCAGCCGCACCCATCACACCCCAGGAGATGCCGTAGCGGGCGCGGTTCAAGCATTCGAACGGTCCCGTTAAACCCGAGACGTTCGGCAAGAGCGCATCTTCACCGACCTCAACATCCTGCAGCACGATTTCACCCGTGATCGACGCGCGCAGCGACAACTTACCTTCGATCTTTGGTGCCGAGAGACCTGGCGTACCCTTTTCGAGCACGAAGCCGCGGATCGCGCCGTCATGCGCCTCGGACTTCGCCCAGACGACGAACACGTCGGCGATGGGTGAATTGCTGATCCATATTTTTGAACCATTTAGGCGGTAGCCGTTGGCAGTCTTGGTTGCACGCGTCTTCATGCCACCGGGATCGGAACCGGCACCCGGCTCCGTGAGGCCAAAGCAGCCTATTTTCTCGCCTGAGGCCAACCCAGGCAGAAAGCGCTGCCGCTGCTCCTCACTACCGAAGGCGTAGATCGGATGCATCACGAGCGATGATTGCACGCTCATCATTGAGCGGTAACCCGAATCGACACGCTCTACCTCGCGCGCGATGAGGCCGTAGGCGACGTAGGAAGAACCCGCACCGCCGTACTCCACCGGGATCGTGACGCCAAGAAGGCCGAGTTCACCGAACTCGCGGAAGATCGCCGGGTCCGTGTGCTCGTGGAGATAGGCCTCGGTCACCCGCGGCATCAAGCGCTCCTGCGCATAGGCACGCGCCGAGTCACGAATCATGCGTTCTTCATCGCTCAACTGGTCGTCCAAGCGAAACGGATCAGCCCAGTCGAAAGGCGCGTTCTTGGCCATGGTGCGATTCCTCGTCGGCTACGGAAAGGCCCCGGTGTCGGGGCAGAGTATCGGCATTACGCCAGACTCGTTTGATGCATTTCAATGGTTTAATATTCATTTTTGATCCTTTTTGAGCATCAAAATGCTGGATACCCACCTGCTGCAAGCCTTCGTGGCGGTTGCCGAGACGCTGCACTTCGGACGAGCCGCCGATCGCCTCGAGCGAGCCCAATCGGTGGTGTCCCGGCAGATCCGTGAACTCGAGCAGCAACTCGGAACCCAGCTGTTGCGGCGTGGACGACGCTCCGCGGTGAGCCTCACCGACGCCGGTGACGCCTTGTTGAGTGAGAGTCGTACGGCACTCGCGCAGCTAGATCGCGCCGCGGTCGCCGCCCGCCGCGCCGGCCGGGGTGAATTGGGGCGCCTCGCGATCGGCTACGTTGCCTCGGCCGCGCTGACCGGCGTCCTGCCCGTGGCATTAACGGCTTTTCGAACCGCCAGACCGGACGTCGCCGTCGAACTCTCAGCCCTCGATACCCCCCGCCAGCTTGCGGCCCTGGCCGACGGCAGTCTGGACCTCGGCTTCCTCCGTCCGCGGTCGAGTTATCCCGAGGGCCTCGACATGCTGGTCGTGCATCGTGAGGGGTGGCTGCTCGCCGTCTCGGATCGTCACCGCCTCGCCCACGGCAAAGTCACCCCCGTGACCCTCGCCGGCGAACGCTTCGTCTTGCCGCAGTTCGACGAACAGGATGGCTTCGAAGAACACCTCGGGAGTCTCGCGCGTCTCGGCGACTTTCATCCCGGTCCTGTTCTGCGAGTTCGGGACTTCATCACAGCGATCACGCTGGCCGCTGCCGGTTACGGCATCGCACTCGTCCCTCGCTCGGTAACGACGCTCTCACTCGCCGGTGTCGTCTATCGCCCGATCGATGACTACGCCGCGAGCGCAGAACTGGCGGTCGTCTGGCGACGCAATAATGGCTCGGCCGCCTTGCGCGCCTTCGTTGAACGTTTGCGCGGCAGCGCACTGCGCTGAACCTGTTAGAGTCGACGCCCGCTTCAGGTCCCGCCATGACGAGCCCACCCAATTCCGCGCCCGTTCGCAGTCTGCCCTACGCCGAATTCGTGGCGATGATGGCGTTCCTATCGGCCCTAGGCGCGTTGGCCACCGATGCCATGTTGCCGGCGCTACCGATCATCGGCGCAGCTTTCAAGGTCGATGAGCCCAATCGGTTGCAGTTCATTGTCAGCACGTTCTTGATGGGCTCCGGGTTCGGGCAACTCGTGTTCGGGCCTCTCTCGGATGCCTTCGGACGTCGCCGCGTGTTGTTGGCGGGCGTCGCGCTCTACGCCGTGCTCAGCCTCGTCGCGGCCTTCTCGGTATCACTCAAGATGCTACTGATCTGTCGTTCCCTACAGGGCATCGCCTCAGCCTCCACGGCGGTGCTGTCCCGGGCCATCATTCGCGATCGTTTTTCAGGCAGCACAATGGCGCGTGTGTCCTCGACGATCTTCATCGTTTTCTTGGCGGCCCCCATCCTCGCGCCGAGTATCGGTCAGGCTATCCTGCTGATAGCGCCTTGGCCGGCAATTTTCGCCTTCCTCGCGCTCACCGCGGCGAGCATGTTCATTTGGGTGGGATTTCGGCTACCCGAAACCCTGCCGGTCGAGCGTCGACATGACTTCGGCCTGCAACCGATTCTCGATGCCGCGCGCTATGTGTTGAGCCATCCCACCTCGCTGCTCTATATGGTGGCGATGATGTTGCTCTTTGGTGCCTTGCTGACCTACGTGTCGACGATGCCACAGGTGTTTGTCGATGTGTTTCACGCCCCGTCCCGCATGGCGCCTGCCTTCGCTGGCGCCGCTGCCCTGATGGGCATCGGTTCGTTCACGAACGTCAAGATCGTCGAGCGCTATGGCATGCATCGCATCTCGCACATTGCGTTGCTATCGCTGCTGTGCGTCAGCGGCGTTCATGTACTGCTGACACTGTGGATCCACGAGAGCATGCTTACCTTCACCCTGCTGCAAGGGCTCACGCTCTTGTTCTTCGGTCTATCGCTCTCAAACTTCGGCGCGATTGCCATGCAACCGATGGGCAAGGTCGCCGGCAGCGCTGCATCCTTGCAGGGCATGACGATGGGACTGGGCGGCGCCGTCATCAGCGCGATCTGCGGCAGCTTTTGGCACGGCTCCCTCGCGCTACTGCCGCTGAGCTTCCTGCTGCTCGGCGCCCTCGCCCTCATCTGCATTCTCATCGCCGAGCGCTGTCGACTCTTCCACAATCATTACGGGGCCGCCCATGGCCCATAAACAAGAACCTCGCTGAACGGGGTTCTCTGATGTGGCCATCTGCAGGTGTTACTGGCGAATGCCTTCGACCTGAATGCGCAAGATGACCGACATATCAAAACCATAAGCCTGCCCGTAGCTGACGCCGAAGTCAGCGCGGTTGATCGTTGCCTCCGCGTCCGCGCCACACACTTCCTTCAGCAGCATCGGGTTGATCTTGCACAAGAACCGGTTGATCTTCAGCGTCACCGGCTTACTCACGCCGTGCAGCGTCAACGTGCCTTGCACTTCCGTGGGCTTGCCGTCCTGAAAGCCCCCCAGCGTGCCGGTATAGGTCGCCGTCGGGAAGTGTTCGACATCGAAGATCTGCGCCGAGCGCGCGTGCTCGTTCATCTTGTCGTGACCGAAGTCGACCGAAGTCGTATCAATGTTCACCGTCACCTCACCGGTCTTAGCCTCTTTGTCCAGCACGACCGAGCCGCTCGTCGTGCGGAACTTGCCGCGCCAGACCGACAAACCACCGAAGTGATCGGCATCGAAACTTGGGAATGTGTGATTGGGATCCAGTGCGTAGGTCACTGGAGCCGAATTGGCCACCGCCGACGCAAGAACAGCTGCGAAGACAAGCGAAGTACGCAAAAAGATCGACATAAGAGCAGCCTCCTAAAAGGTCAATGAGCGAGAACGCGAGCCGATCAGCCGGCGTGGTAGACGGCGAGCTTGTTGCCGTCCAGATCGCGGAAATAACCCGCATAGAAATTATCGCCGCGCGGACCAGCGGGACCTTCATCCTTCGAACCGAGCGCCATGGCGCGTGCGTAGACAGCGTCGACCTGCGCAGGAGAACTCGCCGCCAGGGATACCATCACGCCGTTGCCCACCGACGCCGGCTGCCCGTCGTAGGGGAGGATCACGAGCAACATCTGGCCGTTTGTGAAATTCCACGCGATGTAACGCTCCGACTGCCAGCCGCGCGTCGCGCCGAATTCGGCTAGAAGAGCATCATAGAAAGCGGCACTGCGCGTCAGATTATTGGTACCGAGGGTGACGTAGCCAATCATGCACATTCTCCTAACGAGGGAATCTCTGAACTGGGATTAGAGTATGCCTGAAGCGGATGAACAACCCGTCAACGGGTGCCGAGCACACCGCGGGCGATGATCGTGCGCTGCACTTCCGATGCACCTTCATAAATTCGCAGGATGCGCGCATCGCGCGCCATTCGCTCCAGTGGCAACGCGCGGCTGTAACCGTAGCCGCCATGCAGTTGCTGCGCCGTATCGACTACAAACGCGACCATCTCCGAGGCATACAACTTGGCCGTTGCCGACTCCATGGAGAACGGCGCACCGGCGGCTCGTCGGGAAACGGCCTGCATGGCCAGCGCCCACGCCGCCTCCAGGCGCACTTTCATATCGGCGACCATCCACTGTACACCCTGCTTTCGCGCCAAGGGCTCACCGCCCACGTGCCGTTCCTGCAACCAGGACACCGTGAGCGCCAGCGCCGCTTCGGCAATGCCGAGGGAGGTCGCCACCACGTCCAAGCGACTGTTGTCGAGCACGCGCATCGCGATCCGAAAGCCCGAACCCTCCTCGCCCAGTCGATCCGCGAGCGGGACCCGTACATGGTCGAAGCGCACGGAATGCGACGGTGCCGAGCGGATACCCATGAGTTTCTCGGGCGGACCGACCGACACGCCAGCCGCCGTGGCATCGACCACGAATGCCGTGACGCCTCGCGCACCTGCCGCTGGATCCGTCTTGGCAAACACGACCAATCGATCCGCCGCGCCTGCATTCGAGATGAACTGCTTTTGACCATCCAACCGATACCCATCGCCGTCGCGGACCGCGCGCGTCGTGAGATCTGCCGGATTCGACCCACCACCCGGCTCGGTGAGCGCAAAGCCATAGACCTCGTCACCCGTCGCGGCACGTGGCAATAACCGCCTGTGCTGGGCGTCGTCGCCCCCAAGGTAAACCGCATCAGTTCCGAGGTAATGCGCACCGATCATCGAGGAGGTGGCGGCGCAATGCTTGGAGACCTCGACGAGTGCAAGCAGCATCCCGGCCGCACTGACGCCTGGGCCACCCAGCGAGGCCGGCAGGTTCAAACCCATCAGTCCCATCGCGCCCAACGCCGGAACGTGTTCCAGACAGGAGCCTTCTGTCTCATCGAGCGCCGCTGCGCGTGGTGCGAGCGTACCCGCGGAAAAACGGCCGACGGCTTCAACCAGATCCAGATCCTCGTCCGTCACACCCTGTCGATGACTCGTCATGCTCGCTTCTCCTGCCCACCGAAAAGTCCGGCCGCCGCCAATTCCGTCAGCCGTTCTGCACTTAATCCCAACCACTGAGCCATGACGTCCGTGGTGTGTTCGCCCAGCGCCGGCGCACGCTCAGCGACATTCGGAGCGGAACCGGTGAACTTCACCGGCTGCGTGGGCAGGCGTAAGCCCGGCAGCCGGGGATCCGCCACAGCCGTGAGCACGCCGCGCACAGCCGCCTGCTCACTGTTCAAGGCGTCCGCCAACGTCGCTACCGGGGCCGCCGGCACCCCGGCCGCTGACAGCACCGCGCAAACAGCGGCAACCGACTGCTGACGTGACCAGGCCTCGATACCGGAGCGGATTTCGGCTTCATGGTTCAGTCGACCGTCATCGGTCAGGAAGCGCGGATCGCTCGCCCACTCGGGGCGACCGAGCACCTGCGCGAGTTGAGTGAAGAACCGGTGGGTCAGCACCGCCAACACATACGGCCCATCGGCAGCCGCGAACACACCAAAGGGCGCCGACAACGGATGCCGGTTGCCCACCCGCGTCGGCACTTGGTCGGTGAAAAGATAGCGTGCAAGCGAGGTGATCAGGAACGACAAGGTCGCGTCATACATGGCGACGTCTACGTGTTGGCCTTGGCCGGTGCGCTCGACCTGGAGGAGGGCGGCCAGAATAGCCCACGAGGCATACAAGCCCGTGACCACATCCGACACCACTTCGCCCACAAGCGTCGCCTCGCCGGCCGGATCGCCGGTGACGTGCATGAGGCCCGTGGTTGCCTGCATCACGATGTCGTAGGCGGGCTGGTCCGTGAGCGGTCCGCTTTGCCCGTAGCCAGAGACACTGACATACACAAGCCGCGGATGCGCCGCGATCAGACCCGCGGCACCAATCCCGAGCCGGTCCGCGACACCGGGGCGGAAGTTTTCGACGACCACGTGGGCGCTGCCAATGAGCTCGCGCGCAATGACTTGGGCCGCAGGCTGCTTGAGATCCAGCACAACACTGCGCTTACCGCGATTGACGATGGTGAAGAGCGCGCTCTCCCCCGCGCGGAACGGACCGATCGCCCGGTAGTCATCGCCCTGCGGTGGCTCAATCTTGATGACCTCGGCACCGAGGTCCGCGAGCAGGACCGTCGACAGGGGCCCGGCCAGCACTCGGCTGAAATCGACGATGCGGATACCCTCCAGCGGCCGAGGGCGATGCGGTGCGTTCATAGATACCTCTTGGGGGGGGGTAGTGTCGCCGGTCGGCTCCGCGGGGGAAACCCCCAAAGACTCGCCTCGACTGCCTCGAGCTTGGCTAGAATCTGCAGATGCGTAAAAAATCACACCCCTTGCCCGGCATGATGCGCTGGTTGCGGCACTTCGAAATCGGCGTCAACGTCGTCTTGCTGCTGATGATGACGATCATCGTGACCCTCTCGATCGTCGATCTGGGCTGCGTCATCCGCGACGCGGTCACCTCCCCGCCCTATGGTCGGATCGGCGTCACCGAACTGGTCAGTCTGTTCAGCGACTTCCTGCTCGTCCTGATCGGTGTCGAGCTCGTCGAGACCGTGCGCAGTTACATTCAAGACAAGACCATCCACGTGGAGGTCATCCTTGCGGTGGGCTTGGTGGCCATCACCCGCAAAATCATCGTCCTCGAGCCTGCGCACCTCGAACCCTTGGCGATGGTCGGCATTGCCGCGATCATCGTTTCGCTCGCCGTCTCGTTTTATCTCGTACACCAGACGTTGCGCGATGCGCGTGACGAGGACGGTGAGGACGACGCCACTGCCCACGGACACGAGAACACCCCGTCATGACACCGACCTCATTCGGACGATCGATCGCCCTCTTGGCCTTGAGCGGAGTGACGGTCATCGCGTCGGCCGCCACGGCGCCGAGCATTCCACCCGTCGACGCCCCGGAGCTCGCGGCCTTGGGCCCTGCGCAGGTCGGCGTGCGCAGCGTGCATCTGATCGATCCGCAGCAGTACGACGTCCTCGCGACCGACAAGACCACCGGTGTAGTGCCCGTCCGTGACCGATCGCTCGTGGTCGACGTGTGGTATCCCGCGACCCCATCGGCCCACGCCCAGTCGGAAACCTATTCCGATGCGCTGCCCTCAGAGCCACCCGCGCCGCCGGCGCGCTTCACCGTCCCTGGGATTGCCGTGCGCAATGCGCCGGCGATCAAAGGCCGCCACCCGCTCGTCATTGTTTCGCACGGCTACTCTAATGTGACAGTGGCCTTGTCCTGGCTCACCGAAAACCTCGCCTCCAAAGGGTACGTGGTCGCCGCGATCCGGCACGAAGACCCGATGATCGGCGACCGCTCCACCTTCGCAGGGCCGTTCTTACGCCGCCCACTCGATATCGCGTTTGTGGCCCGTGAGTTGAGCTTATCGCTCGCAGCGGAAGGTCTCATTGACCCCGAGCGGGTGGCACTCGTCGGCTATTCGATGGGTGGCTATGGCGTGCTCACAGCCGCCGGCGCCGCACTCGATCCCAACGGTCCCGCGCGACTCGTGCCGGGCGGCGTCATGCTGCCCTATGCACAGGGTGGCGCGATGGCCGACAGCCTCGTCATCCCTCATCTCAAAGCCGTCGTGGCACTTGCTCCGGCCGGTGGTGGCACACTCAAGGCCTGGGGTGACAGCGGCCTCGAGGGCATACATGCGCCGATGCTGCTCATTGCGGGTGATCGCGACCTGACCGTCGATTACGCGTCCGGCGCCCGCGCCTTCTTCGACCGCGCAGTGCATGCGCCGCGCTATTTGCTCACCTATCTCGGTGGCGGTCATGGCATTGGCCTTGATCCAGCACCCGCGGAGATGACGAGCGATCTATGGAACTTCAGCTGGTTCGAAGACCCGCTGTGGCGCAAAGACAAGATCATCGCGATCAACACCCACATGATCACCGCGTTCCTCGACCGCTACGTGAAGGGTGACGACTCCCGCGCCGCTTACCTCGATGGTCTCGTGCCGCGCATCGATGACACGGTGTGGCCGGCAGATCTGGCGCCGCGCTTTGACATGACGAGCACGGCGACGGCACCGGTGACCTTGTGGAAGGGGTTCAAGCGCCGCTTCTCGACAGGTCTTGAGTGGCTGTCGGCGCCTGCCCGCTAACGCGGACCACGCCCTTCGCGCCGTCCACGCCAGAGTCCGTAGACGGCGATCGCCAACCAGATAATATTCAGCGTCATCGATGGGTAGGCGTGATGCCAAGCGCCGTTGACGCAAAAGCCGACGGCGCCGACGATGTTCATCCATTGATACAGCGGCGCGTTTGGCTGCAACCAACGCGCGGTGATCAGCGCATACGACACCAGAATGAGGCTCGCGCCGATCCAACCGGCCACCTCAATCGCCAGCGTCCATCCATCCAGTGTCTGTAGCATCCGCGGTTCTCCAAAAGCCCAGCTAGCATGGCGGATCATCGGCACGGGTAACAGCGCCCTGACGCCAGAAGTGCCTGGCAGACCGATATTCCGCTCGACCCTGCGGCTGAGGGGCCCGCATCCGCTAGAATAGCGCGGCAGCACACCGCTAATCGCACCGAGGCGCCTGATGAGCAACCGATTCGCCGACCTGTTGGCCCAACGCACCTATCTGCTCGCCGACGGCGCCACCGGCAGCAACCTCTTCGGCATGGGCCTCGTGTCAGGTGAAGCACCGGAGTTGTGGAACTTCGAGCATCCGGACCGCATCCAACGTCTGCATCAACTCTTTGTCGATGCCGGCGCCGACATCATCCTCACCAATAGCTTCGGCGGTACGCGCTATCGGTTGAAGCTGCACGGTGCCGATGATCGAGTCCGCGAAACCAACCTCGCAGCCGCACAAATCGCGCGCAATGTCGCCGATGGCGCGAACCGCACCGTGTTGGTCGGCGGCAGCATCGGCCCTACCGGCGAGATCCTAGAACCGATCGGCCCCCTGTCCATCGCAGATGCGAAAGCTGCCTTTGCAGAGCAGGCGCGGGCGCTGGCTGAGGGTGGCGTGGACGTGCTGTGGATCGAGACCATGTCCTCGCGCGAAGAAGTAGAGGCGGCGATCGAAGCGGCAGCCGAAACCGGGCTCCCCGTCGTTAGCACGCTGTCCTTCGATACGAACGGTCGCACCATGATGTCGCTCACGCCGGCTGATCTCGCGGAAGTGGCCCATAAGCACCACCTGGCCGGTTGCGGCAGCAATTGCGGCGTCGGGCCATCGGAGTTGGTCGCTTCGATTCTCAATTTGGCCGCGGCCTCTGAGCCTAGCGCCGTGTTAGTGGCCAAGGCCAACTGTGGTCTGCCTCAGTACGTGGATGGTGCCATCCGTTACAACGGGACGCCCGAACTGATGGCCACCTACGTGCACATGGCGCTCGACGCCGGCGCTCGCATTGTCGGCGGGTGCTGCGGCACGTCACCCGAACATCTGGCGGCGATGCGGGTCGCCATCGATCAATACGTGCCGGGCGAGAAGCCGACGGCAGAACGCATTGAGGCGACGCTCGGCCCGCTCACGCAAGGCGCTCGCGCTCAGCTGAGCGGACACTTGGATCGCGCCTCAGGCGCCGCAGCCGGCGCCACCTTGCGCCGGGGTACCGGACGTCGCGGGACGCGACCCGAGAGCTGATCAGCGCAGGAGCGCGGCGATCCGTTCGCGGTAGCTTGCGAGCGTGGGTGCGGAGAAGCCCTGCACTTTCCCCTGCTCGTCGCACAACCGCAGCGTGATCGCGTCGCGGTAATACGGGTTCGCCTCGAAAGTCTCCACTTCGGTCGGACTCATGGGGCCTCCCTGCAGCGACAGCGTGTGCACCGATGCCGGCGACAATCGCGCGAAATAATCCGCGTCTGTCGCGCACAGATAGCGCTTCGCCGCCACGTGCAAGCGAACGGGCTCCGTCACTGCCGGACCAAAATAAGGCGTCAGCCAGTCCGCACCCGTATGCTCGTGCTGCGCATCATGGACCCAGTCGGCTAAATTCTCGGGCACATCGACGACGAGATGTCCGACGTCATGCAAAAGCGCGGCAATGATCACCGTTTCCGGTGCACCTGCTTGCTCGGCAAAGTACGCGCTTTGCAGACCATGCTCGAGCTGGGTGATCGCCTCGCCAAAGTAGTTGCCCTGGGCGCGCGCTGCATACAGGCGCTCGATCTCATTGATGATGGGGGGTAATGCACTCATGGACTGTCCTTAGGGCAATACAGCCGCTTGGCTGAGCACGCTGTCACGGGTCAGATAGCAGCCCTGCAGATGACGAGGATGCCGTTGGCTGAAAAAGCCGGTGCGACCATGCAGGGTGCGGCGATTGTCGAAGACAACGAGTTCCCCATCCTGAAGGCGGCGGCGTAATTGGAAGCGCGGCTCCCGTAGTAAGGTGGCAAACGCCCGATAGGCTCGATAAAAGGCTTCGGTCTCCTCAGCTGACTGACGCTGCGGCGCGATCGAGCGATTGTTGTAGTGCACAGCGCGAACGTCGCCCTCCACGCTGAGTTCAATAATGGGCTTCACCGAACACAGGTCGGTATCCGGTGTGCGGTAGTGGAACGCGACCGGGGTGCGCGTCAGGACCTCGAAGGCAGCCGTATCGATGCGACGCAAGTGCTCAGCCAAGGCGAGGCCATCAGCAAAGAGGCTGTCGCCACCATCGGGTGAGGCGACCAACACGTGCAGCGCCTGAAAACCGGGCACTGGATCGCGATACGGATTATCCGTATGCAGCCCCAAGCCCAAATCGGTGAAGGCAAGATTTTCGGGGCTCGGTACCGCCTTTACGTCGAACAGTCGCCCGTAATTGGTGTGTGGCACTTCGCCCATCAAAGAGCAAGTCGACACGACCGTCCCCTCGACGCTCGGCACACCCGCCAAAAACGCGAGGCCATCCCGCGCCAACCGTCGCAACCACACACCACGCGTGGCCGCATCGGCCGTGAACTGTGCATGATCGACCCAGGCGAAGTCGCGCATGGCCTCCAGCCGTGCGCCTTCCAGCCACGGATGACGATCGAGCTCCGCGCGCACCGCCCGTAGGGGCCCCAGTGTCGCCCGCAACCAGGAAAGGGGACGGCTGAAGGCTGGCACGCCCTGAGCGAACTGCACACACAAGGCATCGCCCTTCACTTCTGCGGACGAGATACACACGTCAGCCGGCAGATCCATGATGTCGATCAAGCGCTGGCCATTGGCGTGACGATCTTCTGACCGATTATCGGCGAGCCACAGCGCCGCAAATTCGCCGCGAACGCCGTGACCCCAATCGAGCAGGACACGATTGTTTTCCACCGTGAGGTAGACGCTGGCGGTCGAGGTCATTCGGAAGCTCCTTCCGACAGACGCATCGTCTGCCGCTGTGTGAGGTACATCAGGCCGGCGGCGAGCGCCGAGGCGGTCGCGACACAAGCAAGACCGATGAACACGCCGCGCCAACCAAACGCCACTGCGATGCGAGCCACACCGGCCCCAGCAAGCGTGCCGCCTAGATAACCGACGCCATCGATGAGGCCGGAGGCCAAGGCGCCACCGCGTGCGCCACCGAAGTCGAGCGCAAACGCCCCGCCTAGATACGAGTAGGGACCCAACAGGCAGAAAGCGACGAGCCCGATGAGGCACACCGTCGCACCCCGGCCGATCAGCGCCGGCTCCAATGCGTAGAGCGCGATCAGCACCAGCGCAGTCGCGACGAGCCCGATGAAGAGCAACGTCGGGCGGCCATTCACACCGAGTCGATCACCGGCCCAACCGGTGAGCAGCACTGAAACAGCACCCACAGCTGGAAAAACCGCCGAGAGACTCGCCGCACTGGCGGCATCAAAGCCTACGGAGTCTTTCAAAAAGACCGGCATCCAGACGTTGAAGGCTTCGCGTACCACCGTGCACCCGAAGGAGAGGACGCACACGAGACGGAAGGAGCGACTCAGAAGCAGTGGACGCAACCAGGCGGCCCACGTGAGACGTCCCGCAACGGGCGGCTCCTCTGCATAGAGATTGACGGGGTTCGTGGTCGTAGGCGCAAAGCCAAGCTCCGTGCGCGTTTCGCGCAACAAAACGAGGTTTAGGATAAAGAGCGCGCCCAGCACCAACGCCGCGAAGCGAAACAAATCGACCCATGTCGCCCCGTGCGCAAGCAGCGCCCCCATCGACTGGCGCGCCAACGCATCGCCTACGAGGTAGCTCACCGAGAGAATTCCGATCACGGTGCCGTGCGTATGGAAATCAAACCAACGGCCCGTCACCTTGATCAGCCCCGCCCAGCCGACCGACTGCGTGAGACGGTTGCCCACCCACGCCACCGTGAACAACGGCAATCCCGCCCCGAAGGAGAAGAGCAGGGTAAACAATGCGGCACCGCCCAATGCCAACAAGAAGGAGCGGCGCCCGCCCCACAGATCACCGAGGCCACCGAGCGCCATCTTACCGATCGCATAGGCCAGCACACCGAGGGAATAGACTTCACCGAGGCGCACCACCGCCTCATCCGCCGACACGCCGCGCTGCCGTAGGGCGTCGGCCAAGAGTGGCATGGCCACTGAAAAATTCGCGCGACCGAAATAACAGGCCGCGTAGCCGCCGAAGAGCAGCATCACGATGAGCACCTGGCGCGGCAGCAACGCTCGATCGCGAACCGGACCCGTCGTCATGCTCTGATCTCCTCGCAACCCCGTGCGGTGCGCAGCCTAGCATGCGTCGCGAATGCTAGGCTTCACGCTTTACCGCAGAGCACACTCCATGTCCCACATTCCGCTCACGGCTCTCGTCACCGGCGCCTCGCGCGGGATCGGCGCCGAAATCGCCCGCCAGTTAGCTGCCCGCGGCGTTACCGTGGCCCTGCACTATGGCGCGAACGCAGACCTCGCCCGCGCCGTCTGCGACAGCCTGTCAGGTCAGGGCCATACGCTGCATCAGGCCATGCTCGAGAGCCCAGAAGCGGTGGATACCCTATGGGCGTCGGTGCTGCGGGCGCACCCGCGCGTCGACATCCTCGTGAACAACGCCGGTCTGTTCCGCGACCATCCCCCACTTCGCACCACCCCAGCGGATTGGCTCGCAGCCTGGCAACTAACGCTCAGCGCCAATCTCATCGCACCGGCGCAGCTCTCGCAGCATGCGGCCACCGCCATGGCACAACAGGCGCCCCGCAATGATCAATTCGGACGTGGGCGTCTGGTGCAGATCTCCTCCCGCGGCGCCTTTCGTGGGGAGCCAGATTCCCCCGCCTACGGCGCTTCCAAGGCCGGCCTCAACGCGATGAGCCAATCATTGGCCAAAGCTCTCGCCCCAGCAGGGATCTATGCCTACTGCCTAGCACCGGGTTGGGTGGGGACCGACATGGCGCGCGGCCACATCGATGGACCAGGGGGAGCGGAGATACTGGCGCAGCATCCCCTGGGTCGGATTACGCGGCCCGATGAACTTGCCGCAGCAGCAGTGTGGTGTGCACTCGATGCACCGGCCGCTATGACCGGGTCTATCCTCGATGTGAATGGTGCAAGCTACCTGAGAACCTAAGTATGACACTCGATATCCACCAACTGCGTCGCGACACGCCGGGCTGCACACAGCGGATCCATTTCAACAATGCGGGGGCGGGACTCATGCCCAATGCGGTGGCCGACGCGGTCCTCGCGCATCTGGACCTCGAGCGACGCATCGGCGCATACGAAGCCGAGGCTGCTGCCGCAGCAGACCTAGCGGACTTTTATCAAGCCTTTGGCGAGCTCTTGCATTGCCGCGCCGATGAAGTCGCATGGATCGAAAACGCCACGCGAGCCTGGGATCTGGCTGTCCATGCCCTCCCGTGGACGGCTGGCGATCGCATCCTCGTACACGCCTCGGACTACGCCTCCAACCATCTTGCGCTGCTGCAATTGGCAAAGCACCGTGGTGTCGAGCTCGACACTGTTCCTTCCGCTCCCGACGGCACGGTCGATGTCGAAGCGCTCGCCGCGGCGATCGGCCCGCGCACGCGGGCGATCATGGTGACGCACTCGCCCACCCACGATGGGTTGATCAATCCGGTACACGCCATCGGCGCCATCGCCAAGCAACACGGTCTCTGGTTCGTGCTCGATGGCTGTCAGTCGGTCGGTCAGGTCGAGGTCGACGTCAAAGCGATTGGCTGCCACATCTACTCAGGCAGCGGTCGCAAGTTCCTGCGTGGCCCAAGAGGGACTGGGTTCTTGTATGTGGATGTGGATCTGTTAGCGATCATGGAGCCTCCCTTCATTGACCTGCATGCGGGCAGTGTTGAAGGGAGCGGCTATCGCTTTATCGACGGCACCCGGCGTTTCGAATGTTGGGAAACGTATGTCGCCGGTCGCTTGGGTGAACGCGCAGCCGTGCGCTATCTACTCTCATTGGGCGTCACTCAGGTCACGACCCGCATCGCGCAACTCGCCGCGCGCCTACGCGAAGCGCTCGCTGCGGAAGCGTCCGTGACCGTGCTCGACCACGGAACTAGACGCGGTGGCATCGTGACGTTCATCTGCCGCGACGAAGCTCCGACGGCGACGATGCTGCGACTGCGTGCTCGGCATATGAATACGTCGGTTACGGGACCCAACGCCGCACCCTTGGCACCGCAATGGGCGACCCACGCCGGCGCCGTGCGCGCCTCGGTACACGCCTACAACACGGATGAGGAGATTGCGCAGTTCGTGGCCGCGCTGCGGGAGCGCTGAGGAACTGGTCTAACGGATCGTCAGTATTCCGCCGCGATGGCCGCGGCATCGACGCCGGCGGCACGCAGCAATTGCGTCCGCTCGACTTCCACCCCGACCAAGGGCCGCTGACGGGCCCTGTGGATTTCATCAGCCGTAAACGGCGCCATCGTCGCAGCGGCCTCGGGCGCAAAGCGCTGTGCCACCTGATTCATGACCGCCGCGAGGCGACCATCATCCAACTGCGAATTGGAAACGCCCGGCACTCGCAAGACGAACTCACGGCCACCGGGCACCCCGAGGTATAGTCCGAGCCGCCCGGCCAGGCGCGGCACCTTGTGTGGCAAGCCGCGTCCGCTTTCACCATGACAGCCGGCACAGAACAGGGTGTAGTTTTGAGCGACATCGTCGGTGGGCTTGCGTTCGAGGGCGGCCAGCACGCCGACCCAAGTCAAGAGTAGAGCCGCTAACCCAAGAGCACGCATCACGGCGACGCCGTGACCACCGTCGCACGGTGCGCACGCACAGCAGCCCCATCCACCACTTGCGCCCGTTCATGCGCAAGATCAGCCGCCTCGATCGGCGCAATTCCGGCGTCGACATGCGCAAGATCAAAAAGGACGTGATTCAACACGGCCGCCAAGGTCGCATCGTCGAAGCGACTGAACTCGGGCATCTTGAAGTTATAGCGACGCTCGCCCACCGTGATCTCGCCATACATCCCGTAAAGCACCGTCATCGCCAGTTGCCGACGACCCTCGGATGTCTGGGCAAAGCGTGGCGCATCGATAATGACCGGCGGCGCAAGGCCGGCATTACCCGCACCGTTGGCGCGATGACAAACGGCGCAGTTCGCCTGAAACGTCGCCGCGCCCTCAGCGTAGCGCGGCTCGTCTGCGACCGCAGATGCGACAACGAGGAGTGCCTCCCACCAACCGACCTGCCTCACTTCTCCGCCACCCCGAGGATCACGGATACGGAGCAATGGTAGTTCGGGTTGTCGTTCGCCATGCACCAGTTCACGTCGTTGTTGAGCGACATGCGATACATCGGCTTTTCACCTTCGTTGCGTACGCACGTGCAGGCGCCGCAGGTCGTGCGACCGCAGCAATCGTTGTAAGACACCAGGTAGTCGCGACCATCGGCGGGATTCTGGCACGTGCCGATCCAGGTGATCGGCGACGGTTCCGTGCCGGGCGGACAGGTGGTTGACGTGCCACCGCAACACGCACACAAGAAGCCGTCGATCGCGCAGTACTTCCAGTAATCACACGATTGCTGATCCGTGACGATCGTCGCCGGCGCCTTGGCGTGACCGGCCTGCGGTGCGGCCGGGGCATCTTTTGCCGGCAGATCGGCGGCTTCCGCCACAGCACCGCGGCGCACCGGCAGCAATGGCAAGGCCGCGACACCGGTGATGGCCATCGCGAAGGTCCCCAAGAAACTACGCCGAGATGAACGGCGCGCGACCGAGCGCGACGCCAGTTCCATCAGTCGGTCCAATCGAGCTTGCATTGAAATCATGACGGGTTCTGCATGTACCACAGCGATTGCCCCAGTTTTGCTTCGGTGTGGAGAACTCGGCCACTGCGGGCATCTAGCACCAGCAGAGCCGACCGGTCGGTCGCGACGTACAGCAAGGGCTGGGCATCGCGAGTGGCGAGGAGTGCAATTCCACCGCCGTGTTGCGTCACATTGATGGGCCAACGGCTCAGACGCTTGTGCGTAACCGTATCGAAGACCCACACCTCGTTGCCGGCTTCCTTATGCGAGCCATCACCACCGCGGTGCATGAGCACATACAGTCGGTTGAGCGGCGCATTGAAGGCCAGCATCTCTTGTCCACCCGGACGCCAATGGCCCCGTTCGCTAGCCGAGACCAGCGACCAGATCGGCGCGAAGGTCGGACGGTCGCCCGTCAGATCGACGGCGTGCACATCACCCAAGAAGGACACAAAGGTGGCGCCAACGGGGGTCTGCACCGACTGGACAAAGACCGGATCCTTGTCCACGTCGAAGAACGCATCCGACACCGAACGCGAGGCTTCATGTCCGGTTTCATCGACGCTCACCGTCAACAAACGACCGTTTTCGCAGATCGCTGAGAACCGATGCGGCGCCGACGGAATCGCCTGCACACAACCGTCGGTGTCGATTTCCGTGGTCACGCTGTTCTTGGCGATATCGATCACCGACACCGATGACGCCGGCGTCAGGTTGGTCGAGTACAGAAACTTGCCGTCCGCGCTGTAGGCGAGATTGAACGGAGTGATGGCGCCGACCTGCGCACGTTTTGCTGGCAGAACGAGTTCGCCGCGTGGCTTTAACG
Organism: Gammaproteobacteria bacterium; assembly: GCA_947455595.1. Lineage (GTDB taxonomy): Bacteria > Pseudomonadota > Gammaproteobacteria > Steroidobacterales > Steroidobacteraceae > CAIKZZ01. The sequence goes on from CANGOP010000016.1 coordinate 30,416, forward strand.
TCTCGTTGTCGTACCACTCGACGACTTCGGTTCGAGTGCCGTGACCACCGCGCGACCAGTAGGTAGCCGCCAGCGCCGAGGTCTTGCCATCCGGCGACTCCGCGAAGTTACCGTAGTAACCTAAGTCCATCATTCCGAGCAGCCGACCCGCGTCACCGTCGTACACATAGACACGCTCGTCGATGTAGTTCGACCAGGAGACGTCGAGCAGATACGCCCAGTGTGCGGAGCGATGCGGCAGCTTTTCAATGCCGATATGTTCAGGTGCCAACGGTGGCGAAACAGCGGTGGCTGCCAGTGAGGCCGCCGGTAGGCAGGCGATCAACACGGCACCGATACGACCCAAGCGCATGAGAACCCCCGAAACAGCTGGGTTGAGTTCCCCGAGTCTGCCACATAGCCCCCATCCTCGTCTCCGGGGTCGTAGCGCAAAGTTGAAAACGCAGGGATACTCGGCCGATGACTACACCACGCACCTCAGGCCGCCTAGGCGGCCTCTACCACGGCTGGAAAGTGCTCATTGCGCTCTTCCTCGCGGGATTTTTCGTCTACGGCGGGGGGCTGTATTGCTTCGTGCTCTTCGTTACCCCCCTAACGGCTGAGTTTGGCTGGAGTCGAGCCAGTACCGGTGGCATCGTGTCAGCCTTCTGGCTGTCCTTCCCGTTGTTGCTGGTGGGCGGCTACGCGATTCGGCGCTTTGGCGTCACGCGCATGTTGGCCGTCGGCATCAGTATTGAGGCCATCTGCGTCATTCTTTTGGCGAGCGTTTCGGCGCTTCCGCAGATGTACTTGCTGCGCGGGGCGATGGGATTCGGGAAAATCCTCTTCGCGGCCTCGATTCCGGTCACCTGCGCGCGCTGGTTCTCACGCCATTTCGGCTTATCGCTCGGCATTGCGTGGGCCGGCTGGCATATCGGCGGCATGGTGCTCGCACCCATCACGGGCATGATCATCGAGCACTCGGGATGGCGGACCGCCTGCATCGCACTCGGCGTAGCGCTCTTGACTCTGGCGCTGCTGCCGATCCTGTGGGTGCAGCGCATCGACTCGCCGGCTGCCTTGGGTCTGGGGCTCGATGGCGATCCCCTCACGGCGGACGGCACGGACGCACAACCCGTGAAGGCAAATGCCCCGAACATGGCAGCCACCGGTACGTTGCCGGATCTTTTGCGCGCGCCGACGTTCTGGCTGATTGCGCTGGCCACGCTCTTTTTCTACACAACGTATGGCGGTGTGTTGGCGCATGAAGGCGCGATCGTTGAAGCGGCGGGCTATTCAGCAACCGCCTCCTCGCTCGTGCTCAGCCTGACCACCGGGTTCGCGGCGCTCGGCAGCGCAGCGTCGGGGTGGCTGCTTGATCGCTGGAGCCTGAGCCGAGTCGGCGTTCTGATGCACCTTCTGTTGATAGCCGGCACCGCTGCGCTGTTCATCGTCATGGGCGCACCGTCCTTACTGGCCTTGGCGGTGTATGGTGTGACCTTCGGATTGATGATTGGCGGATCCGACGTATTCTTCGTCGCCTTCGTACGCGACCGCTTTCCACATGTGGGCGTCGGCTTTCAGTACAGCACCTGGTATTTCGTCGAGCTCGGCACATTGCTCGTCGCGCCCGTGATCGCCGGTCACATCTACGACGTGTTCGGTAACTACCGCACCACGCTCGGCATTCTGGTTGTGTGTGCCGTGGCCGCACTGGCCCTGTGCGGTGTGGCACTGCGCACGCGACGGCCACTGACTTCACCTGCATGACCGCCGTTACTCTCTCCTCGATCTATCCTCACACCGCACCAGCAGCGCCGGCCACGCCACCGTGGGCGGGTTATGCCACCTGTGATCTGATCGTGATTGGCGCAGGCTACACGGGCCTATCAACCGCACTGCATGCCGCTGAGCGAGGACTGCAGGTGATCGTGTTGGAAGCGGTGGAGCCTGGTTTTGGTGCCGCGGGTCGCAATGGCGGGCAGGTGAATCCCGGCCTCAAGCACGAGCCAGACGAGATTGAGGCGCATTTCGGTACTGACGTCGGCACAAGGCTGGTGGCGATGGCCGGCGAAGCCCCCGGCTTCCTGTTCGATCTGGTGGAAAGGCATAGCTTGCAGTGCGACGCTCAGCGCAGTGCCACGTTGCGCGCGGCCTATCACCCGGTTAGTTTAAGCGCGCTAGATACGCAGGTCACCCAATGGGCGCGCCGGGGTGTGGTCATTGAACGTCTCGATGCGGCGGGGGTTGAACGCCTGACGGGGACTAACCGCTATGTGGGCGCCACGCGAGACCCACGCGGCGGCAGCGTGAACCCGCTCGCGTATGCGCGCGAACTGGCGCGCGCCGCGCTCTCAGCCGGCGCACGGATCGCCGGACACAGCCCGGTCCGGACGCTTCAACGCACGGGAGACGGATGGCGCGCCCACACCGCCGGCGGCAGCGTGCTCGCCCCTCAGGTCGTGATCGCGACCGACGGTTATAGCGATGAGCTCTGGCCGGGTCTGCGCAGAAGCGTGGTGCCGGTCTACAGCTCCATCGTCGCCAGCGCACCGTTGCCGGACGCCGTACGGGATCGCGTGTTGCCACAGGGTGAGGTCGTTTATGAGTCGGGGCAGGTCACCACGTACTATCGCGTGGATGCGGCCGGTCGCCTGCTCATCGGTGGGCGCGGGGTACAACGGGCCGTGCGCAGCGCAGACGATCATCGCCATCTCAGTGACTATGCGATTCGCCTATGGCCGGCGTTGCGCGGCATCGATTGGACACATGTCTGGAATGGGCAGTTTGCGCTCACGCCAGACTTTTACCCGCGCTATCACGCACCGGCACCCGGTGTGCACATCGCGTTAGGCTACAGTGGTCGCGGCGTCGCCTTGGCCACGCGCTTCGGCGCTGCACTCGCAAAGCAGGTATCGGGAGACGACCCACACGCCCTACCTCTCACGCCCACGCCGATTCCGCACCTGCCGATGCATCGCTTCTGGCGACTAGGCGTATTGGCCGGCGTCTCGTGGGGCCGCCTGAGAGATCGTCTCGGTCGCTGAGTCTACTCGCGCTCGCGGCCGCCGGAGGCCTCGTAGGCCACCCAGCCGAGCACGATGCCAATACCGATGCCAAAGAGCACTCGGGCGGCCGAATTAAAGGCCGAACCCACCGGTAGCGCCGCGCCATGACCGAGATCCGCCCGCGTCAGATCCGACAGTCGCGACAGCACGATCCCGACCACCGTAAAGACCAACAGCACGACCCAGCGAGACGGTCGCCGCGCGATCCGCTCGGCGGTGGTGCTGCCAGCCTGCAGGCCGCTGCCGACTAACAGCCCACCGAGCGCGCCCATCAACCACCGCGGCGCAGCGAGCTGTTCGGCAATGCCCGGCAGATCGCCAGCGGTCATCCCCAACAGACCGAGGCCAGCCATGATCAAACCCAGCGTCGCGATCTGCGGCAGGGGATTATCGGAACGGGACGTGGGGGACACGGAACACCTCGGAACCTAGACGAACCCGGTTGATTCTAGCGCTCCACGCCAGCAACGCTAGCTCAACCGTTGCCGGGCGCTGGCCGAGAGGGGATCATGCAACGACGTTTGAGGGGGAGTTCGCCATGGGGATTCGGATAGTCGCGCTCGGCGCGAGCCTACTGCTGTGCAGCGGGGCGTGGGCCGATAGTTTCGACTTTGCAGGTCGGCACAGTACGGTCGAGCGGGCCGGTACGGCCGAGGTACCGGCAGCGTACAACTACTCCGTCCGCGAAGCCGACGGCACGCTGCGTCGGAGACGGGTGTCGGAGTCGCCCGATCAACCGCGGGTGCGCACCAACGATCTCTACGTCGATGCGGCCTATGCGCTCGCCCTTGAGGAAGCCGCCGGCAACACGGTGGATTCGATCGAAGACGGTCAGTTCGACCACGGTGCCCCGATGGCCTGTCACTGCTTCAAGACGGGTGTGAAGTGGCCCTATGTGTGGACACGCGATACCTCGTTCTCCACAGACCTTGGCGCCGGACTGTTTGATCCGCAACGCGCGCGTAATTCCCTCGCGTTCAAGCATTCATCGCTCGACCCGATGATCCTCGCCCACGGGATTCCGGACGAACGTTCGGTCGCACAAGACACCGGCAGCGGCGGTAGTTGGCCGATCAGTTCCGATCGTGTCGTGTGGATCCACGCGGCCGCAGGCCTCGTCCCCTTGCTGCCCGATGCGGCAGCAGGTGAGTGGGAGGACGATGTGTATCGCACAGCCGTCGATACGCTAAACCAAGATAGGCGCCACGCCTATGACGCCACGAGCGGCCTTTACCGCGGCGAAACGTCGTTTCTAGACTGGCGAGAACAAACCTACCCAAGCTGGACGCGCGATGACACGCTCGCAATCGCCTCATCCTACGCCTTGTCCACAAACGTCTTGCACTACGAAGCCCTGCGCGATGCCGCGGCCCTCGCTACCCGCCGAGGTGACGCACGCAGCGCGCAATTCAACCTCGAAGCAGCAGAGCTCGGGGCCGCCATTCTGCAGCGCTTCCGCAATCCAACCAACGGCCTCTACGCCAGTTATTTGCTGCGCGATCTCGCTCCCGTCGACACCTACGATCTGTTGGGCATTGCTCTGCTCATTGAATCCGGTCTCCTCAGCGACTCAGCGGCACAGCGACTGCTGGCAGCGTATCCACTTAGTGAAGGCGGGCCACCCGTCATCTGGCCGGAGCAAGCGTCTCAACCCATTTATCACAATCGTGCCGTTTGGCCCTTCGTGACGGCATATGCACTCAGGGCTGCCGAGCGCGTCCATGACGGCTCGCATGCCGTGGCTTACGCTCGTTCTCTGGTACGCGGTGTTGCAATCGCCCTCTCCAATCAGGAGAACGCCGAGTTCCTCACGCTCTCGCCGCACTTTGACGATGGCACGAACTCAGGTCCTGTCATCAACTCCGAATCCCAATTGTGGTCGGTCGCCGCAACGCTCGACCTCGTGGATCGCGGACTCTTCGGCATCACAACCCGAGTCGACGGCATCCACGTCGCGCCCTCTTTCCCGGCGCTCATCACCGGCCGTCTGCCGACGGGCAACAGCATGTGGACCCTGACCGGTCTGCGGCTGGGGGATGGAATCACGACGGTCACCCTGCACTTCCCGGCCAAGATCGAGGAAAGAGACTGGCTGCAAGCCGGTAACGTGCGGGTCGACGGCCAAATCCTTCCGCCAGCGGAAACAATCGATGGGCGACATCCACCAAAACGAATTGAGATCGACCTCGTCACCGCAGCCGCTGTCTGGACACCGCTGGATCTGGTACGCGTCGCCGACCCACATGCGCCGACGGCGCACGAGCGGGCGCGCCTGTATGCGCCGCCGCCGCCGCTCATCGATTCGATTGCGGATGATAACGGGCGCATCCGGATCGCTGTGGGCGCGGTAGTTCCCGAGCACGAGTGGGAGTTGTGGCGCGATGGCGCACGCATCAGCAGCGGCAAGACCGCGGTAGCACATGACCAGCTAGGTCACGCCCATGGCGCTGCCTGCTACACGCTGCGTCAGCGTGCGCCACACGGCCATACCTCCCTGCCCTCGCTGGAGCGCTGTATTGCGCCGAGTGAGGGCACCGTAGAGGTCTCTGCCGGCGACGTTGCGGTCGAAACGCAAGGCCCGGCCCCTCGAGCGACGGATCCGACCCGACTCGCCTTGTGGGGCGCGCCGGAGGCGACCTTGCACATTCCGGCTCGGATCCGTGTTGGCGGTCGGCAGCGGCTGACCGTGCTGTATCGCAATGATGGCCGGATCAACACCGGTGTCACGGCGAGCGTCAAATCCGTTACCGTCAACTGCGATGGCGTCGTTCAGCGCGGCACACTCGTCATGCCACAACTCGGTGACGCCGCCCGCCGTGGCCGCTCAACACCGTTCGATTTCGACGCAGCAGCCGGTGCGCACTGTGAGGTCACTCTCAGTGATGGCCTCAACATGTCTTATCTATCGCATTTCAGGCACTACACTGCGGGACGCGGTGGGAGCGAAGGCCCGCAAAACACGGCGGACCTGTTGGCGTTTCGGATCGAACCGGTTGAGTACGCACCGCGCACTCGCCGCTAAAATTGCCTCGAACTCGGAGAACTCTGCATGCAACTGAACCGGATTTTTCGCCGTCTCGTGCTCGGCCTGTGGCTGGCTCTCCCGCTCGGCGCATTCGCGGCGCCGACCTTAGACCTCGATGGCTTTGATCGCTTGAAACACACGGTCGCGCTGCCCAATGGCATCACGCTCGGCGTGATCGAGATGGGCCCGAAGACGGGGCGTCCGGTGGTGCTCGTTCACGGCTACACCGATAGTGCGCGCGACTGGGCTCCGGTGGTCTCGTCCTTGGATCCGGCGTGGCGACTGATCATCGTCGACATTCGCGGACACGGCGCATCCAGCAAACCGGAGTGCTGCTACGACCGTATCGACTTTGCCTACGACATCAAGTTGCTGCTCGATCACCTGCACATCGAACGGGCCACTATCGTGGGCCATTCTCTAGGCAGCATCATTTCCCAGACCTTCGCAGAATTCTGGCCGGAGCGGACCGACAAGTTGGTGCTGGTCTCCTCCACGGGCGGTGCGCGCGCCTCGTGCCCCGACGATGGCGTGAAGACGATGGACTTCCGCAGTGAGATCGTAAAGCTCGAGGATCCCATCGATCCCAACTCACGGTGGATGATCGAGTGGTGGTCATCGCCCACCCCAGTTCCGGAGGAATTTATTCGGCGCCAGCGCGTCGACTCCGCCAACATGCCGGTGAAGGTGTGGCTGGCGGTGCTTGAGCAGGGGCTGACCGGCTCCGATCTGCAAGCGACCTTGCCCAAGATCGCCGCCCCGACGCTGATGCTGTGGGGCGAGAAGGATCCGATTTTCGGGCCGCGCGATCGCTGCTCGCTGATTGATGCCCTGCCGACAGCTCAGGTCCATGTCTTCGCAGGACTCGGACACAACCCGTTCTGGGAACAGCCGGAAGCGTTTGCCAGCGTCTTGGCGGGCTTTATCAACGCTCCGTGAAAGTTGATGACCGGCCGTCACTACGTACGGCCGGTCAGGCGTGGGGACGACCCTCACGCCATGCAAAATCAGCTGCGTGCGAGGGGAAGAGCGCCGCCAGTTGCCGATACGCGAGTGCGTGCAGGGATTCGCGACTGGGCTTCGGGTTGCCTGTGAGCAGCTCCAACCACAGTCCGTAGCAGCTGGACGTCAGCAATTTGGCCAGCGCACCGGCATCAGTCGGGTCGCGTCTCGCCTCGCGCAACACATCTGCCACCAACGCCTCAACAGTCGCATCGTGGGCGCGATCATGCTCTTCGCAGACGGATCGATACTGCGGTTGCGCGCGCACCTCGCCCCAGAACGCAAACCAGACCGCCACCTTGCGCCGTTGCCCGGTCGATGCATCGAAATACGCATCGATATAGCCACGCAGACGTTCGGCGGGCGCATCGCCTGCGGCCGCCAAGCGCTCTGCCACGCGGGCCGCGAACTCGGTCGCAATCGCATCCAAGGCCGCCGTATAGAGCGCTTCCTTGCCCTCGAAGTACTGACTGATGGAACCCACCGCCATCCCCGCCGCCGCCGCGATATCCTGGACGGTTGTTTCGCGCAAGCCGAGGTTTGCGATGCAGTCGAGGGTCGCTTCGATGAGCCGCCGCTCCCGGTCGCGTCGCCGGCGGTCGTCCCGCATGGCACTCGGATTCGGAGTATTAATGACTTTGACTAGACTCATTTCACTATTGTATTTAGGATGTTAAAATCTTTCAATGAATGAACATTCATTCATTTATTGATTGCTTGGAGTCTGCCCATGTCGACGAATCCCGAACGCCCGATCCGAGCCCGCGGCCGTGAAGCCCTGATGGCCGCCCGACGCTCCGGGGCGCGCTCGACCGCGGTCCGACCCGGTCTGCAGGGCGGTCTCTATCGGCCGCTGTCGGATCACGACATGCGCCAGATCGCCGATACCGCGTACCGCATTCTGGAAGAACTGGGCTTTGGCGCGTTTACCGACGAAGTCCGCGATTACGCCTTGGCCGGCGGCGCTCACCTCAACAACGAAGGCCGCCTGTGCTTCCCGCGGGCGCTAGTCGAAGACCTGTTGGCCGGCGCGAGTCGCGAGATCGTCTATCACGGCCGCGATGAAGCGCGGACGATTCGCTCAGGAGGCAATCGCGTGTACTTCGCGACGTCCGGCGAAGCGGTCCGCGTCGTGGATCCGGTGACAGGCCGATACCGGCCGTCGGAACTGCTCGATTTGTACGATTTTTTCCGGATGGCCGACCATCTCGATCACATCGACTTCTGCGGTCAGACAGTGGTCGCCAACGACATCTGTGAAGACGCTCGACTGCACAGTCTCAATATTGCCTACGCAGGCACAGCGGCGACGACCAAGCCCTTCAGCATTTCTCTTGCGGATCCGTCAACCGTTGGGGATGTCGAATCGCTGTTCGATACCGTGCTAGGTGGCAAGGGTCGCTTTCGTGAGCGCCCGTTTGCCGCGATCGGCGTGTGTCCGGTCGTCTCACCGTTACGCTTTGGTCCGGACACCTCCGCTGTGCTGTGCGAGGCCGCACGTCGCGGTCTGCCGATCTCCGCTTGTACCGCCCCGCAGTCCGGTGCCACAGCACCCGCAGCACTTGCAGGGGCCCTGGCACAGTGCACCGCCGAAGCCCTCGCCATTGTGGTGTTGGCGAATCTGATCAACCCCGGTCATCCGATTGATTTTGGTCCTTGGACCTTTGTCGCCGATCTGCGCACCGGAGCCTTCACCGGGGGTAGTGGTGAGGAGGCCATCCTGCAGGCGGCAGCCGCGCAATTAGCGCGCCATTTCGGACTGCCCGGCGTCGTCGCGGCTGGCATGACCGACGCCAAGCGCCCCGACTATCAGGCCGGCTACGAGAAAGGCATGACGATTGCGCTGTCCGCTCTCGCTGGCGGCAACATGATTTGCGAATCAGCCGGCATGATGGGCAGCCTCATGGGCTGCTCGTTGGAATCGATGCTCCTCGACAACGACCTGATCGGCGCGGTGCAGCGCACCTTGCGCGGCATCGAGGTCAGCGAGGAAACCCTGTCGTTTGATGTGATCGCAGCAACCGTCCGCGGACCTGCACACTTTCTCGGCGCGCCACAGACGCTCTCCTTGATGCAGAGCGAGTACCTCTATCCATCGCTCGGTGACCGCACGTCACTCTCCGAATGGGAGTTCCGCGGCTCGCCACATCTCATGGAGCGCGCCCGGGAACGCGTGGCGGACATCATGGCCCGCCATTACCCCGAGCATCTGGCGGCCGCAGCCGATGCCGAGGTCCGCAGTCGCTTCGACATTCGTCTGCCGCAGACATACATGCGGCCCGGCAATGACCGCTGGCCGAGTCGCGCTTAATCCTCGCGACTCGTCACCGTGCCGCCGAGCACCTTCATCACAAAGACGGCGCGATCGGGGCCCGCAAGCGTCGTCCCCATCTCGGCGGTCAGCGCGGCCATCACCGCCGCGTAGTCGCCGCGCACCTGCGTGCTCATCGCGTTGGTGTCGATCTCAAGACCTGCGTGCGCATGCAGCCGCGCGATGAAATCCTTGATCGGTGGCACGTACTCGCCATTCAGCGGATACAAACTAATATCTACGGCGATGCGCATGGGCAATCTCGCTCCTTGGGAATGACAACTGACGCGCCCCGACCCCGCGGATCGGAAACGGCTTCGACATGCTCGGGCGTGATAGAGATCGCCTGCACATCGCCCATCGACCAACCCTGATCCTCGAAGCGATAACCGCGCGCGGTCAGATTCTGCATGACGGAAGCGTCTAGCGTTCGCTTCGGCTCGAGGTAGATGACCGAATCCGGTAACAGCTGATGATGGAAGCGCGGCAGCGCCACCGCATCCTTAAGCGACAGACCGGTATCACGCCAGTTGGCGATCACTTGGAATACCGTGGTGAAAATACGCGACCCGCCGGGCGTACCCACCACGAGGGCCACATGTCCATCCTTGGTCAGAATCGTCGGCGTCATGGAGGACAACGGTCGCTTGCCGGGCGCGATAGCATTGGCATCACCGCCCACCACACCGTACATATTCGGCACGCCTGGTTTGATGGAGAAGTCATCCATCTCGTTGTTCAGCAAGAACCCCGCGCCGCGCACCACAGCGCCGCTGCCGAACGAGTCGTTCAACGTGTAGGTAATGGCGACCGCATTGCCGTCTCGGTCGAGCACGGAATAGTGAGTCGTCTGATGATGTTCCTTCAACCCCGGCAACACATTCGCCGTTGCCGTCGGCATCTTAGGATCAATTTCATCCGCACGCGCGCGCAGGTAAGACGGATCGGTGAGCGCTGCGACCGGAACATGCACGAAGTCCGGGTCCCCGAGATATTCGGCACGATCGGCAAAGACACGCTTTTCAATTTCAGCGACCCGGTGAACATAGTCTGCCGAGTTAGGGGCCACTCCCTGAAAATCAGCTGCTCGAACCGACTTCATTCCCAACAACTGCAGCAAGGCGATACCGCCCGAGCTGGGTGGCGGCGCAGTGATCACATGGTAACCATCCGTGTCCGCTTCCAGCGGCGTACGCCAGACGGGCTTGTAGTCGGCTAAATCCGCCTGATCGATCAGGCCGTGGTCACGACGCATCGTCTTGACGATCAAGTCAGCGGTTCGACCCTTGTAGAAATCATCCGGACCTTCTGTCGCGATGCGCTTCAATACTGCGGCCAACTGCGGCTGCTTGAATCGCTGTCCAGCGCGGACACGAAAGTAGTCGGCGAAATTGGTGTGACCCTTCATCGCCGTCACTTCATCGGCAGATCCGTCGGCAAGGCCCGGCGGCACCACAAAGCCGCGGCTCGCGAGCGTGATCGCGGGCGCCAGATCGTGCGCCCACGGCAGCACACCGAAGCGATGATGCAGCTCATAAAGACCCGCAACGCTGCCGGGCACGCCCGCAGCACGAGCCCCGATGGTGCTGCTATTGGGGATCGGTTCGCCCTTAGCGTCAAGGTACATGGTGGCCGTGGCCTGATGCGGCGCACGCTCGCGGTAGTCGAGAAAATAAGACTTTCCGCCGAACCAGACCGTCGCGAGACCACCGCCACCGAGGTTGCCGGCTTCCGGATAGGTCACCGCCAAGGCAAAGCCCGCCGCAACGGCCGCATCGACGGCGTTACCTCCGGCGCGCAAGACCTCCTCGGCGGCAGCGGTGGCATGGGCTTCTGCGGTCGCCACCGCAGCACGGTTTGCCCACGCCGGCATTGCGCACGCCGCGAGTAGAAGGGCAAGGACCGCCCGATATCGTGTCATTCGCATTCAGGTCTCTCCATACCGCGCTTATTTTCCGGCGGAATAGCCAAAATCAATCGACAGCAAGGCGCCGGTAATCGGCGCCGCCTCAGGCCGTGACAAATACTCGATCAATGACGCCACTTCATCGGCCTCAATAAAGCGCGCCTTTGCGCCTTGAGGGTAGCCGCTGAGCAATTTCGCATAGTAGGCCGCGGGATCACCACCGCCATAGTGTTCGGCCTGAAATTCCAGCATGGGTGTCTTCACATCGCCGGGGCAGACGGCCACGACGCGCACGTCACCGGCCAACTCCAACGCCAGCGCCTTGGTGAACAAGGACACCGCCCCCTTGGAGGCACAGTACAACGCTGCGCCGGTATTACCTTGCACACCCGCATCCGAGGAGAGGTTCACGATCAAGCCGCGACGTGCCCGCAGGTGCGGAATCGCCGCCGCCGAGAGGAAATACAGCGACTTAAAGTTGACGCCCATGACGAGGTCGAAATCCGCCTCGGAGGTGTCTTCGGTGGGGCCTTCGCGCCATACACCGGCGATATTGACGAGTACATCTAAGCCGCCACCGGTGGCCACAGCCCACGCCACGACGCCTGCACACGCTGGGGCACTGCGCAGGTCGGCACCAAAGGAGGGGGCCCCGAGTTCATCGGCGCATGCGGCCAACCTCGGACCCGGCAAATCAGTCAGCAACACGCGATCCCCCGCCCGAGCGAAGCGCGCCGCAACCGCCGAGCCGATGCCGCCGGCCGCTCCGGTGACGAGGACCGTGCGCGTCATGCTCGCGACTCCACAATGGCATTACCGCCATCAACGATCAGCATCTGACCGGTGATATACGAGGCAGACTCGCTGGCCAGAAACGCGATGGCGGCGGCGACTTCATCGGGTCTTCCCGATCGACGTAAGGGTGTGGCGCGCCCGGCGGCCTGCTCGGCTTCTGTTTGTGAGCCGGTCGCAATCCAACCCGGCGCGATGGCATTGACCGTCACGCCCGCTATTGCAACCTCTAAGGCCAGCGACCGCGTCAAGCCCAAAAGGCCGGCCTTCGCAGCTGCATACGCCGCATCTCCAGCCACACCGGCAACCGCGCCCGTGGTCGAAGCGATGTTGACGATACGCCCATACCCACGCGCCACCATCGACGGGACAACGGCTCGAGTGACCAGAAAGGCGCTCGTCAGGTTGCGGTCCAAGACGTCGCGCCACAACTGCGCCGACATCGCGCTGACCGGACACTGCTCGTCAATCACACCGCTTGCCGCCATGCCCGCGTTGTTGATGAGCACGTCCACAGGGCCACACTGCCGACACAGGTTGCTCACGGCCGTCTCATCGCTCAAGTCACCCACAAACGCGCTCACCGACAGACCGAGCGCCGCCAGTTCCTCGGCGCGCGTGAGCACTCGTTCGGATAATCCTGCGACGAGCAACCGGTAGCCGGCCTGGCCCAAGGTTCTGGCGGCGGCAAACCCGATGCCTGACGAACTTCCGGCGCCGGTGACAAGAGCGAGGCGAGACGTCGGCATGAGCGGACTCCGGGAAACGTTTCGTCATTATAGGCGTGGCACGAAGCCCGATGCGGACGGGGTATGGCCAAACCCGTGTGCTCGCCGGGTTTTGCGCGGCGTCAGCAGCGACGGAGGCCGGCCGCAAATGGGCCGCTTGATGACGCAATCGACACCCGGCACACCCTTCATTCATGCGAGCATCCGTGCTTCCTGTTCGTGCCAAAGCCCGTCATGCCGACCCAACCGAACATCTTGATCATCCAGGCGGACCAACTCACCGCTGGGGCGCTCGCCTGCTATGGCGGCCAAGTCGCCAAGACCCCGCACATGGACCGCCTCGCAGCCGAAGGTGTGGTGTTTGACTCCTTCTACACCAACAGCCCCCTGTGTGCGCCGTCGCGCTTTTCGATGATGTCCGGGCAATTGCCGTCGGCCATCGGCGCCTACGACAACGCAGCCGACTTCGCCGCGGATATCCCGACGTTCGCGCATTACCTGCGCGCCGCCGGCTACCAAACGTACTTGTCGGGGAAGATGCACTTCTGCGGCCCGGACCAACTGCACGGCTTCGAGCAACGGCTCACCACCGACATCTATCCTGCCGACTACGGCTGGACACCGGACTGGGCGCATTTCGAGCAGCGTCTGTCGTGGTATCACGTGATGAATTCAGTCACCGAAGCCGGCCCGTGCACGCGAACGAACCAGATCGATTTTGACGACGAAGTGGTCTATCAGGCGCGCCAAAAGCTCTTTGATATCGCGCGTAGCAAGGACGAACGGCCGTTCTGCATGGTCGTCTCGATGACACACCCCCACGATCCCTACACCACGCCGCAGGAGTATTGGGATCGCTATGCCGATGCGACCATCGATCCGCCCACGGTATCGATGACGTTTGATGAGATGGACCCGCATTCGAAACGCATTCATCACGTCATCGGTCTCGGCGAGAAAAGCCCAACCGCCGAGCAGATCATCGACGCGCGCCGCGCCTACTACGGCTCGATCGCCTACGTCGACGATCAGGTCGGCGCGCTCGTGAAGACTCTGAAAGACGCGCGCCTGTCGGACAACACCATCGTGATCGTGACGTCCGACCACGGCGACATGCTCGGTGAGCGCGGATTGTGGTTCAAGATGACTTTCTTCGAAGGCGGCTGTCGCATCCCACTGATCGTGCATGCGCCGCAGCACTACGCACCACATCGGGTCGCCACCCACGCCTCACTCGTGGACCTGCTGCCCACCTTGGTGGAGATGGGTACCGGTGAGCCGTTCCAAGCGATTGTCCCCATCGAGGGGCAAAGCCTCGTACCGGCCCTGAAGGGAAGTCCGGTACGCGACGAGGTGATCGGTGAATTCATGGGCGAGGCGTCGATTGCACCGATCATCATGATCCGCCGAGCTACTCAGAAGTTCATCCACTGCCCCGTAGATCCGGATCAGCTGTATGACCTTCAGACCGATCCGTTGGAACTCCACAATCTCGCCCAAGAACCGGCTTATGCGGCCGTGGTCACCGCTTACCGGGCGGAGATTGCCGAGCGCTGGGATCTCGATGGCCTGCATCACAGCGTGCTGGCTAGCCAGCGACGCCGCCACTTCGTTTACGATTCGCTCCGCCAAGGGCGCTATACGCCCTGGGACCACCAACCGTTCCAGGATGCCACGAAGGCCTATATCCGTAATGATCAGGAACTCAATGACCTCGAGGCGATGGCCCGCTTTCCGCGTCTGGGCGCTTAGCCTCGCGGCCGCACTTGGCATCGCGCTTGCAGGCCGTACGAGCGCGGCCGGCGATCCCGCATCCTGTCAGGAAGTGCATTTTGCGGACGTCGGTTGGAGCGACGTGACCGCCACGACGTCACAGGTGATGACCACGCTGGAGGATCTCGGTTATACGCCGCGTGCAACGCTCGTGTCGGTACCCGTGACTTACGAGTCGATGAAAGCGGGCCGAATCGACGCATTTTTGGGCAACTGGATGCCGGCGCAGGTCGATACCCGACGTCCCTACATCGAAGGTGGCTCGATTGAAATTGTCCGGGCCAATCTGACCGGCGCGAAGTTCACCCTCGCCGTGCCAGATTACCTCTATGCCGCGGGCCTCCACGACTTCCGTGATATCCGCCGTTTTGCCGATGCGCTGGGGCGTCGCATCTATGGCATTGAGCCCGGGAACAACGGCAATCGGATCGTCCAAGGGTTGATCGATCAGAACGCGTTTTCCTTGGGTGACTTTCGGCTGATTGATTCGAGCGAACAGGGCATGCTCGCCGAAGTCGATCGCGCCATCGCCGCACGCGCACCGATTGTTTTTCTCGCGTGGGAGCCCCACCCGATGAATATGCACTTTTCCATCCGCTATCTGACGGGTGGGGATGCAACCTTCGGCCCCAACTATGGCGGCGCCACAGTCTGGACGCTTGTCCGGCAGGGCTTGGCGCAGCGCTGCCCAAACCTCGGTCGGCTGCTGACCAATATCGAATTCACCACACGTGGCGAAGACGAGGTCATGCTAGATATCCAGAGCGGCACGCCGGCAGAGACAGCAGCCCGACGCTGGCTTAACGCCCATCCGCAGGTTCGCGCCAGTTGGCTCGAAGGCGTCACCACCTTTGATGGCCGACCACCCGAGACCCATGCCACGGCGCGCCATGTGCTCTCAACCGATGCGGTGGAGACTTTTTTAACAGCGCATAAGATTCCCGTGGGCGTCGCCATCGCTAGTGCCATCGATGCGATCAAATTACGAGGTGCCGGGATCTTCGGCGGGATCTCAGCAGCTACCAACGGCGCCGTGGCCTTGTCAGTCAAGGCACTGCGCAGTGTGCCGGCGACGGTGATGGTCACCGTCTTCGCGTTGCTTGCCTGGGTGCTGCAACGCTCATGGAAGCTCGTACTTTTCGTGGCCGCCGCGTTGCTCTTCATCATCAATCAAGGCTACTGGTCCGCAACACTCGAGACGCTCGCGCTGGTAATCGTGGCCGCACTGGTCACGGTCGCGCTCGGGATTCCGCTCGGCATCCTCGCCGCACACCGACCTCGGCTGCATGCGGCGCTACGGCCCGCTCTGGACCTCATGCAGACTCTGCCAACCTTTGTCTACTTGATCCCGACTCTCGTACTGTTCGGTCTGGGTGTCGTGCCCGCCATCATCTCGACGGTCATCTTTGCCCTGCCCGCCCCGGTGCGACTTACGCAGTTGGGGATCTCGTCCACGCCGAAGGCGTTGCTGGAAGCGGGTGATGCCTTTGGGGCAACGCCGTGGCAGCGCTTGATCAAGATTGAACTGCCCTCGGCGCTACCGCTGATCCTCGAAGGGGTAACACAGTGCATCATGCTGTGCCTATCGATGGTGGTCATTGCGGCACTCGTCGGCGCCGGCGGATTGGGTGTCCCCGTCGTGCGCGCCCTCAACACTGTGCAAGTTGGCATGGGCTTTGAGGCGGGGCTGGCCATCGTGCTTTTGGCAATTGTGCTGGACCGCATCTCGCGCCGCCGCGGCAAGCGCTAGCCCCTCGGTTTGTGGCGAGATTGTCGCGGCAAGCCAGGCTATGGTTCGCATGCCGTGGGCGTTATGATATGACATAACGCTCATCTCCCGACGCGATACATGGAGCCGACAATGGACCGCAGACACCTACTCATGGCAACGGGCGCCGCCTTGGCTGCCACCACCCTCGCCGCGCGCGCGGACGAACACGAGCACCATGGTCATCACGGAGCCACAACGCCCCTCGTAGCGTCGGCAACCCACTGTGTGGAAACGGCGAATGTGTGCCTCGCTCACTGCCTCGATCGCTTGGGTGATGGTGACAAGACGATGGCCGCTTGCGCGCGTTCGGTCACGGGACTGATCGCCATGTGCAATGCCTTAGTCGTGCTGGCCGCACAGCACTCACCGCTCCTACCGCGCTATGCGGCGGTCGCGGCCGACGCCTGCAAGGCCTGCGAGGACGAGTGCAACAAGCACGACCACCCGCCATGCAAGGCGTGTGCGGATGCCTGCAAGGCCTGCGCAGCCGAGTGCGCCAAGATCGCCGCCTAAGGCTCGCTACTCATTCACCCGCGTTGCCGACCTGACGGCTCGGCGGTATAAAGAGAGGGTATGCGTCTCCCTCAGCGACCTTTACGCCGATTTTGGAGTCTGGTGGCGGTGGCCTTGTTGCCGCTGCTGTTCCTGCGCGCGTTAGTGCCGGTTGGGTTCATGGCCAGCGCCGTCGATGGCGGTGTGCGGTATACGCTGTGCGGCGGCGATAGCCCGGCTCCCGGCAAACACACGGCAACATCGGACGGTCACTGCCCCTTTGCGCAAAGTGCCGGTGGCGCAACGTGGACCGTATTACCGACCCTATTGGCCTCGGCCGATGCACTCCGTTATCAGATGCCGGCGCTGGGTTCACCGCCCATTGGCCTGCAAGGACCTAGTCGCGCCACAGGTTCCCGCGCACCCCCACACGTCTCTTTCGTCTGAATCTGCGCGTCCATTGGACGCATCGTGGATCGCGCATGCGATCTAGTCAGAATGTTTGAGAGAGTGTCTCCATCATGTCGTCATCAATTCTCGATCGCGGGCCGCGCAGCGCGTGGGCCAGCCTCCTCACCGCTGCCGTGTTCGCCACGGCCCTTTTGACACCCGCTACGAGCCACGGTTGTGCCTGCGGCTGTGGCGTCTTTGACGTCGGTACCGGCGCTCTGTTCCCCGACGGCTCCGGCGGCACCGTGTTCGTCGAAGCAGACTTCGTCGATCAGAATCGCAATTGGAGTGGCACCTCGGCCGCGCCGGCCGACGCCAATGCCGACAAACGCGTGCGCAGCGACTTCTACACCGCCGGCATTCAGTACATGTTCAATCGTCGCTGGGGCCTACAGGTTGACGTGCCGTATTGGAATCGGCAGTTCGCAACCGCCGAGGAGCCAAGCGACGTTGCGGTGAACACTCACGCCGCGTTGGGTGACATTCGCATTCGTGGCGTCTACACCGGTTTCTCACCGGACATGTCCTCCGGTCTCACCTTCGGACTGAAATTGGCCACCGGGGATGCAAGCTATCCGAATTTTGATCCCGATACGGAAATCGGCTCAGGTAGCACGGACTTACTCCTCGGCGGATTTCATCGCGGCCGTCTGACTCAGGACAGTCGCTTCGGCTATTTCCTGCGTGGCCAGTGGCAGCAGCCACTGCGCAGCAAGGCAAACTATCGCCCGGGCAATGAGTTGATCGGAGTGGCCGGGGCGTATTTTCAGGGATGGACGCATGCCGATCAGCTCGCCATCACGCCCATTCTGCAATTGACAGCGGCCTATCGGGGTCACGACGGCGGACCCGACGGTCATCCGGAAGACACGGGTTCCACCCGCCTACTCGTGTCACCCGGCATTGAAGTTCACTTCTCCAAGATTCGGCTCTATGCCGAAGCCGGTTTTGCGGTACACGACAACGTCAGTGGCAATCAGTTGGTCTCGCGACGCAACTACAAGCTGACGGCGTTTTATTCCTTCTAGGCGTGTCGGCGAGAGACATCTGGGCGCGGCATTCCCGTCCCTTGCCTGAAAGACTATGGGCAATGCACCCGAGTTGACGGCGGTGAACGCAGACTCCACCTTAGGGGCTCATTCAGGTTTAGGGCTACCGACGTGAGTCGTCCATCCGCCGTCAACGGATCCAACAGGCCGTCGCGCCGAAGCGATTGGGCCGTGCGCGCCTGGCTGCTGGTTGCTGTGGCTTCCGCCGGCGTGTTCGTCGCGTTCTATCTGGGGCTCGGGCCCAAAGCCCTCACCGTCACCGCTCGTTTCGATGGTTTGATCGACACAGCCGGCCGTCCATACTCGTCTCTTGAGACAACGGCTCGTTATAAGCTGGTCGCATATGGCTATACAGCCTGCCCCGACGCCTGTCCGGCTACACTGACGAAGCTGCACGCCGTGTTGGATACCTTATCCGCCGACAGCGCACCGCTCACACCGATGTTCATCACGCTGGACCCAGGGCATGACACGATCAAGGTGTTAGCAGCCTACGTGCATCATTTCGATCCCCGCATTGTGGGACTGACCGGCGATCTTGGGCGTCTTCAGCAGAGTGCGGCACAGCTTGGCGCACTGCCCACCGAGACTGCCGCCGCGCACACGCCAGACGGTGGACCTAATCACGCGGTTCGGTTGTATCTCCTGTCGCCGCAGAATGTGCTGTTGCGGACCTATGAACTTGCAGATCCCACGCGGCTGATTGCCAGCGACATCCACCGTCGCCTCGCACCCATCCGTTAGGACAGCGGCGTTAAGCCTGCGACAAACTGATCCATCCACGCGAGGATCCGGTCGGGGTCTTCCACCTGTGCATTGTGGCCGAGCGCTGGAAACCCCTGAGCCGTCGGCACCAACGCCCTCAAAGCCTCAACGGTCACCATCGGATCCTCTGCGCCACACGCAGCGGCGACAGGACATCGAACGTGCTCGAGCAGCTCGGCCATGGGCGTCACAACAATGGCATTGACGCCAGGGTCCATACTGAGCTGCCACCCAGCATCGCTCAGCAGAACACCGCGATCCAGCACAGCGACATCCGACGAAATGCTCCGATCCAAGCCGGCCACTTTGCGATAACGCTCAAGGGCCTCGGCGTGCGTAGCAAACGCTCGCGCCGGTCGCCCTGCAAGGTCACGGCCCCGCGCGCGCTCCTCGTCCGAGAACGCCAATTTGGTGCCGAGCATCAATACACCGAGTGGTGCAGCGCCACCTCGAGCATCGGCCAGCGCGAGCGCGACATAGCCACCGAGCGAGTGACCGACCAGCACTGTGTCCATCATCGGGATGGCAGACGCGCGCAGCGCATCGGCCAAGCCAGCTACTGTGTAATGTTCAAGCGGAGCGGCGCGACCATGCCCCGCCAGATCCGGCAGAAACACGTCATCACCTCGCGCCTGCAATCGCTGCGCCACCGGGTGCCACACCGCACCGGTGGCACCGAGGCCGTGCAACAGACACCAACGCCGGGCCATCAGCGTCGTGGTGTGGGCGGTACGTGGCAGCGCATCAGCATGGCTGCCACAAAGGTCAAGGCCAGCACAGCCGACAAGCCGCTAAAGAAGGTCGTCAATCCGCCGCCTAGGCCAACCAAGAACGGTCCGGTATAGGCCGAGAAAATGCCGCCAACCCGTGCATTCGCCAAACCGGCGCCAATACCGGTTGCGCGCAAATGTGTCGGGTATGCAGCCGCGCAGACCGTATACATGTTGACCTGCAAACCTGAGATGCAACCGCCAGCAACGGTCATGAGTCCATAGAGAACGAGCATGCTCATATCGGGGCAGATCGGCAATTGGCCGAGCGTAAACACCGACACCACGCCGATCGCACCCAGTCCGCCGATAACCAGGCGTGAACCGACGCGGTTCATGAACCACGCCCCGCCGACCGCACCGATCACGCCGCCGAGATTGAAATACAGCGAGCCCTTGATCGCTGCCGGCAACGCGATACCGGTACCCGCCAACAACGTCGGCGTCCAATTAAAGAAAGAGTACACGGTCAGCACGTTAGTCATGAACACCAACCAGATCATGATCGTGTTGTAACGGAACTCGGGCCGGAACAGTTCCCGTACGCCTTGGCGGACCTTGTCCTTCACCGTGACCGACCAAGCCTCGGTACCCATAAATCGCGCTGATCCCACCACCCGGTTCATGAGGGCGGCAAGATCCGCGCCCCGCGTGCCCTGCAAGGCCAGAAACCGCGGGGATTCCGGTAACGCGATCAAGGCCCACACCGCGAGCACGGCGGGCAAGATCGCACCGATCACGAAAATAGCCTGCCAGCCATATGAGGGCACGATCTCCGCTGCGAACGCGGCACCGAGCAAGCCACCAACAGGCACACCCACAACCGTCACCGCGACCGCGATGTTTCGCGTCTTGCGATTGGCGAACTCGACGATGAGAGCCGTAGCATTGGGCAGCACTCCGCCTAAGCCAATACCGGCAATAGAACGCCACAGCGCCAGGTCATGCAGGTTGTGCGCGCGAGCCGCCAACAGCGTCCCGACGGCAATGATGGCGAGCGAGATGATCGTGGCGCCACGCCGACCGTAGCGATCGCCGATTTCGCCGACGACCAATGCACCAAAGGCCATGCCACCCAAACCCCAGGCAAGCACGCCGGAAAGATCGGCCTTGGTGATGGCCCATTCTTTGATGAGCGCTGGCGCTGCAAAAGCGATCGCTTGAATGTCGATGCCGTCGAACACTAAGGTCAGTGTCGTCAGCACCAAGACCAGCCAACTGACCCGACCGAATGGTGCGGACTCGATCACTTCCTCGAGATCTATCGTCGACATGCTGACCCCTCTTCGTGAACGCGGACTCTACAGGTCCGTCTCGCCGAGCATACCTGATTACGGGGGCTGTCCCTCAGCGACGCCAAGGGGGGGCCAACAACCGGCGTTTACCATCCGATGAGCGGGGAAGACCGGGCTCATCCAAGCCCTCGCGGTCCCACAACTCACAGGTGACTTCTTTGTGTCGACCGTCGAGCGCCTCGCAATAGTTCGTGTACTTGCACAAGCGGACCTCGGCGCCGCAGCCACGCTTGATCTTGATGAAGAAGTCAGGATCGGCCAACGCCTGTCGCGCAATGCCCACCACATCGGCAACTTCCTCCGTGAGCAATGCCTCTGCCTGTTCGAAGTTATGCACCCCACCGGCCACGACTGTGGGGGTCATCATTCCCGCGGCGCGCAAGGCCTGCCGGATCGTCCGAGCCGCACCTTGATTGCGGCCAAACGGACCCTTTGCGTCCGAATAGTACGAGGGCATGCACTCGTAACCGGACGGACCGGTGTACGGATAGACCGCTTCACCAATTTTCGGCGGCAGCGCATCGTCAAACTTGCCACCGCGGGACAGTGACAGAAAGTCCATGCCCGCCCGGGCCAAGGCTTTCGCAAAAAATACGGCGTCATCAACCGAACTGCCGCCGTCGATACACTCGTCGGCTAGTAGCCGACAACCTACTGCGCAGTCGGCGGGCACCGCCGCGCGTACCGCTTGATAGACCTCAAGCGGCAGACGGATCCGCCCCTCGAGGCTACCGCCATACCCATCACTGCGATCATTCGTCCGCGATAAGAACGAGGACATCGTGTATGCATGGGCGTAATGCAACTCCACACCATCGAAGCCAGCATCGGCGGCGCGTCGCGCTGCCCCCGCAAACAGCGCCGGCAGCGTGCGCGGCAACTCTTCGACATGTGGCAGTTCAAGATCGGTCACTCGCTCGCGATACCCCTTCTCGAGCGCTTCGCGTTCACGGGGCGATAGCACCGCCAGCCGTGCCGGCTCGTTGAGCGCCAACAGCGCTTGCCGGACGGCCTCCTCCGGTGCGTGCGGTAACTGTAGTTGTCGCCGGTGGTCCTCTGTGATGCGTAAGAAGCGCTCGAAATATTTGTGGGGCTCGGGACGACGGCGCACCGACAGAAAATCGATGATCTGGATAAACAGCTTGGTTTCACCCGCAGATGCCTCGCGCACAGCCGATACGAGTTCGCGCAACCCAGGGATAAAGCGATCATGACCAATGCGCAGCAACGGACCACTCGGCACATCCCGAATGCCCGTCGCCTCCACCACGATCGCCGCCGGGCGCCCTTCGGCGAACCGTCGATACCAGTCGATGACGGCGGGCGTCACAAAGCCCTCGTCATCCGCCCGCCACGGCACCATGGCTGGCACCCAGGTACGCCCACTCAGGGTCACCGGTCCGATCTGTAGCGGCTGAAACAGCCGCGCCTGAAGCGCCTCCGCCGCTGTCGGCCAGTGTCCTCCGGCCACGTCATAACGAATACGTTCTTTGGGCCGCCACATCGCCATCTCTCAAACCTCTTCGTCGGGAATGACGGCGGTCGCTTCAATCTCGACCTTGGCCTCGGCTTCCATCAAGGCCGTCACCTCAACGACCGCCATCGCGGGAAAGTGCTTTCCGATTGTCTCGCGGTACGCCTGTCCGACCGCCGCAATCTCGGTAAGATATTCCGCGCGACTCGTAACGTACCAAGTCAGTCGCACCAAGTGCTGAGGGCCAGCACCGGCCTCGGCGAGAATCGCCACGATGTTGGCAAGGGCCTGACGAACCTGATCGGAAAATCCGCCTTTAACGAAACGGCCGTCGCCGTCCCAGCCGATTTGACCGGCGATGTAGATCTGCCGACCGCGCGCCATGACGCCGTTGGAATAGCCCTTGGGGCGAGCCCAGCCGGCCGGCTGCAGAACATGGTGAATCATGATGCTGACAATCTCCGCTCAGGAAAGCAGTTCGCGCGCGATGATGAGTTTCTGCACTTCAGTCGCGCCCTCATAGATGCGCAACGCTCGGATCTCGCGATACAACCGCTCGATCGTTTCTCCCACAACGACACCCTGCCCGCCAAACAATTGCAGTGCCCGATCAATCACGGTCTGGGCACCTTCGGTGGCGGCGAGTTTAGCCATCGCAGCTGCCTGCGTGGGCCGCTCGCCGCGATCGCGCAGCCAAGCGGCGCGATAAGTCAGCAGCCTAGCGGACTCGAGCGTCGTAGCCATCTCGGCCAATGCGGCTTGCGTCAACTGGAAGTCCGCGAGCGCCTTACCGAACATCTGTCGTGAGCGTGCCCGCGCCAAACCCTCATCCAAGGCCCGCTGCCCTAAACCCAGCGCGGCGCCTGCGACCGAGGTTCGAAAGACGTCCAAGGTGCGCATCGCGATCTTGAAGCCGTCGCCCTCAGCGCCAATGCGGCGGCTGGCCGGTATCCGTAGGTTGTCAAACCGCAAAGTCGCCAACGGATGGGGTGCCATCACATCAATGCGTGATTCGATCGAAAACCCCGGGTCTCCAGGTTCTGCCACAAACGCACTAATACCGGCCGCACCCACCGTGCCGTCGGGTCGGACTACACCGGGACTCGTGCGGGCAAAGACGCAATAAAAGTCGGCGATGCCGCCATTCGAGATCCAGGTCTTCGATCCATCGAGCCGATACTCGTCAGCTTCGCGTCGAGCCGTTGTCTTCATCGCCGCCACATCAGATCCCGCTTCGGACTCTGATAGCGCAAATGCAGCCAGCCAGCGACCTTCGGCGACGGCCGGTAGATAGCGGCGACGTAACGCGGCATCACCCGCCAGTGAAATCGCGCCACTACCAAGGCCCTGCATCGCAAACGCAAAGTCCGCGAGCCCTTCGGCGTGGGCCAGTGTCTCGCGGACAAGCGTGATTGCGCGTGCGTCCAACTCAGGTAACCAACCCCCGTCCTCACTTCGTACGCAATACCGTGTGAGACCGCTTTGGCCCATGGCCGTGACCAAAGCCCGGCAGCGGGAATCCACCTCAGCGCGGTCATGTGGGTGATCGGTATCCTTCAGCGTGGCGGCAAACGCAGCTGCCCGTTCGGCAACGATGCGATGCTCCGCCGATAAGAACGGCCAATCCAGGTGATCTTGGGAAATGACCATTTAATTACCCTGAAACACGGGCTTTTGTTTGGCGACAAAGGCGTCGTACGCGCGCTTGAAGTCCTCCGTCTGCATGCAGATCGCCTGCGCCTGCGCCTCGGCTTCGATCGCCTCGTCGATGCCCATCGTCCATTCCTGGTGCAGCATGCGCTTGGTCATGCTGTGCGCGAAGTACGGGCCCGCGGCAATCATCCGCGCCCAGTCACCAGCGCGCCCCAGCAAGTCCTCGCGACCAACCAGCGTGTTGTAAAAGCCCCAGCGCTCGCCTTCCTCGGCCCCGAGCGCGCGCCCGGAATACAGCAGATCCGAGGCGCGACCCTGGCCGATCACTCGCGGTAACAGGGTGCAGGCACCCATGTCACAGCCGGCGAGGCCGACACGGGTGAAGAGAAAAGCAGTTTTTGTCGTCGAAGTCGCGAACCGATAGTCCGATGCGAGCGCGATCATCGCGCCCGCACCCGCACAAATGCCGTCAATCGCCGATACGATCGGCTGTGGGCAAGCGCGCATGGCTTTCACGAGATCACCGGTCATGCGGGTAAAGCGGAGTAGTTCCGGCATCGTCATCCGGGTAAGAGGCCCGATAATTTCGTGCACATCACCGCCCGAGCAGAAGTTATCTCCCGCGCCGTTGATGACGATCGCCCGCACCCGATCAGTGTAGGTGAGCGCTCTAAAGAGATCGCGCAGTTCGGCATATGACTCGAAACTGAGCGGATTCTTGCGCTCCGGCCGGTTCAACGTCACATAACCAATCTGCTGATCAACGCGCCAACCGAAATGACGAGCCTCGTAGCCGTCCTGCGAGTCGAGGACCCGGTCAATGTCCATGGTGATCAATCCTCCTTAGCGCGGATATGAAGTTTGAGGCGCCCGAGCAAGTCCGATAGCATCGCCCGCTGCTCGGACTCAAGACCAGCGAACAGATCAACGATCCAGCCTTCATGCTCAGAAGCCATGAGCCGAAACGCGCGACGTCCTGCCGTGGTCAAGCGGACGCGTAGCACCCGGCGGTCTTCTGGATCCGGAATGCGCGCCACGAGCCCTTCGGCCTCCAGACCATCGGTAATGCCGGTCACGTTGCCACCGGTGACCATCATGCGTCGGGACAATTCACCCATCTTGAGACCATCAGGCGCACGATCAAGCTGCGACATCAGATCGAATCGCGGCAGTGTGGTCGTGAATCGATCCTGCAGACGCCGCCGGATACGTCCTTCGATCAGGTTTGTCGTGGCCAGCAGGCGCAACCATAGGCGTAGCACTTCGTGGTCATCGCGCGTGACGCGTGTCTCGGCATCCGCAGGGCTCACGTGACCTCGCCTCCGGCCACGGTGATACTTTGACCGGTGATCGCAGCGGAGCTCGGCCGGCACAACCAGCGGACCGCATCGGCAACTTCTTCTGGGGTGATCAACCGGCCCTGTGGATTTCCAGCGAGCAGAGAGGCCATCGCATCGTCGTCGTTACGACCAGTCTTCTCACGGATAATACTGAGCGCGTCGCGCACAATGTCGGTGTCCGTGAATCCTGGACAGACCGCATTCACCGTGATCGGGTGCCGAGCCAACTCCAGAGCAAGCGCGCGGGTGAATCCAATTACCGCATGCTTAGCGGCACAGTAGGCGGTGCAGTAGGCGAAACCCTTCTGACCGGCGATGCTCGAGATATTCACGATTCGTCCGAAGCCTTGCGAGCGCATGTCCGCCAACGCCAGCTGCGTGCCGTGATAAACACCATCGACGTTCGTGGCCATCACAGAGGCCCAAAGCGCCTCATCGGTCCGGTGAAAGGGCGATGAAGGTGCGATGCCGGCGTTGTTGATTAAAATGGCGATCGGTCCATGTATGGCGCGCGCCTGCTCAAAGGCCTCCGCTAACGCTACCCGCCGCGTCACGTCTGCCACGGCGTAAGCCGTGCCTTGGCCCATCGCCGCCGCAGTCTCGCGTAGACGCGCTTGATCGCGTCCAATCAAGGTCACCGCAGCGCCTTCTGCGAGCAGAGCGCGCGCAATCGCCGCCCCAATGCCGCGCGAACCTCCGGTGACGATGGCATGCCGATGGCTCAGTGTGCTCATCAGACAGCCCCCATCAATTGCTGTGCGAGGCGCTGCGCCTGCGTCTCCAACTGAGATTTCGCAGATTCATAAGACTTCGGCCACCACTGCGCCCGATAGCCTTCGCTGGCTGCGGCATGCAATGTCCAGGCCGGATTCGCCAGATGCGGTCGCGCAATCGCGCACAAGTCGGCGCGACCTGCGGCCACGATGGAGTCGACCTGATCAGGTTCATGGATGTTGCCCACCGTAATCGTCGGCACACCCACCGTATTACGGATCAGATCCGAGAAGGGTGTCTGCCACATCCGGCCATAGACCGGCGTCTGGCTCGGTACCGTCTGACCGGTCGATACGTCCAAAAGGTCCGCTCCCGCTTCCACCATCGCGGCGGCAATGACGAGAAGATCGTCTTCCGTCAGTCCACCCGGCGCCCAATCGGTCGCTGACAGACGCACAGACAAGGGCCTGCCTTGCGGCCAGGCGGTACGAACGGCCCTTAAGACCTCCAAGGGAAATCGCAGTCGGTTTTCAACCGACCCGCCATAGTCATCCTCACGATGGTTGGTGAGGGGCGAGACGAAACTGCCCAGCAGATATCCATGCGCCATATGCAATTCGAGCAGGTCAAACCCAGCGGCGACGGCGCGGATCGTCGCCTGCACAAAGTCATTCCGTACCTGATCCATATTCGCCCGCGTCATGGCCGCCGGTACGGCGCTGATGCCGTCTAGATACGGCACCGGAGATGGCGCAAGCAGCGACCAGTTTTGCGCTGGCAACGGATGATCCATGCGTTCCCATCCGAGTTGGGTCGACCCCTTACGCCCAGCGTGCCCCAGTTGCAGCGCGACCTTTGCTGGCGACTCAGCATGGATGAAGTCGGTGATGCGACGCCACGCCTTGACCTGTTCCTCATTCCAAAGCCCCGTACATCCGAGGGTGATGCGCGCATCTGTACTGACGGCCGTCATTTCCGTGTAGACCAGTCCGGCACCACCGGTGGCCCGTGCGCCGTAATGCACGAGATGCCAGTCACCCGGGACGCCATCGATGGCCCGATATTGGGCCATGGGCGAGACGACCACACGGTTCGCCAGTTCCAGATCGCGCACACGGAACGGCAGGAACATGGGCGGTCGCGGCGATGACACTCCGGCCTGTTCGGCGAGCTCGATTTCCACTTGATC
This sequence comes from Gammaproteobacteria bacterium, assembly GCA_947455595.1. Classification (GTDB taxonomy): domain Bacteria; phylum Pseudomonadota; class Gammaproteobacteria; order Steroidobacterales; family Steroidobacteraceae; genus CAIKZZ01. The sequence continues at coordinate 57,962 of CANGOP010000016.1, forward strand.
AACGAATGCGCGATCCCGCATTTTTAAGTTGGCGTGACCAATCCGTTGGCTACCCGTGAGTAAGCTATAGGCGAACTGCCAGGGTGGCAGGTGCGCGTAGCGTGCTACGTTCTCGAACCACTCCATCCGATTACGCGCGGCGTTCTGCAGTTTCAACGCTTCTAAGGTCCGCGCTTTCTGGTAACGGACTAGCCCCGCTTGGACATCCTCTGCGCCTACGACTTCCTGCACGAGCGAGATGGCGTCTTCCATCGCCAGCTTCGTCCCCGACCCGATCCCAAAGTGGGCCGTATGCGCCGCATCTCCTATCAATACAACGTTGCCGCGATGCCAGCGACGGCACAGCACGCGATTGAAATTCAGCCAAGCAGATCCGCGCAGATGACGCGCGTTACTCATCAGCGCATGTCCACCCAGGTAGCGCGCAAAAAGTTTCTCGCAGAAGGCGATGGACTGTGCGGTATTGAACCCATCCAGCCCGTGGGCTTTCCAGGTCTCTTCACGGGTCTCGACAATCACCGTCGACAGATCACGGCTGAACTGATAAGCGTGGATCTGGAACCAGCCGTGTTCGGTTTGTTCGAACGCAAAGGTGAAGGCTGGAAACGTCTGCCGAGTGCCAAGCCAGATATAGCGACACTTGCGCACATCAATATTCGGCTCGAAGTGCGCCTCATGGCGCGTGCGAATCCGACTGTTCACGCCGTCGGCGGCGACGATGAGATCGGCATCCGGGAAGTCTTCTTCGCTTAAAAAATCATGACCAAAGTGCAGGACAACGCCGAGCGCCTGGGCTCGGTTCTGAAAAACGTTCAGCAGCGTCTTGCGTTCAATGCCACAAAAGCCATGCCCACCGGTGCGAATATTCGTGCCACGAAAGTGCACGTCAACGTCGTCCCAGTGGTAGAAATTCCCGACGATGTCGTCGTGGGTTTCGGGATCCGCGGCGCGAAAGCCCTGCATGGTCTTGTCGGAAAACACGACACCCCAGCCGAAGGTGTCATCTGCCTGATTGCGCTCGTAGACATCGACTTGGGCGTCAGGCAGCGCTTTCTTAAATAGAATCGCCGAATAAAGCCCGGCCGGACCGCCACCAAGACACACGATGCGCTTCATGGGACACCCTTCTAAAGACAGGGATTAAAGTTAAGCCTAAATATTTTAAGTGTCAATCAAATAGCATTCCAGTTGGCCCGAAGGGTGCGTCTCGTCATACTCTTGGGCGGTTACGTCAGGAAAAACGCGCCATGTCGAGTTACCAGAAAGAAATTCAGGTCCGGTTCGGCCACTGTGATCCGGCTACTTTCGTGTACTACCCCCGCTACTTCGAGATGCTGAACGGGTTCATCGAGGACTGGTTTGAGGAAGGTCTCGAGGCCAGCTTTCCAGGCCTCATGCACCATCAGAACATCATGGCCCCCACCGTGCACCTGGACACGGATTTCCCGAATCCGTCGCGATTTGGCGATCGTCTGACCTTTAAATTGCAGGTCGTCAAAATCGGCCGCAGTTCTGTGAATTTGGAGATTGAAGGATCCTGCCAAGGGCAGCCTCGCGTGACCTTCAAGCAGACGCTCGTCTTCATGAGCGCATCGGAGCGTAAGGCCGTCGCGATCCCGCCCGATATCGTGCACCGATTGAAGCGATACGTGGTTGAACCGGCGCGCAAGGCCAAACCCGCTGCACCCTAATCAAAGGTGGCGTCACGACACGGTATCCCTTGCGCGTGTGACCTCATCAGGCACTCAGGTATGCATTGGCTGGAACTGTCAGACACGGAAGTGAAGTGGGTGGCACGCTCGGTGATGGGCGCGTTACGAGACAACTCGTGGCAGGAATGGGCCGATCCCGTACAACCGCGATTCTTCAATGCCATCTTCAATGGACTGTTCGGCAATCCTATCGATTTTTGGGACCCAGACCCCGTTGAATGCGGCGTAGCTCTATCCGCTCTAACACGCGAGTCTGCCCGCCGGACTGCGATTGAATTGATGGTTGCCGGCGAATTGCTCTGCCGCCCGATCCCACCGGACGTCCATGTCTCTGTCGAACGTTGGGCCGCGGCCTTTGGTATTGAAGGACAGTCCTTGACCCTCGCCCGCCAGACGGCGAGCGGCGCGTACTACCAGGCACAAGCCGATCTGTATCGGCATGGTTACTGGGGAGCGTATGCTGCAACGGCGCACAATGTTGATGCCCAAGTCGCGCGTTACGGCGTCTCCGCTTTTGCCGCAACCCATGAGCCCGATCCTGAGCTGGCTGCTCAATGGCAGCAACTTGCGCACTGCGCACCCGGCACGATAGGCCGGAGTGTCTGGGAATTCTACGGCCTGCACGGCTTCGACTGGCCGGGTGAGCCGGGCGGCGCGAACCCGATCACCGCGCAGCACGATTGGATTCACGTGTTGGCTGACTACTCGGCAACGGGATTGGGCGAAATCGAGACCGCAGCTTTTCGAATCACTTCGACCCGCCTCCCGGGGACACTGCTCACGTTTTTAGGCGAACTTGGCTTCTGGCACAGCGGCATGATCGGTAGCGCCTTCAGTGGTTGGCACCAGGCTTATTCGCTCGATGCCAAAGACGCGCCGGAAAGTGTTGCTGACGCCTTCCGCCGTGGCGCCGCGTGCAATCAAGATTTGTATCTGGAAACCGACTTTTTCGCGTTCAAGGATGTGAACCTCGACACTCTGCGAGAACGCTGGAACATTCCCCCCAAACAATCCGTGCATTCGCCAGGCTGGAAAACGCGGACTCATCTTACGGCGGCTGACGGGGAGTCCCACTCTCCGCCAGACTTCACGATCTGAGTATCATCTGGTAATCCGCAGCGTCCTGCGTGCACGCTAGCGACTCTCCACTAACCCCAACACGCGTAAGGGACTACCCGATCCCTGCTCGATTTTGAGTGGCGCGCAAAAGATAAATGCACCCGTCGGCGGGAGTTGATCGAGATTATTGAGGCACTGCAGCCCGTAACGACCCGCTCCGTGCAGGAGATCATGCGCAGGATGCGGTGGCCGCAGATGAAACGCCTGTCCGGCATCTGTGCCAATCGTTTCGGTGCCAAACCCTAACACTTTGCGCTCAAATACGAGGAACTGCATGGCATCGACGGACGGCCCCGGAGTGTGCTGTCCTTCTTCGTCAAAGTTCTGATAAGCGACCGGATCGCTCACTTTCTTGGACCAATCGGTACGCATCAGCACCCACGAGCGCTCCGGAATCTGCCCGTGCTCGGATTCCCAGCGTAAAAGAAAGTCTTTCGTCAGCAGAAAATCGGCGTCGAGCACCGACTCCTTTGAGCAGTCGATTACGCAGGCAGGCCCCATCATGTCCTCGACGGGAATCGAGTCGGTGGCGTTGTTGGGCAAATACCGGCCACTGATCCAATGGACCGGGGCATCAAAATGAGTGCCTGTGTGTTCACTGCATGTGAAATTATTCCAATACCAACCACTGCCACGCTCGTCATAGCGTGAGATCTCCTCGGTACGAAACGGTGCCGCTTGGCCCAATTCCGTCTGCAGCACGATAGCCGGGAAGTTCGGCGACAGCGTATGCGTGAGATCCACCACTCGAACAGAGCGCTCAGCCAACGCGTGGGCAAGATTTGCAAGAATAGACATCGTAGAAACGCTCCCAGCTCAGAGCACGAGACTGCCGGTCGACGTGCCACCGCAGACATAGAGTGTCTGCCCAGTCACGAACGAGGCCGCAGGATCGGTGAAAAATTGCACAGCACGCGCGACATCCGATGGGCGACCCAGGCGGCGTACCGGTATGGCGCGCGCTAATGCCTCGCGACGCGGATCACCCGTCGGTGTCACGCCATCGAACATCTCCGTTTCGGCTATCGGCCCGGGCGCCACGACATTGGCCGTGATGCCGAAAGAGCCGAGCTCGAGCGCCCAGGTGCGCGCCAAGCCAAGCATCCCCGCCTTGGTCGATGAATACACGGTCCGCTGAGCCAGCCCGAGTACGGCCCGACTCGAAACCAAGACGATGCGACCGTATCCGGCCGTCTTCATGGCCGCAAGATTTGCCTGCACCAGCGAAATAGGCGTCGCGAGGTGCAGCTGTGTCAACGCCTGCACATCCTCCGGGACGACATCCTCGAGAAACTTTTGGCGGATCACACCTGCGTTGTGCACGACGGTGGTCACTGGAAAGGTCTGTGCCAACTCGCTAACGATCGTACGCGTCGCGCCGCCATCGGTCAGATCCACGGCGATAGAGCGCAGACGAGAATGCGCCAGTCCCGCCGGGCGGCGCGACAAATTGACCACCTCGTAGCCGTCATCCAGCAAGGCCTGCACGATCGCCACACCAATGCCCGTGCTCCCACCCGTGACAATCGCCCGCCTCGGCACGTTGTGCGGCAATAACGCGCTCATGTGCCGCTTCCCGCGGCCAGTTCACGCTCAAAGCCCTTGGCGCTTTCCTTGAGTCGGGTGCGCCATTCCTGGGCGACATCACCCGGATACACGTCCTCTAGACCGTCGCGCAACGCAGCCACAATGGCATTCGCCACCGCCTGAGGGGAGAGTTTCGGGGGTGGCAACAACTGATTCCATTCGTCGTCGATCGGTCCGGGGAACACATTGATCACGCGCACACCAGCAGGCTTCATCTCGGCTCGCAGACACTGCGCCAACGACAGCGCAGCCGCTTTCGACGCCGAATACGTGCCATGGGCGGGGAAGTTCGATAGCGCGAAAATGGACAGCAAGTTGACCCATGCAACTGCACTCGACTGTCCGTCGGCACCGCGCGCCTTCATCACCGGACCGAATTCCTGTGCTAAGCGCAGCAGTCCGAGGTAATTCACATCCATTTCCATTCGCGCGATGTCGGTTCCCGCACGTGTCGAAATACCGTAGGCGCGGTGATATTCCGCGGTGTTCACGAGAATGTCCACCTTGGGTCCGACCTGGCTTGCGACTTCCTTGATTGATCGCGGATCGGTGACATCCAGCGGCAACAGCGTAACCTGAGGCAGCGCTTGCAGATCAACAAGCCCCGGCACCCTTTTCCAGGGCTCCGCATGACCTACCCAGATCAATTCGGCGCCGGCCGCCGCCAACGCACGCACAACCGCCTGACCGGTCGCCGTCTTACCGTCCGTGACGAATACTCGCCGGAACTTGGGATCACAAGTGAATTCCCTTAACTGTCGGTCGTCAGCCATGTTGGGCACGTCCTCTTGCGGAAATCCGACGAGCACTGCCATGCCCGCCTTATCGAGTTTACAGGCCACGCGTACCCGCGCCGGGGGTGCGGTCACGTCACCGTGCAAGTGCACGACGACCGTTGGACCCGCATCTAATCGCACCATGCCGAGGCGCCAGGGAACCCGTTCACGAAAATACAGATCGTGGCTATGTAACAGGGTGGTCTGTGAAATGAGATCGCCGAGCCCGTCAATCTCCACCCATGGGAGTTCTTCGCTCAGGCAACGGCAGCACGCTTCTCGAGGTGGATACTGCACCGTGGCGCACTGCTCACATCGCTGCAATTCGAACCGGCCCTCGGCTGCTGCCGCGGTCATCCCAAGCGCGACACGGCTCCGCGTCCAAGGTGGCAGCGTCGGATGGCGCGTCTTGACGACAGGATTCTTGCGCTTCGGTCTCTGCAGGGGCGCGGTCATGCGACACTCCCGCGCGACAACACCGCAGCACCACTGCAAAGACCACGGTCGTAGTTGATCATGCCAAAGCCACTGACCAGCGCATGTTCAGCATCAGGCACCGCCACGCCCAACGGGCGACCGGTCAGTTGCCGTAACGCTTCCACGAGGCCTAGGTAGCCACCGGCTGCGCCCGCTTGGCCTACCGAGAGTTGTCCGCCCGAGGTATTCAGCGGAAAGCTACCCTCATTGTTAAACGTGTGGGATCTGATAAACGCCTGCGCCTCACCCTTAGGACAAAAACCTAAGTCCTCGAGCTGCATGGCGCTGATGACCGGATAGTCGTCGTAGACCTGTACGAGGTCCATATCTTCGGGACCGACCCCAGCCTGTGCATAGAGATCGTCACGGTCCATCGCCCAACCACCGCGATACTGAATCGGATCCTCAGGGTACGCGTTGTGACGCTCAATCGTGCCGAGGATCCGCGCAAAAGGGAGGGACCAGGACTTTGCGCGCTCTTCAGTCGTCACCAGAAACGCTTCGGCGCCAGCACACGGCATCACACAGTCGAAGAGATGCAACGGCTCGGCGATCGGTCGCGCCGAGAGGTATTCGCCGAGCGTTAACGGCTTCTTAAAGAGGGCATGGGGAAAGCTGAGAGCGTTAGTGCGCTGCGCAACACAGAGTTTGCCGTAATCTTCACGCGTGATGCCGGTAGTGCGCATCACATAGTCCGTGAGAAACGCGAAACTCGCATTCGGTCCACCCGAGCCATACGGATAGACGGCATCGCGCGCGAACTGACTGAAACTCGCAACCGTCTGGCGAAAGGAATCAACGTGATTCGTGTCGCCCGCCAAACAGGCGACCACCTCAGCATCCCCGGCCTGCACGGCACGCGCTGCACGGCGCAGCGCCACCACACCGCTATTACCTCCCATCGGAATATGGTCGAGCCAACGGGGCGTGACCCCTAGATGCTGCATCAAGCCAACGGCCGTGTCCGGAAACAGCAGAAATCCGGAGACGCAGACCCCATCAACATCGGCTTTCGAGATTCCTGCGCCTTCCAGCAGACCCGCCAAGGCGCGCGCAATCCACCAGTGCGCACTCTTCGTCGAATAGCGCACATAAGGGATCGTCACCGGAACAGCCACGGCCACACCTCGATAATCGGCTCGCCGTCGGCTGGTCATGGCTCTTGTCGCTTCTTTCGGTTGCGCACATCCACACTCTGTCCCGTGGAGACCAGTTCGACGCCGAGTGCTTTGAGCGCACCGCGTTGAATTTTTTCGGTGGGCGTCAGCGGCAATGCCGCACACAAGGCCACGTAGCCTGGCGCTTTATAGTACGCCAATCGTTCCAAAGCGAACGCCACGAGACTGTCCGCGAAAGCTTCGGCATCGGGCACTTCTGCGTCGGGCACCACGATCGCCAACACTTCGTCCCCGCGCACCTCATCGGGAACAGCCGAAACGCCCACGGCACGCACGCTCGGATGCTGGATCAGCACACTCTCCACCTCAACCGCAGAGATGTTTTCGCCACTGCGCCGAATGATGTTCTTTTTCCGGTCCACAAAGCGGAAATATCCCTGATCGTCGCGGCGCACGAGATCGCCGGTATGGAACCAGTCGCCCGCCCACGCGTCAGCTGTCGCCTCGGGGTCCTTGAGATACTCGCGGAAAAAGCCAAAGCGGGGTTCCGGTCCGGCATGGCGGACCAGCAACTCGCCGACATGATCAGGCGGAACCTCCCGACCCTCATCATCAACGACGCGACACAGCACCGTAAGCTCAGCACGACCGAAGCAGGCAGTACCGACCTGACGCGGCTCGTGGTTGGAAATCACCACCGCGCCGGATCCTGTCTCGGTCATGGCCCAAGCTTCGAGCAGTGGAAAACCAAAGCGCGATTCAAACGCAGCGTGATGTCGCGGATTCACGCCGGCGCCGAAACCAAAGCGCACCGCATGGTCGCGATCATGCCCCGACGGCGGCGCGCCCATAAGCATGGCCGGCATGACACCGAGATAGTGAACAATCGTGGCTCTCGATGCCCGAACACTTGCCCACCAAGTCGTGGGATGAAAGCGATCAAGCAGAATGAGACAGCCACCACTCAACACCATACAACTGAAGGACACTGCCATCGCGTTCATATGGGTCAGTGGTAAGGGGCTCAACATGCGCTCACAACCGGGTCGGACCTCACAGAGTCCACCGATCGTGGTGTACCAGAGCCCGGCATAGAGAAAATATTCGTTCGGCAAGACACAGCCCTTCGGGCGACCCGTCGTACCGGAGGTATAGAGCAGCGCACATTCCGTATTGGCGTTCGGCGTCTGCCCGGCGCTTGGGGCGACGCCCGGCGCCGGCGCGAGCAACGACGGTTCCGGTTCGATCAGCGGCAATAAGCGCCCTACCTTCGCCGCAGCAGCCAACAGAGCCGTTCGATGGCTCGATAGCGTGACCGCAGCGACCAGCTCACTGTGATCAATCAGATATTCAAGCTCCGCCGCACGAAACTCGGCATTGATGGGAACGGCCGATATTCCCAGTGTATTCAGCGCTAGGAAGTGACAGAGAAACTCTGGACGGTTGAGCAACAACAGTCCGATGCGATGACCATGACCATAGCCGGCTTGACGGTACAAGGCGACCAACCGGTCCACCTCGCCGGTCATGCGGGCATAGGTCCACGCACCGGCAGCGATTCCGTAAGCCTGCGCAGTTTCGGGTAATACATCTAAGCAATCCCGCTCGGGATACCGATTCGCAGCCGCCCGAAAGGCCTGCGCGAGCGTGGAATAAGGCAATTCGTTCATAAAAACAGCTGGATTGAGGGCAAGGCGGCGTCGCAGTTCACCAATTCGATCTTCTTCAGTTGAATGCGGATGTGTCCCTCGCTATGGACGAGGTGGTGCCAGACGACTCCAGACAGGATCACCGACTCATCCATTTGCGATTCCATGTAGAAGAACGGTGTACGTAAGATTGCGAGTCCTGTTGCGGCATCTACGGTCTCCACTTGCGGCGCCTGCAGCACGTGCTGGGCATGGCTGCGCGGCTGCTGTGAAAAGGAATGCGGATTTTTCAGCCGCTCGATGCGAACGCGCAAAAGTAGCTTGTCCTCGCACATCAGCGAGGTATGGGTCATCCCATCCGGTTGCCCACGCGTCAGTGGCATCCAGTAGCAGGCATCCTCGGTATAGAGGTCATACCACTCATCGAAGCGTTGCTCATCGAGCAGACGAGCTTCGTGATACACGAAAGCGACCAGATCGGCATCGGTGCTCATGAGGCATCTCCTGCGGATTTCGGCGGCCTCATGAAGCGCGCCCACGCGCGAAACTGACCGCGCATGGAGACTTCCGAGAGACCGTTGTACACGCCCGCCATGCCCTCTCGCTCTGCGATGCCGTGATTGCGATGCATACTCACCCACTCGTTGCCATCCGCCGCCAGACCCTCCTGCATCGCGCGATAGCAGTGTCGATCATCATGACCAACCACGGATGTCGGTGCGTTAATCAGCCGCGTGTACAGGACAGTTCGTTCCAACAAGCGCTCGGGTGCGCCGACTAGGCGGAACGTAAAGCTTTCAATGACCGTCTTATCGTGTGCGATCGGCCGCGCTACGCGAATGGCCTGAATCGCCCCTTTGATGGTGAGACTGGGGTAATACACCGTGTTGTGACGCACTTCGCCTAGGATCGCGCGTGCGCGTTCTGCCCCATAAGCCTGCTCCATGAGCGCCTCGTAGTCTCCCTCTGACGAATACTTGGAATGAATTGAGAAGTTGACGCCCGAGTAGCTGTGGCCGTTTTCCCACAACTTCACACCCATCTCATCAAAAAATCCGTAGCCGTTTACGAAGGGTAGGAACTGCTCAATGGCCATGGGCTTCGGCGCATCTTCGGGCTGACCCGCCCATAGTTTTTTCGCGGTTCCCGCCGCCGACTCGTGCGCCACCATCGGGTGCATTGTGTCGTTCAAGTTCTCGATGAACATCTTCCAATTGCAGTCGTGCAGATAGCGCAGCGTACCGCCGGCCACTTCCAAGCGCCCGCCGGGGGCGCGGTCAACCATATTGTCGATTGAGGAGAGTGAGTCGCCGAAATACTCTTCAAATGACGGACCGGTCTCTGCGAGCCGCGCGAAGACAAAGCCGCGGTAATTACGCACATTCGCGATCGCCACCACGCCTTTGGCCGCAGAGCTTTCGGCAAATCCGGTGCCGTCGTAGCCCGCTTTCTGGGGGATCGAACGAATCGACCCATCCAGTCGAAAGGTCCATCCGTGATACGGGCAGCGCAGCAGGTTGGCCTCGCATTTCCCCTGATGGCCTGAGACGAGCTTCGCGCCTTTGTGAGCACAGCGGTTCATCAAGACCCGCACAGTGCCATCTTCGCCGCGCACCATCACCACCGGCTGCGTCGCCAATGTGGTGGTATAAAAATGGCCCGTTGCCGGCACTTGGCTGTCGTGTCCGACATAAATCCAGGTGTTGCGCCACAGGTTCTGCATCTCCAGCGTGAAGATCTCAGGGCTCAGGTACACATCCCGATGAACGCTGTCTTCATGCACGAGCCCCTGTACTTTTTCAGGGTTATTGCGATAGTCGCTCATCTCCAACTCCTCAGAGTCTGGCCTCACCGGACATCGGCCCACCGGCCACCATACGAGCCAATGCCTGTTCAAAGGCATCGCCATCCCCATCCCGCTCCGCGGCTTCGCGCAGCAATCGGATGTTGGCTGCCGTATAACAGGCGGCACGCGAAGACAGCGTCAGTACTTTCTGTAGTCGAGCGTGTCCGCGCTCAATCGTTTCTCCATAACCACGTACGAGACTCTGACACTCTGCCAACTCGACCGCGAGGTCAGCATCCCGTCCCGCAGCCGTGACCACCGCTGCATGCCACTGAATGAGCCAACGGTTTTCCTCTGCAAAGCGCAGACTGCCGCGACGAAAGCGTCGCAGGAACAGCAGTCCCCGTAGGAGCAGATAACCGGTCACTGATGTCGAAGTCAGCGTGATGTCGCGCTCAAAGCGACGCAGCCATTGCCGAAGTCGCGCATTGCGCAGCACGCGTCGGCCCCATGCATTCGGCAGAAGGCCGGCAATCTCCTCGACGCGGGGGCGTAGAAATTCCCGTACATGAACAAGATCGGTTGGCTTGGCGAGCGCGTGGCGGCGAATGCCCGCAATCCGCCCCGGTGACAGTTTGAGTTGCGCCACACGGCACGGATCCTCGAAACACATCCACAGCGGCAGCGTGCGCGCCATAATCGCCGTTACAGACCCCGTAGGATCTGCGGCCACGACCGCGTCCAACCGCTCAAGGTAAGTCGCGGCATACGCGTCATCTTGATACTCCCGGCAGCGTTCGATCCCGTGGGCGATCAGGGTCTGAACCGGCTTTGCATAGCGTTCCAGGCGAGACACGAAGACAGCCGGGACAGTCGGGATCGTTGCTGCAGACGGGACGTCCGGTTTCACGCCCTCTCGAGCCGCCACAACGGCGGCATCAAAGGCGCGCAGATTCACCTCGACGGCGAGTCCGTAGCGTTTGATCGCTTCCCGACAGGTCTCGATGGGGAACGGGAGTGCGCCACAACCTTGCAAGGCGCCAAAGAGCACGGGGCTCACCACCGCCCGCTCACGTGACGCGAGCGCTGCCATATCGAAGGCCACCAGACGGCGCGCAGCTTTAGCGAGGTCCGCTTGTAACGGCAGGGGGTCCAGACGTCCATCGCCGGGCTGCGCTTTCTCATCGATCGTATAGGCTCGGTGAGTTGAGGCGACGAGCGTCGTCCGCTCAGGCGTCACGAAGCCGCGTTCCACCATACGGCCCGCTTCGACAAGTTCTGCGGCTAATACGATGTCGACATCGCCGGCTGAGGGCATCAGCGCCATCACCGGCTGTCGGCCATCGCCCGCGTCGGGGAAGAACTCAAGGTAATAGATCGTAGCGCCGGTGCGTTGCGCAACACCTGGCACCGAGGTTGCTTGAGCATGAAAGCCGGCCAACCGCCCAGCGGCCACCAGCCATTCAGTCAACACACCACCGCCCTGACCGCCGAGAGCCGCAACGGTCAGGGTCAGCGGTCGCGTGAGACTCATGCCGCCTCCAGGTGGCGGGCACCGAGGAGTCGCAGCACACGCTGACGGACACGATCCGCCCAGCGCTCGAGTCGCGTCGGATTCGAGACCACGTCGGCGCGATGGAAAGACGGACACAACACCGCTGCGTGAGCTACCTCACCACAGACGCCGCAGCCGACGCATGACTGGTCGACATGCGTGACCGGCAGTCGTCGTAACGGGTCGGTCGATGGCCGCACCGTCAGCGACGGGCAGCCAGACAATCGGATACAGGAGCGATCGCCCGTACAGACGGCCTCATCGATTCCGAAGCGCTGCTTTTGAACGCGCCGCCCGGCCGCGAGATCCGCCCGCACCAACGGCGCGAGGCGTCGCTGGCGATTCAGCTGACACTCCCCTTCCGCCAATACGACTTTCGGCCCCTTCTCGAGTGTCGTGAGCGCTTCGCGCAGGCTTTTCAAGGTCGCTCGGATGTCGTAGGTCCGCACACGACGAACCCAGCGCACACCGACGCCGCGGACAGCCGCTTCGATAGGATGGCGGGCTTCACGCGACCCGGCATCCGCATCGGACGAGGGAATATACTGGCCTCCCGTCGCTGCCGAGTAACCGTTATCGACAATCACGGTGACATCATCGTGGCGGTTGAACACCGCGTTGGCAATGCCGCTGGTCAACCCGTTGTGCCAAAAACCGCCATCGCCCATCAAGGCTACGGCACGCTTACCGCCCTTGGTCTGCAAGCCCGCGGCACCTGCGGCCCCCAGTCCGTATCCCATGATGCTCGCCCCCATATTGAAGGGCGGCAGCGTGGCGAAGGAATGGCAGCCAATGTCGGCCGACACGTGCAGTTTGCCGGTCTCCCGTTCGAGAAGGCGCATCGCGGTAAAGAGCGGTCGCTCGGGGCAGCCCGTGCACAGCCCTGATGGACGCGGCGGCATGCGTTGCGACAATTTCCCATGCGGCAACAACGGTACTTCAACCGCGGGTGCTGGTGGCAACAAGTGCGGGGCATATTCTTTGAAGAAGTTGCGCAAGGCGCCAAGCAGCACAGCACCGGTGTACTCCCCGGCGCGCGGCAAGAACCCCTTGCCGCAGACACGAATCGGCAAGCCTTCGGCCGCCAGCTGTGCCGCGATAGCCGGCTCAATGAATTCCGGCTGACCTTCTTCGACGACCAGCAGAGCCGTCTTACCTTGCGCAAATCGCGACAACTCGCTAGGCACTAGTGGGTAGGTCACGTTCAACACGTGTAAGGGCACCCGCGAATCGCCGTAGGCGTCGGCCAGGCCTAACCGCTCCAGCGCGCGCACCACGGCGTTGTACAAACCGCCTTGTAGGATGAGGCCAACCGGTGCGGCCTGGGCCGCGAAGGTTTCATTGAGCTGGCGTCGCTCGATGTACTCAATCGCGGCGGGCCAGCGCCGCTCGATCTTTTCTTTTTCCTGAGCAAAGGTCGACGGCGGCAGAATGATGCGATCGTAGGTACGCACCGGATTGTCGAGCGCATCGCGCGCCGTAAAAGCGGGCCGGACATTATCGCGCGTACGAAAGTGCCCACGAAGGTGACAGGCTCGAATACGCAGCATGAACAAGACCGGCGTATTGCTTGCCTCGGACAGACGGAAGGCTTCTTCGACTAGATCAACCACCCGCTGTTGTTCGGGGCGCGGATCCATCAGCCACATCTGCGACTTCATCGCAAAAGCATGCGTGCGCTCCTGCATGATGCTCGCGCCTTCGCCGTAATCCTCGCCAAGCAGCACAACCGCGCCACCGGTCACCCCCGCCGAGGCCAAATTCGAGAGCGCGTCGGAGGCCACATTCGTACCGACCGTTGACTTCCAGGTCACGCAGCCGCGGATGGGGTAATTGATGGAGGTGGCCAGCATCGCGGCCGCCGTGGCTTCGCTCGCGCCGACCTCAAAGGTCACGCCGAGTTCACCCAAGATGTCCTCCGCATCGGCGAGCACGTCCATGAGATGCGAAACGGGCGCACCCTGATATCCGCCGACGTAGCCGACTCCGGCCTGCAGCAGCGCCTTCGTCACCGCGAGAATGGTCTCGCCCTCGAAAGTCTGCCCGTCGCCGAGCCTCAACAGCTCGACTTCTTTCTTGAATGAACGCTCGGCCACGCACCCACCTCGATCCCTTGCGGTCAGTCGGATATTAGTTGAATATTCAAATGAAATGTCAACTAAAGCAACTCGCCCGCGCGCCACCGCATCGGCCAGCATTAAGCGTCGTGCCGATGCAGCTGATCCCGCCTTTGTGCTGGAGGATTCGCCGTTCTTTCTGATGAATCAGGCAACCGGGGCATACGCGATGGCCATGGAACGCGCACTCAAAGCGATCGGCACAGACATCCCACGGTGGCGGATCCTGATGCTGGCCCATGAGCGTGGACCGATCAGCGTCGGTGAGATTGCCCGCCTTGGCGTACTGAAAGTTCCCACAGCCACGAAGGCTGTGCAACGACTCGCCGCCGAGGGTCTCCTGCAGGTGACCCGCAGTTCGAGCGACGCCCGAGTGACGGAGGTGACGTGCACGCCTTCCGGTGCCGACAGTGTCGCGAAGGTACGCCGCGTTGCGAGTGCGCGCTTCCACCAGGCCTTCGCAGACTTTTCATCTTCGGAACTCGACGCTCTGAATCAGCTGCTGCGACGAGTGTTGACCGCATTCGATCGTTAACACGTGCTCTCGAACCCTGCGGCGATCTACACCTGAACCCAGACCCGACCCGGGTTATCCTTATCGCTCATGAGACTGAATGGATGCAGTGATGAATCGACTTTGCCGCCTGATGACCGTGTCCTTCCTGATGTTGGCCGTCGACAGCCGCCTCACCAATGCCTTGGCCGCTGCATCGCCGACCCCGCTCGATATCGCTAAAATTGATCCTGCCGCGCTGAACCTCGCCACAGTGTCGACCGACGGGTGGGTCGGTACTGGCCAAGGTGGCTTGATGCTCTCCTCGGGGAACGCGTCAGCGCTCGCTGTGAACGGCAAACTCGATCTGGCGCGTAGCGATGGCATTTGGAGGCAGGCGCTCTTTTTGTCAGCTTTGTATGGCCGCAATCAGTCTCAAGTCAGCGGTGAGCGCGGCGAGTTCCGTTATCAGTTGGACCGACAATTCGCGGGCCGCAATTACTGGTTCACCGGGGTCGATGCTGTGCGCGACCTCTTCAGTGGCTTCGATGCCCGCGTTACGATCTCCAGCGGTTTTGGGCGCCGCTTTATCGATTCCGATAAAACGAAACTGTCGGCGAACTTCGGTATCGGTTACGAGATGTTCCGAGAACAAACCCTGTTGCGCGATGATCACGGCGACATCATCGGCCGCGTCAGCGGCCCCGCCGTCCATTCGCTAGCGGGCACCTTCGGTCTCAAGGGTGAACGGAATCTGAGTGCCAATACGAAAGTATTAGAGAATCTCGCGATCATTACTGCGAGTGGTGAAACATCCATCGCCAACGATCTTGCGCTCAATGTCGCCATGGGCGGACAACTCGCCTTGAG
>CANGOP010000017.1 GCA_947455595.1 Gammaproteobacteria bacterium
ATGCGCGTCGTGCAGATGGAGCCGGGGCCGATGCCGACCTTCACGCCGTCCGCGCCAGCATCGACCAACGCGAGCGCCGCCGCCGCCGTGACGATGTTGCCGCCAATGACGTCGACATGCGGGAACGCTTTCTTGACGCGGGCGACCATTTCGATGACGCCCTTGGAATGACCGTGAGAGGTATCCACCACCACGACGTCAACGCCAGCTTCTGCTAACTGTGCGACCCGATCCAAGGTATCCGGGCTCGTACCGACAGCAGCGCCGACGCGTAGTCGACCACTCGGATCCTTGCAGGCACGCGGGAATTCGGTGGCCTTCTGGAAATCCTTGACCGTGATCATGCCCTTCAACAGGCCCGCCGTGTCCACCACCAACACTTTCTCAATGCGGTGCCGATGCAGCAACGCGAGCACTTCTTCCTTGGGCGCATTCTCGCGGACCGTGATCAGTCGATCCTTACCCGTCATCACCGTCGTGACGGGAGCATCGAAATTGCGCTCGAAACGCAAATCTCGGTGGGTCACGATGCCGGCTACTTCGCCGGCGACGGTAACGACGGGCACCCCGGATATTCCCTTCGCTTGGGTCAATTCGATGACCTCGCGAATGGTCTTGTCCGGCGTGACAGTGATCGGGTCCGAGATCACACCACTCTCGTATTTCTTCACGAGCGAAACCTGACGCGCCTGATCGGCGGCGCTCATGTTCTTGTGGATGATGCCGATGCCACCTTCTTGCGCCATGGTGATGGCGAGGCGAGCCTCGGTCACCGTATCCATGGCGGCCGACACGGTCGGCAAGTTAAGTCGGATATTCCGACTCAACCGGGTGGACAGATCAACGTCGCGGGGCAGCACGTCCGAATAAGCCGGAACGAGCAGGACGTCATCAAAGGTCAGAGCTTCTTGATCGATTCGCATGGGCAGTCCTCTGCCGCAACTCGGTGCGGCGGGGCCTATGCGGCACGCACGGCTCCGCCGGGGAGCCTTGGTGAAAGCGTGGCATCCTACGCGAGTCACGACGATCCGTAAACCTGAGAGTTGGCCTGACTCAGGTTAAACTTCAGCCATCATGTCTAGCCCCCCGCCCCGCGACGTCTATTCCGTCTCCCGCCTGTGTGTCGAGGCCAACCTCGTGCTGGAGGGACGCCTGCCTGCGGTGTGGATGGAAGGCGAGCTGTCCAACGTCAAGCGATACCCGTCCGGACATTGGTATTTCACGGTCAAAGACGAGGTCTCGCAGGTTTCCTGCACGATGTGGAAGAGCAAGACGTACCGGGCTCGGGTCGCTCCCCGGGATGGGCTACGGGTGCTCGTCTACGGCAAAGCGGGGGTCTACGCGGCCCGGGGCAGCTTCCAGTTCAATGTCGACTACTTAGAAGATGCGGGTGAAGGCGAGTTGCGACGCCGATATGAGGAGTTGAAAGCGGCCCTGGCCGCCGAAGGCCTCTTCGATGTCACGGCCAAGCGCCCGCTGCCCAAACTTCCTCGCCGCATCGGTCTCGTGACGTCACCCGCCGGCGCCGCCATCCGCGACATCCTGCATATCCTGAAGCGTCGTTTTCCGTCCATCCCGGTCGTGGTTTACCCCGTCGCCGTTCAGGGCGCCGGGGCGGCGCAAGAGATCGCGCGCGCTCTGAACGTGGCCTCTGCGCGTGCGGAGGTCGACGTGCTGATTCTGGCGCGCGGCGGTGGCTCTCTTGAAGACCTGTGGTCGTTCAATGAAGAGGTGGTCGCCCGCGCAATCCGCGCCTGTCGGATACCCGTGGTCGCCGGTGTCGGGCACGAGACCGACACCACCATCGCAGACTTTGCGGCCGACCTACGCGCACCGACGCCCTCCGGAGCGGCTGAACTCGTCGTGCCCGATCAAGCCGAATGGCGCCGCGTCCTCAGCAGCCACCGAACACGGCTGACCGCCGTCGTGCGCCGGCAGTTGCGTTCACACCGCGAGCGTCTTGTCTTTCTGCAGCGTCGACTCACTCAGTCCCATCCGCGCCACCGCCTGCGGGACCGAACCCAACGACTCGATGAACTCGAAAGTCGCCTGCTGACCGCCTGGCGGCGGGATCAGGACTCGCGCGAGGCACGTCTACGCTGGCTTTCCACTCGCCTAGCGCAAACCCATCCAGGCCGTTTACTGGAACAGCAGACAACGGATCTATCACGACTGTCGGATCGCCTGGGCCGAGCCATCGCCCACCAACTGATCCGGCACCGCAGTCGCTTCGAGACGGCCGTCAGAACGCTGCAAGCGGTCAGCCCGTTGGCCACTGTCGAACGCGGCTATGCAATCGTGACGACTGACGGTGGCGCAGTGCTCCGCGACACGGCTGGCGTTCAGATGGGAAGCAAGATCGAGGTACGGTTAGGGCGGGGCCGGCTTCGAGCCACCGTCACCGAGCGGATCGACTGAGCGGTCAACGCGGCAGCACCAATTCCGCCAACAAGCCTGGGCCATGGTCGCCCAACATCAGGCGCCCACCGTGTAACCGCGCCACCGCAACGACCAGCGCCAGCCCAAGCCCGCTGCCGGATGTACCGGCAGCATTCGACAAGCGCCTCGAGCGCTCCATGGCACGGGCGCGATCCGCCGCCGGAATGCCGGGCCCTGAGTCGGCGACCGATACCACCAACTCGCTCCCGCGACGTTCAACACGCACCGCAATGCGCCCTCCGCTCGGTGTGTATTTGATGGCGTTATCGAATAAATTCGCCACCGCCTGAGCCAGCAATTGCGCGTTACCGTTGACCAGCTGCTCGGCATCCAGATCCGTATCCAGCGCCATGTTCTTGTCTTCCGCCAGCGGTCGGTAGAGTTCGATGACGTCTGCTACGACTTCGGCGAGATTCACCGGTGCCATACTGGCTGAACCCGATTCCGCCAAGGTGATCCTGAGCAGAGCGTCGAGCGTAGCCTCTATGCCATCAATCTCATGCAGCGCCGCTTCAATGGTATCGGCCATCTGCGCCTCGGTATTGCCTGGCAACAAACCCTGTTCCAAACGACTGCGCAGACGATACAGGGGCGTACGCAGATCATGCGCCGTGCTGTCGATCACCGTGCGCGTGGCGAATGTCAGATGCTCGATACGCTCAAGCAAGCGATTCAGCTGGGCGACGACCTGGCCAAACTCGGTGCGCGCGATGACTGGCAACCGTTGAGCGAGATCACCGGAAATCAACCGTGCGACCGCATCCTTGAGATGCTGAACGTCCCGCATTGCCAGACGCATGCGGTAGGCGACATGCAGCCCGGTGAGCAGGAGCCCGAGTAGGAACGCTGCCAGAAGCGCGGCAACCGACTGCCGGAATCCTAAAAGACGCTGATCGAGACGACCGGCGATCGTCAGACAGTCGCCATTCGAAAAACACTGCCGCACCGCGAGCCAGGTATGCGACTGCCCTTCCTCAGCGGCTTCGTATTCCCAGTAGCCGGCCTGCTGCGCTCGACGAAGCCCGCCTGTTGGTACCCGGCCAATCGGCACTCCGCCATCCGACAACTCCAGCATGTATTCGAGTCCGTCCTGCGAACGCGGCACACCGCGAGCCGCCAGAAAACTCAGAAAGCCAGACGATGGCAAGACGCCATGAAAGGGCGCTACGACCGCCATTTCAGCGTCAAGCTCACCCGCACGCATCGCTTGAAAGGGCGGCCAAACCAACAACCCGATTGACCCTAAGACCGCGAGGGTGCAGACCGTGAGTAAAACGATGAGTTGCCGCCCAACCACGACTGCCGGCACCGGATCAACCCACGTTTAATGCGTAGCCTACGCCGCGTACCGTCGACAGCACGGGAGCCTCCGCTCCGTCCCCGATGGCGTGGCGTAATCGACTGATGTGGACGTCGATCACGTTGGTCTGAGGATCGAAGTTGTAGCCCCAGACCTGCTCCAACAGCATTCGGCGCGTGACGGGTCGTGGGGCAGCACGCATCAGACATTCGAGGAGTCGGAACTCGCGAGGCGTCAAGTCGATGGGACGCTCACCGATGTGCGCCTCGCGGGCAATCAAATCAAGGGCCAAACCACCCAGTACGAGTTTGGGCTGCACCCCCACTGACGTGACGCGTCGACTGATCGCATCAATGCGCGCCAACAACTCGCCCAGGTGCACCGGCTTCACCAGATAATCATCAGCGCCGGCATTGAGGCCGATGATCCGATCATCGGGTTGACCCAGCGCCGACAGTACCAGCACCGGCACTAAAAAACCTCGCTCACGCAGGATGCGGACAAAATCGAGTCCGTCCATGCCCGGCAGCATCCGATCGACGATCAACACCTCCGGCGCTGCTGCCTTCAATCGCTCCAACGCATCCTCAGCAGAGCCTACGCTTTCAACACCATGACCGGATACGACCAAGCCCTGCGACAGCAGATTCGCAGCTTTTCGATCATCTTCGACGAGCAAAATGCGCACAGGGGACCTCAACGACCTTTCGCGTGCCGCATCAGACGTCGACGCTTAGAGATCTGCCGCGCGGTCAATTCATTTCGACGGCCCGCAAATGGGTTAGCGTCGGAGCGGAATTCAACACGGACGGGTGTTCCCTGTAACTTAAACGCTTCGCGAAAGGTGTTCACGAGATAGCGTCGATAGGCATCAGGGACATGCGCCACCTGATTGCCGTGAATAATGATGACCGGAGGGTTCTTACCACCCTGATGGGCATAACGCAGCTTGATGCGACGGCCACGAACCAAGGGGGGCTGATGTGCCTGCAGGGCGGCCTCCAACACACGCGTCAACTCGGGAGTGGCCAGATCCTTGAGGGCGGCGCGCGCAGCACGCCGAGCCTGTGAGAGCAGATCACCAACGCCGGTCCCATGCAACGCGGAGATGAAGTGCCGCTGCGCGAAATCCAAGAACGGCAGCTTCAATTCCAATTGATTGCGCATGTGATCGCGCTGATCGGCCGGTATGTGGTCCCACTTGTTAACTGCCAGCAAGAGTGCGCGACCGCGCTCTGCGACATGCCCAAGCAACGTGGCATCTTGATCAGCCACCGTCTCATGACCATCCAGCACGCCGATCACGACATGAGCCTCGTCGATCGCCTGGAGGGCCTTCACGACCGAAAATTTTTCGATCGCGTCGTCGATGCGTGCGCGCCGGCGGACACCGGCCGTGTCGATCAGAACGTAACGTTGTCCGTCACGCTCGAAGGGCACATGCACGCTATCGCGCGTCGTTCCCGGTTCATCAAATGCCACGACACGCTCTTCCCCGATCAATCGATTGATCAGAGTTGATTTGCCTACATTGGGCCGACCAACGACGGCGATCCGTATCGCCTCGTCCGGATCTCCCTCGGGTTCTTCCTCGATGGTCAATCCAGCGAGCATGTGGGTCACAAGGGCATCGATTCCCTCGTTGTGCGCCGACGAGATCGGTATCGGCTGACCCATTCCGAAAGCGTGGAACTCGATCCCTGCGATATCCCGATCGAGCCCTTCTGACTTATTCGCGACGAGCAGAACGTGCGTGCCGGCGCGTCGCAGACGATTGAGGACGCTCAGATCCTCGGGTGTAGGTCCCGACCGCGTATCGACCACGAACAGCACACGGTCCGCTTCCTCGACCGCGCGCTCCGTCTGTCGGACCATGAGGGCCTCGACACCCGAAGGCGCGTCTACTAGGCCACCGGTATCCACCACAATATATCGCCCACCACGGCGACCAAAGCCATACTGCCGGTCGCGGGTCAGCCCCGGAAGATCGGCAACGATGGCATCACGGGTGCCGGTCAAAACGTTGAAGAGCGTCGATTTGCCGACGTTCGGGCGACCAACAATGGCAATAACCGGCAGCATGGAGTTGACCGCGGTTAGGACCGCGGTCGACCTCGAAGCGCAAACACCGTGCCAGCATCGTTCTGTACGTAAATCATCCCATTCGCGGCTACGGGAGCCGTCGTGACCGGTGACTTACGCGCTGTATCCGTACGGCCGACAATTTCCCCGGTGGTGTGATCCAACCAGTGCACGACACCTTGAAAATCCGCGACCACGATGTAGTCGCCGTCGACGGCTGGACGAGTGATGCCACGGCGCGCCAACGCATCTTGGGTCCATCGCTCAGATCCGTCTTTGCGTGAGAGCGACACCACTTTGCTATCGGCCGAGGAGAGGAACAATTGGTCGCCAGCGAGCGCCAGTCCACGGTAGGACGATGCGTCCTTCGACCACCAGATCTGACCACTATCCAACCCAATCTGGGCAACACGACCTTGGAATCCAACGACGAAGAGGTCGCGGCCATCGGCCACCACGGGTCCGTCGATGTCCACGAGTCGCTCCAGTTCCGTTTTACCCCGCGACGGACTCACCGCCGTATCCCACAGAATGTCTCCGTTGGAGAGTGCGTAAGCGGACACTTTGCCGTTATCGAATGCGCCGACGACGACGTCACCGACGACCGTCGGGCGAGCACTGCCGCGCAACGTTAACGGCGGCACCGCCTGATCGTTGGACCATTCTTCGTGACCGTCAGACAGCGCCAGTTTGTGCAGACGGCCATCCACCGTACGCAGCAAGATGCCCGCAGAGGTGATCACCGGCGCCGCCAATACTTCACCGCTCGTCCGAACAAGCCAACGCTGTGTGCCCGTTGCCGCATCCAGTGCGATCAATTGACCATTCAGTGCGCCGGCCACGACGAGGCCCTCCCCCGTGCCTGGACCCGCTGATAACGGCAGTTTTGACGCCGTGCGCCACAAGGACCGCCCCGTCGCAGCATCAAAGGCGGCGATCGTACCGTCGCCACCCGCTGCATACAGCCGCCCTTCGCCGAACGCCGGCGCGAGCGCCAAACGCAGTCGACGATCCTTGCCACCGAGACTCGCGCTCCAGACGCGATCAACCGCGACCCGCGCATTGAACGCGACGAGTGCTTTGGGTGGTTCGACGTCTTTGTCCTTGTCGCATGCCGCCAGCACCGCGCCGAGCAGCGCAATGGCCGCCACGACGCGGCCAAAGCTGGAGTTACGCATCACGGCTTGCCGCCCTGCGCCGTCGCTTTCACCGAGCCGCCGGCCGCACCGATCTTCAGTTCGATAATCTGCCGGTCCACACCGCGCGACTCGCCCGCGCTGAGCGCCGCGTTCCAAGCGTCCACCGCAGCCGTCTTGTCACCCTTCTGGAACAGGACGTCACCACGGACATCATCGAAAACGGCTGACCGCGTGTCGCCGAGCGTTTTCTGTGCATCGTCATACTTGCCAAGCGACGCTTGAACACGCGCCAAACGCAGGCGGGCAACCAACGCCAGTTCCGGGTCTCGCGTCGCCTGAACGACCGACTGCAAGCGCGTCGCTGCGGCTTCCAAGCGACCACCTTCAACATCAAAGCGCACGTAGGCGAGATTGGCGAGATCCGGATAGGGCGTCCGGGAGTAGTCATCCCGTAGGGTCTTCACCATCTTGTCGGCACCCGCGGTATCGCCGCTCGACAAGGCTTGCAGCACCGACTGGTATTGCTCAGCGGCGACCTGCGCCTGCCGCGCGGTGTACAAGTTCCACTGCTTCATACCAAACAGCAGCGCAAAGCCGATGACGAGTCCGCCGATTGCCCAAGCGGCATTTTCTTTAACCCACGCCTTAACCTGCTCAACCTGCTGACGTTCTGATAGATATTCGTCCACGCTCTCTCTCCCGCCTCATGTCCGTCTCTGAACCTCGCGATTCAATCGCGTTGTTTTCGCCGGAGTCTAAGAATTTATTTAGAAATCATCGCTACCAGATGCGCCGCTAGCGCATCGAAAGAAACCGTCGTCTGCTCGCCTCCGCGAAGCGGCTTAACGCTCGCCTCACCTCGCGCCACTTCGTCGTCACCGAGGACGACCGCTACGTGCGCTCCGCTCTTGTCGGCGCGCTTGAATTGCGCTTTAAAACTACCCCCGCCCAGATCCGTCTCGATCTTCAAGCCCGGGGCGGCCGTTCGAATGCTTTCCGCCAACTGCAAACCACGCGCCAACGCGCTCTCGCCTGCCATCACAACGTACACATCCGGCTGTTCGACCGGCACTTGGCAGCCAAGTTCCTGCATCAACAGGATCACTCGCTCCATACCCATCGCCCAACCGATCGCGGGAGTCGCCTCGCCGCCCAACTGCGTCACGAGTCCGTCGTAACGTCCGCCTGAGCAAACAGCATTCTGCGAGCCCAGAGCATCGGTCACCCACTCGAAAACGGTACGGCTGTAGTAATCCAAACCCCGAACGAGTCGTGGGTTGACTGTATACGCGACTCCTCCCGACTCTAGGAGTTTTTTCAATCGCTCGAAGTGCGCCGTGGACTCGTCATCCAAATGGTCGGTCAACAGCGGCGCTGCGGCAATCAGCTGAGCCATATCGGCATTTTTGCTATCCAGAATGCGCAGCGGATTACCTTCAAGGCGACGCTGACTATCCGCATCGAGCTGCGAATAATGACCCCGGAAGTACTCGCGGAGCAGGTCACGGTAGCGAGCGCGCGCCTCAGCAGTGCCGAGTGAATTAATCTCTAGCCGAACCCGGGATATGCCGAGCAACTGCCACATTCGCGCCGTCATCAAGATCAACTCGGCATCCACCTCTGGACCCGAGTAGCCAAAGGCTTCTGCGTCGACTTGATAGAACTGGCGATAACGCCCCTTCTGAGGACGTTCTCCGCGGAACATCGGACCGATCGTGAATAGCCGATGCTTCTGATTGTGCAGAAGCCCGTTCGAAATTGCGGCACGCACGATGCTGGCCGTCGCCTCTGGCCGCAGCGCGAGACTCTGACCGTCGCGATCCTCGAAACTGAACATTTCCTTTTCGACGATGTCCGTGTGCTCGCCGATCGCTCGCTTGAACAATTGCGTGCGCTCAAGCAACGGCACCCGTATTTCACGGTAGCCATAGGTCGAGAAGACCTCCCGTGTCACCGATTCTAAACGGTTCCACCATGGGGCCTCGTCCGGAAGGACGTCATTCATGCCGCGTAGCGGCTCGATGTGCTCGCTCAACTCTTCAGATCCTTACAGCAACTGTTCAGAGGACGCTGCCGTTTGCTCGCAGCCCAAAACGCGCCTCGGATCCCGCGCGTTTGGATGCAGGAACATCGACGATGTGAGCACCCAAGCTCACCTCGACTGCGTCGGCATCGCTCAGATAAATTCTCCATGGGCCTGCCGAACGCACTGCACGCATTTCGCCGGCTCGCACATGGTCATAGAAAAGCCGCGATCCGTCCGGGCCACGCACTTCCACCCAGGCGTCCTTGACACCCCGGATAGTGATCTCGTCCTCTCGACCTTCTGGCAGGGACGCGGTTCGGGTCACGCTTAATGGCGCGCCCGTATCGGCCGTATCCGACTCAGAGACCGGTATCGACGCCGGCAGTGCTGTCGAAACGGCAGGTTGGCTCGTCGCCTCAACCGGCAGCGAACGCGTCTCGTCGTGAGGCGATGGCGCCGCCACTGTCGCGGCCGATACGGCACGCAGACTCGCGGCCCGATACCCCGTGTACCAATAGGCCAAAGCCAACGCCGCCAGCACCGCGCCAACCATGGCGAAAGACCGCCCAGAAGGCAGTCGACGACGCCAAGGCAACTGGAGACGAATCCGGGGGGCTGCGGGCGTGACCGGCACGTGCGTCGGCTCTGCGGGGCCGCCAGAACGCGCCTCGTAAGCTGCAATCACCACGACCGGATCGAGGCCGAGCATGGCGGCGTACTTGCGCAAAAATCCCTTGGCATAGACCGGCGCATCGAACGACTCGAAGCGGTTGATCTCCATCGCCTCGAGAACCGCGGGTGTCACCCGCAATTCGGCCGCTAATTTGGCAACGTCCAGACCTTTCTCGATTCGAGCCGATCGCAACATCTGCCCGGGTTCGTCGGTGTAACTGCCGAGCCCGCCGGTCATGGCGATCCACTCCCGCGTAATTCACGAGCCTGCACAGAGTCCGGGTAGTTGCGCTGCAACTCCTCGGCATAACGGCGCGCTTCTGATTCATCGCCTTGCGCGCGTTCAATTTTCACAGCGAGTGCCAACGCATCCACCGTCCGCGGCGCGACTTGAAAATACCTCGCGAGGAGCCCTCGGGCGGCAAGACCGTTCCCTTTCTGAAAACTCAGGTCTGCCAACTGAAGCAACGCATCGGGGAAATCCGCGCGCAGATCCAACGCACGACGAAAATACGTCTCGGCTTTCGCTTTATCGCCGCCTGCACGTGCACAGACACCCGCATTCGCGTAAGCGACTTCGGGCGTTGTGTACGCGGGGTTACGGGCCGCCGCCTCGAACAGCTTCTGCCCATCTGCAGAACGTCCATTACGGCATTGAAAAACCGCATAGTTATTCTGCAATTCTGGATTCTTCGGTTCGAGCTTGATGGCTTGCGCGTAGTGCCGATCGGCTACTTCTCGCTCCTGCAAACGCTCGTACACCAAGGCCGCCGCCGTTTGCACGGCAGAGTCGCGCTCATTCTCGCGCAGTGCTTTATCAACCTTTTCACGCGCCGTGGCGACATCACCCTGCTTGAGGTACCCAATCGCCAACTGCGCATTCAAGCGCGCTGCGGTAGCCGCCTGATCACGGCGATCATCTCCTGATTCGCTGCCCTTGACCGGCTGAACAGCCAGGCAAAGCATCGCGATCAGCAAGAATCGAGTCATGCCTCGACTCCTATCCCGAACGTTTTGCTACCCAGTCGAACCGTGGTGCGATCGTGCACTCGACCCGCCAGTTGCCCGCAAGCCGCGTCAATGTCGTCACCCCGCGTGCGGCGGACCGTTGCGGTCACGCCTCGGCCGTTCAGATAGTCGCGAAAGTAACTGATCACATCCGGCTTGGAGCGACGGAAATCAGAGCCGCTAAAAGGATTAAACGGGATGAGATTCACCTTGGCATCATGTCCATGCAACAAGGTGGCGAGCTGTCGAGCATGTTCCGGGCGATCGTTCACGCCGTCCAACATCACATACTCAAACGTGATCGAACGCCCGTTCTGGGCATCCAAATAATGCCAGCACGCTTCCAGCAGTTCGGCGATCGGGTGGCGCCGATTGATCGGCACCAGTTCGTTACGCAATTCGTCGTTCGGCGCGTGCAATGACACTGCCAGAGCCACGTTGATATCTTCAGCGAGGCGATAAATTTGGGGGACGAGCCCTGACGTCGACAACGTCACGCGTCGGCGCGACAGGTCAAAGCAACGGTCATCCAAGAAAATGCGCATAGCCGGCAGAACGTTCTTATAGTTCGCCAGAGGTTCGCCCATACCCATGAGCACGATATTCGTGATCGCACGGGATCCGTCTGGAGCAACCCCCAGCCGTTCATTTGCTAACCACACCTGTCCAACGATTTCGGCCGTCGTCAGATTGCGGTTAAAGCCTTGCGCGCCCGTCGAGCAGAACGCGCAATCGAGCGCGCATCCGACTTGAGACGAGATACACAACGTGCCACGGCCCATTTCCGGGATAAAAACAGTCTCGATCGCCTGTTCCCGCCCATCAGAGCGACCTGCGCGCAATAACCATTTACGTGTCCCATCCGCACTCACGTGCTCGGAAACGATCTCAGGCATCCGCACTTCAGCCACATCCGAAAGACGCGAGCGAAGATTCTTGCCAAGGTCCGTCATGCCTTCAAAATCACCGACGCGCCGCTTGTACAGCCACGTCAGGAGTTGGCGACCTCGGAAAGGTTTCTCGCCAAGACCAACCGCAAACGCCTCCATCTCGGTGGGGGCAAGCCCCAGCAAGTTGATGCGCTCTTGAGTGCTGTCGGTCATGGCGAGTACCCGCACGCCTTAGCGAGTGCGCGGGCAGAGCTCCGTTTCAGCGAAGAAGTAGGCGATTTCACGGGCAGCGTTCTCGAGCGAGTCCGAGCCGTGCGCCACGTTCTCTTCGATGCTGGACGCGAAGTCCGCGCGAATCGTGCCAGGAGCGGCCTTCTTCGGGTCGGTGGCGCCCATGATGTCGCGGTGCGCAGCGACAGCGTTCTCGCCTTCGAGGACCGACACGACGACCGGACCGGACGTCATGTACTTGCACAGGTCGTTGAAGAATCCACGCTCGCGGTGGACAGCGTAGAAGCCTTCGGCCTCGGTGAGCGTCAGATGACGCATACGGGCAGCGACGATACGAAGACCCGCTTTTTCGAAACGGGCATAGACCTGACCAATCAGGTTCTTCTCAACGCCATCCGGCTTGATGATCGACAGGGTGCGCTCGAGCGCCATGACTCAACCTCTTAAACACAGGGGAAAGACCCGTCATTGTACGGGTCTGACCCCCTGCCCCGCAACGCAAAGAATGGCGGAAGTTAGCGAGACTTAAGGGATTTTTTTCAGGCGCGGCCGAGGACAAGACGTCAGAACGAGAAGCTTTCGCCGCAACCGCATTCGGCCTTGGCCTTTGGGTTGCGGAACTTGAAGGCCTCATTTAGGCCGTGGCGGACGAAATCAACTTCGGTGCCGTCCACAAACTCAAGACTGTCAGCGGCCACCACCACTTGGACGCCCTGATCCTCAAACACGGTGTCGCCAGACTCAATCGCATCGGCGAAGTTGACCACATAGGCATAGCCTGAGCATCCGGTTCGCTTGACACCCAAACGCAGACCCACCCCATGACCTCGAGCCTCCAAGAAGCTCCGGACGCGCTCAGCGGCAGCAGTCGACAGCGAAACGGACATGCAATCTTCTCCTGCAGAAACCCACGAGATTCTAGGCGGTTTGATCGGCCGCTTGTAGCGCCCGCCGATAAGCATCTTCGACTACGAGCATACGGCCGAGTTTCATCACCGGCGCAGTTAATTCACTCAGTAGGCCACGCGGATCCACCGCGACGGTATCCGTCGGCTGCCCAATCCAACGGGAAGCCAGCAACGCGACCGCGGCCACCGTAAACGGACACCCTCGAACTTCGTAGCGGACGTCTCGAATGCACCCCTGCGCGATAGCCAGATATACGCGCACCCGCGTCGCCGATAGGGGCTCCGCCGCCTCGCCGCGGCGCCAGCCGGCTTCCATCACGGGTCGGCCCGCGTGCGGCGCCTGCGAGAACAGCTCCCAGACACGTTCAGGATACCGCGATTGAGCGCTCATTTTGGCCCCATATCGCGTAATCTTAATACGGCTTTTTCGACGATTATCGCGGCATTTTCAATATCAAATTGCGTAGTATTGCGTCCGACACTCAACCGAAGCGATGCTTCAGCGGCCGCATCGTTCAAGCCCAAAGCTCGAAGTACGTAACTCGGCTCTCCCTTTTCCGCCGCACAGGCTGACCCGCCAGAAACCTGAAGCTCACCTAAACTGGCGTGCAGAGCCTCACCGTCCACAGCCGCAAAGGCCAAATTCAGGATGTGCGGTGCCCGCAGGTCGTCTGCGCCATTGCGCGTCACGCCTTCCAGCGACGTCAATCGTCGCGCCAACTCATCGGTCAGCCGCCGGAAATGATCGATATCCGCTTCAAGCTGGCACATCGACAGCCGACAGGCCACGCCCATCCCCACCACTTGGTGCAACGGCACGGTACCCGGCCGCCAACCACGCTCCTGCCCACCCCCCGCCAAGATCGGCTTCAAGTGCGGCGCGGCCCGTTCTCCGACCCACAGCACCCCAACGCCCGCAGGTCCGCCCATCTTGTGGGCGGACAGACTCATCAAATCCACATCCAATGCCCGGACGTCGATCGGCAGGTGGCCCAATGCCTGGGCTGCATCCGTATGGACCAAGATGCCGCGCGGCCGACAGATCCGCGCGATGCCCGCCACATCCTGAACGACGCCCGTTTCGTTGTTCACCAACATGACGGATACGAGGCGCGTCTCCGGACGCAGCGCCGCCTCAACTGCCGCGACCGAGACGCGCCCGGTCGAGTCACTCGTGACGTAGCTGACGGGGCACCCGTCGGCCTGTAGACGGCGCGCCGCATCTAACACCGCCGCATGTTCAATACGGCTAGTCACCAAGTGTTGCGGATCATTCGGCCGCGGCCTCAGCAACCCAAACAGCGCCAGATTGTCCGCCTCGGTGGCCCCCGAGGTGAATAGGATCTGGCCAGGCTCAGCACCGATCAGTCGGGCCACCTCGGCCCGGGCCTGCGCAACCCGGCTCTGGGCGAGACGGCCGGCTGCGTGCACGGCAGAAGGATTCGCGTAGCCCGCCTCCAGCACCGCCATCATTTCCGTCACGACCCGCTGATCGACCGGCGTAGTGGCAGCGTGGTCGAGATAGATCATGCCGGCGTCTCCGGGTCCCGACGGGCCTTCGCCATCACGGCTGCGAGGAGCCCGCGGAACATATTGACCTCATGCTGATCCAGTTCAGCCCGTCCAAACACCCGCGCAAAGCGCCGTTCAAGGTGTCCGCCACCGGCCCGGTCGGTGAACTCGACGGCCGCCAAGACCTGCCCCAGATGGGTATTGAGTCGCTCGAGTTCCTCGGCCGGCGCGAGCGGCACGAGCCGACGCGCCTCGGGTGCAGGAAGATCCCGCGCGACCCGCAATTCATACGCCAGGATCTGAACCGCCTGCGACAGATTGAGCGACTCATAGGCCGGATTAGCCGGAATATGGATGAGCGCATTACAGCGCTCGAACTCCTCGTTGGTGAGGCCCGTTCGCTCGGTCCCGAACACCACCGCGACTGGGCCGTCCACCGCCGCCTGTAATAGCCGCGGCGCGACCTCGCGTGGGGTAAAGACGGGCCAATAGAAGGCTGTGCGCAATCGGGCCGACGTGCCCACCACCCAGCGACACCCCTCCAGCGCCTCGGCCAGCGTGCCGACCACTCGGGCGCGGCCCAGTAAATCGTCGGCACCGGAGGCAAGCGCTGTGGCCTCCGGGTGGGGGAACTGAGCGGGCGACACCAGCCAGAGGTCGTCCAAGCCCATCGTCTTCATGGCACGGGCCGTGGAGCCGATATTGCCGGGGTGACGGGGAGCCACGAGAATGAAGCGAATCTGCACGGGAAGAAGGTTCTCCTTGGGTCTCTGATATTCTACGCGCCGCAAAGAACCGTGCACTCCCGCACGGCCGTTCGGTGAGTACCTCGTGTCAACGCATCCTCTCGTCAATATCGGCATCCGCGCAGCCCGCCGTGCCAGCACTGTCATCTTGCGTGGGATGAACCACCTAGACTCGCTGGAAGTCTCCGCCAAAGGCCGCAATGACTTCGTCAGCGATATTGATCGCTCGGCCGAGGCTGAAATTATCGAGACGATTCGCCGCGCCTACCCCGACCATGGGTTCCTCGCCGAAGAAAGCGGCCTCTCGGTCGGCCGGGACGAGGTCACCTGGATCATCGACCCGTTGGACGGCACCACGAACTACCTGCACGGATTTCCGCAGTTCTGCATCTCCATCGCCGTACAGATTCGTGGGCGAGTCGAACACGCCATCATCTATGACCCGATGCGTCAGGAACTCTTCACGGCCTCGCGCGGCGGCGGCGCCAAGCTGGAAGATCGCCGCATTCGCGTCAGCAAGAGCCGGGGCCTTGAGGGCGCGCTGGTCGGAACGGGGCTCCCCTTCCGCTCGAATACGCGCTGGTTGGACGCTTACCTCAACATGCTGAAGGCGGTCATTTTGAATACGGCGGGCGTCCGCCGCCCCGGTTCGGCTGCGCTAGACCTCGCGTACGTCGCGGCCGGTCGCACCGATGCGTTCTGGGAATTAGGTTTAAGCCCCTGGGATACGGCCGCCGGCATCCTCCTCGTCACCGAGGCCGGCGGTCGAGTGGGCACCCTGACCGGCGAGGACTACCAGCTCGGTGGCGAAATCGTCGCCGGGTCGCCCAAAACCTACGAGGCGCTGATCGAACTGCTGGCGCCCTACGTGCCAGACGAGTTCAAGGCGCGCTAAGCGGCCAAAACCGGTCGCCGCTCCCTGCGAAGCGACGACCGATCAGCTTGCGCTCAGCGCGCGCGCTCAGCTGCCGCTAAGTGGCTGTGGCGGTTACCGTACGACCAGTACACCACGAGGCCAATGGCGGCCCAGCTGAAAAACAGCGCCTTCGTGTAGCCCGACAGCTGCGTGAACAGGAAGCTGCAGCCAATGATGGCCAACGGCGCCATCACCCAGATCAGCGGCGCACGGAAATGACGCTCACGATCCGGATCGGTGCGGCGCAGGATCAGAACTCCCGCGGACACCACCAAAAACGCAAACAGCGTGCCCGAGTTGGAAATGTCCGCGAGTTTGCCCACGGGAAAGAGCGCCGCAAAGAACGACGCAAACACGCCCGTGGCGATGGTCACGACGTGGGGAGTCTTGTACTTCGGATGGATCCGGGTAAAGACCTGCGGCAGCAGCCCATCACGCGCCATGGAGAAGAAGATCCGGGTCTGGCCAAAGATCATCATCAGGATCACCGATGGCAAGGCAATACCCGCGGCAAGGCCGATCAGGTTGCCGACATGGGCATGACCCATCGTGCGCAGAACATAGGCCAACGGCTCTTTGCTGCACGCCAACTGGGACGCCGCTTTGCAGGCGGCCGCCAACTCCGGACTGCCTGGATCAAGACCCACGCCATTCGGGCCCATAATCGGCTGAGCGCCAACCGAACCAATCGCACCCGCGGCAACGAGGATGTAAAAAACGGTGCATATGGCCAACGAACCAATCAAACCGATCGGAATATTGCGGTTCGGGTTCTTCGTTTCTTCCGCTGCCGTTGAGACCGCGTCAAATCCGACGTAGGCGAAGAAGATGGAGGCGGCTGCGGGGGCAACGCCCGTACCGACCCAGCCATTCGGCGCGAACGGGTGGAAGTTGTCCATGTTCATCACCGGCAGCGCCAGCGCGATAAACACCACCAAGGCGAGAATCTTGATGGTCACAAGGAACGCATTGACGGCCGCACTTTCGCGCGTACCGATCACCAACAACACGGTGACCAGCAACGAAATGAACAGCGCCGGGACATTCAAGACACCGCCATCAAACGGGCCCGCTGCCCAATCAGCCGGTATGTCGATATTCGGCAGGAAGGGCACCAAGGAATGCAGGTTATGCAGGATGCCCGCCATATAGCCGGACCAGCCCACCGACACCGTACTGGCCGCGATGGCGTATTCCAGAATCAGCGCCCAGCCGACAACCCAAGCCACCCGTTCACCCAACACGCCGTAGGTGTAGGTGTAGGCGGAGCCGGAAACCGGAATCATCGAGGCCATTTCCGCGTAGCAAAGTGCGGTGACCGCACAGACGAAGCCTGCGATGAGAAACGAGACCATCATGCCGGGTCCTGCCTTTTGGGCAGCCTCAGCCGTGAGCACAAAAATACCGGTACCGATGATTGCGCCGATGCCCAGCATCGTCAGTTGGAACGCTCCCAAAGACCGATGGAGCGATTTCTTCTCCGCCGTCGCGAGAATTTCATCGAGCGGCTTGATTCTAAAATGATTCATGGAACCCCCGGGTAGACCGTTCGATTGTACGCACGAACGGCCCACCGAGGGCAACTGCCCTGCAGTCAGAGTTCAAATCTCGACTTGACCGCCTAACTCGATGATTCGCTCGGGCGGCAATGAATAGTGGGTACCGGCGAACTCGGCATTACGCGCCATAAAGGCGAACAGCCGCTTGCGCCACCGGGCCATACCCCGGGGGCTGGAAAGAATGATGTCATCGCGCCCCAGAAAATACGTCGCATCATCCGTCCTGAAACCCAACCCGAGGCGTTCTGCTTCGCGCAGCAACCGGGGAACGTCAGCGCGTTCGACGAAACCAATGTGAATCTCGACACTCCATAACTGCCGCGCCAGGCGCGCGACTTTCAACCGCCCGCCACGCGCAACTCTCGGGATTCGCTCGGTGACGATCGACAGAAGCACCGTATGTTCGTGCAGAACACCGTTCGAACGGACGTTTCGGGTCAAGGTCGACGGTACGGCACCGGTCCGGCTCGTCATAAAGACCGCGGTACCGGGAACAATCGTGACCGGCACACGCTCAAGGTCATCCAAAAAGACCTTAACCGAGCGCTCGTGGCGCCCCGATTGCTCTTCGACCACCCTCCGGCCGCGCATCCAGCTGCGCATGGTGACGAACACGATGAGCCCGCAAAGCAACGGAAACCAGCCACCCTGCGGAATCTTTTCCACGTTCGTCATCATGAACGCCGCGTCCAGCAAGCCCAATGGCAAGGAGATGGCCAGCATGATCCCCGCCTTGCGATCCTTCTGGCGGCGATGCGCCAGCAACACATCGATCAGAATCGACGTGATGACCATGGTACACACCACGGCAATGCCATAAGCGCCGGCCAGCGCGTCGGAAGATTTGAAAGACAGCACCAAGCCGACCGTCGCCATACCTAGAAACGTGTTGACCGCTGGAACGTAAATCTGGCCAATGGCCTCATCCGACGTCTGCAGGACCTTCATGCGCGGCAAAAAGCCCAATTGCAGCGCCTGCTGGGTCATGGAGAAAACGCCCGAAATGACGGCCTGCGAAGCAATGATGGTCGCGGCCGTGGCCAGCACCACCAGCGGCATCAACAGCGGGCCTGGCGCCAGATAATAAAAAGGGTCCGAAATCGCTGTCGGGTCAGCCAGCACCAACGCACCCTGCCCGAAGTAATTCAGAATGAGTGCTGGCCACACCAGAACGAACCACGCGAGCCGAATCGGCCGCTTTCCGAAGTGCCCGAGATCCGCGTAGAGCGCTTCGCCACCCGTGACCGCGAGAAAGACGGCCGCCGCGACGGCGCCACCAATGGCAGGGTGACTGAACAGGAAGTGAACGGCGTACCAGGGGTTCATAGCGACCAAGACGCCTGGGTTGTTCAGAATCTGGCGCAACCCCAAAGCGCCGATCACCAAAAACCACAACAACATAATCGGGCCGAAGAGTCGCCCGATGCTGCCGGTCCCGTGCCGTTGACCCGCAAACAGGGCAATCAGCACGACGACCGACAACGGTACAACCGCTTTGGCGAAGTTGGGGTCCGCCAACTCGAGTCCTTCTATCGCCGATAGCACCGAGACCGCAGGGGTAATCGTGCCGTCACCGTAGAAAAACGCACATCCCGCGAGTCCAAGCGCCGACAGCAGCCACGGATACTTCGGTCGACCTTCATGGACCACGAGCGCCGTGAGTGCCAGGACCCCGCCTTCACCGCGGTTGTCGGCGTTCATGACAATGCCGACGTATTTGACCGTTACAACGAGCGTGATCGCCCAAAAAACAAGCGACAGGAGCCCTAGGACAACCGGCAGCGATAAAGCTCCTGCCGGCGCGCCGACTGCGTGCAGGCACGTCTTGAACGCATACAGAGGACTCGTCCCAATGTCGCCGTACACGATGCCGAGAGCACCTAATGCGAGCAGATGCAGCGGCCCCGAATGCTGGGCCTGAGCGGCGTACCGCTCCTGCGATACGTCCGAAGACCCGAAATCCGAGATATCCATGATCTATGCCTTTGGTGCCGCGCCGCGCGAACGAGCACGCATGTTGACCATCTCGACGACAATCGCAAAAGCCATTGCGAAGTAGAGATAGCCCTTAGGAATATGCAGATCCAAGCCATCGGCAATGAGCGCCACGCCGACCAACAACAGGAATGCGAGCGCCAGCACTTTGATCGTGGGATGGTCTTCGATGAACCGGCCAATACGGGCTGCCACCAACATCATGAAGATCATGGCCAACACAATCGCCGCAACCATGACTTCAATGCGCTGCGCGAAACCGATCGCCGTAAACACCGAATCGAGAGAGAAGACAATGTCGACGAGGGCAATCTGAAAGATCACGCCCGCAACACCCAAGGATCGTGAGCGGGAAATCAGGTTGTCTTCGGGGTCGCTCGACCCACCCTCGACCGCCGCATGAATTTCCAACACGCTCTTCGCGAGCAAGAATAGGCCGCCGCCGATCAGGGCCAAATCGCGACCGGAGATCTCTTGGCCGAGGACCACGATGAAAGGCGCCGTCAGGCTCGCAAGCCACGTAATGGAAAACAGCAGAATAATCCGCGTGCCCATCGCGACAGCCAGCCCCATCGTGCGGGCAATAGCCTGCTGCTCCTTCGGCAACCTCGCAACCAGCACCGCTAGCACGACGAGGTTATCGACACCCAGAACGACCTCTAGGACAGTCAACGTGACTAAAGCCAGCCACGCCGAGGGATCTGACAGTAGGGCTAACATGATCGAAGTTTAAGCCTGCCCCTACGGAAGGTCGTCGACCGGCTCGCGACGTTCGGATGGCATCAGATCACGGTGCGAAGACCCCAAATCGAGCGCAACACCACTCGCGACGAACATCGACGAGTAAGTCACGGCGATGATGCCGACGATAAGGGCCAAGCCGAATCCGCGCAGCGATTCACCGCCAAACAGATAAAGCGCGACGACCACGATCAGTGTCGCCACTTTGGTGATGACGGTACGCGAGAGGGTCTCGTTGATTGCGCGATCAAACACCTCTTCAGGCGTTTCCTTGCGCATCACCGGAAACAATTCGCGGACACGGTCAAAGACGACGACGGTTTCGTTAATGGAGTAACCGATCACGGCCAGCACGGCGGCCAACACCGTCAAATCGAACGTCATACCCGTCAGCGCGAAGACACCGACGACGACGAAAGGATCGTGCAGAGTCGCCAATACGGCGCCCACACCGAACTTCCATCGGAATCGCATCGCGATGTAGATCAGGATCAGCAGGACCGTGATCGCCATGGCCTGCATACCCTTGACCACGAGTTCGCGTCCAACCTGCGGACCCACCACTTCGGTGCGCCGGATCTGCACGCCCGCATCAACGGTCTGCAAGGCCGACTCGACCTTCGCCGTCACGTCATTGGGTGACTCTTTTTCGCCCAGCGGCGGGAGTCGAACGAGTACATCTTTCGACGATCCAAAGTTCTGCACGGTCACTTCGGAGTAACCTGCCGACTTCAAAGCATTTCGAGTACCGTCTAGGTTTGCAGCACCAGTGTAAGCCGCCTCGATGACAACACCGCCGGTGAAGTCGACCGCAAGGTTAAGCCCATGCACGGCTTCCGCAGCAATCGATCCGAAGATGATCAATGCCGAGATGACGTAGCAAATTTTGCGGACCGCCATAAAGCGGTAGCGCGGGACTGAGTGGAAAAATTCCATGGCTATCGTCTCCCTGAATTCAGACCGGCAGCCGCTTAATGGCTGACTTGCTGCCCCAGACGAGGCCGATAACAGTGCGGCTGCCCATCAACGCCGTAAACAGCGTCGTCAGGATGCCGACCGACAAAACAACCGCGAAACCCTTGATAGGGCCGGTGCCGAATGACCACAGCACGACGCCTGCGATCAACGTGGTCACGTTAGCGTCGCCGATCGCAGAAAAAGCCTTCTCAAAGCCGGCCTTAATGGCGGCATGCGGTGTAACGCCCAACCGGATTTCTTCGCGAATACGCTCATAGATTAGGATGTTGGCGTCGACCGCCATGCCGACCGTCAGCATGATGCCGGCAATACCCGGCAACGTCAGCGCCGCGCCGAACAGCGACAGGAACGCGGTCAACAACACGACGTTACACAGCAAGACAAAGTTCGCGACCAGACCGAACAAGCTGTAGTAAACGGCCATGAAGATGAATAGCGCGATGGAACCGATCTCAAGCGCACGAACGCCCTTATCGATGTTGTCCTGCCCGAGGCTTGGACCGATCAGCCGTTGCTCGACGATGTAGACCGGCGCGGCCAGTGCGCCTGCCCGCAGCAACTTAGCCAGCTCCTGACCCTCACGAGCCGTGAGTCCGGTGATCTGAAATTGTGAGGAGAACACGCCGCGAATCGTGGCGACGGAAATGACCTGTTCCTTCGTGACGTCAACCGCGACCTTTTGACCATCCTGATCACGGAGTTGGCGTTCTTTTTCGATGAAGACGATGCCCATCGGCTTACCCAAGTTCTCCTGGGTCGTCCGAAGCATTTCATCGCCGCCGCGCGCGTCTAAACGGACGCTCACAGACGGCTCACCGTTCTGATACGACGACGTGGCATCGGTTAATTGCTCACCCGTCACCACGACGTCGCGCTTCAAGAGTACCGGACGGCTGTTGCGGTCCTTGTACAACTTGGTGCCCAATGGCGCGCGACCCGTCGCCTGGGCTTCCATCGCATTACCGGCGTCACTGACGAGGCGGACTTCCAGCGTGGCGGTCTTGCCCAACAGGCGGATCACTTCGCTGGCGTCCTGTACGCCCGGCAATTGGACGGCGATGCGATTCGCGCCTTGACGCTGCACACTCGCCTCGGAAACGCCCAATGCATTCACGCGGTTACCCAAGGCCGTGATGTTTTGCTGGATCGCAAAGTCCTGCCGCTGCTTCACCTGCGTTGGCGAAAGCGTGGCATGAATGGTCAATCCGTCCGTCGACCCGGTCAGCGTGACGTTCGAATCGAGACCCTCGAGCACCTTCTGCGCCTTCGTCGCCGTCGCGGCGTCCTTGAAGACCACATCGACACCGCCAGCGCCGCCCTCGACCGACTCGTACTGCAGCTTCTGTTCGCGCAGAGCCAGTCGATAATCTCGTTCCAGACGCGACAGGACTTGTTTCACTGCGCCGTCGACATCAACTTCGTAGACGAGATAGATACCGCCGCGTAGGTCGAGACCCAAGCTCATTGGCTTGAGTCCAAACGTGCGGGTCCACTGCGGTGCGCGTGAAGCCAGAGTCGTGGCAATCGCATACGAATCCGGCGCGGAGGCATCAATGACATCCCGCGCACGCAACTGCGAAGGAACGTCCTTAAAGCGGAGCAAGATTCGCCCGGCCTGCACGAATGCGGCGTCCGGATCCAAGTGCTCACGCGCCAGCGTCGCTGTCACTTCATTGAGCGCCGTTGTACCGGTGAATAACTCACCGTCTTTGCGCGACAGTTGCAGGGCTGGTGCCTGACCGAACAAGTTCGGCAAGGCAATCAGAAGGGCGAGGATCATGACGCCTGCGAAAAGCAGGCTCTTCCAGAGAGGATAACGGTTCATTCGGGAACGTCGCTCCGCATCGTGCGTCGATTAGACGCTCTTGTAAGTGCCTTTCGGAAGCAGCTGGACAACCTGATAGCGCTGCAACTGAATGGTCGTATCACGGGCAATTTCAATCGACAGGTAGGTGTCGCCAGCCGCGGTGATTCGTCCGAGGATGCCGCCTGCCGTCACGACCTCGTCGCCAACGGCCAACTTCGAGACCATTTCGCGCGCTTCCTTCGCCTTCTTCTGCTGAGGGCGGATGAGCATGAAGTAGAACGCACCGAACAGCGCCACCATCACCAACATCTGGCTCATGTTGTTCGGGCCGGCGGCACCCGCAGCGGCCTGTGCATTCGCGGTCGAGATCAGAAAATCCATCTGAATATTCCCCATTCAGCCCTACGACGGGCATAGCCCGAGATTATGCCACACCCGCTTCATCACCCGTCCGTGCCCGATAGAAATCCTGGCGCCAAGCCGCAAATCGGTCAGCCGTGATAGAAGTGCGGATCTCTTTCATAAGTCTCTGATAATAATAAAGATTATGAATAGTATTCAGTCGACTTCCGAGGATTTCCGCCGTTTTATCGAGATGTCGGAGATAGGCGCGGGAATAGTACCGGCAGGTGTAACACCCGCAGCCATCCTCCACTGGCGCGGTATCGGACGCATGCCGAGCGTTGCGGATATTCAACGTACCCGTCGAGGTGAAAAGATGCCCATTGCGCGCGTGCCGAGTCGGCATGACGCAGTCGAACATATCGATTCCTCGAGCCACCGCTTCCACAATATCTTCTGGTCGCCCGACTCCCATCAGGTAACGCGGTTTATCCGCGCGCATCAACGGAACGGTTTCCTCCAATACCCGTAATCGATCCTCCTCGGGTTCGCCGACGGCGAGTCCACCGACGGCGTGGCCGGGAAGATCCAGTTCAGCGAGTCCAGCCCAGGAAGCCTCACGCAAGGCTCGATGCATACCGCCTTGAACGATGCCAAAAAGCACGCCGGGCGCCTCGCCCGAGTCGCCGTAATAGGCGTCCCGACTGCGTTTAGCCCAGCGGAGGCTTAACTCCATGGAGGCACGCGCTTCGGCTTCCGTTGCCGGGTATGGCGTACATTCATCGAATTGCATCGCGATATCAGAACGTAAAACCCGCTGAATCCGCATGGATTCTTCTGGCGAGAGGAACACCTCAGCACCGTTGACGGGAGAACGAAAGCGCACGCCCTGTTCCGACAATTTGCGCAGCTTCGCCAGACTGAAAACTTGGAAGCCACCCGAATCCGTCAGGATGGGGCCTTGCCAGTGCATGAATCGATGCAATCCGGCGTGTGCCTCAATGATCTCCAGACCCGGCCGCAGCCATAAATGGAAGGTGTTGCCCAAGACTATCTCGGCACCAATATCCACCAATTCTTCCGGCGTCATCGCCTTGACCGTGCCGTAGGTCCCGACCGGCATAAATGCCGGCGTTTGCACCGGTCCCCGAGCAAACTCCAGTGAGCCGCGCCGCGCTTCGCCATCGGACTTGATCAACGTGAACTTCAAAGGGAATTCCTCGCTCCAGGCGCTGGGGTAATAAACATCGCATCCCCATAAGAATAGAAACGGTAACGGGCATCAACCGCATGGCGGTACGCGCTCAAAACGGCGTTCCGACCGGCGAAGGCGCTGACCAGCATAATGAGGGTCGATTCCGGCAAGTGAAAATTGGTGACCAATGCGTCGACCACCTTGAATCTGAATCCGGGTGTAATGAATATTCGCGTCTCGCCCTCAAAAGCGGCGAGTTTGCCCGAAAGCGCAGCGGTCTCTAGTGATCGAACGACGGTAGTACCGACTGCGACGATGCGGCCGCCGCGACGTTGCGTCTCTTGAATCGCTGCAACGGTTTCTGCTGGCACCCGAACCCACTCCGCGTGCATACGATGAGACGAAAGATCATCCGTGCGCACAGGCTGAAAAGTCCCTGCACCCACATGCAGCGTCACGTTGGCAACGCCAACTCCCATCGCTGCGCAACGCGCAAACATCCCGTCGTCGAAGTGCAATCCTGCCGTTGGGGCGGCTACCGCCCCGGCCTCCCGCGCATAAATCGTTTGATAGCGCTCGCGATCATCGGGTGCGGCAGCGCGTGCGATGTACGGAGGCAAAGGCATCTGACCGTATTGATCGAGGTAGTCCGCCACCGGCCGATCAAACTCAATAAGCGCGAGATCATCCTCGCGGCCAACAACCTGCGCGGTAACCCCGCCGGGCAACTGCAGCAGGTGGCCTGCTCGAGCGCCTTTGCTGGCTCGGACATGCGCGCTGATACGGGTGGGCGTCACGAGTCGCTCCACCAAGACCTCAACCGCACCGCCCGTTTGTTTGTGCCCGTGCAACCGAGCCGGCAACACCCGCGTGTCATTGCGTACTAACAGGTCACCGGGACGCAGGCAGCTCGGTAATTCCTCAAATTGGTGATCCGATACCCTTCCGTCAGCGCCGTCTAGCGCGAGC
Organism: Gammaproteobacteria bacterium; assembly: GCA_947455595.1. Lineage (GTDB taxonomy): Bacteria > Pseudomonadota > Gammaproteobacteria > Steroidobacterales > Steroidobacteraceae > CAIKZZ01. The sequence goes on from CANGOP010000017.1 coordinate 25,456, forward strand.
AACCGGCTGCCGCCACGCACAGCCGGAGGACTCTGCGCGATGAGTTCCTCGGGCAGATCGAATCCAAAATCCGAACGTCGGAGCGCTGCGGCGCCTGCCGCAGGGAGTAGATCAGTGATCGCCCATCTCCTTCCGTCCGATTGCGTGCAATCGCAACTCGACCGTCTTATGGTCACGCAACACCACGACGGGCGCCGGCTCCGCAGGGCCATAAGTCTCGAGAATTCTCCGGGCATGGTCTGCCGCGACCACGATCCTCCCCTGAATCGACACGATCACATCGCCATCTTCAAGGCCTGAACCGGCAGAGGCCCGCGTCACGAGCACTCCCGACGGCGCCCCGAAATATCGGCCGAGCGCCGGAGATAACGTGGCCAGCTCCAGATCGCCGAACGGACCGCGCGGGAGCATGCCGTCTGGGAATGGCGCATGCATGCCGACATGCGGCACTGGCGGCCCTAGCGGCCCTAGCGGCATTTTGTGCGACGAGGAGCCATCCATTTCCTCGGGCGTGATGACGATGACCCGCCGTTCAACACGATCCCCGGGGCCGCCCGCCTCGCCACTCGTCTCGGCTGCGCCCCGGGTAACGCGCAGTTCAATTTGCGCCGGAGCATTCGGGCGACCGGATTCTTTTGCTAATAAATCAGTGACTTCCCGCGTCGCTGCATCGAGGCGAGCCTGCGCGGCCCGAAGAGCCGTCGATTCTCCGGGCGGCGGGACCGGGTCCGCGGCATAAGCGGCGCCAACCCTGCATAGGGCGGCGAGAAGGATCCAGCGGCGGGTCGGGGTATGCAAAGAAACCTCTCCTCAGGGGCCGAGGTCGGCAGCATCTACGCTATAGAGTTTTCGATCAAGTCGCCGACGTGCTAGGATTCGCCCCGCGCCGGTGTGGCGGAATTGGTAGACGCATCTGACTCAAAATCAGACGCCAAAAGCGTGGGGGTTCGAGTCCCTCCACCGGCACCACAAGTACGAGCCGTCCGATGAACTATTGCAGTCATTGCGGTCACAGTGTGAGCCTTCGGGTACCCGAAGGCGATCACCTCGCCCGCTTCATCTGCACGGCCTGTGACCTGATCCACTACGAAAATCCCAAAATCATTGTCGGCTGCGTGCCGGACTATGACGGCCACATTTTATTATGTCGCCGGGCCATCGAGCCACGACTCGGTTACTGGACGATCCCCGCCGGATTCATGGAAAACGGCGAGACACTCGCTCATGGCGCTGCACGCGAGTGCCTTGAGGAAGCGGGTGCCGCAGTGAAGGTCGGCAGCCTCCTCGCCGTCGTCAACGTGGTGCACGCGCACCAAGTGCACGTCATGTTCCGCGCTCATTTGCCTGAACCACACTTCGCGGCCGGCGCAGAAAGCCTCGAGGTCAAACTGGTCAAGCCTGAGAACATTCCGTGGGCGGACATGGCCTTCCCGAGCGTTGAATTCGCGCTGCGTCGTTACTTGGACGACCGTGCGGCTGAACGGGAAGGCCACCACTTTGCCGACTTCGATCGCTCACACTGGCGCGACCGGACGCCGACCTGAGCTAGAATAGTGGGATCGGGTCGGTTTCGACCTCATTCAGACACAGGCGCTCACGATAATGACGTTCGTCGTCACCGAAAATTGCATCAAGTGCAAATACCAAGATTGTGTGGAAGTTTGCCCCGTCGACTGTTTTCACGTCGGCCCCAACTTTCTTGTCATCGACCCAGATGAGTGCATCGACTGCACGCTCTGCGAGCCAGAGTGCCCCGCGGAAGCGATTTATTCCGAAGAGGATTTGCCGGCCGGTCAGGAAGAATTCCTGAAACTCAACGCCGAACTGGCGAAGCTGTGGCCCGTCATCAATGAGAAAAAAGCCGCGCCGGCCGACGCCGACGAGTGGAAGGGCAAGCCTGGCAAACGCTCACTTCTGGAGCGCTAATCGTCAGTCGGTCCGGGTATCCCCTGAACGCAACATCTCGACTAATTGAGACGGTGGGCGATACCCGGAAATGTAGTCGCCTTTTTCAGTGAATATGCCGGGCGTACCCAACATGCCCAAGGTCTTGCCAAGATCATAGGTTCGCGCAACCGGGGTTCGGCAGGGTCCTTTTGGCGATCCCGGATCTGCGCCCTGAATAGCGCTGGTCAACGATTCTTGGCGGTTTGCAGAACACCAGACCGTTTCGGCTTTGCGCCAAGCCTCAGATCCCGGGCCCGGACGTGGGAAAAAGGCGTATCGAACCTTGACACCCAACCGGTTGTACTCAGCAATCTCGCTGTGGAACATCCGACAAAATTTGCATTCCACGTCGGTAAAGACCGTAACCGTGTAACGCGGCTTTGGCGGCGAAAAAATAACGGTTTCTTCGTCCGGCAACGCGCGCAGTAATTCCTGACGCGCTTCCGAACGGCGCCGATCCGTGACGTTGCGACCATGGTCCGTATCGTAGATGTCGCCCTTGATGGCATAGCGACCATCGGAGGAGACGTAGATAACCTCGCCGCCATTGGCCACTTCGTAAACGCCCGGGATCACGCTCTCGCGAATGGCTTTGACGGGCACGTCAAGCCTACGGGCGATGTCGGAACGCATATCCGCCGTCGCCGCGCCGCGATTCGTGGCCCCCATGAGTGAAAGGGACAACGTCGCCACGACCGGAATGAGCAAATACCGAAGTTTCATACCATCTCCCCGAGTACCGGGATACCGACGAAGCCTGATCGCTCAGCGAGCGACGGGGAGAGTTTAACAGAGCGTCGATTTATCCCCGAGGATGATGCTTCCCGTGCATTTCCTTCAAGCGCTCGCGCGCGACGTGCGTATAAATTTGCGTCGTCGACAGATCACTGTGACCCAACAACATTTGCACGACCCGCAAATCGGCGCCTCGATTCAGCAGGTGCGTCGCGAAAGCGTGACGCAACGTGTGGGGCGAAAGCTCTTTCTGCACGCCCGCCTTTGCCGCATAGCGCTTGATAATGTGCCAAAAGGCCTGCCGCGTCATACGATCGCCGCGGCGGGTGGGGAATAGAAAGTCTGTCTGGCGATCTAAGAGGATCTCGCTACGGGGCCCTTGCACGAACTCGGCTAACCATCGGACCGATTCATCGCCCAATGGAATCAGGCGCTCGCGATTGCCCTTACCCAGAATACGGATGACGCCCTGATTGGTATTGACCTGCGCGAAACGGACACTGACCAACTCAGAAACACGAAGTCCCGTGGCATACAACACTTCGAGCATCGTGCGATCACGATGGCCCAGGGGGTCCGCAACATCGGGCGCTGCCAGCAACGATTCCACTTCATCCTCGGTCAGCGATTTCGGCAACGTTCGTGGAATCTTCGGCATCGCAATCTGAGCGGTCGGATCTTCGCTCAGCACGCCCTCTCGAACGAGATAGCGGAAAAAGCGACGAAAACTCGACAATTGCCGTGCCGACGAGCGTGGCCGCGCACCAATCTGCACCCGACCGGCCAAAAATCCTTCCAGATCTGGCCGTGTCGTCCGGTGGATAGTCGTCCGCCGGGCCTCCAGCCACCGTGACAGGGCTGTGAGATCAGCGCGATAGGCAGCCAGTGTGTTCACCGACAACCCGCGCTCCATCCAGACCGCATCCAGGAATCGGGCGACGGCTGGATCTACGGCAGGTGCCGAACCAGCATTTCGCTCATCGTAAGTTTCAATTTTGCGGACCATATTCATGACTGCAACCGAGATTTCGATTTCGTGACAACTCTGTGCATTCCGCGCATTGCTAGGCACAATGCAGCGCGCGCCCTGCCCGGTATCACCCGGGCTTGGAGCGAGTATTGCCGCCGGACCTGCGGGGAACTGTGATGTTGCTCACGCAGCACCCGGGGTCTTTACATAAAGGCGACGTACATCACATAAATCGGCCACTCAGGACTGTTTTACGCGGATGAAACGCTTACTTCTTCCTGTTTACGGTGTCTGGTGTTGGGTTGTTTTCACGACCTTGGCGCTGGGCGCCACACTCTCAATGGCCGTGGTACCTGGCCTCCACCGGCGCCGTGTAGTCGTGCATTACACGGCACGAAGCATCTTATGGATGAGCGCATGTCCTATCGTGGTCGAGGGTTTGGAACATCTGCCAGACGGACCGTGTGTCGTTGTCGCTAACCATGCGAGCTATGTGGATGGCGTCGTCTTGCAAGCGGCGCTACCCCCCCGTTTTGCCTACATGGTCAAACGTGAGATGGCTTCAGTGCCACTGGCTGCCTTTCTCTTGCGACGAGTCGGCACGCACTTTGTTGATCGGCGAGATCCCAAGGGTGGGGCCGCCGATGCGCGCCGCGTCCAACGCGCTGCGTCGACGGGACAAGCCATCGCGGCGTTTCCGGAGGGAACGTTTGATGAGAGGCCGGGCGTTGGACGCTTCCTCGGGGGCGCCTTCGCAGCAGCCGCCAAGGGAGGACTGCCGGTCGTACCCGCCGCCATCAATGGAGCGCGAGCACTTCTACCGTCGGACCGCGCGCTTCCGCGACCTTCACGCCTCCATGTTCGGCTGTTACCCGCTATTCAACCGCCACCTGAGGCCGACCGAGCCGCCATACACGCTTTACGGGATGCCGCACGGGCGGCCATCGTCGCCCATGTCGACGAGCCCATCATCGAGGTGTGATCGATTGCTCGGGTTTAACCCGTTTCGCCGTCGGCGGGAAGCGTAATTTTGCGAGAGCGCCGCACGGTGACCACCGGGGCTTTGAGTCGACGTTCCGAGGATTCAGGAACCGAACGAGTTGGATATTCAAACGGTAACGGAGACGCTGGGACTGTCGAGCGCTCGTCCACGATCAACGGCGGTGCGGGGCTAGCAGCCAGTTCCGTCGGCGCCCCGTCCTCGGGCATCACAGCAGCTGGGCCTACACGTCGGATCGCGATTTCTCGCGGCGCGTCAATACCCAGAACGACCCGGCTACCTGAAATCTCAAGGACAGTGACCTCAACGTTGTCACCGATCCGCAGCTTCTCACTAAGCTTCCGAGAAATCACCAACATGAAACCACCTTCAACTGGGCCTGCTCGCAATGCCACCCCCAAAATGGCAGCACGCTCACGCGGCTCTCGCTGACGACACGCGCCACCGGTGTCGAATCTGAGGGAAAACACCCGCCACGTGATCAACTTTGCAGGCACCCCCCAGTGCTTTCGCTGTCATTTTTATCACTTTACTAATAATAAATAAAAGGCTTTCGCCGAAGGGTTGATTTCTCACCACTAAAGGCACAGATTCGGGTTATGTTGACTTGGGCTCCACAATAGGAGATCGGACATGGCCGTCCAATCGCAAGAAATTTCCCAGGAAGTAATGTCAACTCGCGCCGCCGCCGCCCGCTTGGGGGTTGCACTGCGAACCGTACAACTCTGGGTTGAGCAGGGATCGCTGCAGGCTTGGAAAACCGTAGGTGGTCATCGCCGCGTGCTCGTCTCCTCGGTCGAGCGCATGATGGCTGATCGTCAAGCGAGACTTCAGAATTCAAATCCCGATCACCCACTACGACTCCTCGTCGTGGAAGACGACGCCCGTTTACGCCGTCTATACGAATTGGACGTGCCTTCATGGAGTCCGCCAGTCGAGTTGGAATTGGCGAAAGATGGCTTTGAGGGACTCCTGAAAGTCGGCACATTCCGACCCGAGGTGATTATCACGGACCTCATGATGCCAGGCATGGACGGCTTCGGAATGATTGCTGCCTTACGTAATGACCCCTCGGTCACCGCTCGAATCATCGTGGTAACCGCTCTAGATGCGGGCACTATTCGCGATCGTGGCGGCCTCCCATCGGACTTGCTTGTCCTCCGAAAGCCTGCCGGGCTGGCAGAACTGCGTGCGCTGGTAATGGAACCGGGGTCACCCGCGCGGACTGCCAACTAACGATTGTCTGATTCTTGAACCCACAACGTCACGGTTGTCCCCACATTCGGCGTGCTATCAATTTCGACGCGCCCGCCCATTCTCTCTGCAATTTCTTTAACAAGCGTCATCCCAAGGCCGGTGCCTGAGACGGCGCTTGATGGATCAGCGCGATAAAAACGCTCGAAGACCTTCTCGATCTGATCACCGGTCATTCCTATACCGTGATCGCGCACTGAAATCCCGATTTCGGCACGCAATTGGCGGCGACGCCGATGAAGATGAACGCCGATGGGACCGCCCTTGGCACGAGAATATCGATACGCATTGGCCAGCAAATTGATCAGCGCCTGCGACAGCTTATCTGGATCAGCCACAGCGAAGTATTCATCATCCGGATCGGCCGAGAAATCGACCCGTCGAGGATCACCTTCAACCATTAGGCCATCCAACACCCGACGAATGACTGGAATCAAACTGATCGGATGAATGCGCAGCTCCCCGGACGCTGTTCCTGACGAAAGACGCTCAAGATCCAAGAGATCATTCACCATTCGCACGACGAAATTGGACTGACTGTGAATCGTCTCGACGACCTCACGACGGGTTGGACTGTCGAGCTCCCGGGTCATCAGCAATTCGGAAAATCCATGAATACTGGACATGGGCGTTCGCAATTCATGCGCCGCCGTCGCAAGAAATTCCGTGCGCATTCGATCCAATTCTTTTTCACGCGTAACGTCGCGCAAATAAATCACACGCCCACTCACCTGACCGCCAGAGTCGCGAACGACTCGCACCGCTCGCCTCACAATCGTGCGGGTTTTCCGCAAACTCAGTACGTCAACCGCGCCATCGGCTTGATCACGGGCGCGAATATATCCATCCTTTGCCTCGGTTAACGTGGACAACAATGCGTCGACATCGCCCTCGGCCATCTGCGCAAGCTGCGAGGGGTCGATTCCGAAAAAGTGCGATGCCGCCGGGTTGGAGTAGACAGGCAAACCCGCCTCATCAAACGCGAGGAAACCGTCGGGACTCAACTCGAGAATCATGTCGCGCTCGGCCCGCAATCGCTCGAGCGCTGCCCGCTGCCGGCGAGCTTCAGTCACATCGCGTTGGACCGAAATAAAGTGGGTCACGGCCCCTCTAGAATCCAATACTGGCTGGACCTCCAGCGCTGCCCAATACCGTCGGCCATCTGCCGCCGCATTCAGCAGTTCAACACTGAAAGGCTCACGGGCGGCTAGTTTCTCCCGCATGTGCCGAATCGTATCCCCGTTTGTTTCGGGAACCTGTAAGAGTTCACCAGGTTTACGGCCCCGAAGGACTTTTGGCGCATACCCCGACTGACGCCGAAACGCCATGTTCGCCCATTCGATGCGCCCATCCGCATCCGTGATCAGCACGCCATTGTCGGTACTCGAGGCCACTAGCGCGAGCTTTCGAATCTGCTTGCGCTGGCTTCTCAGCAACTTCTCATTCAGCTTCCGGCGCGTAATGTCTTGCAGGGTCCCGGCTCTGATCAGCTTTGAGAGCGATCCCTTATCGACCCGGCTGCGCAAATGCACGTACCGGCGGCGGCCGTCGGCACGAATGATTCTAAAGTCGAGATGGAGCGAGTCTGCGCCCATATTTCGGATCGCGCTCTCGACGCGCACCCGATCATCTGGATGTACGTACGACAACCAAGTGGCTAAGGTTGCGCCTCCCTCTACGTTTGGAACTCCGAAGATTCTGTGGAACTCGTCAGACCATTCCAACCGGTCCTCGGCGATTCGATAGCGCCAACTACCCAACTCGGCGATTTCTTGAGCATCCGCAAGATCGCGGGTCGTGATTTCAAGTTGCTCGTTCCGCGCTGAAACCTCCGCGTTAACTCTTTGTAACTCAGAACGATGACCTTTCAAAATGTCAGTCAAGCGTCGCAGGTCAGCGTTGGCAATGCGCATTGACTGAACGACCTGGATCAGGTCGAGCGAAACGTCATGCAATGCGAAATCACCTAATTTGAGGCCAAATCGGTCGAGTGTCTCAGGCCCATCAAGCCAAGGCGACGCGAGGAAGACAAAACCGTTCCCCGGGTCTTTCGTCGGAATGACCTGCCCGCGAAGCAACATCTGGGTGGGCTCATGCTCGGCGATGAGCAGCAGATCGGTGGATTTACTGAGCAAATCAGCCGACCACTCAGCGTGCGGCCGGCGCAAATGGAGCAACTCGGCTATCGCTTGACCCATCTTGAGATGAGGCAGCACAAGGGAAAGCGAGCGGCCAACCTGAATAATCCGTAATTCCGGGCTAAGGACGATATGAAACGGAAACAACGCTATCAACTGAGCCGGGCTCAGCCCGACCGGGATCGTCGCTTCGGGAGAGTCACCCGTCATCCAATACTCCGGTCATTCCACACCACTTCAAACGCAGTGTGATGAGGACCATCACTACGTGCCGCAAGAATGCATGTTTGGGCCTCGACATGGAACAAGTCGGCTAAGCCCTGAATGAGCCCGACGACAAACGGCACCAGCCCTTCCCGAGTCGAGCGGTAATGAAGGACTAGGCGATTGTCACCAATTTCGTCGCAGGCGAATTCCGGTGGGATCAACCGGGGCATGATCAGAGAGACTCGGGCATGGAAGTTCGGCAGCGCGAGGAGGAATTCCCGAAAAGTACGCCCGCTCGCGTTCAACAAATGCCCGTAGTGGTGTGCCGCCGTGTCCAGTACCCAATACCGCCCAAATTTGTGCAAAACGTCATCGGGCTTCTGGTTTGTCACTTCACATAATGCCGCTACCAGTTGATAGGTGAATTCGTCCGGATAGGCATCCATGGATATAAACACGTCGTCCGTCACACCAGCCTGCTTGCGAACCACCTCCCAAGTTGCCGGGCCAAGCTGCTTTTCCACCATCTCCTGCAGGGCTTTATTCACCAATCCGTACATATGCGAGTCGCCTCCTGCGTTCAAGCCGGACATCTCGCCCGACGTACCATGGTAGCGGAGAAGGTTATGGCCACAAGTTCAGAGTTTTCACTTTACGTTGCACTGCAAAAACCTTCAGGCGTAGACTGCGAGACTATTGACTGCGGCTAGACATTCGTAGAGGGGTATATTCGGATATGAGCAACGATTCTGTCGTCATTCTCTCGGCTCGCCGCACGCCAATCGGCGCATTCCAAGGCATCTTCGCGCAAGTGACCGCACCCCTCTTGGGCGCAGCAGCCATCAAAGGAGCTTTGGAAGCGGCCAACGTCTCGCCGTCGGCGGTCGACGAAGTCGTCTTCGGATGCGTACTGCCGGCCGGTATCGGCCAAGCACCGGCACGCCAAGCAGCTCTCGGCGCGGGCATCCCCAACGGCACCCCGACGACCACCATCAACAAAATGTGTGGCTCCGGAATGCGCGCCGTGATGATGGCCGCGGACGCCCTCCGTACCGGCGAAATCGACATCGCCGTCGCCGGCGGTCTGGAGTCCATGACCAACGCACCGTATATCCTTCCAAAAGCCCGCGCCGGCTACCGCATGGGCCACGGTGAGATTCTTGACCATATGTTCTGCGACGGTTTGCAGAGCCCTTGGGATGGGCAGTTAATGGGCTGCTTCGCTGAAAATACAGCGGCAAAGTATGGATTCACCCGTGAATCGATGGATGCCTTCGCGACAGAGTCAGTTCGTCGAAGCCTCGCGGCGATTGACGCAGGAGCGTTTGCCGAAGAGATCGCTCCGGTAACCGTCAAGAGTCGCAAGGGCGAGTCGATCGTCACGAAGGATGAGACCCCGTTCACCTGCGATGTGGCTAAGATCCCAACGCTCAAGCCTGCGTTCCGCAAGGATGGAACGGTAACGGCCGCAAGTTCGTCTTCTATTTCTGACGGCGCCGCGGCCGTAGTTCTGGCTCGCGCCTCGGCCGCGGCTGAACGCGGTCTGACGCCCGTTGCGCGCTTGGTCGCATATGCCAGCAATGCGCACGAACCGGAGTGGTTCACCACGGCGCCCGTTGGCGCAATGGAAAAGGTCCTCAAGAAGGCTGGCTGGTCGGTAGGCGATGTCGACCTGTTCGAAGTGAATGAAGCCTTTGCCGCGGTGACGATGGCCGCCATTCATGACCTGAAACTCGATCCGTCCAAAGTGAACGTAAATGGCGGTGCGTGCGCGCTCGGACATCCCGTCGGGGCAACTGGTGCGCGCATCATCGCTACGATCATCTCAGCTCTGCGTGCACGGGGCCTGCGTCGCGGCGTTGCCTCGCTCTGTATCGGCGGCGGCGAGGCAACAGCCGTGGCTATCGAATTGATCTAACAATGAACCCTGCCGGAGCAGTCCAGATGCGTTTTCCACGGTTCACGGCCTTTCTGATCGCCTGTATGACATTTGTCGGCTGCGGTCACCCGTCAGGGTCAAATTCAGAACGTGGGAGCGCGTATTTTGACCAGACGGGGCGCACGGATGCCGAATCTGGCGGTGCCCGTATGATTCCGATTACGACGCCAGCCGGCAATTTCCGTGTCTGGACGAAACGCGTCGGCAACAACCCGAGGATCAAGGTCTTAATTCTGCATGGCGGACCTGGCGTCACCCACGAGGCTTACGAGGCCTTCGATAGCTACCTGCCAGGCGCCGGCATCGAGTATTACTACTACGACCAACTCGGATCCGCTTACAGCGATCAACCACACGATGCGACGCTTTGGAACCTAGACCGATTTGTCGATGAAGTCGAACAGGTGCGCGTGGCGCTTGGGCTCGATCGCGACAACTTCTTCTTGTACGGCCAATCTTGGGGAGGGCTACTCGCCATCGAATACGCCCTGAAACACCAAGACAACCTCAAGGGCCTCATTATCTCGAACATGATGTCGGACATCCCGGCTTATAACGAGTACGCAAAGAACGTGTTACTCCCGCAGATGGACCCGAAGGTTCTGAAGGAAATTCAAGATCTCGATGCCCGCGGCGAGTACACGAGTCCACGTTACGAGTCATTGGTGATGGAACACTTCTACACCGAGCACATCATGCGTGCGCCAATCGCACAGTGGCCAGAACCATTGGTCCGCGCGTTTAACCATCTGAATAAAGAAGTGTATATCCCAATGCAAGGGCCCAGTGAATTGGGCGCACGTGGAGCGCTCGTTAACTGGAGCCGAAGCGCTGATCTACACACCATCAAAGTGCCTACGCTGGTGATCGGTGCGAAACACGACACGATGGACCCGGCCCACATGGAATGGATGTCAAAGCAGTTCCCAAAGGGGCAATACCTTTATTGCGACAAAGGCAGTCATATGGCGATCTACGATGATCAAGCCACTTACATGACTGGGATCATTAGCTTTCTCTTGAATACGGACAAAGCGGAGACTCATTAACCGTCTTGTCCCTCTATTTTCGTTCTCCAGACCGCATAGGACTTATCGCACATGGACATCAAAGGCAAAACAGTCGCAATTACCGGCGCTGCACGTGGCATCGGAAAATCTCTCGCGCTGGCATTCGCGCACAAGGGCGCTCGCCTCGCGCTAATCGATTTGTCCAAGGACGATCTCGCCTCAACAGCGGCAGCATGTGCGGAAGTCGGCGCCGAGACGCAAAGTTACGCCTGCAACGTCACGAAGGAAGACGACGTCGTTGCAACGATGAACGCCATTGCGGCTGACTTCGGCGCGCTGGATGTCATGCTGAATAACGCTGGTATCGTAAAAGATGGCCTGTTGATCAAAGTAAAAGAGGGCGCCGTTGTTGGGAAAATGTCGCTTGATCAGTGGAACGCCGTGATCAATGTCAATCTCACGGGCGTTTTTCTGTGCGGCCGTGAGGCTGCAGAGCACATGATCCGCTTCGGAAAGGGTGGCGTCATCATTAATATGTCGTCGATCTCAAAAGATGGCAATCTGGGGCAGACGAACTATGTGGCGACCAAGGCCGGTGTTGCCGCCTTGGCAGTGACATGGTCGAAGGAACTCGCCCGCTACGGCATTCGCACAGGCGCGATTGCGCCGGGCTACTGTGCGACCGACATCCTTTCTGGGATGTCGCCGGAGACGCTCTCCAAAGTCACGGCGCCGGTTCCTCTGAAGCGACTTGGGCAGCCGGAAGAGATTGCTCACACGGCGATCTTTATCGTCGAAAACGACTTCTTCACGGGCCGCACCATTCAGATAGACGGCGGCTTGCGCATCTGAGGACAGGGTCGATCTAGCTTGGTCGGCGGCATGGAGAAATCCGTGTCGCCGGCGGTTTAGGCGCGAGCGGTTTCAGGGTTTCTCCTAGTCGCCAGTTCCCCGCCCGTTCATAATCACGCTTCGCCACGAGAGTTCCGCGATGCTGCGTTTTGCCTGGCTGATATCCACGCTAATCATGGTGAGCGGCCTGGCCGTTGCCAGCGGCGCGCCGCCCGTGACCACGGCTGCGGGACTCAGCGTTCCGATAGAATATTATCGGCTGGCTAATGGACTGCGGGTCGTCTTGGCCCACGACGCTTCAATTCCAACGGTCACCGTCGGGACGTACTATCACATCGGATTCCGGCTGGAGCCCCTCGGGCGTACTGGGTTCGCTCACCTCTTCGAACATCTCATGTTTCAGGAGACACCGAACTTACGGAAAGGTGAGGCCGATCAGGCGATAGCCGGCAACGGTGGATTAGGCAATGGCTCCACACGGTTTGACTACACGAACTACTACGAGGTGGTGCCTAGTAACACCTTAGAGACTGCGTTATTCGTCGAAGCCGACCGGATGCGCGGTCTGGCAGTCTCAGAATCAAGCATTCAAAATCAGAAGGATGTCGTCAAGAACGAGGTCCGCGTCAACGTACTCAATCGGCCCTACGGCGGATTCCCGTGGCTTGATCTTCCGCAAGCCGCGTATACGAATTGGCACAACGCTCATAATTTCTACGGCGAGTTGGATGAAATCGACGCCGCGACGGTCAAGGACGTTCGAGCTTTCTACGAGACGTACTACGTGCCGTCTAATGCCGTTTTGGTCGTTGCGGGAGCTTTTGACCCGTCGACTATTCGAAATTCGGTGGAACGCCACTTCGGCTCATTGCCGACTCGAGCCGCGCCACCCACACCGGATATTCGCGAGGGGTCTGAAGGCAAGCCTCGCGAAGTATCGCGTGTGGATGCGTTGGCTCCGCGTCCGGCCCTCGCGGTTGGATATCCTTTGCCTGAGCGCAATACAGATGAGTGGTTTGCCTTCAACCTGTTGGATGTGATCTTGCTTCAAGGCGAAGAGAGCCGACTTTGGCAGCACCTCGTAACCGAACGCGGTATTTCGGATGGAATCGAGGGGGGTATTAATTTGCTGGGGTCGCCCTACGACTATGAAGGGCCGATGCTCTGGTCTGCCTCGCTCGTCCATGACAAGACCATCTCAGATCTCCAAGTGCTGCGCGAAATCGATGCGGTCATCAATGAATTACAAACGCGTCCGATTGACGAGGACGAGATGCAACGGGCTCGTACCAAAGTCCGTTCGGCTCTGTACGACATTTCCGGCAGCCCTACTCGGTTTGGGTTGATCGAAATGTTGGCGTGCGCCGCTTTGTTCGATGACAACCCTTTCGGGGTCAATCGAATTGAGGCGCGACTTGGTGCAGTGTCCCCCGAGCAGATTAGAGAGGTCGCGCGTAAATACTTGTCTGCGCGCAATCGCGCGGTCATTCATCTTCAAGCGGGCGCGGAGGCCACTCAACCATGAGGAGCATCAGCCGGACCCTTCGGCATCGTCCCCTCGCCCTCATGTTGATCGTGGCGGCACAGTTCTTGGGATCAACGGGACATGCGGGCGTGCTGCCGATTCCCGAACCCGGGCCCGCACCCGTCGTGGAACTTCCTGCCCGCACCGACTTACGCCTTCCTAACGGCTTGCAGGCAACCCTGATCCCGTTTGGCACCGTCCCGAAGGTCACGATCATTGTGACCGTTGGCACAGGAGCGATCGCTGACGGAGCACGTCCAGGCGTCGCGTCCCTTGCGGCTGATCTGATGAAGCAAGGTGTTCGCGGTGGAGACGCCGCGACCCTCTTTCGGCGGGCTGCCGATCTCGGCGGATCGGTGAGCGTTGGCGCAGGCATCGATACTTTTTCGGTTTCAATCGACGTTCTAGCCGAACACGGCCCACAGGCGCTGCAATTGCTCGCGGACATCCTCCGGCATCCAACGCTTCCGTCTGGGGAACTCGATCGACTGAAAGCCGACATGAAGCGAGCCATTGCGATTTCACATTCACAGCAACAGGCTATCGCGTCGGAAGCGTTCGCGCGGTTGTTATTCGGCGATGGTCCGAGAGGTCGGCGAGTCCGGGAGGCGGACGTCGACTTGATCACGCATCAGGATGTCAGCGAATTTATTGACCGTGAACTATCGGCCTCCCGCACGCAAATCTATGTTGCTGGACACTATGATCGTCACGCCATGGAATCGGCCATCAACCAGTTGTTCTCCGACTGGGCGCCGGGCGAAGGCTCCCGGGTCGATCGCTCTTCACCAGTTTCTATCCGGCAAATTCAACTGATAGACCGGCCAGGCGCCAAGCAATCCACCATCTTGATGGGACTGCCGCTCCGTTCGATCACAACACCGGGCTACAGCGATCTGTCACAGGCAAACGCTCTCCTAGGGGGTGCCGGCTTGCTCTCTCGCCTTGATCAGAATTTGCGCGAGGATAAGGGCTGGACTTACGGCGTGCAGACCCAACTGGACCCCTTACAAAATGGCAGCCTGTGGATGCTGTATGCGGATGTGAATACACCGGATACGGCGCCAGCCCTGCGCGAGATTTTTCGTGAGCTCTCACGACTCGCTAAAGATCCCCTCGATCCTCAGGAACTGAAACGGATCCAGAATTATAGGGCCGGTCACTTCCTGATGGGAGCATCAAGCCGGGAAGGTCTGATCGGTCAACTGCAGTTCGTCGACCACCACGAGCTCGGTCCAGACTGGCTGCCGGGCTATCTTCAGCGGCTCCAGGCGGTTACTCCAGACGGCGTGAGGCGGGCGGCCGCTGAAATCGACCCCGCTGGAATGACCGTAGTCGTCGCTGGAGACCTTTCAAGGATAAAATCAGATTTAGTCGGAATCGAGTCGCTCAACGGCGCCGATTTTCGCTAAGAATTACACACTTCAGACCTTGCGAGAACGCATATGAGCGCAGAAATCGAACGCGACCAGATGGAATACGACGTGGTCGTGGTTGGGGGAGGTCCAGCCGGACTGTCCGCCGCCATCCGTCTCAAGCAACTGAACAGTGACCTGAATGTCTGCGTCCTTGAAAAAGGTGCGGCAGTTGGTGCTCACTCGTTGTCGGGCTTGGTTTTGGAACCGGGACCGTTGGATGCTCTGCTGCCATCATGGCGCGACAATAAGCCTGAAATCTGCGTGGAAGCGACCCGCGATGAGTTTCGTCTACTGACGAAGAACAAAGCGATCTGGATGCCAACCCCGCCGCAGATGAACAACCACGGCAATTTCATTCTCTCGCTGAGTCAGTTGACGCCCTACATCGCCTCACAAGCGGAAGCATTGGGTGTGGACGTCTTCGCTGGCTTCGCCGCTGCGAAGGCCTTGTTTGATGAATCCGGCACTGTTTGTGGCGTCCAGATTGGGGATATGGGAATCGGCCAGGATGGCGAGCCTGGGCCCAATTTCGCGCCGGGACCCGAGATCCGTGCCAAGACCACCATCTTCGCGGAAGGCTCGCGCGGCAGCATCACCAAGCAATTGATTGCACACTACGGCCTAGATGCCGATTGCTCGCCGCAGACATACGGCCTCGGTTTCAAGGAACTGTGGCAATTGCCAGAAGGCCGCGTCGAGCCTGGGCTGATCTCGCACACGGTTGGGTATCCGGTGGATGCGCATACCTACGGCGGCAGCTTTGTTTACCACTTGAACGACAACCGGGTTTATGTCGGCTACGTGGCGGGTTTGGACTACAAAGACCCGCGTTTCAAGCCCTTTGAAGCCTTCCAGCAATTCAAAAATCATCCCTCTGTCCGTCCTCTCTTGGAAGGCGGCGAACTCCTCACGTACGGCGCACGAACAATCGCTGCAGGCGGCTTCCAGTCGCTGCCCAAGACGGAGATGCCCGGCGCCATGCTGGTGGGTTGTGGTGCGGGCCTAGTCAATCTGCCCAAGATCAAGGGCGTTCATCAGGCCATTCGCTCGGGCATGCTCGCAGCGGAACACTTGGTTGAGACGGGCGGGACGGCCGGCTACGACGCCCGCCTACGCGCTTCGGCGGCAGGTCAGGAACTGCGCAAGGTGCGCAATTTCAAGCCTGGCTTTAAAAAAGGGCTTTGGGTTGGGCTCGCCAATGGGGCACTGGAAACGGTCACGGGCGGCCGTACCCCTTGGACACTGAAGAACAAGGTCGATTATCTCCAACTGCGTCGTCTGAGCGAGTTCAAATCCCCGGATCGTCAGTGGGATGCTGAGCGCACGCTCAAACCGCGCGATCGCACGGCGGCGGTCTATTTCGCATCGACCATGCACGACGATGCACAGCCAGCGCATTTGAAGGTGCATGACACCAGCATCTGTGCGGACCAATGCGCGAAGGAATACGGCAATCCGTGCCAGAATTTCTGCCCGGCTGGCGTCTACGAAATGGTAGACGATGGCAGTGGCGGCAAGAAATTGCAGATCAATGCTTCCAATTGCGTCCACTGCAAGGCATGCGATATCAAAGATCCCTATGCGCAGATCACCTGGACCACCCCTGAGGGCGGATCGGGACCGAATTACACGAATCTCTAGGCAATCGATGCCCTGATCAAGGCGTCCAAGGAGGGGGTCGCCGCGACAACATCGCGGCGATTCCTACCTGGGCTTCTTCCGAGGAGCGTAGGCGAGCGAGCCAATCCGCCAATCGAGCGTCTCGATCGGGCCCAGCCGGATCCAGAGGCAAGCTTGCGATCAATTCCTTACATTCACGTAACGCGTGCGGACCCCCTTGGGCCAAGTCCGTCGCGAAGCGAAAAGCTTCGCCGCCGAGCGCTGGGGTCGGCACGACCTCATGTAACAGACCTAATTCTCGGGCACGCTCCGCACCCATCATTTCCCCTGATAACGCGTAGCGACGCAGTTGTCGCAGCCCGATGGCCTCCATCAGGTACGGCGAAACAATCGCCGGGATAATACCCAGACGGACCTCTGACAGGCAGAACTTGGCTTCTTCGGCGCCGATCGCCACATCACACGCCGCGACGAGGCCAACGCCCCCACCAAACACCGGACCCTGAACCACGGCAACGGTCGGCTTCGGGATTGCCCTCAATTCGGCAAGCAGTGCCGCAAAGGCGAGCGCCTCAGCCTTGTTATCCGAATCGGATGCTTGCCCACTCAGCAACATGGACTTGAGATCCAAGCCGGCGCAAAACGCCGCTCCGGCCGCCCTGAGCATGATCACCCGGGTCTCTGTACGCCGCGACTGAACGGCAATCCGGTCGCGCAAGGCGGCCACCAATTCCGCATCCAACGCGTTCCGCATCTGAGGGCGGTTCAAAATCCACTGCACAATCCCTGGCAACGGCTCGGACTCGAGCAGGACAGTCATGATTTTCCCTCATCGGACACTATTGCGGTTCCCATGGTCCCACAACCGATCCGCTGGCGGCAGACTCTACGCAAGCTCATGGACTGTGCACGCCGGATCGGGGCATCATCGGAATCTGGTCCGCCGGAGCTCGTACACGTGCAACTCTATTACTCAGCGACGTCTCCTTACGTCCGCAAAGTGCGGATCGTTGCCATTGAAAAAGGCTTGGACGGCGCGATTGAACTTGTCGAGGCCATGCCGTGGCCCGATCCCTCACTCATTTCGACCCAAAATCCCTTGGGGAAGGTTCCGGCGCTCGTACTGGACGATGGTTCTGCCCTCTATGACAGCCCGGTCATCTGCGAATATTTGGATACGCTGGGCGAGGGCAGTCGGCTCCTACCGCAAGCAGGACCCGCCCGTTGGCGGTCTCTGCGGATCCAAGCGCTGGCCGACGGCATCATGGACGCCGCGGTATCGATCGTTCTTGAACGGCGTCGACCGGCGGAACTGCAGTCCCTTGAGGCCATCCAGAGGGCCACGCAGGCGATCCGTCGCGGTGTGGTTGCTCTCGCTCAGGACCTCGGCCCTGATCTCACTGCTCCTTTTGACTTAGCCCAGATCGCAACTGCCGTTGCGATTGGTTACTTACACTTTCGCCTGCCCGATTTGGAATTAGGTCTCGGGAGTCGTCGAATTTCCGAGTGGTGGTCACTCATCCGTGAACGTCCAAGTCTCGCAGCCACTGCCCCACCAATCTGAGCCTGACATGACCAAAACACTTTTTCAGCCGTTGTCCGGAAATGAAATGCCCCGCTTCGGCGGTCCAGCGACATTCATGCGCTTGCCGGCGTGCACCCTCGAGGATGCATTAGACGTTGGTTTCGTGGGAGTACCGCTCGATATCGGCACGTCGAATCGACCGGGCGCACGCCTTGCGCCACGACAGATTCGCGACGAATCAAGGATGCTTCGGCCATACAACATGGCGACTCGTGCCGCGCCTTTCGACAGCCTGCGGATTGCTGATCTTGGCGACGTGGCAATCAATACGTTTAACTTGGAAAAGAGCGTCGCGATCATCGAGGCTCATTACGACCGCATATTGGCAGCAGGTACCATCCCGCTGAGCATGGGGGGCGACCACACGATTGCGTTGCCGATTCTGCGGGCGATGGCTAAGAAGCACGGGCCCGTTGGGCTTGTCCATGTCGACGCTCACGCCGACATCAATGACACGATGTTCGGGGAGCGCATTGCACACGGAACGCCGTTTCGCCGCGCGGTCGAGGAAGGATTGCTCGACTGCAATCGGGTGGTGCAAATTGGCTTACGTGGCACGGGCTATGCGGCTGACGACTTTGATTGGCCTCGCCAACAGGGCTTTCGGGTTGTGCAGGCTGAAGAATGCTGGCATCGCTCTCTCGCCCCGTTGATGGAGGAAGTGCGCCAGAAAGTACAAGGCGGCCCCATCTACGTCAGCTTTGATATCGACGGTATCGATCCTGCCTACGCGCCAGGGACCGGAACGGTCGAGATCGCCGGCTTAACCGTCCCTCAGGCTCTGGAGATCATCCGCGGACTCAAAGGTCTACCCATCGTGGGTGGCGACCTCGTTGAAGTGAGCCCTCCATACGACCCGACGGGTAACACAGCTCTCTTGGGCGCGAACCTTCTGTATGAAATGCTCTGCGTCCTGCCCGGCGTTGTTTCTCGATAATGTATGCCCACCGCAGCCTACTAAGACACTTAGCCGACGCGTCAACAGGCGGAGCGAACCCTGAGTGAGTATTGGGCGACGATTTCAGGAGCACCTTGCCGGTCAGGGCTTTCAGCCAGACGAGTCGCAGATGGCAGCTGCCGCCAGTCTCGATCGGCTAATAGAGCAGTTGGCACAAGCGCGCCGAGAAAAGCAGCGCCCGAACTTCCTGATGCGTCTACTGCATAGCCGGCGCTCTCCTGCCCCGCGCGGACTCTATCTCTGGGGCGGTGTGGGTCGAGGGAAGACGCTACTGGTCGATCTGTTCGCAGAAGAAGTCGGCGGTCGCGTGCGCCGCTCTCACTTCCATCGTTTCATGCAAGAAACGCATGCGCGCCTCCGTGTCTTACGCAACTCCGCGGTAACGAATCCCGTTGCGGAGCTTGCAAGAGAACTTGCAGACGAATTGGATCTTTTGTGTTTCGACGAACTGTACGTGTCCGATATCGCAGATGCGATGATCTTGGGATCCCTCTTTAAGGGACTCACCGAATGCGGCGTAACGCTTGTCGTGACCTCAAACGTTCCGCCATCCGGTCTATATAAAGATGGCCTACAGCGAAATCGGTTTGTCCCGACCATCGAGTTGCTCGAACGGGTCACGGAAGTTCGCGAGGTAGACGCCGGCGTTGACTATCGACTTCGTGTGCTACGCCGTGCGCCGATGTTCTCACTATGCGACGGCAACGCGGATCGGTTCCTGAATGAACGATTCAAAGACCTTTCAACGGGTCCAGCGCCAGCAGACTCCGTAATCGAGATAGAGGGGCGTCCTATCCCTATTCGAAAACGTCAGGGGGGTATCGCCTGGTTTGAATTCAGCTCCCTATGCCAAGGCCCTCGCGGAACCGACGATTACATCTCCATCGCGCGACAGTTTCATACGGTCATTATTTCTAACGTGCCGTCGCTGTCTGCTGATGACAATGCGGCGCGGCGGTTCATTAGCTTGATTGACGAGTTTTATGAGCGATCCGTCAAGCTCTTGCTGACGACCGAACATCCGATTGAAAAGCTATATGAGGGGGACCGGCTACAGTTTGAATTTCGCCGCACGGTCAGTCGTTTAACGGAGATGCAGTCGGAAGCCTATCTGGGTTTACCGCACCGGCCGTAACGAGCGGTTTGGCTTTTGTGTCATACAATGGGGGGTATATTGATACCCATGCCCGCCTCTGCTGAGCATGAAGCCGAATTAGGTGTCCGCGATCATGGTCGGGCACGGGTTGCCTTTCGCCCTTTAGTGTCGACACAACTGCCCCACTCCCTAGGCGGAAAAGCCCGCTCTTTTTATGAGGAGTCGCTATGTTAGGACCGATACCTCCCGCACGACTCAGACTGGTTGACGACATCTCTAGATTAGCGAGCTCACGGGTAGCGAAGGCTATGCGCGCGCTCGTCTCCGACTTCGCAAAGGCCTATTTTCGCGGCGCAGCCGATGATGATTTGGCCGCCATTGAGCCGTCCAATCTCGCCGCAATGGCATTGAATCACTTGGCGAGTGGCCTGGTCCGACAGAAACGCAAGCCGTACGTTCGGGTCTTTAATCCCGACCCCCTCGCCGATGGTGTCCGGACTCCCCATACCGTCGCGATGATCGTCTGCGAGGACATGCCTTTTTTGGTGGATTCGGTTTGTATGGCAGCGAATCAATCTGGGCTCGCCGTCCGCCTCATCATTCACCCGGTCCTAGAGGTCACGCGCGAAAATGGGCGCGCGATCTCGGTCGGGGCCTCGAACAGCACAAAACGGGGCGCAATGGAGTCCTGGCAATGGCTCGAGATGGATCGTATTGAGGATCCAGCCAAACTGTCCGAGCTTGAACAGCGCATTCGAGCATCGCTCGGCGACGTTCAATCGGCGGTTTCGGATTGGAGCGCCATGTCGCAACGCGTCCTGGACCTTGCCAGTTCACTCCAGTCGCTGCCGCACCCGGCCCCAGCAACCGAACGTGCCGAGATTGCAGCGCTATTCGAGTGGATGGTGGATCACCATTTCACATTTCTAGGCGCACGATACTACCGTCTTGAGCGAGGCCCAAGATCTGATCGCCTCATTGCGGACGCAGCGTCAGGGTTAGGAATTCTGCGCGCTAAGCGAGGGCAACCGACGCGCCGCGCTCGCATGCTAACCGCTTCGGCGCGCGATCGTGCGCGAGATACGACACCGATCACCGTAACTAAAGCGAATGCCCTAGCGACCGTGCACCGCGCGACTCGCTTAGATTACGTTGGATTGAAAACTTACGACACGAAGGGGCGAGTTACAGGTGAACATCGCTTTCTCGGTCTGTGGACGGCGGGCATGTATAGCGCTCGTCCAAAGGAAATCCCCCTCATTCGACAAAAGGTTGCAACGGTCATTGAGCATTTTGGACTTGCTCCATCCAGTCACGATGCAAAAGCCGTTCAGCATGCTCTCGATAGCTACCCACGCGACGAATTGTTTCAGGCCTCTGCGCAAGACCTCATCTCGACCGTCAGGGGTATCGTCAATTTATACGATCGTCAGATCGTCCGAGCTTTCTTACGACGCGATACTTTCCACCGGTATTGGACTTGCCTGATCTACGTACCTCGTGATCGATACAGCACGGAAGTTCGACGCAGAATTGAGGCGATCGCGCTCGAAGTTCTGAGCGGAGCCGCCGTCGAATCCAGCGTTCAACTCACGGAATCGACGCTCGCACGATTGCAACTGGTGGTGCACACGAATCGACCCGCGCGCGGTGGCGACGCCGCGACCCTAGAGTCACGAATCCGTGCGGCTGTGCTGACGTGGGATGATGCGCTCCGAGACGCACTGTGCGTACGCAATACAGAAACCCGCGCACTCAGTCTCATGGCGGAGTACGCACGCGGCCTTCCAGCCGCTTACCGGGAGGACACTTCTGCCGCGGAGGCTGCGGCAGACATTGAGCGACTGGAGGCCCTCAAGGGTACTCAGCCTGCCATACGCCTATATCGTCGGGAAGGTTCTGCGTCTTTCCAAGCGAATCTGCGCCTGTATACCGCCGGTTCGCCTCAGGCCATTTCCGACCTCCTGCCGGTGTTCGAAAATCTCGGCTTACGCCTGCTCAGTGAAAGACCGTATTCCGTGCTGCGAGCGCGGGGCGACCACTTGCATGTTCAGGACTTTGAACTCGAGTCTCGTCAGAATCTAGATATCCATATTGCCAGCGACGGCGAGAGAATTGTCGAGGCTGTGGAGGCGGTGTGGCGCTTTCTAACCGACAACGACGGGTTCAATAAACTGATTCTGGCTGGCGCTCTACACTGGCGGGAGGTTGGGGTTCTCCGAGCTTACTGTCGCTGGCTGCTCCAAACCGGCATACCCTTCAGCCAGAGCTACGTTGAGTCGGTTTTACTTCAGAACGCCCACACAGCCAGTCGCCTTGTAAGACTGTTTACATTGCGATTTGACCCAACGATCGCCGAGCGTTCGCGGGGAATGCTGATCGCGCGCCTGTCGCGCGAAATTGACAGCGCTCTTGCAGCCGTACAACGACTCGATGAGGACCGCATCCTCCGGTCGTTCCGCGCCGCGATCGACGCCACGCTCAGAACCAATTACTTCCAGCGCATGCCTACCGGAGAACCGAAGCCTTATCTATCGATGAAACTGTCTCCCGCAAAGGTTCCTGGGGTGCCCGAACCTCTCCCACTGTTTGAGATCTGGACGCATTCGGTAAGCGTTGAAGGCATCCACCTTCGTAAGGGCCGCGTCGCTCGCGGCGGATTGCGTTGGTCCGATCGATACGAGGATTTCAGAACCGAAGTTCTGGGTCTGATGAAGGCGCAGAACGTCAAGAACACCGTTATTGTCCCGGTCGGCGCAAAAGGTGGCTTCGTGTGCCGGCGTTTGCCAGCAACTCGCGAGGAGCAGGCCGCGGAGGTCATCGCCTGCTATCGAACCTTCATTCATTCGCTCCTTGATCTGACCGACAATATCGTCAACGGACAAGTCATACCGCCGGCAGATACGGTGCGCCAAGACGCTGACGACACCTACCTTGTCGTTGCCGCCGACAAAGGCACTGCCTCATTCTCGGATGCGGCCAACAGCATCGCCGAACAATGGGGGTTTTGGCTAGGCGATGCATTTGCATCCGGCGGATCCGCCGGCTACGACCACAAAAAAATGGCGATAACGTCGCGTGGTGCGTGGGAATGCGTCAAACGCCATTTCCGCGAAATCGGTATCGACACGCAAAGTCAGCCTTTTACTGTAGCCGGCATCGGCGACATGTCTGGAGACGTATTCGGAAACGGCTTGACCCGGTCTCGGCAGGCTCGACTCGTTGCCGCTTTTAATCATCAACATATTTTTATCGACCCAACGCCAGATCCCGAACGTTCGTTCGCCGAACGTGTCCGATTGTTCGCGCTCCCACGCTCTACGTGGGCGGATTACAACCCGAAGGAACTTTCCCGCGGTGGATCAATACAGTCCCGTACAGCCAAGTCGATTAGCCTGAGCCCGGAGGCTAGGCGTCTTCTTGGCATCGAGACACCGAACGCGTCGCCTAACGACGTAGTTCGAGCGATCCTCAAGCTTGATGTGGACCTGCTTTGGAATGGAGGTATTGGCACCTACGTGAAGGCGAGCCAAGAGTCCCACGCTGCAGTCGGAGATCGCGCCAATGACGCCGTTCGTATTGATGGGCGTGAGTTACGTTGCAAAATTGTCGGCGAGGGCGGAAATCTCGGATTTTCACAGTTAGGCAGAATCGAATATGCCCTGAACGGCGGGCGTCTGAACACCGATTTCATCGATAACTCGGGTGGCGTGAACTGCTCTGATCTTGAGGTCAACATTAAGATCTTGATGAAGATTGCCGCCGAGCGCCGTGGATTACGTCGACCCGCACGTGATCAACTACTCGCAGAAATGACCAACGAAGTCAGCTCTCTCGTACTGCGTAATAATTACCTGCAGGCACAGGCTTTGAGCGCACTCGAGGCACGCGCGACCGAAAGAGCCGGTGAGCATCTACACGCCATCGGTGTTTTGGAGCGCGCCGTCGATCTCAGCCGGGCAATTGAATTTCTCCCGAGTGACGCAACGGTGATCGAGCGGGTCGGTCGTGGCCGTGGCCTAACTCGGCCGGAGCTCGCCATTTTGCTGAGCTATTCAAAAATCTGGCTCTATCAGCAAATTGTGGATTCGGATGTGCCTGAGGACCCGTATCTATCCAACGAGTTGGAGCGTTACTTCCCTCCGGAGCTCGTGCGGCGCTACGCTGATTTAATCGCCGCGCACCCGCTGCGGCGCGAAATCATCGCAACCGCAACCACCAACAGCGTGGTCAATCGGATGGGTCCAGTGTTCGCGATACGCGCCGCCGAAGACACTGGCGCCACCGTCGGCTCCATTGTGCGGGCCTACGCCATCGCGCGTGAGGCCACTGCAATGCGCGACATCTGGGGCGCTATCGAAGCGCTGGATAACAAAGTGCCCGCAGCAATCCAGACGGAAATGGCCAATGTCACGACTCGCGCCTTGAAGTTAGCGACCCACTGGGTGCTTGGTCATCGGAAATCCCTCGCTGTGGATTCCAACGTCGCTGCGCTAAGACCGAGCCTCACAGCGCTAGCAGCGCTCGCGCCCGACCTGTTGGTCGGTGGCGTCTCGAATCGGATTCAGTCCATTCGGGATCGGCTGGTGAGCAGCGGGGTTCCCGAACTGTTGGCCGTCGGCGTAGCTCAACTTGAACTGTTGCCCGGCGCATTCGATATGGCTGAGCTTTCACAAGTTCTCAAGAAGCCTTTGCCGACGACCGCGCGGGTTTATCTTCGGGTCGCTGCCGAGTTGGGTCTGGATGAGCTAGGGGTCGCAATTGGTGCCCTGGCTTCACAGGGTCACTGGCAGTCGGTAGCCCGATCGTCGCTACGCGAGGATCTGCTGCGGCTACACCGAGCGCTGACTCAACGGATTCTTGAGCAGAAGTCGAAGGGAGATGCCGATCGACTGACTCGCGAGTGGCTAACGAAACATAGCCGCGGCGTCGAACACTTCCGTGGCATCACCACCGACATTCACGCTTCCGGTGCCATTGACTTCCCAACGCTCTCGGTGGCGCTGCAGTCGCTGCGACGTCTTGCAGGACTCTAGGTTGCTACAGTTTTGACTACAGGACGCGCGACGGCTAACGTTCGTTCGCGTCGTAACGGGAGAATGGCACGTGACACAGAAGGCAGGGACGTTGGCGCTGGTCCGGCATGGGCAGAGTGACTGGAACCTCAAGAATCTCTTCACTGGTTGGACAGATGTCGACCTCACCGAGCAGGGTTGCGCGGAGGCCCTAGAGGCAGGCCGTCTGCTCGCAGCCGAAGGCATTGATTTTGATCAGGTGTATACGTCGGTACTGATCCGCGCGATCCGCACAGCCAACCTCGCGCTGGATGTCATGGAGCGACTTTGGTTACCGGTTGAGCGCAGTTGGCGTCTAAATGAACGTCATTACGGGGCGCTGCAGGGCCTGGATAAAGCGGAGACCGTAGCTAAGCACGGTGCCGATCAGGTGAAGATTTGGCGCCGGAGTTACGACATTCCGCCACCCGCATTGGCGATTGACGACCCCCGTCATCCGCACGCTGATCGACGTTACCGAGACCTTGATCCGGCTTTGCTGCCAGCGACCGAGTCGTTGAAGGATACGCTGGCACGGGTCGAGCCACTCTGGAACAACAGCATTGCTCCGGCCTTGAAAGGTGGGCGAAACGTGTTGATTTTCGCCCACGGAAACAGCCTTCGAGCGATGGTCAAAATGCTCGATGGGATGAGTGAGGCTGACATACTCGAGTTCAACATCCCAACTGGCGTGCCGATCATCTATGACTTGGCGCCTGATCTGACGTCACTCGGTCGGCGGTTTTTGGGCGACCCTGCCGCCATTGCAGCGGCTGCCGAGGCTGTCGCCAAACAGACTGAGAAAAAGTAGCCCGGATAAAAAGAGCGAGTTGCCGCCGATCAGTCCCGGGCACCCGCCTGGGACTACCGGCGCAAGACAGACTCACTCGTCTGGGGCTACCGCGAGCTTGAGACCATCCAATGCATCCGAGAACGTGACCTGACACGACAAGCGCGAGTTGGGCTTGTAGCTTCCAAGCTCACGGAGCAGTTCAAGCTCATCGCCCTGTGCGGCCGGCAGGCGTGCCGTCCATTCCTGATCCACGTAGACGTGGCAAGTGGCGCATGAGCACATGCCGCCGCAAATGGCCGCCATATCAAAGTCGCTATCGCGGAGGGTTTCCATGATGGAAGTTCCCGCACGTCCCGTGACGCGATGCTCTTTGCCCGATCGATCAATGACAACCATCTCAGCCATACCATTCACTCCCAATCCGTTAAAACCAGCCGGACAACCTCTCGCGCGGCGCCGGCATGGTAACGACCCCAGCGGCAAACGACCAGTCGCTTTGCACGGTGTCAG
This sequence comes from Gammaproteobacteria bacterium, assembly GCA_947455595.1. Classification (GTDB taxonomy): domain Bacteria; phylum Pseudomonadota; class Gammaproteobacteria; order Steroidobacterales; family Steroidobacteraceae; genus CAIKZZ01. Next base: position 52,067 of record CANGOP010000017.1, read on the forward strand.
GGTCTCAGGCGATGGACGAGAGCGGTCTGCCGCTCAAGGGGTAACGAGTCCCACGCGTCGGCGGTATCCAACCATAGCGCATGAATAACGTCGAACAGGGTCACCCAAGGCATCAATGCCTCCCGCTGAATGCCCCCATAAGCGGCCAGTAACGCATCCGTCTGGGCGGCGTTCAGATCGTGGTAGGCCACAATGCCGGCTAATTCGAATAAGGGGTCCCCGACTCCCGCATATTCCCAGTCAATGAACCAAATTTGAGACCCGTCCAGCACATTCAAATGGTGCAAGTCGTTGTGACAAAACAATGGGTTAGGAGATTTTAACCGCTTGCGCGAGCGCTTTTCGGCGGCCAGAAGCGCCGTGCGCGAGACGGGTCCCGTACCCGCGCGCGCACCCTCCAAGTAGTCTCGGACAATCGAATCCGCATCAATGACGCGCAAACCTGACGGAACGGCGCCGTCATGCAACGCGCGCAACTGCCGCGCCACCCGCGACAAGCCCATCGATGTTCGAAACAGCGCCACCGATGCCACGGGCGCCTCGATCCACTGTGACACCAGCAGCCCGTTGTGCGGCTCGGCATAAATAACGGCGGGTGCGACCCCCAAACAAGCGGCCGCCGTCTGCGCCCGGTATTCGCCGGCGCGACTCACGATCAGCGCCTCGTCACCCGGGCCCGCCATTCGGACCGCCCAATCGCCGGCCGATGAGACCACCCGCGTCACCCGATTCACCGCGCCGTGAGTGACCGACTCGAGCCGATAGCCGGCGACCAACGCGTCACGACCGGCCGAAAATCGACTCAACGCGTCTTGGATGAGTTGTTCAGGAATCATCATTCCGACGGCTTTGGGCGCCACGCCCGCCAACCCAACACAGCAAGGCCCACGAAAAGCCCGTAGAGAGTGGCCGTCAACGTGAGCCCCTGGCGTAAGCACAACCACATGATCACGAGGTCTACCGCGACCCACCATAACCAGTTTTCTCGGCGTTTACGCGCCTGGAGCCATGTGGCGTAGCAGCTGCCCCAGGTCGTGAAGGCATCGAGAAGAGGGTCCGAGGAATGTGTCTCAACGGCCAAAATCCGCCCCGTCACGAACGCCAACAGGATGACGGCAACCAACGCCTGCAGGCTGGAGGCAATCGACCCTGTCGTCACCGGCCGCTCAGCCGCCGAACGGGTCCAGGCGAACCAGCCGTAGATAGCCGCCGCCAGAAAATAGCCTTGTAGCGCGGCCTGCATAAAGAGCCGCGTCTGCCAAAAAACCACCAGGTAAAGGGCTGTGCTCGCAAAAGCAAACGTCCAACACCACCGCGACTCTCTGACGGCCAACAGCACGTAAACCAGTCCGAGCAGTGCCGCACCGCCCTCCAACGGCGAAACAGAACCCAGGCTGCGTGCAATCAGAGTTAAACCGTCGCTGAGCGTCACAAACACCTCTTGATGGGGCAACACCCCGCCTTCGTTCCAGACTGTTAGGATATGAGATTATCCAACATGAGGTTTTGCCCCATGGCTCAACGCTCGGTCAAGGTTTATCAGGTTGACGTCTTCACCGAAACGCTCTTCACGGGGAACCCCGCTGGCGTAGTACTCGGCGCAGAAACCCTGAGTGAATCTGAAATGCAGGCACTCGCGCGGGAACTGAACAACTCAGACTCCGCGTTCGTCTTACCGGCTGATGGTGCGGATCACGACGTCATCCTGCGCTTTTTCACCCCCAAGAATGAAGTGGGGTTCGTCGGCCATGCCACGGTCGCTGCGCATGTTGCCCGTCTCGCCGCCGGCGATGTTGGGACTGGAACGCTTCGACAAAAGTCTCGCTCGGGCATTCAGTCCGTCAGCGTCACCGGCACCCCGGACAATCCCCACGTTGCCGTCACCATTCCGCCACCGATGTGCCTGCCGCCAATTTCGAGTGAGCAAAAAAGTCAGTTGCTCGATATTTTCGGCATCGACACGGCCGCTTTGGATCCCAAGTGCCCCATTCTGGTGACGAAGCGGGCAACGACCCGACTCATGATCGGTCTGCTGTCAACGGATCTACTGGCGTCACTTGAGCCCGATTTGGAAGCACTGAAACGACTCACCCCGCATGTCGGTGCCGATGGGTACCTGCTGTTTGTTCGGGACGCCCATGGGCCTGGCACTTTTGAGGCGCGACTTTTCTCGCCGGTGCTCGGCATCGCCGAAGATCCGGTTAGCGGAAATGCGCATGGCATGCTGGGCGCCTATCTCGTGACCCATCACCTTCTTCCGGTCACGAACGGCAAAGCTCATCTGCGAGGCTATCAGGGCAGCAGCATGAACCGACCTGGCATGGTCGATATCGAGGTTTCCGTTCGCGACGGAGAACCGTCTCAGATTGTGATCAGCGGCACCGCTCGCATCGTATTCACGACGGACATCGCTCTGCCCCAATAACCTCAGGCGGTTGGCTGCGCTTCATTGGGCGCAGCCAATTCTCCTTCAAATGCCGCAACAACGGCCGTCGCAACCGAATTACCGATCACGTTGGTCGCGCTGCGACCCATATCCAGAAACTGGTCAACGGCCAGAATAAGCACCAAGCCGGCCTCTGGAATGCCAAAGTGCGCCAAGGTGGCGGCGATCACGACCAGCGATGCGCGCGGTACGCCGGCCATTCCTTTGCTTGTCACCATCAAGAGCAAGAGCATCGTGATCTGCTGAGAAATCGTCAACGCGATACCGTATGACTGCGCGATAAACAACGTCGCAAAAGTGCAGTACATCATTGACCCATCGAGATTGAACGAGTAGCCCAACGGCAGGACAAAACTCGCAATGCGGTCTGAGACACCAAAGTGCGACAACTGGGTCAGTGTTTTGGGATAAGCCGCCTCAGAGCTTGCGGTTGAGAAAGCCAGGAGTACCGGTTCACGTAACAACGGAACCAGTCGCAACACTCGGCGACCCAGGACGAGACCACCCAACATCAACAGCACGACCCAAAGGACAACCAAAGAGAGGTAGAAACCACCCACAAAACGCCCATACGTCGCGAGCACCCCAAATCCGTGCTGCGCCACGACCGCAGTGATGGCGGCAAAAACAGCGACGGGCGCAAACAACATCACATAGCCGGTCATCTTGAGCATGGCGTGCGCTAAATCGTCTAGGAGGGAGACCAAGCGCTCTACTCGAGACCCCAACGTCGCAAGCGCGGTTCCCAAAAATGCTGAGAACACGACGATCTGCAGAATTTCATTGCCGACCATTGCTTCGGCAATCGACTTCGGCACCAGATGCGTCACAAAGTCTTTCAACGTGATGGGAGCGACATGGACGCCGCTTTCGGACCCGGCGGTGGGCAACGTGAATCCAGCACCCACTCCGGGCGCAATCCACGTGACCATCACAAGACCAAGCGACAGCGAAATCAGTGAGGCAAGGACGAACCAGCCAAGCGTCCGCGCACCGACTCGACCCAAGCGCGCAGGGTCCCCCATATGCGCAATGCCAACGGAGAGTGTGGACAGGACCAAGGGCGCGATGATCATCTTGATGAGTCGCAAGAATAGATCAGTACCAATCTGGCAATAACCGGCAATCTCCTGCCGCAACACCTCGTCGGCAACGTACGTATGAATTGCAGAGCCCACCGCGATTCCCGCGACGAGAGCTCCAACAACCACGAGGGTGAATTTCTTGGCCATGACTACCTCCGGATCGGACTGTGGCGGTCGACGCGAGATTTAGCAACCGCATTGCGGAGGAGAATGCGCCCACGTCCATTGCGAATTTCGAGCAGGTGCCCGATTTCGGGGCACAGATCCGTCGCATGGTGAGCTGCGACGAGCAATTGCACTCCGGACTGTGCCAACGAAGATAACAATGCCCTCACTTGCGCTCGGAAAGGGGCGTCCAGCCCCGTCAATGGCTCGTCCAACAACAATGCCTCAGGCTTAAGCACCAAAGCGCGGGCAAACAAGACAAGACGTCGTTGGCCGTAAGACAAAATTCGCACGGACGCACCGAAGGATCCGGAAAATCCAACCAGTTCAAGCGCGGCATGCGCGCGGCGGCGCTCGGCAGCGGTTGCGCGACGCAGTAATCCAAAACTCAAACGCTCACCGCTGACGACGAACTCTTCCACTGACAAGTCATCAAGGTATTCGGTTTGTAACTCTGGCGATACGAATCCGAGTCGACGACGCCACTCCTCGATGTGGACGCCCAATTCATAACCCCGACGCCGTACCTGCCCACGTGAAGCGAAGGGCAACAATCCGTAGACCGCCTGCAGGAGCGTTGATTTACCCGAACCATTCGCGCCAAGAATGGCCCAGTGTTCACCTGCCCCGACGGTCCAGTCCAAACCCCGAATCACAGGGCGATAGTCTCGGTATAGCCACGCGTCCCGCAGTTCCAGCAGCGGTTGCTCGCTTGAGGCGATGGAGGGCAAGGCGCACGATGCTCCCTGACCCTCCAGCGTCAACCAGTGCTGCGGCGCATCCGCAAGTGGCCCGTCGTACTCGATTTGACCGTCTCGCAAGACGACGGCACGGCCAAATAGCGACGAGACATCATCAACGCGGTGAGCGGCCATGACCAACGTGGTGCCGCGCTGAGCCAACCGACAAAGCTCGCGGTCCAATACCCGTCGCGTCTGCGTATCCAGACCGTTATGAACCTCGTCTAACAGGATTAACGCTGGATTGCCTGCAAGTGCCCTCGCAATCAGTACACGTCGTTTCTCGCCATAGGAGAGCGTCAGAAATCGCCGGCGGGCCAACCGCTCCAGCGAAAAGCGCTTCAACAAGGCCCTTACGCGGGATCGTTCCGCGGGCTTCAAGCGAACGATCGGGCGGACGGTATTGTGGACCCCGGTCGACACCACGCGCTGAACCGTGAAGTTCCAGTCGTAGCGGTAGTACTTATCCTGACGCTCACCACCGATAAATTCGATCCTCGGCAGCGCTTCGGTGGTCTCCACAAGAGCACCGTCCGCTGAGTAATAGTGTCGGTACTCATCACCGCGCGCCGTCGGCGTTGGCCAGCGCTCGCCGCCCAGCAATTTGAGAAGCTGCGTCTTACCCGCCCCGTTGGGCCCCAACAAGAGCAATCGCGAGCCGGCGGGAATATCGAGGTCAAGCGGGCCCAGCACGGTTCGGCCACCCAGAACGAGAGCAGCACGATGGCAGGCAATGCGAAAGCCGTTCACAGCGCGCGCCATGCATCCTCGCCGCAAACCGCGACCCGATTCTCCTCTTCCAATTTCACGAGGTGTGCAAGCAGCGTGTGCCGGGCCATTTCATGAAGCGCCTTCGGGACATCGGTGTAGACCTTCGGCAGCATCGCGGCGACCGAATGACACGCGCCATCCGCCAATGCCGCGAGCACCCTGTGCTCCCGCAGGTGTCGATGGGCCGCCAAACGGTCGATGATTTTCGCAGGATCGTGCACGACCGGCCCATGACCCGGCAGCAGGGCCGCGGGATGCAGTTGTTTGACCTTCTCGAGTGATGCGAGGTAGTCCCGAAGACTACCGTCTGGGTGCACGATGACCGGAGAAACACTCCCAAGAATATGATCTCCGGTGCAGACGTACCCTGGTTGCACGAGGTGCCAACAGACGTGGTTCGACGCATGTCCGGGCGTCAAGATGGCGCGTAAAGGACCCAGATCCGTTTCAATCTGATCACCATCTTCAACGCTGCGGTTAGGTTGGAAATGAGGGTCTTGATATTGCCGGTCCCGGGGCGGCCGCCCAATCAGGTGTACGCCGAGCCGTTCTGCCAAGGGAAACGCCGCTGGGGAATGGTCAATGTGGGTATGGGTGACCACAATCGCCTCTACCGTCGATGAACCCACTGCCCGCTCAATTGCCTCCACCTGGCCATCAATGGCGGGGCCTGGATCCACGATGACAACCCGTTTTTTCCCCAAAAGGTAGGTATTGGTGCCGGGCCCGGTCATCATGCCGCCATTGGCCGCGACGACACGGCGGACCCCAACGGCAAGTTCAACGACCCGGCCTGGGGTGAAATCGGTCGATTCCAAAAATGCCATGAATTGCTCCGGCCGGCAGGGCCGTTGGCGATGGTACCGACCGCAGCGCATCAGGGCGAGTCGAACGAGGGGGGGTTCCCCCGATGGCCTGAGGTTATAAGATGGGGGCTCATCGGCCATGTCGGCCGACATTTGAGGACCGCATCCATGATCCGCTTCCAACCCATCGCTGCCTCGCTCCTCCTGCTCGGTCTCACGGCACCGGTATATGCCAGCTGCATCGCCCCCAAGGCTCCGTCGTCGTATCCGAACGGCGCAACGGCGAGCCTGCCGGAAATGGTTGAGGCGCAGAAGGCGGTAAAACAGTTCCAGGCTGACCTCGCCACCTATCGCAAGTGCATTGACGAAGAATCGCCGCCGGCCCCAACGGGTGCAGCGCTCACGGATGAACAGAAGAAGGCGCAGAACGCGCGCGAGAAAGAGCGCATGCAGAAGTACAACGAATCGGTTGATCAAGAACAAGCGGCAGTTGCTGAATTCACGCAGCAATTGCACGCCTACAAAGACGCGCAGGCCAAGAAAGACAAGTAATTTCCAATGCTAACGCCCGCTGAGGCCTCGTCGGCGATCGGCGCTTCGCTGACGCCCATCGCCGACGAAACGGTGCCGCTAGAAGCCGCCGCGGGCCGCATTCTGGCGGAAACGCTCGTCGCAGAACGGGACCTCCCGCCGTTTGACCGCGTCGCGATGGATGGGATCGCGATCCGCCATCGCGCGTGGGCGGCGGGCGGTCGTCGCTACCGTGTGGAGGGCGTGGTCGGAGCCGGAAGTGAACCGGCGGCGCTGAACGATGATGGCCAATGCCTTGAGGTTATGACGGGCGCGATGCTGCCGCCGGGAGCCGATACCGTCATCCCGGTCGAATCGATCCGCTTCGCCGACGGCTTTGCCGTTCTAGGCAACGAGCCCGTCATTGTGGGTGCCAACGTGCATCGACAGGCCAGCGATGGAGACGCCGGTGACATCGCCCTGACCATCGGCACTCGGCTGCGCGGCCCGGAGCTCGCGGTCGCCGCCTCCGTCGGTCGAGGGACCGTGCGCGTCTCGCGAAGCCCCCAAATCGCCATCATTTCGACTGGGGACGAATTGGTCGGACCGAACGTCTCGATTCAGCCTTGGCAAATCCGGCGATCCAATGCACATGGGATCGCCGCATTGCTGCGTGAGCGCGGGCATTCAGATCTCGTTGATGTCCACGTAAGCGATGATCGCCCGCTACTCACCGAGCGGATCTCGACATTACTCGCGACGCGCGACGTGCTGATCCTCTCGGGAGGCGTCTCCGCCGGTCGATTCGACTATGTGCCGGGGGTTTTAAGCGATCTGGGCGTGCGCCGAATTTTTCATAAAGTCGCCCAGCGGCCGGGCAAACCCCTTTGGTTCGGCGTTTCAGCCGAGGGGAAACCGGTCTTCGCCCTGCCGGGCAATCCGGTTTCAACCCTCGTGTGCTTGGTTCGCTACGTACTCCCAGCCCTTGATCGCCTGTGTGGCCGGCCGCCAACAACGCCACCCGGAGTGGTACTGGACAATGGATGGCCCGGGACTGGAGCGCTCACGGCCTTTATTCCGGTCGTACGCTCTGGCGACGGTAGCGCAAGCGTTCGACTGCACCAGACCAGAGGATCGGGTGATTTCATCTCGCTCGTCAACACCGAGGGATTCGTTGAGCTACCGCCGGGACAGCCTTTGCCCCCCGGATCGACGGTTCCGTTCTACACTTGGTAACCATGAGTGAAATCGTCCTTCTGAAAGACCCCGCCCGGCCGCTCGATCAACGCGGCCGGGCAATGCATGACCTGCGCATATCGGTCATGGATCGATGTAATTTTCGATGCACGTACTGCATGCCGAAAGATACGTTTGGCGAAGGCTATCGTTTCCTGTCGTCGGCTGAACGCCTATCTTTTGACGAAATTACCCGTCTAGCGGGCCTATTCGTTGGCTTGGGTGTCCGAAAACTACGTCTGACGGGCGGAGAGCCTCTGCTGAGGGCGGGCTTACCGGAACTTATCGGGGACTTAGCCGCGCTACCGGGTATTGAGGACGTTGCACTCACCACTAACGGCGTACTGCTGCCCCGCCATGCTGCCGACTTGAAGGCGCAGGGCCTCGGGCGTGTCACGGTCAGTTTGGATTCGCTCGACCCCGACGTATTCCGTCATATGTCGGGTGGATTCGGCTCCCCAACGGAAGTTTTAAACGGCATCGACGCTGCCCTTAATGCAGGACTAGGCCCCATCAAGGTCAATTGCGTCGTTCAGCGCGGCGTGAATGACCACACGATTCTGGACCTCGTCAAACACTTTCGCGGCACGCCCGTCATCGTCCGTTTGATTGAATACATGGACGTGGGCAATCGAAATCATTGGAATCTTGAGCGCGTCGTAACCGCACGCGATCTACAGACCGAAATCAACGCAACATGGCCCCTCGTGCCCGTCGCTCCAGGGTATTCAGGAGAAGTCGCCGAGCGTTACGCCTACGCCGACGGCGCCGGCGAGATTGGGTTTATCGCGTCAGTGAGCCAGCCTTTCTGCGGCGACTGCACGCGGGCCCGACTGTCCTCAGAAGGAGTCCTGTATACCTGCCTCTTCGCCAGTCATGGAATCGACCTGCGCGCCTTATTGCGCAGCGGGGCCACCGACAACGACCTGGAAGAGCGGATTCGAGGAACTTGGCTCTCGCGCAATGATCGATATAGCGAGCTTCGCGCCGATCACACAGCGACGCCGGAGCGCAAGATCGAAATGTATTACATCGGTGGTTGATGAACACGCTGACACATGTTGATGCCGACGGTCGCCCCACCATGGTGGATGTCGGAGGCAAAGTGGCTTCCGCTCGCGTTGCCGTCGCAGAAGCGAGAGTTCGGCTACCTCATCACGTAGCCCAAAGCCTCGCGCAAGCTGGGTTTTCCACCAAGAAGGGCCCTGTGTTTGCGACCGCGATTATTGCGGGAACAATGGCCGCGAAGCGGACCCATGAACTGATTCCGTTTTGCCATCCGCTCGGTCTCGAAAAGTGTTCCATTGATATCTCCACCGATGGCGATGAAGTGGTTATCCGTTGCGAAGTCGGCGTTCATCATAAAACAGGCGTCGAAATGGAGGCGCTGACCGGCGCGAGCGTAGCGGCACTTACGGTCTACGACATGTGCAAAGCGCTTTCTCATGAAATCGTTATTGAGAACACACGCCTGGTCGAGAAACGAGGCGGAAAAAGCGATTTCGGTACTCGGTAATGTCCAACCCCCCGCCTATCGCTGGACTCGTCTTATCAGGCGGTCATAGCAAGCGCATGCAACGCGACAAGGCTGCATTGCTGATCGATGGCCAACACCAGTTGGGACGTGCCGTGGCATTGCTGCGCCACGTTTGCGCCGACGTTTTTGTCTCAGTCCGACCGGACCAGATCAACGACCCAATGCGCAGCCAGTATCCTCAGGTAATTGATCAAATTCAGGATGTCGGACCGGCAGCCGGGATTTTGGCTGCATTCGCACTGAGACCCGACCACGCCTGGTTGATCGCCGCGGTTGATCTGCCTCTACTGGATGCCGCGACACTCAATCAACTCGTGAGCGAGCGAAATCCTCAGTTGATGGCGACCGCATTCGTCAGCGCGCACGACGGGCTACCGGAACCGCTCTGTACTATCTGGGAACCCGCAAGCCGTGCGCCGTTAGAGACGTTTCTCAGTGGCGGTCGCAGTTGCCCACGAAAATTTCTACTCAATCATCCGACTCAGCTCATCCAATTGAGTTCGTCGAATACCTTGGCCAACGTCAACACGCCCGAAGAGTATGCTGCAACTGTTATAGCCTTAGGGCGCGGAGGCTCTGAATGACCAACATCCGTATCCAATACTATGCACTCCTGCGCGAGCAAGCCGGTATGAGCCGCGAAACCGTGCAAACGAACGCAGCCGATGCCGCAGCGCTGTATGAAGAATTGCGGCAGCGCCACTCCTTTTCCCTGTCCAAGTCACAACTGCGCGTTGCCATCAATGGCGAATTTGCAGATTGGGAATCCGCACTGTCCGACGGGCAGGATGTCGTGTTTATCCCACCGGTTGCGGGGGGCTGATCTTGCGCGCGTTTGCTTTCTCAGATTCGGCCTTGGACTTAGCCGCTCTGCGCTCGACCGTTGAGGATCGTTCGTGCGGCGGCTATGTCAGTTTTGAAGGCTGGGTGCGGGACCATAATGACGGCCAGCAGGTCGAACGTTTGGAGTACGAGGCATTCGAATTGCTCGCCGTAAAAGAGGGCGAGCGAATCATCGAGGAAGCCGTTCGTCGCTTTGGTGTCACGCAAGCGCGCTGCATTCACCGCGTGGGACTACTCGAACTCGGACAGGTGGCTGTTTGGGTAGGCGTGAGTTCCCCGCATCGCGGAGAGGCGTTTGCAGCCTGCCGTTACATCATCGATGAAGTGAAGCACCGGGTCCCGATTTGGAAAAAGGAGTATTACGTCTCCGGGAACTCGGGTTGGGTCAATTGTGAGCGTTGCGCATCTGCCGCGCACGACCACGATAACGACCACGACCACGACCATGACCATGACCATGACCATGACCAGAAATCAGTCACCCGTCATCCAGAGGGGCTGCCCGCATCCGACTACTCGCGTCAACAAGTTCTTGCTGAGGTGGGGCCTCATGGACAGGCACGGATCCGCGGGGCTCGCGTGCTCGTCATCGGCGCAGGTGGACTTGGCGTCCCGGTGCTGTCTTACCTTGCTGGGGCTGGGGTTGGCACCCTCGGGATCATGGACGGAGACACTCTCGATGCCTCCAACCTACACCGGCAAACCCTTTACGCCCTGCAAGATACCGGCCGACCCAAAGCACTGCTCGCCGCCGAGCGTTTGCGGGCTTTGAACCCTGAGGTAGATGTCCGTCCCTACGTTGAAAACGCAAGTCGACAGAATCTGAGTGGCATCGCGGCCGGATACGACGTGATCGTGGACTGCTCGGATAACTTTACGGCTCGATTCTTGGTGAATGATGTGGCCGTGACGCTTGGGAAGCCAGCCGTCCTTGCCAGCGTCTACCAATACGAGGGGCAGTTACAGGTTGTCACCGCCAATAGCGCTTGCTTGCGTTGTCTCTGGCCAGAGGGCACTGCCGATGGGACCGTCGGCAACTGCGCGCAAGCCGGCGTTCTCGGTCCGGTACCTGGCGTCTTGGGCAGTCTGCAAGCACTGGAAGTCCTCAAAGTTATCCTGGATATCGACTCGCCTGCCCGGTCGAGCGTCATTCTCGTCGATCTGCGGACGTTGGAAAGCCAACATTTGACGACCAAGCGAGCGACCAATTGCCCTGCGCATTGTTTGAACGCCCTCCAGAGCGAATCCGGAGCTGACGACGACATCGGTATTTCGATTACCTTGCCGACGTCAGACTGGATCGTCGTCGATGTTCGCGAGCCCAATGAGGTAGCCGCGCAACCGTTACCGGGTCCGAGCGTGCATATTCCACTCGGCCAATTACTCGATCATCCAGAAAAGCTGGCAGACAACTCGAAATACTTGTGCGTTTGTGCCCGTGGAAAACGTGCACTGGCAGCGTCCAAAGCACTACGCCTCGCGGGCCGAGATGCCGTGTACCTGATCGGCGGTTACCCAGGCTGAGCGGGTTCGCTCAGCCCGGTCTCACCTGACCTCGGCCACGCACCACATACTTATAGCTAGTCAACTGCTCGACACCGACCGGGCCGCGCGCGTGAAAACGATCGGTGGAAATGCCGATCTCGGCACCCATACCAAACTCGCCGCCGTCTGCAAATTGAGTAGAGGCGTTATGCAAGACGATCGCGCTATCGACCCCAGCCAAGAACCGCTCCGCGGTGACATCGTTTTCCGTCACGATTGACTCGGTATGCGCCGATCCATATTGAGCAATGTGGCGAATGGCATCGTCAACGCCATCGACCACCTTCGCCGAAATGATGGCGTCCAAATATTCGGTGTACCAATCCTCTTCCGTGGCGACCACAACGCGAGAATCAATTGCCTGACACGCCTCATCGCCGCGCACTTCGCAGCCAGCATCGAGTAATGCACGCACAAGAATGGGCAAGTGACTCGCCACAACGCCGCGATCAATCAACAGTGTTTCCGCCGACCCACAGATTCCGGTACGTCGGAGTTTCGCGTTGAGAACAATGGATCGAGCCATCTCTAAGTTGGCATCTCGATCGACATAAACATGGCAATTGCCGTCTAGGTGACCAATCACCGGCACCCGCGCTTCCCGTTGAACGCGCTCAATCAGCCCCTTGCCACCACGCGGGACGACAACGTCTACGAATTCCGTCATTTCAGCGAGCAAATGCCGCACCGCCTCGCGATCGGTCGTCGGCACCCGTTGAATACAGCCAGCAGGCAACCCGGCCGCCACGAGTCCTTTGACCAAACAGGCGTGAATCGCGCTGCTGGATTCAACACTCTCAGACCCAGGCCGCAGAATCGCGGCATTACCGGACTTCAGACACAACGCGCCCGCATCAGCGGTCACATTGGGCCGACTTTCATAAATGATCCCGATTACACCCAGCGGCACACGGACACGCTGAATGTGTAGGCCATTCGGGCGAGTCCACTCCGCGATGACCGAACCGATCGGATCCGGTAGCGCAATAATCTCTTCCAGACCCCGCGCCATCGCTTCGATTCTTGGCGGGTCTAGCTTCAGGCGGTCCAATAACGCGCCTTTCAGGCCGCGCGCTTGTGCGGCTGCCAAATCACGGCCATTGGCCTGCAAAATCACGCCCTCTGAGGCGCGCAGTTCTGCCGCAGCGACGGCCAGCGCTTGATCCTTGGTGGCCCGGGGCGCGTTGGCCAGTATGCCGGCTGCGACTCGAGCGGTACGCCCGATATCCTGCATGGTGGCGGCCAAATCCATCAGGGCTGAGACGGTCATTCAGGACTCCGTTGCGCCGTGACGACGAGGTCGTCGCGATGAATAATTTCTTCACGACCGACATAGCCGAGCAGCGTCTCAATTTCAGAACTTCGCCGGCCTGCGATCATCTGCGCCTCAGAGGATTGGTAAGCGACGAGACCTCGCGCTATCTCGGCCCCCTGATACATCACACTGACGGTATCACCGCGTCCGAATTGTCCGGTGACCGACACGACCCCTGCCGGGAGCAAACTTTTTCCATTCCGTAGTGCGCCAGCCGCTCCGGTATCCACGTTGAGGATTCCTGATGGCTTCAGTGTTCCGGCAATCCATTGTTTACGGGTCGCCACGGGAGATGCCGTCGGCAGAAACCAACTGCAGCGCTCCCCATCTTCAATTGCGGCGAGTGGATGATTCCGATGACCGCTCGCGATACACAGGCTACAACCTGCACCGACGGCGATCCGTGCCGCGGCCACCTTCGTAGTCATGCCACCCGAGCCCACGCCCGATGTCGGGCCTGTCGCCATTGCGTCGATACGGGCGTCGATTTCACGTACTTCCGGAATGAACGCCGCATTCGGGTCTTTCCCAGGATCCGCCGTGTATAGGCCATCAATATCGGACAGCAGGACCAAACACTCCGCGCTGGCCATTTGGGCGACGCGTGCCGCTAGCCGGTCGTTGTCGCCGTAACGGATTTCGGTGGTCGCGACCGTGTCATTTTCATTGATCACCGGAACAGCGCCGAGACCGAGCAGCGTATTGAGCGTGGCCCTCGCGTTGAGATACCGCCGGCGATCTTCCGTATCGTCCAGAGTGAGGAGCACCTGGGCAACCGCAAGCCCTCGATCCTCCAAAATCTCCTGCCACGCTCTGGCTAGCCGAATCTGCCCGACAGCCGCCGCCGCCTGACTCTCGTCGAGCCGCAACTTCCCCGTGGCGAGACCTAGGTGGCGACGTCCAAGGGCAATTGCACCAGACGACACCACAATCACCTGCTGGCCACGCTTGGCCGCCGCCGTGATGTCATCCGCGAGGGTCTCGAGCCAGGAACGATTCAAGCGCCCGGTTCGGCTGTCGACCAGAAGCGCAGAACCCACCTTGATGACGAGACGACGCGCCTCTTGAAGGCGGCGTGCGCGGGTACGGAACTCAGCTTGGCTCATGGAGACGCGGCAGTTGTCGGAAAGGTCCGGACTATACCGGGAACGGGGCGGGGTGTGCGTCGCGCGCCGGTGCCGGGCGAGCCGGCAACCGAAAAAATCGTGGTCACGAGCCGTCTGTTGCGTTTTTTGCGTATGGGTCTTCCACAGACCGCCGATTACCCTTGCCTCACAGAACCGCACCCCTTCATTCGCGGAACGGAACGCACATGCAACCCGCTGAAACCTATAACGACACCGTCGTAAGACAGTTCGCCCTAATGACCATTGTCTGGGGCATCGTCGGCATGCTGGTTGGCGTCATCATCGCCTCCCAGCTGCTTTTCCCGGCGCTCAATTTTGACATCGCATGGCTCAGCTACGGTCGGCTCCGACCCTTGCACACCAACGCGGTCATTTTCGCCTTTGGTGGCAGCGCCCTGTTCGCGACGTCCTACTACATCGTGCAAAGAACCTGTCACACCCGTCTGTTTGCGGGAAAACTGGCATCCTTCACGTTCTGGGGTTGGCAGGCCATCATCGTAGCTGCCGCGATCACGCTGCCCCTAGGCATCACCTCTGGCAAGGAATACGCGGAATTGGAATGGCCGATTGATCTGGCCATCGCCGTCGTCTGGGTCGCCTATGCGATTGTTTTTTTGGGAACGCTGGTTCAGCGAAAAGTGAAGCATATCTACGTCGCGAACTGGTTCTTCGCGGCTTTTATCATCACCGTTGCTGTTCTTCACATCGTCAACAGTGCCGAAATCCCCGTGTCGCTATGGAAGTCCTACTCGGTATACCCGGGCGTCGTCGATGCGATGGTGCAGTGGTGGTACGGACACAATGCCGTGGGCTTCTTCTTGACGGCCGGCTTCCTCGGCATCATGTACTACTTCGTCCCCAAGCAAGCGGGACGCCCCGTGTACTCGTACCGTTTGTCGGTCGTGCACTTTTGGGCACTGATCTCGGTCTATATGTGGGCCGGCCCTCACCATCTGATCTACACGACGCTCCCCGACTGGGCACAGTCACTCGGCATGATCTTCTCGCTCATCCTGATTGCGCCGTCGTGGGGCGGAATGATCAACGGCATCATGACGCTCTCCGGCGCATGGCATAAGTTGCGCACTGACCCTATCCTGAAGTTCCTCATCGTTTCCCTGTCTTTCTACGGCATGTCGACCTTCGAAGGTCCGATGATGTCGATCAAGACCGTCAATGCCTTATCGCACTACACGGATTGGACGATTGGGCACGTCCACTCCGGCGCGCTCGGCTGGGTTGCCATGGTGTCGATTGGTGCCCTATACGCGCTGGTACCGCGCCTGTACGGCCAGACCGAGATGTACAGCAAACGGCTGATTGATATCCACTTCTGGACAATGACGATCGGCGTCGTCCTCTACGTGGCTTCCATGTGGATTTCCGGCGTCATGCAGGGGCTGATGTGGCGCGCAACGAATGCCGACGGCACGTTGACCTACACGTTCGTGGAAGCGTTGAAGCAGACCTACCCCTTCTATGCGGTCCGCTTACTCGGTGGCCTTTTGGTGTTTGGGGGCATGTTCATCATGGCCTACAACGTTTGGAAAACCATCACTGCGGATAAGGCTTCGACTGCTGAACAGCCAGTCCCGGCGCCTGCCCACTGATCTCCGACGTCACTCTGCTCTGGAAGAAAACCCATGAATCACTCAAAAATTGAGAAAAACGTCGGCCTCCTCGGCGTCCTCACCGCCATTGTGATCAGCATCGGCGGTCTCGTTGAAATCGTCCCATTGTACTTCACCGGTCAGGTCGGCGAGGCCGCGCCTGGGGTCAAGCCCTACACAGCGCTGCAACTCGAGGGGCGGGATATCTACCTGCGCGAGGGCTGCTACAACTGCCACTCGCAGATGATTCGCCCCATGCGCGCGGAGACTGAACGCTACGGACACTATTCACTGGCCGGTGAGTCCGTATACGACCACCCCTTTCAGTTCGGATCCAAGCGGACAGGTCCGGACCTCGCTCGGGTCGGCGGTCGGTATTCGGACGAGTGGCATCGTGCTCACCTCAATAATCCGCGGGACGTCGTACCGGAATCCAATATGCCGGCCTTCCCATGGCTCGCCAAGACCATGATCGACGCCGAAGGCACCGCCGCCAAAATGAAGGCGATGCGTCGTGTAGGCGTCCCCTACTCGGATACCGATATCGAGACAGCGCAGGCGGCTGTAGCCGGACACACCGAGCAGGACGCCCTGATTGATTACCTGCAGATGCTGGGCACTGCTTCGAAAACGTGGGTGAAATAAGCATGGATCCCGTTACCTACGGTTGGGTCGCCGGCATCTCGACCCTTTTGTCGATGATGGCCTTCATCGGCGTTGTCATCTGGAATTACAGCGGTCGACGGGCCCCGGAATACGATCGGGCCGCTCGAATGCCGCTTGAAGAGGATTCAGACGTTACGTCGGGAGCACAGTCATGAGTGGATTCTGGAATCTCTGGGTCATGGGACTTGTGACCGCGAATCTCGTCTTTGTCGGTTGGCTGCTGTACGCCACCTCTACGGGGAAGAAAGACGACCAACCGGCCGGACCCGAAACGACCGGCCATACCTGGGATGGCGACCTCAAGGAATACAACAACCCCTTGCCACGCTGGTGGCTAAACGTTTTCTACGCGTCGATTGCCTTCGCGATCGTTTATCTGGTCATGTTTCCAGGCTTTGGAAACTTCAAAGGTCTGTTGGGATGGTCTTCGGTCGGCCAATGGCAGCACCAGAAAGCCGACGCTGACGCGATCGTGGCACGGGAATTCGCGAAATTTGACGGCAAGTCGATCGCAGAACTCTCAACAGATCCGGGCGCCCTGCGGATTGCGAAGAATCTCTTCGCTGCCAACTGCTCGGCATGCCATGGCTCTGATGCCCATGGCGGCAAGGGCTTCCCGAACCTGACGAACCCGAACTTGAGTTGGGGTCGTTCGCAGGATGCGATCGTCGCGACCATTTCGGGTGGGCGGCAGGGGGTCATGCCGGCTTGGCAGGATGCGCTGGGCGCAGATGGTGTCGTACAGGTCGCCAATTACGTCTATGCGCTCTCTGGCCGTACAGCACCCGACCCACAGGCAGCGGCCGCCGGCGCCGGCAAGTTTGCGGCCGTCTGCGCCGCCTGCCATGGTGCGGATGGCAAGGGTAACCCCTTGCTGGGTGCCCCCAACCTAGCGGACGAATACTGGATTTACGGCAGCTCACTACAGACGATCGAGGAGACGGTGAGCCATGGTCGCCAGAATCAGATGCCTGCTTGGGGCGATTTGCTGGGCGAACAGCGCGTCAAACTGTTAGCCGGCTATATCTATAGCCTTGCACCACCATCGGCCGCGAATTGATGGCTATCGAAACGCCCGACAACGAAGATTCGCCCCGGCGCGGCCTCGGCCGCTTGGGGCGCGACGTCGCAATGGTGCTCTGGCCATCATTCTTGGCTGCCGCCGTTGAAACGATGGTTTTTTTTGCTGTATTCGATCCCGTCTATTTGGGCGAAGGCACTGCATTGGCAGAACTCATCGCCAACCATAACGCCGGCTATGCGCTGGGGTTTTTCTTCTTTTGGGCGTTTTCCATTCTCGCTAGCGCCCTGACGGTTTATCTGGTTCGCACGGAAGCGCCCCGCTAAACGCACGCACAGGACGATTCCATGACGCCTCGCGATCATTCAAATTCCGGCCAACCGCAGGAAGAGGTGATCTCTTTTTATGCGAAACATGAAAAGATTCACCCCCGCGAAGTCAGCGGTCGTTTTTCACGACTGAGAAAAATCTCCGTATTTGCTCTGCTCGGACTTTTTTATCTTGTTCCGTGGCTGTCTTGGGAAGGTCGGGAGGCAGTCTTGTTCGACCTCCCCGCGCGAAAGTTCTACATCTGGGGCCTTGTCTTATGGCCGCAGGATTTCATTTTCCTGACCTGGCTTTTGATTCTGCTCGGACTTTCGCTATTCTTTTTTACCGCCC
>CANGOP010000018.1 GCA_947455595.1 Gammaproteobacteria bacterium
ACAGGGTGGCAATACGTCTTATTGCGGGGGTGCGACGCCGGATGCGTCTGGACACCAAGTGGTCATCAGTCTCGAACGGATGCGGCGCGTTCGCTCCCTGGACCCTACGGGCGGGACCATCATTGCCGAAGCTGGCTGCACCCTGCTCAGCGTCCGGGAAGCGGCAGAGTCGGTAGGCCGCCGTTTTCCCCTATCGCTCGGGTCTGATGGAAGCTGTCAAATCGGCGGAAACTTGTCGACTAACGCGGGGGGCACTCAAGTGCTTCGCCACGGGATGATTCGCGATCTCGTCCTTGGCCTCGAGGTCGTCCTGCCGGATGGCCGAGTTCTGAATCAGCTACGCCGTCTGCGCAAGGACAATACCGGCTATGACGTCAAGCAACTGTTCATCGGCGCGGAAGGCACGCTTGGGATCATCACGGCAGCCTCGCTGCGATTGCTGCCGGCGACTGCGGACTCCCTAACCGCATTGGTCGCGGTGGGGGGCTTGTCCGACACCCTCGCTTTACTCTCGCGCCTTCGGTCTGCTTTCGGAGATCTCGTCGAGACTTTCGAATACATGCCGGCCGGAGCGGTCGAGCTTGCGCTGAAGCATTTCCCCGCTCTTGCGTTCCCCTTCCAAGGCCTGCACCCGGCCTATGTGTTGATCGATTTGCCGTTACCCACGGCGCTGGTGAACCTGCAGCCTGAATTCGAGGCTTTCATGGCGAAGGAGCTCGATTCTCACGATGTACTCGATGCCGCGGTAGCCGCCTCGATTGCGCAAGCTGAATCATTCTGGTTTTTAAGAGAAAACATTCCTGCCGCACAGTCACGCGAAGGCGCATCCTTGAAGCACGACGTCTCGCTGCCCTTGGATCGCCTTGCAGAATTCGAGCGCCGCGGATTGGCGCTGATCGGCCAGCTGGTTCCCGGTGGTCGCAGCATTGGGTACGGTCACGCCGGAGATGGGAATCTCCATTTCAATGTCAGCCCAGCCATCGGCGTCTTGCCGGGCTCCGCTGAGGAGAGCGAATTTCTGTCGCGCAAAGACATCCTTCTGCGAGCAATTCATGATCTGGTTGCGGAACTGGATGGCAGCTTCAGTGCTGAGCATGGCGTCGGACAGCTGAAAATCAATGAACTGGAACGTTATGAGGATCCGGTTGCGCTGGATGTCATGCGCCGGTGCAAACACATGCTTGATCCGCTCAACCTGATGAATCCTGCAAAAGTCATCCGATTCTCATGACGACTCCCAGAGTGGCTCGCGCGACAGAGATGGCGCCATTGCAGACCCAACGACTCGTGCTGCGCCCCTTTCGTCCGGGCGACTTCGATCAGCTTCAGCGCATTGTCGATCACCCGGCGGTAAGGGAATCGAATGGCGAGGAGCCGCGCGCACTGACTGCGGCGGCTCAGGCTCAGAAGGGTCGGTCTTCCAAGAGGGGCGGCAATCTTGAACTCGCGATCGTGGTACGCCGCACCGGGCGAGTGGCGGGGGCTTGTGAACTCATTATCGGCCCCCGACGATCAGGCGAGATAGGCTATCTGCTAGGTCGACGGTACTGGGGCCACGGCTATGCCACGGAGGTTGCTCGCGCGCTGGTCGCCTACGGCTTCGACGGCCTCGGCTTACGCCAACTGTACGCGATCGTCTCACTCGATAACCCGCGCTCCCGTCGAGTCTTGGAGAAAGCCGGGTTTGCTTGGGATGCATTGTTGCGCAGGCGCGGCCGGGCGACGGGTCCGGCGCTGGATACCGAGCGGTACGTCCGCTCATCGGCGTCTACGGGTTCTTCCCCTTGTCGTGCGATGCGCTCTCGCCGATGATGGCGACAGATCACTCGGGATGATCCCAACGTGAAGCCCACTCTTCGCCGCTCCTTGGTTGGCAGTGCCGTACTCATCGCTCTGTATGGCGCCGGGGGGGCGCTCGTTGTCCCGAATTTGACCCGCCAAGCGCTGCAGACCTATGCGGCAAACCACCACTACGCCGTGCGGGTTGGGGCCATTCGCTGCAACCCCTACACGCTAGCGCTCGACCTAGGACCGGTCACATTCACGGGCGGACAGGGTGAAGCGACCTTATCCATTGCTCGCGCCCAGCTGAATCTTGGCTGGACGACGTTGCTGGGACGCTCCGTCGATCTGAAGGAACTCGACATTCAGGTTGACCGCGCGCGTGCAAGCCTGCGTGCAGACGGCAGTGTGAATCTGTTCGACCTGCTGCCAGCCACGGATCCGACGAGCCCATGGCCAAAGATCGCCATCGCCAGAGCCCATCTCGATGCTCGCGACGTGGTCTATGAGCAACCCTCAGACGGACCGGCCGCCCGTGTTCAGATTGCGCATTTGACGTTGGCGTCCCGCGCGTTTTCAACTCACGCCCCCCATACGAATTGGTCGTTATCCATCGAGACGAATCGCCATGAAACCGCGCGGACTGAGGCGACGCTGACATTAGAGCCCTTGGGTGTTTCCGGACTCATGCAAGTCGACGATTTCGATCTGGCGCGCTTAGGTCCCGAATGGGCGGGCCTGCTCAGGACGGCGGAGGGCCGGGTCAGCGGCCATGCACAGATCCATTGGTCCGAATCAAAAGACCCCTTCAATCTGTCCATCACCGATGCCCAGCTGCAAGGCGGCCCACTCAGCGTCGCGTTACCACCCGAGCATGGACCCGTGGTGAACGCAGACCATTGGTTGCTGGATGGGCTGTCTTATCAGGGCAGCACGGGGGCATTAACGATCGACCACGTAGCCCTTCAGTCGCCGCACCTCTCTGTGCAGCGAAATGCCAAGGGCTGGCTCGGTCTTAGCGCCACTGGGAAATCCGGCGGCCCGTTTAGAATGGGATCTGTCTCCGTTCAGAATGGCGAGGTGACCGTCGAAGACCTTGCCCAAGCACATCCGATCACAACAACCGTGGGCGCAATCCAATTGCAATTAGACGCCCCTCAAGACGGGGTACGCCCACTGTCGGCCCAAGCAAACCTTGGCGCGTCGGGCCATCTGGAGGCGACTGGTCACGTCAATTTGGAAAATGGCTCAGCGACCCTCGCGGTGAAGGCCTCCAGGATCGCCATTACCGATTACAACGCCTATCTTGAGCCACACCTGAATCTGCGAATTGATTCCGCCCTCGTTTCGACGGCCGGTGAATTCGAACGTTCACAAGACGCCTGGCATTACACGGGTGAGGCAGTTCTCGATGATGTCCGCACCCATGATTTGGTGCGACAACGGGATTTTTTGGGCTTGCGTCATCTCCAAGCAGAGGGACTGGAGGTGCATGGACAGGACGTCGCCATCCATGTCCACTCGATGACCGCAGACACCCCTTATGCGGAGGTGCGGATTGACGCCAATGGGAAAATTAATCTATCCAGCCTACTGCGTGATGAGACCGAACCTGCGCCTTCGAGTGCGGCGACCGTGTCGATCGACACGCTGCACTTCGCCAATGGTCGCCTCTATTTCGCAGACGAGTCGCAGCGCCCGACGTTTACGGCAGGCATTGCGGATCTCGATGGGCAGATTGATGGCTTGTCGTCAGACCCGTCAACACGCGCCCACCTGTCCTTCAGTGGGCATGTTGACCGCTACGCGCCGGTCGCCATTGAGGGAGATGCCAATTTCCTGGGAACTCCCGTTGCGGCTGATGTGCGCATGCACTTTGAGAATCTCGAACTGACAGGCCTATCACCCTATGCCGGCCGCTTTGCCGGCTATCGAATTCGCAAAGGCAAGGCTACCGCAGACCTGACGTATCACGTCGCAGCGAAGCGCGTGAATGCCACACACCATATTCGACTGAAACAGTTTGAATTGGGCGATCGGGTGGAAGGCCAAGGAGACTTCGGGGTTCCTCTGCGACTCGTGGTGGCGCTGCTGAAAGATAAGGACGGGAATATTGATCTTGATGTGCCATTGACCGGCAGCTTCAGCGATCCGGATTTTCACTTGGGCGAAATGACCCGCAAAGTCGTGGGCAATTTATTTCGCAAGGTCGCCTCCGCACCTTTTGCATTCCTGGGTGCACTCTTCGGTGCGGGTGAAGAGATTTCGTTGATCGATTTTTCAGCAGGCTCTGCCGATCTCAACGCATCTGCGCGCGAGCGAATCTCAACGCTCGCTCGAGCCCTACAGGCAAGACCACAGATCAATATTGAGATCCCCATCTCGATAGCGCAGGTGGACGCTACTGCGTTGGCTGACCAGCGCTACGCCTCCGCCCTGCTGAAGCGGGCACGCGAGCGTTTGGGGGACGCAGACGATGCCACGCTGAGCAGCCGTCTCGAGCAGTCATCCGAGGATCGACGATCGGTCCTAGTGGCCCTTCTGGGTAACGAAGCGACCCCAGGGGCCGAGACGGCGCAACTAGAGGTTCGCGCTCGCCAACTGACCACGCCGACTGCGGACGATTTAGAACAACTCGCGCGATCCCGTGCAGAGGCTATTCAATCGACCCTCGTCGACGGCACTGGCGTCGACCCAAGCCGCGTTTTCTTGGTGCGCGGTGCCTCCGCGGATACATCGGGCAACGCCGTACACTTGAAACTCGCCTTACGATAAGTACGGCGACCTCAGGAGCGCACCCGCATGAGACCCTCTTGCGCTGTACTCGCAATCAGCACACCGTCGCGCGTGTAAATGGACCCGCGCGAGAAGCCACGCGATCCTGAGGCGCTCGGGCTATCAACGGCGTACAAAAGCCAATCATCGACACGACACGGACGATGAAACCACATCGCGTGATCGATGCTGGCTAATTGCAAGCGCATAAAGGGGACGCCGTGTGGTCGCAGAGCGGCATCTAATAAGTTGTAATCCGACACATAGGCGAGCAAACACCGGTGCAGTTGCAAGTCATCGGAAGGCACTCGATCAACCGCCTTGAACCACACTTGTTTCACCGGTGCCGACGGCTGCGGGTCAACAAATCGCATGGGCTGGACGGGTCTGAATTCGAAGGGCCGACTGTGGGCAAGAAAGCGCCGTACGGGATCTGGCAACGTCAGGATGCGCTCGTCGGCTTCAGCGAGATAAGGGGCCAGCGCTTCCGGGGGAGGAACCTCCGGAATCGTAGCGGCATGCTCCAGGCCCTCTTCAGCCACCTGAAACGACGCTGCCAATGTAAAAATCTGCTGGCCATGCTGAATGGCCGTCACGTTACGCGTCGAGAAACTGTGGCCATCACGGCTTCGGTCAACCTGATAAACAATCGGCGCGTTGAAATCGCCGCGACGGAGGAAATACGCATGCAGGGAATGGCAGTCGCCTCGGCCCTCCTCGAGGGTCTTGTAGGCAGCCACTAACGCCTGCCCCAAGACCTGACCGCCAAACACCTGCGGGCTGCCGATGTCACGGCTCTCACCTCGAAAGAGGTTGACCTCAAGCGGCTCCAGTTCCAGCACCTTCAGTAGGTCGACGAGACGCACGTCCACGGTGCTTCAGCCCGCTACGCCGAGACGCTTCTGCATAGCCGGGCTCGTCGTGGTGTATTGGAGGAACTGTTTTTTCTCCGGATAGAGCCATCCTTGCACCCCAAAAGCGGCAAGTGCGGCTTCATGAAAGCCAGACAGAATCAGTTTCTTCTTGCCCGGATAGGTATTGATGTCGCCAACAGCGAAAATACCCGGCTCATTGGTCTGAAACTTTTCCGTGTCAACTTTGAGTGCTTTTTTCTCAAGCTCCAATCCCCATTCGGCGATCGGTCCGAGTTTGGGATGCAGCCCGTAAAAGGCAAAGGCCTGATCGCAAGCGATGGTCACCGAGCTACCGTCAGGTTTCTTGATGCGCGCGCCTTTCAAGACGTCGCCCTCAATTTCGAGCCCGTCCACAAGCCCCTCATGGAAGGCCAGTTGGCCGGCGGACTCCAACTCCCGCATCCGCGCGACCGATGAGGGTGCCGCTCGGAATTCGGCGCGCCGATGCACGAGGGTGACCGATGCGGCTTTACCCGTGAAGTCGAGCGCCCAATCCAGAGCAGAGTCGCCACCACCGAGGATTAGCAAATGTTGTCCGTGATATTGCTGCGCATCACGCACGCGATAATGGATCTGGCGCCCCTCCAACGCCTCTGCGCCTGGCGCGACCAGCCGGCGAGGCTGAAACGATCCAACGCCACCGGCGATGATGACCGCGCCGGCATCAAAAACAGTCCCACCCGAGGTCGTCACAGTGAAGCGGCGCCCATCGGCCTGCCGCTGCAGCCCCGTAACCTCCTCGCCGAGATGCCACTCCGCGCCAAACGGCTTGATCTGCTGCATCAGGCGGTCGACCAGTTCCTGCGCGCCGCACACCGGTAGGGCGGGTATGTCGTAGATGGGCTTCTCCGGATAGAGCTCGGTACATTGCCCGCCCGGTGACTTCAGAGAGTCCACCAAGTGGGCTTTGATACCCAGCAGGCCGAGTTCGAAGACTTGAAAGAGTCCACAGGGACCGGCGCCAACAATGACGACTTCCGCCTGGATAGGAGTTTGATCAGACATCGGCGACACCTCTCGTCGGGACGCGCAATACAGGGCTATGTACGCATATTACCGCAATGAACCATCCCCACGGGCGGGTGGTAGGATCCGGGTATGTCCCGTGCCCGCCTCGACTCCCGCCTCGAACTGGTTGGCGCCGCTGTCCATCGGCCCCTGCATCGTCCGACGGGATTGGCTGCCATCCCCGCAGGATTCGTTGCTGGCGGTGTGTTACCCCTGCAGCCTAGCCAGATTCAGACGCTCTGCGACGTGCC
This sequence comes from Gammaproteobacteria bacterium, assembly GCA_947455595.1. Taxonomy (GTDB): domain Bacteria; phylum Pseudomonadota; class Gammaproteobacteria; order Steroidobacterales; family Steroidobacteraceae; genus CAIKZZ01. The sequence goes on from CANGOP010000018.1 coordinate 6,731, forward strand.
CGGTATGCTGGTGGGCCGCTGTGCTGAGGCCCCGTGAACATACGGCAACGCATACTCGATCACGCGCGACATACCCGTCTACCCGACGGCACGATGGTTTACCTTCGGCCGCTGCGTGAAGCCGATTTCGATCACGCTCAAACCTACTTTCAGGGACTGTCGGCACGTTCACGCTACCTACGCTTCATGGCGCCCACGAAGAGCCTGTCTCGATCGACTCTCAACGACTTGCGCAAAGCGATGACGGCCAAGGGATACGCAGTCAGTGTCGCGTTTGTTGACCATGGAACACCACGCGGTGAGGAGCGCCTCGGCGGCGCTCGGATCGTGCCAACACGCCGACGGGGCACCTGCGAGTTTGCGATGTCAGTGGTGGATGCATGGCAAGGGCACGGTGCAGGCACCGTGCTGATGAAAGAAGTGGTCCATCTCGCACGATCTCTGGGCTATCACCGCGTCGAGGGCCAAGTTCTCTCCATCAATACTCGCATGCTAGCGGTCGCGCGCCGACTACGCTTCTCGGTACGCCTCGCCCCAGAGGACCCGGGCGTCTCTATCGTGTCGCGTGTGGTTTACCCGAAATGAAAAGTGCATTCCTGCCAGGACTGTTACCTGCCCAGCGCATCGACGCGCAGGGTCGCTCACACGTCGATGCTCGTGCCATTGCTGCGCTGGCGGGACCTCTCATGCTCAACAGCGCCATTCAGGCGGCGCTGAATCTGACCGACACGTGGTTTGTAGGTCGCATCTCCACAACAGCGGTGGCCGCCATGGCGGCTATTTACTGGGTCGTGCTGTGTGCGATCTTGCTGCTCGGCGGCATCGGCATGGCCGTCCAGACCTTCGCTGCACAAGCCTACGGCAGCGGTCGACGGTCGCGCGCAGCGCAAGCGGCCTGGTCTGGCCTTTATGCCTCCCTCCTGACGATACCGGCCTTTATCGCGATTGGCTTTCTGGGAGGCCCGTTACTGGATGCCCTACACGTCAACCAGGAGGTCCGTTCACTGGCCCTAGCGTATTGGTGGCCACGACTGGTCATCGGCGGGCCACTCGGTCTACTCGTCTGGTCGCTGACTGCGTTCTTTAATGGCATCAGTCGTACACGCATCAGCTTGGTCGTCACGGCGGCGATGGCGGTGGCCAATATACCCTTTAACCAGTGGTTTATTTTTTCGCTCCATCTGGGGATTGCCGGGTCGGCTTGGGGAACGGTTGCCGCTGAAGTGGTCGGCTTAGCGCTGGCCATGGTCTCTTTCTTAAGCCAACCGATGCGCCGAGACTACCGCTCGGGCCGAACATGGCGGCGCCCGATGCTGCGCCGGCAATTCCTAGAAGGCTTGCCCATGGGTCTCAGCACGACTGCCGATCTGGTGGGGCTCGCACTCTTTCAACTCATGTTGGTCACGGCCAGCAATATCGCCGGCGCGGCCACCCAGATTGTCATGATGCTGACGTCTATCGCCTACATGCCGGGCATCGGCATCGCGCTGGCGGGTACCACGCTCGTCGGTCAGTCGATCGGAATGGGCGAGTTGGACTGGGCCCGACGTGTCGGCAACTGGATCATCCGGGCATGTGCCCTTTTCATGGGCGGGATCGGTCTCGCGCTGGGGATTGCCGGTCCGTGGTTACTGCCATCGTTCGTCAGCGCAAGCGACCCTAGCGCCTCGGCGGTCGTACACCTCGGCATTCCGGTACTTTGGCTCGCTGCGGCCTATCAGACCTTTGATGGCATGAACGTCGGCGCAAGCTTCTGCTTACGCGGCGCGTCGGATGCTCGTATTCCAGCCCTGATGGTGGCGAGCCTCAGTTGGCTCTTCTTCGTACCGGCTGCCTACTTTGCGGTATTCGAATCCGGCAAGGGATGGTTCGCTCAACTTCCCGGTCTCGGCTATGGCGCTATCGGTGGCTGGGTTGTTTCCGTTGCCTATGTCGTCCTGCTCGGCACCAGTCTAACGCTGCGTTGGCGCAGCGGCGCTTGGCGACACCACCACGGATAGCCCGCTTAACTCACTCAGTTCATCTCGCGAACCAACCGGAACCCTAGATCGGCCTGACGCAATCCTTCCGCTTCCGACTCTCGCACGGCGGCGCGCGCATGAGACGGACGCGAAGCATAAGAACCACCACGCACAACCCTGGACTCGCAGCCACCCGCCCAAATCCAAGGCCGTGCATCATCCGGCCGACCTTCGTTGCTGGATGTGTAGCAGTCTTCGGTCCATTCACGGACATTGCCGATTAGATCGTACAGATCAAAAGCGTTTGGACGATAACTCGCGACGGGCGCTGTGTAGGTACGAGCATCCACACAGCGCGCATACGGGCTGGCGAACGCAAGATCGCGCGCCGCGCCCGCGTCGTAGATGTTGGCGTACTCACAAGCGTGAGACAACAGGCTAGCTTCGTCAGAGTCCGATGCGCTGAAGAATCGGGCCGTAGACGTGCCTCCACGAGCGGCATATTCCCATTCCACCTCGGAAGGCAGCCGATACGTATGACCGGCCTGAGCAGTCAACCACGCCGCATAGGCTTTGGCATCCGCCACGCTGACACACACGACCGGATCCGCATCTGTCTGCGGTGTACCAAAACCCGGATCCTGCCAAGAGTGTTCGGGGAACCGCTGCCATCCACCCCCACTCGGCACACGACAGTCTCCTGCCACGGGGTAATGAGTCGCCTCTACAAATAGACGAAACTGGCCCACCGTGATTTCCGTGCGCGTCATCGCGAACGACCGCGCAATGGTCACGGGTATCGCCGGGATTTCACCGGAGTTCGGATCCGCTTCGCGATCGCCCGCAGCAGAGCCGAACCGAAAGGTACCCGCCGGCACCACAACAATTTCCGGGCAGTCGGCACATTCACGGGCTGTCTGCGCCGAGACCACCGTCGGGGCTACCGCTACGGTCGCTGTCGGAGCGTTGCTTGCCGCCATCACAGGCAGCCAACTGATCAACAAACCTGCAATCCACAGATGATGTCGCAGCATATTAGCGACCCTCCCCACGGCCTTCGAGATCTAAGGCGACTCTCAACCCCAAGGTCTGGGCTCGGAACGTCGACTCAGTCGGTAAGCGATAAGCGCTACGCGCCTGCAACGGTGGGGACGCCCAGCTACCCCCCCTGACGACATGCCTGCGGCAACCGCCATTCCAGAACCACGAACGGCCGTCTTTCGGACGGCCCACATAGCTGTCCGTATAGCAGTCGTCGACCCACTCAGCGACGTTGCCGATCAGGTCATACACACCAAACGCATTCGGGCGAAGCGCGCCTACGGGCGCCAGTCCCGGGTAACCATCTCGACACCGAACCGGATCCCAACCGAGCGCGTAATGCTCGCGTCCGGTCAGATCATACGTGTTGGCAAAGTCGCAGCCATCCGACGCTTCGCCACCCCAGGGCCATTGAGAAACCGATCCGGCACGAGCGGCATACTCCCACTCGGACTCCGAGGGCAGCCGATAGGGCTTACCGGTTTTCTTGGCCAGCCACTGCACGTACGCACGGGCATCGTGCCAACTCACACAGGCCGCCGGTTGATCGTCCGATAGCTCGGCATCTGCGGTATCGCCCGATTCAGCCGGTCGATCAATCGAAAAGCGCGACTGTTCGTCATCCCAAATCACACAATCGCCCTTTTGCTCGTAGGCTGTCTCGGCCAGAAACACCCGGAATTCACGACGCGTCACTTCTGTGCGACCCATCGCAAAAGGCCGCGCGATCCGCACAACGGTCGCCTGCGATTCAGCGCGCGTATCGCCCTGCGCCGGCGCGCCCGGCGTGCCCATGACGAAAGTTCCGGCCGGAATCCGCTGCATCTCCGGGCAATCCGGACAGTCGCGAAAAGGGGCGTTGGGGTCAGCGGCAAAGGCCACCGACATGAACAACTGCAGCGCGAGTGCGGCGAGCACCGCGCGACAAGACACTATAGCCACGGAGACCTCAATTACCGATGCGAACCGGAATGAAAATGGTGGATCCCTGTCGATGCACGAGCAAGGCGATGGACCGTCGGGAACTAGTGATCTGCGCCTCAAGCTCAGCGACCGTTGCAACTTTACGGCCGTTTGCGCCGACAATCACGTCGCCGACACGCAGTTCAGCCTCACGTGCCGCGCCGTCCACGCGTTCAATCACCAAGCCGGATTCAACGCCATTGGGCCGTTCACCCGCACGAATCGGACGAACCGACAAGCCTAGCTTCGCGCCACCACCACTCTTCGGCGTGGAATCGGCCACACGGGCTATCTGCCCTTCCTTCAGTTCCGCAACTTCGCACGCGAGATGCATAGCGCCTCGATTGCGCCAAACCTCGAGATCCGCTCGACTGCCGGCCTTCAACTGAGAGATGACCGATGACAGCTGACCTGAACGCTCAATCGACTGGCCGTTCACCGATACGATCACGTCGCCAGCCACGACACCGGCCCGCTTGGCGGGACCATCGGCCTCGACTTGACTGACCAAGGCACCACGCGGCCGATCAAGCCCAAAAGAGTCGGCGAGTTCCTGGCCGACATCCTGCACCAACACGCCGATTCGCCCACGCTGCACACGACCGGTCTTGACCAATTGATCTTTCACACCGATCGCAATATCAATCGGGATCGCGAATGAAATTCCCATAAATCCGCCGGTGCGGCTGTAAATCTGGGAGTTAATCCCAACCACCTCACCCGCCATGTTGAACAACGGTCCGCCAGAGTTACCGGGATTCACGGCCGCGTCCGTTTGAATGAATGGGGTGTATTGGCCATCCGGTAGGGATCGAGCGGTCGCGCTGACGATACCGGCCGTGACGCTGTTATCGAACCCGAAGGGCGAACCGATCGCGACCACCCACTCACCCGGACGCAGTTTCGAGGGATCTCCAAACTTCACCGTCGGTAAGTCACGGCCGTCGATCTTGAGTACGGCGATATCCGTGCGAGCGTCGACGCCCACGACCTTGGCGCGAAATTCGCGTCGATCCGTCAGGCGAACCGTGACGTCACTGGCATCGGCAACCACGTGCGCGTTGGTGAGGATAAACCCGTCCGAGGTGACGAGAAACCCCGACCCCTCACCACGGGCAATCGGATTGTCTTCGCGCTGCGGAGCCCCGAATCGACGCAGAAAGTCGTGCAGGGGATCGCCGGGCCCGCCCTCATCAGAACCCGCTTTCTCGACCGTCGTGACATTCACGACCGTGGGGCCATAGGCCGCGACCAGCTCGGTAAAGTCTGGCAAACCCTTGACGAGCACCGCCGCGCTGCCTGGGCTCATACCCTTGGTACCCGCGGTCGGCGCAGTCGCGACTCGCGCGTCTCGCCCACAGGCCACCAATGCCCCCAGACACAGCGCAAGACAAGCCGGACGTATTGTCCGAATGAATCGTTCGAAAGACACGTTCGCAACTCCAAAATGGGCTCGGCAGGCAGCCAGCGTTCGGACCTGGGCTGCAAACCGGGAGTTCCCGGATCGCACGCACGTAGCCTCACAGTCCAGCGCACCGCTACACTCACTGACCATGATAACCGCCCTTGCCCGTCCGCTCGCAGCCTTCCTCGTGAGCCTCTGTATTGCCCAGTCAACCGCCGCGGCAGGATTGGCCGTCCTACCACCACGTGTGCAGCAGGTCCTCGCAGCCGAAGGCATCCCGGCCAACAAGGTCAGCATCATCGTGCGCGACCCCCACAGTGGGGACAGTGTGCTGGAACTCAACCCGACGATCCCCCGCAGCCCGGCATCGACTCTCAAAGTGCTCACGACTTGGTCTGCGCTGGAGTCCTTAGGCCCCAATCATCGGTGGCACACACGGGCGTACGCCACTGGACCGATCACCAACGGACGACTGGCGGGAGACCTCGTCATCGTGGGTGGCGGGGATCCCGGGCTTACCGCGGAGCACTGGTGGCGGTTTGTACGGCAGATCCGCGCGACCGGTCTGCAGCACATCGAGGGCGACATCGTCATCGACCGGTCGTTATATAAAGCGCAGTCGGAGGATCCCGACGAGTTCGACGGCAAGGGGTACCGAACGTACAACGTCTTACCGGACGCGCTGCTCGTGAATCTGCAATCTGCTGAGTTCCACGTCCATGCGCAGAACGGTGAATCCCTAGTATGGATTGACCCTACACCCGCCAATCTTCACGTGGATAACCGAGTGAAGAGCCTCTCACACGAATGCCCAGAGGGTGGCCATTGGGTCCGCTTCACCACCGTCGACGCCGACCCTTTGCATATCGCAATCGACGGCACCATAGGCCCCACCTGCCCCGCCTACGCGCAGCGCTCCATCATGACGGCGCCCGACTACGCTTTTGGAACGTTCACCACGTTCTGGCGGTCCTTGGGCGGCAAATTTGACGGCAGTCTTCGCCTAGCGACTCGGCCAGAAAAGGCAACGCTGCTCACGAGCCTCGAATCCGACAGCCTTGCCGAGGTGATCTACAACACGAACAAGTGGAGCTCGAATGCAATGGCGCGCATGCTGCTGCTGAGCATGGCGGCGGATCAGAGCAGCGAACCTGTAGGCGCCAGTGACGGGGAGCAGGCCCTGCAACAGTTTCTATCCCGTCGCGGCCTACACTTCCCAGAACTCGTCGTCGACAATGGATCAGGGCTGTCTCGCCTCGCCCGTCTGTCCGCGGAGTCCATGTCAGCCGTGCTGTCGAGCGCCTATCAGGGACGCTACTTTCCGGAATTCGTCAGCTCCTTGCCGATTGGCGGTCAGGACGGCACGTTACGTAAACGATTCGTCGACCTCGCACCGGAAGCGCGCATCCGTATGAAGACGGGACATCTCGCTGGCGTTGCCGCCATCTCAGGCTACGTTACGACGCGCAGCGGGCGCACGTTATCGGTGGTGGTGATGGTCAATGCACCCGGCGCAGAAGCCGGTCGCGGCGACGCCATCATCGACACCGTAGTGCGTTGGGCACTCGACCGCTCATAGTCCGACAATTGCCCGAAGTGGTCATGGTTCATGACCACTCCGTCAAGGCAAACGCCGCAGAGCCCTTCCGCCTAGTGTTGACTGGCCTTATGGGCCCGAAGTCCGGTGATCTGCCGAGCGTAGACCTCGTCCCACATAGACTCAGCACGTGAGTCTCGACGCCACAACGAGAAGAGAATCACCGCCAGAAATCCCAGCGGTATCGACACAATACCGGGGTTTTTCAGCTCGAAAGCCGGCTTTTCCAAGCCGATGAAGGACGTTTCCTGTCCCTCGACTTTCAACAGATCCTCATGGGCTTTCTTAACGGCCTTATCGAGCGCAGCTGACTCTTTTGTCGCCCTAGCGATTTCCGTCGCATCGGCTGACTGCAGAGCCATAGCGATGGCCTGCCGCTTGGCCGACTCGGCATCCAATACTTTGGTTGCAGCAGCGCGAACCACTTTGGGGTAGGTGAGGTTCGGGGATATGAGTGTCAAACCAACGGCAGCCACAGTGCCGACAATCATGCCGGCGACCACCCCGTTCGTATTACACCGTTTCCAATACAGAGTCAGGAGCACGCATGGAAAATTGGCGCTAGCCGCAACGGCAAAGGCCAAGGCGACCAAGGACGCGACATTTTGACCTTTCGATGCGATACCGATCGTAATCGCGATCGCGCCGACGAGCACCGTTGCCACTCGAGCCGCCGCCACCTGCTCGTGCGGCGGAACGTGTTCGCCACCCCGAATCACACCGACCCACAGGTCGTGCGCCATCGCAGATGCTGCCGCCAGCACGAGCCCGGCCACCACAGCGACGATGGTCGCAAAGGCCACCGCGGAAACAAAGGCCAACATGAAATTGCCCATCAGGGACTCTGGCCCACCGCCGATGTACTGCGCGAGTAACGGGCCGGCCATATTGCCGCCAGCATCCACGCTGGCGATCACGGCAGGGCCGACCAAATGCGCAGCACCGAATCCGAGGAACAAGGTGAGTAGATAGAAGCCACCGATGATGGCCATCGCCCACACCACGGACTTGCGCGCCGCCTGGGCCGTGGGCACGGTGAAAAACCGCATCAGAATGTGTGGCATACCCGCCGTGCCGAATACGAGGGCTAGGCTCAGCGAGATTTGATCGATTGGCGCCTTTAGATAAAGACCCGGCTCGAGAAATCGTTGCCCCAACTCGGCTGCCGTCATTGATTTCGCGGGGTCGCCCAAGAGCTTGGCCACCTGTACCTGCACCTTCGCATCGCCGACGATGTCCGTGAGAAAGGCTGGCAAGGAGAAGCCGTAAGGGACCCAGACCAACATCACAATCAACAGCGACGCGATGACCAGCAAGACGGCTTTCACGATCTGCACCCAGGTCGTGGCCACCATGCCGCCAAATAACACGTAAACGAGCATCAAAATACCGACTGCAATGACGGAAACGTCATAGTCGATACCGATGAGCGTCTTGACGAGAACGCCGCCACCCACCATTTGGGCAGTGAGATAAAAAGTCGATACGGTGATGACCGAGAGCGCCCCGACGACTCGCATTTTCTTCGGATCATTGCGATAGGCGAGAATATCGGCAAGCGTGTACTTGCCGATATTTCGGCACGGCTCTGCGATCAACAGCAAGACGGTTACGTACGCGACGAGCCAACCGACCGAGTACATGAACCCATCGTAACCGTACTGAGAGATCAGGCCAGCAATGCCTAAGAATGAAGCTGCCGACAGGTAATCCCCCGCGATGGCCCAGCCATTCTGAAGCCCGGAAATGCCGCCACCCGCCGTATAGAAATCTGAGGCTGACCGCACTTTGCGCGCCGCGACAACCGTGATCCACATCGTCAGCGTGATGACTGACGCAAAGACAGCGAATGTGATCCAGCGAAAATGACCGGTTGCTGCGTCTTGTGCATGCACTCCAAAGGGCACCAAGAGACCCACCACCAGGGACACCAATAGACCAAAGTAGACCTTAGGATCTTTCATCGGTTCAGCCTCCCACGTGGTGTTCAACCGTCATGGCGATTTCCATCGCTAGCCGGTCAAATTCGCGATTGGCCACACGCGAATAGTAAAAAGCGACTAACCAAGCCATCAAAAACTCACTGAGCGCAAAGGCAAGGCCTAGGTTCACGGGGCCCCATATGCGGATCTTGAACAGATCTTGGAAGTAGGCGGCGCCGATGGGCAACGCGAAGTAGTACGCAACGGAAAAGCCCATGAGACCCCATAGAAACCGGGACTTACGGCGCGCAAGCGTTTGAAAACGCGGATCGGCGATCACCGTCGCCCAATCGATCTGATTCGACATATCCCCCCCTAGTGAGCGGCCCGCCCGACGACTCGGAACCGCGCGGATCCACAACCCCCCCGGGCCGCAGGCCAGTAAAACAGATCCGCCCTCGCTCGGGGAAGTCCCGGTAGCCGGCAGGACCGGCGCCGTGGCGACGTTGTGCCCCCCTGATTTGCGAGTGGACCCGTTGCTCGTTCAACATGGGGGTAGTGTGCGCCCAAGATTGGTGATCGGAATGCCGGTTGGCGACCTTGGGAACCAACCTGAATGGGGTTGTCGCGCGGCACAACCGGTTGGCCGCGTGATCAGATTGAACGAGAGGGGGGTTGAGATGAGTCATGTCTATCCAGTGCCTGCGGACTTTGCGGCCGCAGCAAAGGTCAATCGCGCGACCTATGACCAGCAATATGCAGAGTCAGTCGCCAATCCCATCCAATACTGGTCACAGGTCGGGAAAGTCGTTGATTGGATGCGCCCCTTCACACAGGTCAGGGATGTTTCCTACGACATTTCCGACTTTCGCATCCGGTGGTTCGCGGATGGCGAACTGAATGTCTCGGCAAACTGCCTGGACCGTCACCTCGCCAGTCGCGGCGACCAGACGGCCATCATATTTGAGGCTGACGAACCGGGCGACAGCCGGCACATCACTTACCGAGAACTGCACCGGGACGTTTGCCGTTTTGCGAACGGATTGAAGAGCATTGGGGTGAAGCGGGGCGATCGCGTCACGCTCTATCTGCCGATGATCCCCGAGGCGGCGATCGCAATGCTGGCGTGCACCCGGATTGGCGCTATCCACTCCATCGTCTTTGGTGGCTTTTCGCCGGAATCATTGTCCAGTCGGATCGAGGATTGCGGCTCCAAATTCGTTATTACGGCGGATGAAGGCCTGCGAGGCGGGAAAGCCATCCCACTCAAGGCCAATGTCGACGCCGCATTGCAACTCGGATCCGCTGGGTCGATGGTCGAGAGGGTGGTCGTTGTGCGCCGCACGGGCGGCGAGGTCCCGATGGACCCGAATCGCGATATTGCGTATGCGACATTGATGGCCAGTGCGAGCGAAGACTGCCCCGCTGAATCGATGGGCGCAGAAGACCCGCTCTTCATCCTGTACACCTCCGGCTCCACTGGCAAACCCAAAGGCGTCCTCCATACCACGGGGGGCTACCTCGTCTGGGCCACGCACACGTTCGCAACCGTCTTCGACTACCGCCCGGGTGACGTCTTCTGGTGTACGGCCGACGTCGGTTGGGTCACCGGCCATAGCTATGTCGTCTATGGACCGTTATCGAACGGCGCGACCACGCTGATGTTCGAGAGCGTTCCCAACTACCCCAATCCTGGTCGCTGCTGGGACGTTATCGACCGTCATGGCGTGACGATTTTTTACACCGCACCAACAGCTATCCGCGCGTTGATGCGGGAGGGCGAGGATTGGGTCACACGCTACTCACGGCAGACTTTGCGACTGCTCGGCAGCGTCGGTGAACCCATCAATCCAGAAGCATGGGAGTGGTACCACCGGGTCGTCGGTGATCGTCGCTGTCCAATCGTCGACACCTGGTGGCAAACGGAAACCGGCGGCATTTTGATCAGCCCATTGCCAGGCGCAACCGACCTCAAACCAGGCTCGGCCACCCTACCGTTCTTCGGAGTACGCCCGGCGCTGGTGGATGGTAGCGGCGCGGAACTGAGCGGCGCCACGGAAGGCAACCTCGTCCTCTTGGATTCCTGGCCCGGTCAGATGCGCAGCGTATATGGGGATCATCAGCGCTTCATCGACACCTATTTCCGGACATTTCCGGGAACGTATTTCACCGGTGACGGCGCGCGCCGTGACGAGGATGGCTATTTCTGGATCACCGGCCGAGTGGACGACGTGATCAATGTGTCAGGCCATCGTCTGGGTACGGCTGAAGTGGAAAGCGCCTTGGTTGCACACCACGCTGTCGCGGAAGCCGCGGTGGTGGGCTATCCCCATGACATCAAGGGACAAGGCATCTATGCCTACGTCACCCTGAAGGCAGGATTAGACCCGAGCGACGAGTTGCTCGCGGAATTACGCAAGACCGTTCGCGCACAAATCGGACCGATCGCCTCGCCGGACGTGATTCAGTGGGCGCCAGGCCTGCCGAAGACACGCAGCGGCAAAATCATGCGGCGCATACTGCGCAAGATCGCGGCGGACGAGTCGAGCCAGTTGGGAGACACCTCCACACTCGCGGATCCGAGCGTCGTGCAGCAGTTGATCAACAACAAGCCCCAGTCCCCGAGGTGAGCATCGGGCACCTGGGGTCACTCCGGTGTGCCCGCAGGTCGCCGCTGCGGTTGGACAGGTCTTGCGCCCGCACCGCTGTCTAAGCGGGTACAATCATGGTTCACTTAAACTGAGGTTTTGTCATGCAGATTGCCCGCGACGCGGTCGTACTCATTCACTACACGCTCAAAAATGGTGCCGGCGAAGTACTGGATTCGTCCGCTGGACACGATCCGTTGGCCTACCTGCAAGGGCACGGCAACATCATCCCCGGTCTTGAGGAAGCGCTCGAAGGCAAGGTTGTCGGGGATAAGGTCCTCGCGACGATCCCGCCTGAAAAGGCCTATGGGGTCAAAGATGCCGGCTTAGTCCAACAGGTTCCACGCCGCGCGTTTCAGGGCGAAGTGCGGGCAGGCATGCAGTTCACCGCAAGCACGGAAGCCGGCCCACGTACGGTCGTCGTCACTCGCGTTCAAGGCGATATGGTGACGGTTGACGGGAATCACCCGCTCGCCGGCGAAACTCTGCACTTTGATGTGGAAGTCACCGAAGTTCGCGTGGCAAGCGAGGAAGAGCTTACGCACGGTCACGTGCACGGCCCGGGTGGCCACCACCACTAATCGGCTCGCCGAAAAGAAAAACGCCCGCCGTCGCAACGCGACGGCGGGCGTTTTCTTTTGCTGCGTCCCTTAGGCCGGAACGTACGGGCTGTACGGCAGACCCAGATCCCGAGCCACCGCCTCAAACGTCACGAGACCATCGTGGACGTTAAGACCCGCCGCGAGACCGGCATCGCGTGCACACGCTTTCTGCCAGCCGAGATCGGCCAGAGCACGCACATAGGGCAGCGTCGCATTGGTGAGCGCGAACGTCGAGGTGCGGGGAACCGCGCCTGGCATGTTGGTCACGCAATAGTGGATCACGCCGTCGACCACATAGGTCGGCTCCGCGTGCGTCGTAGGACGGCTGGTTTCAAAGCAACCACCCTGGTCGATGGCGATATCGACCATCACGGCACCGGCCTTCATGGTCTTGACCATCGCATGGGTCACAAGCTTGGGGGCCGCAGCACCCGGCACGAGCACAGCGCCAACAACGAGGTCCGCGTCACGCACCAAGTTCTCAATGGCGTCGGCCGTCGAGTACACCGTCTTCAACGTGTTGCCAAACTGGGCCGACAACTCGCGCAGGCGCTTCACTGAACGGTCCACAACGGTCACGTCCGCCTTGAGGCCGACGGCCATTTCGGCCGCGTGGGTGCCGGACACGCCGCCACCCAACACGACGACCTTGGCTGGCGCCACGCCTGGCACGCCACCCAGCAGCACGCCAAAACCGCCGTTCGCCTTCTGCAAGGCATCGGCACCCACCTGGATCGACATACGGCCCGCGACTTCGCTCATCGGCGTCAGCAAGGGCAAGGCGCCGCCTGGCACGGTCACCGTCTCATAGGCGATGCAGGTCGCGCCGGACGCCACGAGCGCTTCAGCTTGCGCTTTATCCGCAGCCAAATGGAGGTAGGTGAACAACACCTGCCCGGGCTTCAACATCTTGCATTCCGACGGCTGCGGTTCCTTAACCTTCACCACCATTTCAGCCCAGTCGAACACCTCAGCAGCCGTCGCCAAAATGCGCGCACCGGCGGTTTCATAGGCGGCATCGGTCATGCCGATTCCAGCGCCAGCCTGGGTTTCGACCGCCACTTCGTGGCCGGCAGCAACCAATTCGCGGATGCCTGCCGGGGTGAGCCCGACTCGGTACTCATGGATTTTGATTTCTTTTGGACAGCCGATACGCATCACAAGACCCCTCTGTATATGAAGCCGTCACTCTAGCGAGGCTTTGGCGGCAGTCCCTTGCCTAATAGAGGCCAGTCGGGCGAGAATTACGCAAGATTATTTCGTTAAACAAACTTATGTCGCAATATTCTGCTAGTGATTTGGATCGCTATGACCGAATGATCCTACAGATCCTCCAACGGGACGGTCGCCTCGCCAACAGTGATCTCGCCTCAAGGGTCAGCTTGTCGGAGTCCGCATGCCTGCGGCGCATGCGCGCTTTGGAGGCCAGCGGTCTCATCGAGGGCTATACCGCCATCCTCAACCAGCAAAAGGCGGGACTCGGGGTCAACGTCTTCGTCAGCATCACGCTCGAGCGTCAGGAACGCGCCGACATGGCTGCATTCGAGGAAGCCGTCCGGTCGGTACCCGAAGTGATGGAGTGTTACCTCATGACCGGTGAATACGACTATTTGCTGCGCGTCGTGGTTGCGGACACCGCCGACTTTGAACGTTTGCACAGCCGCCATCTGACCAGCCTGCCGCACGTATCCCGCCTTCACTCGAGTTTTGCCCTAAGAACTGTGCAGAAATCGCGCGAGTTACCCGTGCGCTGAACGATGATTTTGCGCCGCACGCAGGACACGTGTAGGCTTCGCTCCCTTGCTGGGGTGGTCCTTTCGGGCCTGAGACGCGGATGGTCCGCGAACCCTCTGAACCTGATCCGGGTAATGCCGGCGTAGGAATGCAATATGTCGACTTCAATCCGCGCGCGCAGTTGCGTGCGCATTCAAACATTGGCGATTGCTCTGTGCGCAATCAACGCCCTGCGTGCGAGCGCAGGCGTCGTTGAGACTGCCACCCCTGGCACGCTGGAACCCGTGGTTGTCACCGCCACACTGCGCAACGAATCGGATCTCGCGATCGCCTCAAGCGTCACCGTATTGGATAGCGCTCAATTGCAGTCGAGTGGGCAGCAACACCTAGAGGACGTGCTGTCGCTGGTGCCCAACCTTAACTTCGCCGCCGGCACGAATCGCGCGCGTTACTTTCAGTTGCGCGGCGTCGGCGAACTAGATCAGTACGAAGGAGCCCCTAACCCATCGATCGGCTTGCTCGTCGATGACATCGACTTTAGTGGGCTAGGCTCTATGGCGACGTTGTTCGACGTGGACCGTGTCGAGATCCTGCGCGGGCCACAAGGCACCCGCTATGGCGCAAACGCCCTTGCAGGACTGATGTACTTGTCGAGCGCGACGCCTTCCGAAAATTGGGGCGCTCGACTCGAGGCCGGCCTCGGCGACTATGGCACCCGCTCGGTTGGCGCCGTCATCACCGGACCTGTTTCGGCGCTGGATTCCGCCTTCCGTATCGCAGCGCAGCGGTACACCTCGGACGGCTTCTATCGAAATGACTTTCTGCAACGCAATGATACCAATGGTCGCGATGAGTCCACGCTTCGTGGCCGTTGGCACTGGGCGCCCTCCTCATCGGTGACCGTGGATCTATCGTTACTGCATGTGGCCATCAACGATGGTTACGATGCCTTTTCGCCGGAAAACTTGCGCGTGGTTCATTCCGATAAACCAGGCGTTGATCAACAGCATTCGAACGGTGCTTCCGCACGTGCGGTCTGGAGCGGAGATGATGGCCGCACACTGACGGCTATTGGTACTTGGGCCGACTCCCGCATCGTGTATGGCTATGACGGCGACTGGGGAAATCCGCAGTACTGGGCTCCCTACGGTTACGATTTTACAGAGATTCAACATCGCCATCGCACGACGCATAGTGGCGAAGTCCGGTATGCATCCGCCTCGAATTCATCGCTGAGATGGCTCGCCGGCATTTACGCGTTCTCACTAAAAGAGGCGCTGAACGACTTCAACCTCGGCATCTCAATTGACCCGGTGTATGGCGAATACGACCTGCACACCGTGCTGGATTCCGGCTACCAGTCTCGCAGTATCGCAACGTATGGCGTGCTTGAAGGAGATATCGGCTCGCGAACTCATTGGTCGCTCGGGCTAAGGGGCGAACACCGGCATTCGGATTATGCTGACGCGCTTGTCGATGCCGTGTACGGCAGTCATGATGCACACGCCTTCGCGCCGAGCGACAATCTCGCTGGTGGTCACTTATCGATCAGCCACGAACTGGATACCGCGCACAGCGTGTACATGCAAATTGCCCGTGGCTATAAAGCCGGCGGCTTCAATCTCAGCCAGGGACTGAGCCCGAGCGAGATCAACTTCAGACCGGAATTCGACTGGAATTTCGAAGCCGGCTACAAGGCGCGGACCGACCGAGTTAACTTGGCCACTGACGTATTTGTTGTTTCTCGTCAGCAAGCGCAGTTACGCAGTAGTGTCCAGACGGATCCTACCAACCCGAATAGCTTCATTTTCTATACGGGCAATGCAGCCTCGGGCCTCGACTACGGAGCAGAAATTGCCGTTAAAGCACATCTGACGGATCGTCTCTCGACCGGTCTGTCTCTTGGGCTCCTGCACACAAGCTTCCATAATTATGTTCGTATCGGCGACATCGGCGTGACCTCCGTTTCGCGCGAACTACCACATGCGCCCCATACGAGCGGCAGCGCTCATATTGAGTACCGACTGCCGGCGGGTTGGTATGCGCGCCTTGATGTCAGCGCAATGAGCGCCTTCTATTATGATTTGCCACCCAACGAGACCCAGTCCGACGGCTATGCGCTTGCTCATGTCCGCTTGGGATATGACACACCACGCTGGTCCGCAGGACTGTATGCACGCAATTTAGCGAATCGAACCTATACGACGCGCGGCTTCTATTTTGGACTCGAGCCGCCCGACTACCCCAACAAGCTGTACACACAGTTGGGGGAACCACGGGTCTACGGATTGGAGCTGAGCGTACGAATCGGCAGCCTTGAGCAACGTTGATCTCTAATCCTGGTTGCGGTAGCGACGGGACAGCCGTGTCGAAAGTTGCGTCAGGATTTCGTAGCTCACCGTATCAGCTGCTGAAGCCACCTCTTCCAACCGGATGTGGTGGCCCATCAGCTCCGCCTCGTCACCCACTGAGCATCCGTTCTCACCGAGGGATGTCACGTCGAGGGTAATCAAGTCCATCGACACTCGCCCAATGATGGGAACCGACTGGCCGTTCAAATGAGCGAATCCCCGATTGCCGAGCGCTCTTGGCAAACCATCCGCATAGCCCGCCCCGATCGTGGCAACGATCGAACCGGCCGGTAATCGCACGGTTGCACCGTAACCCACCGATCGGTCCTCGCGGAGTCTTCGGATCTGTAGGACTCGCGCGGTAAACCGCACAACGGGAGTAACGGGGGATGCCCCTGTCAGTTGGGGTCGCCCGCCGTAAAGCGCGAGACCAGGACGCACGACGTCGCCGCGATAGGCGGGGCCGAGCCAGATGCCGGCTGAATTACCGATGCTCGTAGCCACACCGGCAAAGTGACGACACACCCGTGTAAACCGCTCAATCTGCGCGGGATTCAGTGGGTGCGCCGGCTCGTCCGCGCAGGCCAAGTGAGTCATCACCAGCTCGAGACGGCAGCGTGTCCAAACGGCCTGCGCGGCCAGCCGGTCTACCTCCTCAGGATCGAGACCCACACGCGTCATCCCGGTGTCGACCTGCAATGCAGCCGGCGATTCAGGCGCCTCGTGAACCCATTCTTCGACTTCTTCCGGCGTATTCAAGACAGGAATAAGATCCGCCGCACGACACTCGGCGACGGCGCCGCCTGCGCCTTCCAGCACATAGATCCGTGCCAGCG
Source organism: Gammaproteobacteria bacterium (assembly GCA_947455595.1). GTDB lineage: Bacteria > Pseudomonadota > Gammaproteobacteria > Steroidobacterales > Steroidobacteraceae > CAIKZZ01. Next base: position 23,791 of record CANGOP010000018.1, read on the forward strand.
GCACGATGCCCCGCAGTTCGAGCCCTTCGGCTAACGACGAGATGAAAAATTCCGCGCAGCCCTCGCGTGCGAGCCGTCTTGCCACCGGACCGATACCCAGCCCATACGCATCAGCTTTCAAGACAGCCGCAACTCTCGCAGGCTGCGCCACGGCGAGAATCGTCCGGTAATTCTCGGCCAGGGCCTCCAGATCCACGTCCAGAACCGCTGGGGTCATCATTTCCGTCATCACCACCGCAGGATCCTTCTCTCAAGGACTCAAAGGTCAGCAGTTTACGGGCACGAAACTACCCTCGCGAGGCCGCTTCTGCGAATCGCCGCGGTCTGCTAGCGTGTACGCCTGCGACAGACGTTTGGAGACGCTGATGAATGCCCCACACGAACCCAGTTTTGATACTCAGGATGTCTACCGTGAAGATGTCTATACCGATCGGCGCGTTGGCACTCTGCGAGTTCTGACACCGGTGACGCCCGAGGGTCAGCCAGATATGACCCGGCCCACCGTATACGTCGGCCAAATTTCGGTCTCCACGCCAATGGGCACTCTGCCCATCAGTTTCGAAGTCGACGGGGCCACCACACTGTCCGCAGCTATCGCCGGTTTCGGCGCAGGCGCCCAGAAGGCCATGGACGACACCATGAGAGAGTTGCAGCAGATGCGACGCGAAGCGGCCTCGCAGATCGTGATCCCGGAAGCAGGCGGTGGCGCGATGGGTGGCGGTGGCGGAGGACGAATTCGGATGCCTTGAAGGGGCGAGTCGCCATGCTGACTCCAGAGGAAGTCGATGCACTCAGATTGAGCGTCATCGTCGCCACCAGCAGTGTGCTGGTCACCCTGCCCATCGCTGTGCTCTTGGCTTGGCTGTTGGTGCGTGGTCGTTTCACGGGCAGGTGGCTGATTGACGCCGCCGTGCATCTCCCGTTGGTACTGCCACCCGTGGTAGTAGGCTACCTGCTTCTGTTGTTGCTCGGCGTTCGCGGGCCCTTGGGTCATTGGCTGTACACCACGTTCGACCTACGCCTTGCCTTCACGACCAGTGGTGCGATTATCGCTACGGCGGTGATGACCTTGCCGCTTGTCGTACGCGCCGTCCGTCTTGCACTCGAGGGCATTGACCCAGGGCTCGAGGAGGCCGCGCGTACACTCGGCGCAGGCCCCTTCGATCGCGCTCTGTCCATCACCTTACCGTTAATGCTGCCAGGCATTCTGGCTGGCGCGATCACCGCCTTCGCAGCGGGACTCGGGGAATTTGGCGCCGTCATCACTTTCGCCAGCAACATCCCCGGCGAGACCCGAACGTTACCCTTGGCGCTCTATACGGCCTTGCAATCCCCGACGGGAGACGCCAGCGCGTGGCGCCTCGCGGTCCTATCGTTAGGCCTCGGAGCCCTCGGACTCACCGCCGCGGAATTGCTTGCGCGGTTGATGCGCCGCCGCCTAGGGCGTGGCTGATGCTGAAACTCAACATCCGTATTGAGCGCGGCGTCTTTGGCTTGGACGCCAACCTTGTGATTCCAACACCCGGCGTTACCGCCCTCTTCGGACCATCTGGCGCCGGCAAGACCACGTTGGCACATGCCGTCGCAGGCCTGGTAACCGCAACGGGTACCATCGTTTTGGATGGTGAAACCTTACTCGATACACAACGCGGGATTTGCGTACCTGTCGAGCAACGCGCCATCGGCTGCGTCTTTCAGGATGCCCGACTATTTCCACACCTGACCGTAGCCGGCAATCTCGATTACGGGCTACGCCGGCAGCGCAGAGTTGTCTACGCGCAGCGTGATGAGGTGATTGCTCTGCTCGGGCTATCGTCGCTGCTAGCCCGGCTACCCCATCAACTGTCCGGTGGAGAACGTCAACGTGTGGCACTCGGCAGAGCATTGCTCGGACAACCCCGCTTATTGGTCTTAGACGAGCCGCTCGCCTCCATCGATGCAGCGCGGCGCGAAGAAGTCTTGCCGTATCTGGAAATCCTGAGAGACCGCTTCTGTGTTCCGATGCTCTACGTAAGTCACCAGTACGAAGAAGTCTTGCGCCTCGCTGCTCAAGTCGTATTGATGGATCGTGGACAGATCGTGGCGACCGATACGCCGGCGGCCTTAAGCCTTTCTAGCGCACTGCGATCCCGCGTTGGTACGGGTGGCGTCGGCGCTGTGATCGAAACGGAGGTCGTCTCCAAGAATGAGACAGAAGGTCTCATTACCGTCCTACTGGGCGGCCATGCATTGCGCCTGACTGCGAGTGCCGATGCGGTCGGAACCCACTTGCGACTGCATGTCCTCGCCAGTGACGTCATGCTAGCGACCGAGCGCCCACAGGGCCTGTCCGTGCGCAATGCCCTGCCCGGCAAAATTGAGGATCTCGAAGCCGAGGAGAACGGGATGGTCCTCGCAACTGTCGCGATCGGTAGCGACCGACTTCTGGCTCGAATCACGCGATCCGCCGTCGACGATTTAGCATTGGCAACCGGTCTACCGATTTGGGCTTTGGTGAAAGCCGCGTCGTTAAATCAGGGACTGTACAGACCGACTTCAGCCGCAAACCCGGCAGCCCCCTAATCAGACGAGCCAAAAAGAAAGGGCCGCGTAAGCGGCCCTTTCTCGTGCGTCATCTGGTGCGACTGGAACCAGTCGCGATCAGATTACCAGCGGCCACCGCCGCCGCCGCCGCCGCCGTAGCCGCCGCCACCGCCGCCGCCGCCATCACGGCCGCCACGGAAACCGCCGCCGCCACCGCCGCTGCGGAAGCCGCCGCCGCCACCGCCGCTACGGAAGCCACCGCCACCGCCGCCGCCGCCACCGGTGCGCTCCTGCGCCTCGTTGACGCGAAGCGGACGACCGCCCATGTTCTGGCCGTTCAGCGTCGCGATCGCGCGCTGCGCGTCAGCGCTCGGCATTTCGACGAAGCCGAAGCCGCGAGGACGGCCGGTTTCACGGTCGTTGATCAGGGCAACGGAGTCTACCTTGCCGTGCTGCTCGAACAGCTGGCGAACGGCAGCCTCGTCGGCCGAGAACGGCAGGTTGCCCACATAAATCTTGGTCATTGATGCAATCACTCTCTGAGAAAGGTCCCGCGGTGGGTTATTAAGTCCACTACAACGAAACCGACAATCAATGCGGGCACCCGAACTGAAACAAGCGGCCGAAGCCTCAAGTTCCGGTGCAGCGTGCGCCGCCACCCTGGATCGGAAACCCTTCGCTTCAGTGACTGCGCCGTTACGGAGAACCCGGACGGCCTAGGACAGAAAACGATGAAGAGACACGAACCTTCCATTAAGGTACCCCATCCAGTACAAGAAAGCCACCCCACCACCCGATAACGTTGCGGAGGTCGCATTTGGAACAGGCGGGACGCTCAGGAATGGCAACATCAGGGCCGTCTCCGGAGCCTAACGATGTCGAACCCCTCACCTGACGTACCCGCTATGGATTGCGACTTGCTCGTTGTGGGGGGCGGGATCAATGGGGTGGGTATCGCCCGTGACGCCGTGGGTCGAGGCTACCGAGTCATTCTCGTTGAGCGCGATGACTTGGCCTCCCACACCTCGTCGGCCAGCACCAAGCTGATTCATGGCGGATTACGGTATCTCGAGCACTACGAGTTCACGCTGGTCCGCAAAGCTCTGGCCGAGCGAGAAGTCCTTCTAGCCGCCGCGCCCCACATCACATGGCCGCTACGATTTGTCCTGCCCCATGAACCGCACCTGCGTCCGGCGTGGCTGATCAGAGCCGGGCTGTTTCTTTACGATCACTTGGCCCGTCGGAAGCGACTACCGGCGTCGCGCAGCATCAACTTAGCAGAACATGTAGCCGGCGCCCCTTTGCGCCAGACCCACCGTCGTGGCTTTATTTATTCAGACATGTGGGTCGATGACGCGCGATTGGTCGTGCTCAATGCGCTGGACGCCCACGAGCGGGGAGCCCGAATTCTGACGCGCACGCCCTGCCAGGAGATACGACGCGAGGGCGACTATTGGATCGCGACGCTCACCGGTCGGCATGCCGGGACAGTTCGTGCCCGCGCAATCGTCAATGCCGCTGGACCTTGGGCCGATCGATTTCTCGCCACCGCTTCGCCGATTCGCCCGCGCCATTCGGTGCGCCTAGTGAAGGGCAGTCATATCATCGTACCGCGACTGTTCGAACACGAATACGCTTACATCTTTCAGAACGCAGATCGGCGAATTGTGTTCGCAATCCCCTATGAGCATGACTTCACGCTCATCGGCACGACCGACATTGAATACCACGGTGATCCTGCTAGCGTTGCGATCGATCGTCAGGAGACTGACTATCTCTGCCGATTGGCAAGCGACTATTTCAATCGCTCCGTGACGCCCGCCGATGTTGTAGCGGCCTATTCAGGCGTACGTCCCCTGTTGGAAGATGAATCCTCCGACCCGTCCGCAGTTACCCGCGATTACACTCTGGATTTGAATACCGAGGGCGCGCCATTGCTGTCCGTTTTTGGCGGCAAGATCACGACGTACCGCCGCCTCGCCGAACAGGCAATGTTCGTATTGGGCAATGCGCTGGACCAACCCGGCACCTCCTGGACGGCTGAGGTGCCGCTGCCCGGGGGTGATATACCCGATGGCAACGCATCCACCTATCGCCGACAATTGCATGCGCGCTTTCCAACACTCCCGCCCCGCTTCATCGACCGCATCGTGCGTTCCTACGGCACGCGTGCTGAACGCTGGCTGGGGGACGGCAGCGAGGCGGCGCTTGGAACCGAGATCGTTCCAGGCCTATTTGAAGCAGAACTGCGCTATCTCGTGTCACAAGAATGGGCACTGACCGCTGAAGACATCTTGCGTCGCCGCAGCAAATTAGGCCTGCACTTGCCACCAGATGCGGAGCAAATCGTAGACAACTGGATCGCCCACCACACCTGATGTCTGGAGGCTAAATGACCCGCTACGTGCTTGCCTTGGATCAGGGCACAACCAGCTCGCGCTCCATCTTGTTTGACCACAGTGGCGCAATGGTCGCAATGGCTCAGCAAGAGTTCACGCAGCATTTCCCATTGCCGGGTCAAGTGGAGCATGACGCCGAGGAAATCTGGACAAGCCAATCAGCCACCATCGCCGAAGTGCTCTCCAAGGCGGGCGCGAACGGGGGTGACGTGGCCGCCATTGGCATCACCAACCAGCGTGAGACGACGGTCCTCTGGGATCGGACGACGGGGCGACCGGTAGCCCCCGCGATCGTCTGGCAGGATCGTCGTACGTCATCGCGCTGCGCTGAACTGCGCGACGCGGGCCACGAGACGCGGGTTCGCGCCATCACCGGACTCACGCTCGACCCGTATTTCTCGGGCACCAAGCTTGCGTGGCTTCTGGACCAGGTTGTGGACGGTCGTGCGCGTGCTGAGCGTGGCGAACTGCTGTTTGGCACCATTGACAGTTGGCTTATCTGGAAGCTGACCGGCGGTGAGACGCACGTCACCGATGTCACCAATGCAAGTCGTACGTTGCTGATGGACCTAGCGACGGGCCGTTGGTCGCAGGAGATGCTTGAATTACTGAACATACCCGCGGCATGTTTGCCGCGGATCGTGGCCTCTTCATTAGCCGCGAAAGACGCGCCGATCGCGCTGATCGGGTCTTCGCGTATCCCGATCACCGGCATTGCCGGCGATCAGCAAGCGGCGTTGTTCGGTCAGGCATGCTTCAAACCCGGCATGGCAAAGAATACATATGGAACGGGCTGTTTTATGCTGATGCATGCAGGCACCGCACCGCCCGTCTCGCATCACCATCTCCTGTCGACAATGGCGTGGGACCATGGCGGCCGTCATTACGCGCTTGAAGGGAGCGTCTTTGTCGCAGGCGCCGTTGTCCAATGGTTACGCGATGGCCTTGGATTGATCCGGTCATCGGCGGATGTGGAAGCTTTGGCATCGAGTGTGCCCGATACAGCGGACGTTTATTTCGTACCCGCTTTTGCCGGCCTTGGCACGCCTTATTGGGACCCGGACGCACGAGGTACGATCGTTGGCCTCACACGCGGCACAACAGCAGCCCATCTCGCGCGTGCCGCACTGGAATCAATCGCCTTTCAAAGCGCTGACGTGCTCAGCGCGATGCAGGCGGATGCAGCGCACCCATTAGTCGAACTCAGAGTCGACGGCGGCGCAACAGCCAATGACCTACTCATGCAATTCCAAGCGGATCTGCTCGGAGTCGACGTCGTACGCCCCGAAGTGGCTGAGACGACGGCTCTCGGCGCGGCCTACCTCGCCGGACTGGGTTGCGGATATTGGGCCGACGACGCAGAGGTTGCCGCAAACTGGCGCATCGGGCGTCGATACACGCCAGGCGCAGGTCAAGCCGCCGCTCAGGCGCGACGTGAACAATGGGCGCGTGCCGTCGAACGTTCGCGTGACTGGGCCCGCTGATCGCGTTCAGCGGGTCCCATGCTCTTCGTCATCCTCAGGATCTGTGCCGAACACTCGCTCGGCAAAGTGTTCAATGGGACGGCCAAAGATCAAGATAAACAGTGCAAATGCGAGCAGCGCGCCGGTGAGTACCCAGAGGCCTAGACCCGACAAGACCGACAATCCAGCCACGAACCAAACCGCGGCAGCCGAGGTGAGGCCCGTAATGCGCCCGACGTCGGTACGGCGCAGAATCACGCCGCCGCCCAGAAAACCCACGCCGGCCATAATTCCTTGAACCACTCGAGACAGTGATTCCGCACCACCGCCCGCTAACAGGATGCCGATGGTCAATCCCGCAGTAGACAGTGCGACGAGACCATAAGTTCTCAGACCCGCACCCTGGTGGTGCAGATTGCGGTTCAGACCCACGAGGCACCCGGAGATACCGGCTGCGGCCAACCGCATGAGGATGTCTCCCAGTCCCAAAACTTCGACGGCCATGTCATTCTCCTTACCGACTGACGCTAAACCCATCGTAGACATGACGGATGGGTTAAGTTGTTGCAAGGTTCGCGCTATCCGGCCTAATCCAGTGCAGGTTAATCGCACGCTGGACAGTGTACCGGCCGTGGAGGAAATCGTATGAACAGGTTACTGAGCACCCCCCGTCGTTGGCTAACTGCCGCCTGTCTTGGATGGCTATTGGTCAGCGCAGCCGCGTTGGCAGACGCCGACAGGGATCCGCCGGGGCGCGTCGCTCGCGTCAATCTGGCCGAGGGCCGTGTTGCCGTTCAACCAAGTGGCGCCATCAACTGGGTGGATGACGTCGCCAATCGACCGTTGACCACGGGCGATCGTGTCTGGGCTGATCCGAACGCACGTGCCGAGTTACATATCGGTAGCACAGCCATCCGGCTCGGTGCGGAAACAGGGATCACGCTGGGAACGATCGACGACCATGCGGCGCATCTGCAATTGAGCGCTGGATCTGTGCAAGTTCGTGTACGAGCACTCGGTCCAGATGACACGTTTGAGATCGCCACTCCTTTCGCCACAGTCGCCATCCTGACGCCGGGCAGCTTCAGAGTTGATGTCACGCCGCGCGGTGATGAACTGCGAGTAGCCGTCTCCGACGGTCAAGTCGCCGTGACCGACGGCAGTGGGGAGACAACGGTCGGTGGCGGGCACGAGGGCCTCTTCCATGGCGCGGTTGCCGCAGCCGAGACCAACCGCCTTGCCCGTGCCGATGGGCTGGACCAATGGGCAGCGGACCGTGATCAGCGCGAAGATCGCGCCGTGTCGACTCGTTACGTGTCGCGTGAAGTCATCGGCTACGAAGACCTCGATGATTACGGCACATGGCAAGTTGTGGATGAATACGGCCCCATCTGGCGCCCGAATGTCGCCTACGGCTGGAGCCCCTACCGTCAAGGTCACTGGATCTGGGTCAGCCCGTGGGGTTGGACATGGATTGATGATGCACCTTGGGGCTTCGCACCCTTCCACTACGGTCGTTGGGTCAACTGGCGCGGAAGTTGGTGCTGGACGCCCGGCCCTCGACACCACACTCCCTACTACGCACCGGCCCTGGTGGGCTGGGTCGGCGGCTTCAGCGTGGGTGTCGCGATCGGCGGACCGCCGGTCGCCTGGTTCCCGCTCGGCTGGAATGAGGTCTATGTGCCGTCGTACCGCTCCTCGCGGCAGTACGTCCAAAACGTCAACATCACGAACATTCAGGTCAATAACGTTACGGTGAACGAGTACTACGACCGAGCCCGCGGTGACCGAGACGACCGTCGTCGCGACGCACCGCACGATTACCGAAACTACGGGATTTCCGGAGCCGTGGTGTCGACCACTCGCTCGGCCTTCTCGTCAGGCCAACCGGTTAATGCCCACCCCGCAGACCTACCTCGCGTGAACCGCCCGCACGTTGACCACCTCGCGCCGGACGTCGCGCCAACACCGCAAAGCTATGGTCGCCCGGCTGGGATCGCACCGCGACAGGACGTGTTTTCCCGCCCGGTGATGGGCTCGGGCATGCCATCCGAGGGCGTCCGCCCAGACGGACGTGTCATGCCCCCGCGCGCGCCGGACTATCGCCCGCCGGTAATCATGGCCCCCGGGGCAGTGACCGCGCCCACGCCCGAGAACCGGGCAGCTCCGGTCAGGCCGGAGTGGAGAGGCAACCCGCCAGCGGTGCCGACGAATCGCAACCCGGCCGTCGTGCCAACTCCCGACTATCGGCCACCGGCGACCCCGAACCCCGAGAATCGCACGACGCCACCCCGCCCGGATTGGCGGCCAGGCGCCGTACCGGATAACCGTCCAGAGCCGGCCACCATCGCCCCAGACTACCGCCCGCCCAGTCAGCCACGGTTTACGGCACCGGCAACGCCGGCGCCGAGCCCGGAAAATCGCTATACGCCACCCCGGGCCGACTGGCGCCCGAGTGCGCCCGACAATCGGTCGGAACCAACGCCGATCCCGGACTATCGGCCGGCGCCGGTCAATGCGCCGTCCAACATACGGCCTGAGCCACCGCCGAGCGAAAATCGTTACTCACCGCCGCCACGAAATGAGTGGCGACCGGAGCCCGCGCAACCCACCGAGCGACCGTACGAGGCGCCTCGGGCTCAGGAATACCGTCCAGCCCCAATCCCCCAAGCCGCGCCTCCACCGGTCATGCGTGACTACCGCCCCCCGGCACCGCCGCCGGCCGCGGCACCGCCGGCACAACGGCAGCCATCGGCACCCCCGCCGAAAGACGACCGGCGCGATCGACCTCATTGAAACGCTGAGCGCTGCGGTCTTGGTATCCTGCGGGCGCGACATGCCCGCAGGAGCCCTTCATGAAGACACTCATCGAAAAAATCCACACGCACCATGACCAACGAGGCTCTTTGTTCGAGCCCGGCGATGAATCGCATCTAGCCGGCAAGCGCAACCTGCACGTCGTCTTAACGGAACCCGGCTACGTCCGTGGCAATCATCGCCACATCGTGGGTACGGAGATTACGGTGATCACGGGACCCTCACTCGCTCGACTACGCGAGGACGGCGTAGATCACGATATTGAAATCCCAAGCGGCGAAACGTGGCGTTTCACCATCCCACCCGGTGTGACCCATGCTTTTAAAAACACGGGGCAATCATTGATGGTTCTGGTGGGGATCAATACCGAAGCACATGATCCTGCCCAACCAGACGCCGTGCGCGAAGAAATCCTCTAAGGGGACCGGCCAGCCCGGCCTTCGCGCCGGGCTACTCGCACGGTCATCGCGATGAACACCCCGACGACCGCCAACAGAACGGCCATCAATACCGCCAGCCACGCATGAAAGCGCCAAGCTTCCCGTAACCCGGCAATGACGCCAACCGGCGTCGAAATCAGAAGTAGCGGCTTGGCAATACGCATAACAGGACCCAGCCTTCGGATGATGAAGAATAGTTTAGCGCGGTTGATGTAGTGAGAGCCCCCTCGGGCTATCATCGGCGGTTTCTACAGCAGTGCGCGCGAGGCTTTCATGGCACACCCCCAACCGATCGATGCGGACCGTCTGCGCACCCTACTGGCTGAACGGGACATTGAACATATCAAGCTGGGGGTATTCGACGGCGACGCGATCCTGCGGGGTAAATACGTATCCCGAGACAAGTTCCTGAGTTCCCTTAACAAGGGCTTGGGATTTTGCGACGTGGTCCTCGGTTGGGACTCGAACGATCAACTCTTCGATAACGTCAAATACACCGGCTGGCATACGGCGTATCCCGACGCACCCATTCGGGTGCTGCCGGAAACGTTCCGTGATATCCCATTCGAACCGCGCACTGCGCTGGTGTTGGGAGAATTCTCAGGGCGTGCCGAGGCAGTCTGCCCTCGCGGAACCCTGCGTCGCGTGCTCGCGCGAGCCAAGAATCTCGGCTACGACGTCAACGCGTCAGCCGAATTCGAGTTCTTCATGTTTGAGGAAACACCTGATTCTGTGCGGGAAAAAGGCTTCCGCAATCTGAAGCCCATGACGCCCGGCTTTTTTGGTTACTCCGTCCTGCGCAATTCCGTCCATGCCGAGCTCTACCAAGAGCTGTTGGATCTGGCTCAGGCTATGCGCTTTCCGATCGAGGGACTGCACACAGAAACGGGCCCCGGTGTTCTCGAAGCCGCCTTGGCATATACCGATGCGCTCGAAGCCGCTGACCGAGCCGCCTTGTTTAAGACCTTTACCAAAGTACTGGCACAGCGGCACGGCTTGATGGCGACCTTCATGGCCAAATGGTCGAACGACTATCCAGGACAAAGCGGGCACCTGCACGTCTCTCTCAAGCGCAGCGATGGCAGCTCCGTCTTTCATGACGCGTCGAAGTCAGACGAAATGACCGACGAAATGCGCTGGTTCATCGGCGGACAACAGGCGTTGATGCCGGAACTACTCTCGATGGTCGCCTGCACAGTCAATAGCTATTCCCGACTCGTGCCGGGATACTGGGCCCCAACGTCAGCGACCTGGGGCATTGAGAACCGCACGACAGCGCTGCGGGTCATCAAGGGCGGGCCTCACAGTCAGCGCGTCGAATATCGTATCGCGGCTGCCGACATCAACCCGTACATCGCTCTCGCGGCAGCGATTGGTTCAGGCCTCTGGGGCATTGAAAATCGGATTGAGCCGGATGCCCCCATTGTCGGCAACGCCTATGATCGCGAGCATCCGAAGAAGCGGCGCCTACCAGGCACCCTATGGGAAGCCTCCGAGCGCCTACTGGCTTCAAAGGCTGCACGCTCCCTCTTTGGCGACGAATTCGTCGAACATCATGCTGCTACGCGGCAGTGGGAAGAACGCGAATTCCGTAAAGCCATCACGAGCTGGGAACTATCCCGTTACTTCGAAATCATCTGAGACACCCAATGACTGTGATGCAAAAAACGATCTCGCCCGTCGACGGTAGTGTCTATGTGGAACGGCCTTTAGCCGGCGTAGCGGAAATCGACGCAGCCCTAACTGACGCGGCCAAGGCGCAACGCGATTGGGCCAATCTTGCGATCAGCGAACGCGTCCGTCTTTTGACTCAGGCTGTAGACGCTTTCGTTGCCGAGGCCTCTGGCATCGCCTTGGAGATTAGTTGGCAGATGGGACGACCCATCGCACATTCTCCAAGCGAGGTGCGTGGGTTCGAAGAGCGCGCTCGGTACATGTTGGCGACGGCCGAGGAGTCATTGGCTGCGGTCGTTGCGCCTCCGAAGGAGGGGTTCGATCGACGCATTAAGCGAGTTCCGTTGGGCATCGTGGCTGTCGTTGCGCCGTGGAACTATCCCTATCTCACTGCGGTGAATGCGGTAATCCCTGCCCTGGCGGCGGGCAATGCGGTGGTGTTAAAGCATTCTCACCAAACGCCTCTATGCGCAGAGCGCTTTGCAGCCGCTTTTGCTGCCGCGGGCTTACCCCAAGGATTGTTCTCGTACCTGCATCTATCGCGCGCCGCTACGGCAGCATTGATGGCAGACCCGCGGGTTGCGCATGTCTGTTTCACAGGATCGGTGGACGGTGGACGTGCAGTGGTCGCTGCTACAGCGGGCGGGTTTGCGACGTCGGGGCTTGAACTCGGCGGCAAAGATCCCGCTTATGTTCGTGCGGACGCACGGCTGGAACATGCGATTGATTCGCTCGCCGACGGCGCCTTTTTCAACGCCGGTCAGTCATGCTGCGGCATTAAACGCATTTATGTTGCGGATGCGCTGTACGACCGCTTCGTTGAAGGCGTCGTTGCCTTTGCTCATGCCTATCAACTCGGATCACCGATTGACCCGAGCACCACACTGGGACCGGTTGTCCGAACGTCGGCCGCCGACTGGATTCGTGGGCAGGTGGCCGATACTGTGAGGCGCGGCGCGCGACAACTCGTTGAGCAATCGCGTTTTGCCGCTAGCCAGGCAGGCACGCCCTACCTTGCACCACAGGTACTGGTCGACGTCGATCACAGCATGCCCTTCATGCGCGAAGAGAGCTTCGGGCCTGCCGTTGGCATCATGCGTGTGTCCTCTGACGACGAAGCTGTTCGCCTGATGAATGACAGCGACTTCGGCTTGACGTCTGCCGTTTACACAAGCGATGACGACGCAGCGGAGCGTATCGGCGATGCTCTCGAGACGGGCACCGTGTTCCAAAATCGTTGCGACTATCTGGATCCAGCGCTTGCGTGGACTGGCGTTAAGAATTCCGGCCGTGGCTGCACGCTCTCGCGCGTGGGCTACGAACAATTGACCCGTCCGAAATCATTTAACCGCAGGACCGTGATATGACGAATATTCGTGGCAACTGGAACTACCCGACCACCGTGTGGGCAGGTCCCGGTCGTTTAGAGGAAATTGCGGCGGCGTGTACGCGCGCCGGCATGACGCGTCCACTCATCGTCACGGATGCGGGCCTAGCCACCCATGCAATGACGGCTCGATGCAGTGAGTTGCTGGGCGGTGCGGCTGTGTTTGCTGATGTCGCGGGCAATCCATCCGCAGCACATGTCGAAAAAGGACTGCGCGCGTATCGACTCGGTCATCACGATGGGGTCGTGGCCCTGGGTGGCGGCGCCGCCTTGGATACCGGCAAAGTGGTGGCCTTCATGTCAGGTCAGACCCGCCCTCTCTGGGACTTTGAAGATATTGGCGACTGGTGGACACGAGCGGACTCGGCCGGAATAGCACCGATTGTCGCCATTCCAACAACCGCCGGCACTGGCTCAGAGGTGGGCCGAGCGGGCGTCATTCTCAATGAAGAGACCCATCAGAAGAAGATCATTTTCCATCCACTGATGATGCCGAAGGTGGTGATTCTTGATCCGGAGTTGACGATTGGCCTACCGCGCCACGTCACGGCCGCCACCGGTTTAGACGCATTCGTGCATTGCTTCGAGGCGTATTGCGCACCAGGATTTCATCCGATGGCGGAAGGTATCGCCTTGGAAGGTATGCGCCTCGTGGCGGAATACCTGCCTCGCGCATGCCAAAACGGTCAGGACCTGGAGGCACGCGCGCAAATGCTCGCCGCTGCGTCCATGGGTGCGACGGCCTTCCAGAAGGGTCTCGGTGGTGTACACGCCATCGCACACCCAGTGGGCTCCTGGTTCAATACCCACCACGGCCTGACCAACGCTGTAATCCTGCCGTATGTGATGTGCCATAACCGCCACGCGATCAGCGACCGTTGCGCGCGAATCGCGCGCGTGCTGGGCTTAGCTGACACCAGTTTTGACGGTTTGCTTGCATGGGTCCTGGCGCTGCGGACTGAATTGGGAATTCCGCACACGTTGGCGGAAATCGGCGTTGATGACCGAAATGCGGACGTGATTGGTCGCGAATCAGCGCTAGATCCGTCTGCCGGTGGAAACCCGATTGCCATTGACGCGGCCGGTTACGAAGCTATTTTCCGCGATGCCATCGCGGGACGAATGCCCGCAGCGGCCTGAACGATGTCTGCGCCGCGCCTACTGATTTTAGACGGCAATGTGGCCTCTATCCGGGCCAAGTTAGACGCCGCTGTCGGTTACGACTCAGGCACCGGCTATGCCCGAATGTTGAAACGGCTCGACCCGTCGCTCGAGTGCGAAATCTTACGGGCTGCCGATGGTCCGGTGGCATTGCCTGGAGGTGCGGCGATCGCCGATTACGACGGGTGTGTCATGACCGGCTCTGCGCTGAATGTCTACGATGGCGGCGCTGCCATCATGCGTCAAATCGATCTGGTGAAGGCGATCCTGACCATAGGTATCCCTTTCTTCGGCAGTTGTTGGGGCCTCCAAGTCGCGACGGTTGCGGCCGGCGGTCGAGTCGAAGCCAATACCCTCGGACGCGAATTCGGCTTCGGTCGGCGGATTGCCTTGACGGATGCGGGCCGTCGACATCCGCTGTTTGCTGGCAAGCCGGACGTGTTCGAGGCGCCGACAATTCATCGCGACGTGGTGACCACTCTGCCAATTGGCGCCACCGTGCTCGCAACCAATGAAATGGGCCTACAAGCCGCCGCGTTCACTTTCGCCAATAGCGAGGTCTGGGGTGTGCAGTACCACCCTGAATACGATTACATCGACATCGCGGCGGTCGCCCGGCGCTATGGTACGGCGCTCGTGACCGATGGCACATTCGCGGATGCCCATTCGTTGGAGCAATACGCGGTTGAACTTGAGCAATTACAGCGCGATCCCGCCAATACGGCCTTGAATTTCCGTCATGGACTCGGACCTGGTATGACGAACGAGCATTTACGGCGGCTGGAGATCAGCAATTGGCTGCAGGTCATGGTCACCCCGCGAGCGCGCCGTCATGTCTGAGCCTGTTGGACTTGCTCGAACCCTGAGCGGTTGGCACTTGTGGGGCATCGCTGTTGGCCTTGTCATCTCGGGCGAGTATTTCGGTTGGAGTTATGGTTGGGCGCAGGCAGGCACACTGGGCTTCCTGCTGACCACGGCGTTCATAGCCGTGATGTATACGACGTTTATCTTTAGCTATACGGAATTGACCACGGCCATTCCGCATGCAGGCGGACCTTTCGCCTACAGCTACCGCGCCTTTGGCCCCATGGGCGGGTACGTTGCCGGCTTCGCAACGCTGGTCGAGTTCCTGTTTGCGCCGCCCGCGATCGCGCTCGCTATCGGTGCTTATTTAAACGTGCAGTTCCCTGAGCTACCGGCTCGCACGGCGGCGGTGAGTGCTTATTTTGTCTTCATGGCGCTGAACATCGCGGGTGTCACGATTGCGGCTACGTTTGAGCTCGTGGTGACCATCTTGGCCATTGTTGAACTGCTGGTCTTCATGGGCGTCGTCGCGCCTGGATTCTCCCTGAGTCACTACGTCGCGCACGGGTGGGCTGGGCAGGACTCGTTCAGTTCTGCCGCACTCCCTGGCATTTTCGGTGCGATCCCGTTCGCCATCTGGTTTTTCCTAGCCATTGAGGGCGCCGCCATGGCGGCCGAGGAAGCGCGCGATCCTCAACGAACAATTCCGCGGGCATACATCGGCGGCATCGCCACACTGGTCGCGCTCGCTTTTGGCACCATGATTTTCGCCGGTGGGGTCGGCGACTGGCGTGCGATTTCGAATATCAATGATCCCCTTCCACAGGCCATGAAGGCGGTCGTCGGCGGATCCTCGGGCTGGCTGCATTTGCTGGTTTGGATCGGGCTGCTGGGCCTGATTGCCTCCTTCCATGGCATCATCATGGGATATTCAAGGCAGCTCTATGCGCTGGCACGGGCAGGATACTTACCGAAGTTGCTTGCCCACGTTCATCCGACACGGCGTACGCCGCATTGGGCGATTCTGACGGGTGGTGCGATTGGTATCGGCGCGATTTATTCGGATAGTTGGGTTGTGATTGCAGGCCAGCCCCTCACCGCGAGCATCGTGACCATGTCGGCTCTCGGCGCCATTGTGATGTATTTGATCAGTCTGGCATCCCTCTTCCGCTTGCGGCAGACCGAACCGTCCCTCACGCGACCCTTCCGCACGCCGGTCTACCCTTTGTTTCCCCTGACGGCGACACTGATCGCACTGACGGCGCTCATCGCCATCGTTTGGAATAATCTCGAAATTTCAGCGATCTTCGTTGCCGTCGGTACCGCTGGCGGCTTGGTCACCCTGTACCGAATCCGTCACGGCGCACTGACCCCCACGGGCGACCGTTTACTGTCCGGAACTAATGACGCCGGCGCAGACTCGGTTTAACCTTCTCGCGATCCGGATCCATACGCCGGGTTCTTTGGAGACCTTATGAGACGCATCGCATACACGGCATTCGCCATCGCCATCGCTCTCACCTCAGCCATGGCTGTCGCGGACGATGCCAAACGGCTGCGTATCATCAGTTGGGCTGACTATGTCCCGGCGGAAGTGATTGCGGAATTCCAGAAGGAAACCGGCATCAAAGTCGAAGTAACGCTGTCAAATAATGAAGAAATGATCTCCAAACTTCGCGCTACCGGCGGAGCGGGATTCGATTTGGCGCAGCCGTCACAGGACCGCATTTTAGGCGCACAGCAGGAATTTCGAATCTATAAGCCGATCGATCTGTCTAAAGTGCAGGTGGCCGAGTTTCTACCCGACTTGATCGAAACGGTGCGAAAGAATGCATCCTTGGACGGGAAACTGTATGCGCTGCCTTACGTCTGGGGCACAGAAGGTCTCGTTTACAACGCGAAGAAGACAAAAATCGCTGACTACACCGATTTATGTCGCGCGGATCTGAAAGGCAAGGTCGCGGTCAGACTAAAGCGCCCAACCTTGATGGCGTTCGCCTTCGCATCGGGGAAAGATCCATTCGCGTTGTACGGCAATGTCAAAGCGTACTCCGCACTGATGGATGAAGTGGGCAAGACACTCTCAGCCTGTAAATCCAATTTCCGCTTTTTCTACGACAACAAAGATCAGTTGCTGAATGGCGTACGCTCAGGGGAAATCAGCGCGGCGATGATGTGGGACTCAGGCGGTTGGAATTTGGGCCGTGAAAATCCGGACATTCATTTCATCAATCCAAAGTCCGGCGCCATTGCTTGGCTAGACACTTTCGCGCTGCCCGCCCGTGGCAAAAACGACGCGGGGGCCTATGCATGGATTAATTTCACCATGCGTCCAGCCGTCGCAGCGCAGATTGCCAAGCAGATCGGCAATTTCACTGCCTCTAAAGGGGCGGACGCGCTGATGGATCCGAAGTTGAAGGCGCAGTTCGCGGCAACTTTCCCAGATGGCTTGAAGAACGTACGCTGGTACCCAGCGATTCCGCCAGGCTTGGAGGAAATCGAAGGCAAGGTTCTCGATCGCATCAAGGCGGCCAATTGAACACGAGCGACAACGCGACAGTCGACCTTGAGGTTGATGCTGTCGAAAAAACATTTGCAGACCACCGGGCTGTTGACCGTCTATCGTTTAGCGTTGCGCGCGGCAGTTTTTTCTCCATCCTAGGCCCCTCCGGCTGCGGCAAGACCACCCTTTTGCGAATGATCGCCGGATTCATTCAGCCCGATGCTGGCGATATCCGCATCGGTGGTCGATCGATGGCAGGCGTCGCGCCCAACCAGCGCCCGGTTAATATGGTTTTTCAACAGCTCGCGCTGTTTCCCATGATGACCGTTGGCGAGAATGTGGCATTCGGGTTGGCCCGGCGCGGCGTCGGAAAACTTGAACGGATGCGTAAGGCTGACGCCATGCTTGAGCGCGTCAGTCTCGGTGGATCGGCTCATAAACGGGTGGATGAATTATCGGGTGGTCAACGACAGCGCGTCGCGATCGCTCGGAGCCTCGTGCTAGAACCCACGTTGCTGCTCTTAGATGAGCCTTTGGGCGCTCTCGATCTCAAGTTGCGAGAGCATATGAAGATTGAGCTCAAGCAGCTTCAAGCTGCCTTCGGGACGACGTTCGTTTACATCACACACGATCAATCCGAAGCCCTCGTCCTCTCGGATCACGTGGGCGTGATGAACCGTGGCCGCTTCGAACAGTTGGGTACGCCGCAAGCGCTCTACTACGATCCTGCGACGCCGTTTGTCGCTGGTTTCGTTGGCTCGAATAACCGTATTGGCGGACGCGTGGAGTCGATCAACAACAACATCGCGACAGTCGTCACCCCAGAAGGGTGGCGTTTGGAAGCACGTACGGTCGGCGCCGTCAGCAGCGGCCAAGCGGCGACGGCTTTTGTCCGCCCCGAGGCGGCAGTGTTGGCCCGCGAACCGAGCGGACTTCCCGGTAACCTACGCGCCCATTCCGGGCGCGTCGATAGTGTGTTGTTTGACGGTGCGAACTCGGCCGTACTCGTCACCGAAAGCCAATCACGGGGCGAATTTCGAATTGCGCTCCCGCAAACAGGGCAATTTTCCAATTTGGTGTCGGGCGAGACCATCTATTTCGCCTTCGAGGCTGACCGCGCCGTCTGTTTTTCCGGCGAGGAAACTGCGTGACGGCATCAGAACCCAATTGGCAGCGACGGCTACTGTTGGCACTACTCTTGGCGCCAGCGCTGTTATGGCTGCTGCTATTGATCGTCCTACCTCACGTTGACCTTGCGCTCGTCTCGTTTCGGGAGCGAGTCGCACCACGTGAGTACGTCACCAGTCTGGCCCAGTACCAGACGTTTTTCACAGAGCCCCTGTACTGGCAAATTTTCGTCCGCACCGCCGTTGTGTCGGCCATTGCGACGGCTATTACGCTTCTCATCGCATTTCCGGTTGCGTGGACGATTGCGAAAATCGCTAAAGGGCGTCGCGCCGCGCTTCTATTTCTGGTGTGCCTGATTCCTTTCTGGGTCAGTGAAACGGTTCGCACGCTGGGCTGGATGATTTTATTGCGCGAATCGGGTGTGCTTCCATCGTTCCTCGTCAAACTCGGCTTGGTATCTGCTCCGCCGGAGTTGCTCTACCACGACGCCACCATTTTGGTGGGTCTCGTCTACACGTCGCTGCTATTCATGGTCGTCCCCCTCGTGAACAGCCTGGAAAGCCTCGACAACGCTCTGATTGAGGCCGCTTACGACCTCGGAGCCGGCGGTCTGACTGTCTTGAGAACTATCGTGATCCCACACGCAGCTCCTGGAATCACGGCAGGATGCATCGTGGTATTCATGCTCACCTTGGGCAACTACTTGACTCCCAATCTCTTGGGCGGGACCAGTTCACAATGGTTTACCGAGCAGATCTACAATCAGTTCATTACCCGATTCAATTGGGAACAGGGCGCTGCCTTTGGTTTCCTGCTGCTGGCGCTGTCAACCACGATGGTGTGGGTCGGCCTGAAGGCAAGCGGTCAACGTTTCGCTGATGTGATGCAAAGATCATGATCCCATCGTTACCAAGGCCCGCTTGGTTGCGCGCTGCCAATACCATCTACATCGTCGCTTTTTTAATATTTTTATTCTTGCCGTTACTGACGGTAGCAGCCTTCGCCTTCAATGATGCGCCCTATCCGGCGCCACCCTGGCACGGCTTCACGCTCGACTGGTTCTTCGGCGATGAAGCGTCGGGTCGCGTTGGGCTTTTTCATGATAGCGAGCTACTCGACAGCATCCTGACGAGCGCTCTCGTGGCAACCTGGGTAACCGGATTGTCGGTTCTGGTCGGCACGACGAATGCATTTTTGATGGAACGTGCCCGCTTCCCGGGTCGGCAAGCGTTATCCGTAATGATGTTAGTGCCACTGGTCATTCCGGGCGTCATTCTTGGCATTTCGATCCTCGCATTCGCGAGTCGACTCGCGGACTTCGCGGATACGGCGTTTGGACTCGAACTCGAATTCCTAAGACCCGGACTTCCGCTGGTTGTGGTTGGGCAATTCTCTTACATAGCAGCCATTGCCACGCTGACGATCAGCGCCCGCTTGAAGCGCTTTGACCACACTCTGGAAGAAGCAGCTTTCAATCTCGGCGCATCGCGAACCGCGGTGCTATGGCATATCACGCTACCGTACTTGAGGCCGGCAATGATCGGATCTGCCGTGATAGCCTTCTTGATGTCCTTTGAGAACTTCAACACCACCCTAATGTTAGTGGGAGCCGATACGCCACTGACTATCCTGATGTACGGCCGGATGCGGGACGGCGCCACCCCGGTCCTAAATGCCGTGAGCTTATTCCTAATGGTCGCATCTGCTGCGCTAGCGCTATCGTTGATGCGCCGGGGTCGTCGCAGTAATCCTTAGTACCAAGGCGACCCGCTCCTACCCGATGCTTGCTGCCAATCAGCTTACCAAGTCACTCAACACGGCTCCAAACGCATCAACGAGCCGGTCAACCTGAACTGCTTGCGTTGCTGGGCAAACCAACATCATGTTGTGAAAGGGCGCGATCAGGCACCCACGGTTGACGAGACCCAGATGGATCGCCGCCTCAATCGGGGGACAGTGAGCATCCGCAGCCTCCGAGCCATTGCGAAGCGGACCTGGCGCGCACACAAATTCCACTCGCGCACCCACTCGCACGACATGCCAAGGCAAATGGTGCTGTGTAATTACCGCGGATAACCCGTCGGACAGTCGCGCCGCCAGAGTTTCCATATGGGCATAGGCGACTTCCGTCATCACCTCTTCCAGTGCTGTTCGCATCAAGGCCATTGCCAGCGCATTGGCTGATAGCGTTGTGCCCAGCCCCGAATGGCCAGATGACTTTGTTCTGCGAATCTCATCCCATCGAGCAGCAATAGCATCGGTGAACCCCCAAACGCTCGCCGGCGTTCCACCTGCGATCGGCTTACCCACGACAAACATGTCAGGTTCAAGGCAAAACGCTTGGGTATATCCGCCCCATCCGGTCGAAATCGTATGCGTCTCATCGATGAGTAAGAGCGTGCCAGTGCGACGGGTGATCTCTCGCAACGCATCATGGTAGCCAGGATCCGGTAGCACCATGCAGCAGTTGGTCATGACCGGCTCAGCCATGACCACCGCGACTGACTGATCCGCCAAGGCAGCTTCAAGCCCCCCCAGATCGTTGAATTCGACAACGCGTGTCAGCTCGGTCAGATCGGTAGCTTGCCCGATCAATCCCGGCCGATTTCTCGCTTTGCCATCATGTAGCTCAACGTAGGTTTCATCCACGGCTCCGTGATAGCACCCATTAATCACCAACACCCGCTTACGACCCGTCACTGCGCGAGCAAGACGTAGCGCAAAACGGTTCGCATCAGATGCTGTGGTCGCCACCTGCCAATGGGGGAGTCCAAAGCGAGCTTGGAGTAAGTGGCCGACCGCGTAAGCGTCCTCTGTCGGCAGCATGTAGGTAAATCCGCGAGCCGCCTGACGCTCAAGTGCTCGTAACACCGGTGCGGGAGAGTGTCCGAACATGGAACCGGTGTCACCCAGACAGAAATCATCTAACTGATCACCATCGACAGTCCGTAGCATCGCGCCCCTCGCTTCCGCCACTGCCAACGGAAACGGAGATGGCCAATCCAACATCCAATGCATCGGAACGCCCGCATAAAACCCCCGAGCGGCCGACGAAGCCGCGGCGGAACGAGGATGCGCGGCGATAAACCGAGCCGTTTCCCTCTGGACGAATGATTGCAGGCGAGTGCGGTCAAGGCCGCGAAGTCGATCAGACATAGAAATCGTACTCTCGCGGGAAAATATGTTCGATCAAGTCCAAATATTCTCCGCGCTTGGTAATCGAGAACACCTCTAGGTACCGCTTCGGAATGTAGTCTCCCAGCAATCGGGCCGCCACCAGTCGATCAAGTGCCACGATCAAGTCCCCGGGAAATTCCGGGTCGCCGCCGTCACTACGCCCTTCGGCGGGGGGGCCTGGGTCAATCTGGTGCCGCAGACCATGCAACAAACCTGCCAATACTGCGGCCATCACCAGATGGGGACTCGCGTCTGCACCGGCAACACGATGTTCAACGCGACGCGCAGGCCCGTGTTGCGCGGGGATACGGAAGGCAACACTGCGATTATTTTCAGCCCAAGCGCGCGATGTTGGTACAAAAGAGCCCAAATAGCGTCGCTGCGAGTTGAAATTCGGCGCAAAAATGCCAAACGAGTCATATAACAACGCTTGCATCCCGCCGATCGCGAAACGCAGCAACTGCTCGCCACCGTCTAGCCCGAACCGATTACGCCCAGCTTCATCAACGATACTGGCATGAATGTGCAAGCCGCTGCCTGCCTCAGCGACGAATGGCTTCGCCATGAAGGTCGCTTCCATGCCGCGAGAACGCGCCACGCCTTTGATCAGTCGCTTGAGGAGGACCGCTTGATCTGCTGCCAACACCGGATCTGCGATGTGACTCAAATTGACTTCAAACTGGCCAACCCCATATTCAGACACGCATCCCGCAACGGGCAACCCTTGCGCCTTCGCAGCTACATTGACCGCATTGAGAAAATCAGCGTAGTCATCGACCGCTTCCATGGAAAGATTAGCGCCGCGCCGGGGAGGTGATCGGCCGGCATGAGCTCCAACACGAATCGTTCCATCCTCATTTCGCTTCGGGTCGATTAGGTAGAACTCCAATTCACACGCAACGACGGGATGAACACCTTCACGCCGACACATGGCGACGATATCCGCCAAGATGAGCCGAGGGTCGTACCAGTATGGACGACCTGATTGGATATTCGTCATCTCGCACAAGACTTGCGCGGTCGGCTTATGGGTCCAAGGTGCCCGAACGATCCGACCCGGCAGTGGCATAGCCGCACCATCGGGATCACCGTCGGCGCTCCCGTAACCATGCCCTTCAATCCCATAGCCACGAACGTCCGCTACCAGAGAAGAGGCGGAAAAGAGAACTCCGCCTTTATATAGGCCTGCTCCGTCAGCAGCTTCGAGGCGCTTGCCCTGCAGAATCCCGTTTGAATCGATAACGAACGCGTCGATCGCCTCGATATCGGGATTCTCAGCAAAAAAGGATTCCCATTCCGTTAGGGAAGCATACGTTCCATTTGCGCGTTCATGCATGATGCCCTCTACTCAACGAATACACTCAGAGCCTATCTCTGAGCGCGTAATACAGCATTGCTGCAACCAGCGTAGGCCAGCGCAACACGGGGCCACCAGGAAATGGCGGCACGGCCAGTCCGGACAGCAATTCAAACGACGCGCGCTCACCCGCAAGCGCGTCGGCGACGACCTTTCCGATGAACGGAGCCAGAACGACCCCGAGGCCTGAAAACCCGCTCAAATTAATGATCCCGGGCTCAAGCTCTCGGACATAAGGCATGCGCGTAGTGGTGATACCGAGCGTACCTCCCCAGGCGTACTCGAATCCCACCCCACGCAGTTGCGGAAAGACAGCTTCGACATGTGGTCTGACAAATGCGCCAATATCCCTTGGAAACCGATAGCTATAGTTTTCACCGCCTCCAAACAACAGGCGGTCATCGGGCGTCATTCGAAAGTAGTTGACCACGAATCGCGAGTCGGAAACCGCTGCACCGTTGCGGATCAGTTCACGGGCCGTCGAACCGAGGTTTTCTGTCACAGCAACATAGTTATTGATCGGCATAACGCGCGCCTGTACACGAGGCTCCAAGCGACGCAGATAGCCATTACAGGCCATCACGATACGGCGGGCTCGCACGCACCCGCTAGGCGACTCGACGAGAAACCCCGCCCCTTCTCGCGTGATCTTGGTGGCCTCGACGCCCTCATAGAGTTGAGCGCCCTGAGCCGCCGCTGCACGAGCGATACCTAGGGCCCAGTCCAACGCATGCAAATGCCCACTCCGCGCGTCAAAGGTACCGCCGAAATAACCATCACTGGCGAGCAATTCGCGCAATTCTTCGCGCGGTAAGAACGTCAGGTCTCTATAACCATAGCGCTTTCGCATCCACTCAACATGTTCGCGACTTTCCGCCACATACCGCAACTTGTGATCGGCGTGAATGAGTCCAGGCCGGTAACTGCAGTCGATCTGGTAGGTCTGAATCAGCCAATCGAGGTGTTCACGAGCCTCTAAGGCAAGATTCCAGAAGCGTAGCGCGGCAAGTCGACCGACTTTTTTTTCGAGCCATTCCTGATCGCGACGCATGCCGACGTGAACTTGCCCACCATTTCGGCCAGACGCACCCCATCCCAATCGCGATTGCTCGATGAGCGCTACCGGAATACCGCGTCTAGCCAGATGCAACGCGGCGCCCAAACCAGCATAACCACCGCCGATGACGCAGACATCGGTCTTCACGTCACCGGAGAAAACAGACGCCGTGACGCGCTCACGCTGTGTCGCCGCATAGTAGGACGGCACGTGCTCCGAAGACGGCTGCAAGGTTGTGCCGTAGACGCTCACGCTAGGGGGGCCTTCGCCAGCCCGGTTGCCTTGATCAAGCCCATTCCGTCTCGTATGTCGGAAAGAATAGCCCGTGACAGGTCTGCCGGACGCCGACGGCGAATGGCCTGAATCGCTCGGGCGTGCTGATCCGCAAGATGCTCACCATCAAACCGGTCGTAGACGATCCGCATGTAGGGCCCGAATTGGAGCCAAAGGGTCTCGATCAACTGCACCAACGTCGGATGCGGTTGCGCACGGTAAATCGTGAAGTGAAACGCATGGTTCGCTGACATATACGCTTCGACATCGCCGTTTTCTAATGCGACACCGATATCCTCATCAACTTTCTCTAGCGATTCGATCGCCGCGTGATCGAGCCCTCGCAGCGCCTCTCGCGCAGCCGCCGGCTCAAGGAGTTCACGACACGCCAGTAAATCCGCATAGCGGTCGTGGGTCATGGGGGGCACGACGATGCGTCGCTTTGAACGGATGTCTACAGCGCCATCGGCGGCCAGACGCCCGAGTGCATCACGGACCGGCATCTGGCTGACGCCAAGCTCAGTCGCTAGGCGGCGGGTGGAGAGCGGGGTTCCTGGGGTGATTCGGCCCGTTAAGAATCGCAGGCGCAACTCGTCATGTACGTTTGCTCGCACCAACCCGTTACGCTCTCCACCGACCATCTTCTTAGCTAGCCTTCGGCAAGGCCAATAGGATTGGAGTGGCCTCTTCCAATGCTGCGCGGACGGTATCGACTAAGCGATCTAACTGGGCATGACTCACGATCAGAGGCGGACAAAATACGATGGTGTCGCGGATCGCCCGAACCATCAGCCCGCGACGAATACAGATGTCGCGAACGATGGGGCCGGCATGACCTTCAGCGCCCCCAAATCGCTCGTTAGTGCCCTTTCGAGCGACGATTTCGATTCCGCCGATCAAACCGAGCGAACGAGCCTCGCCAACCAATGGATGGTCACGCAAGCGATCCAGCGCCCGTGCGATATACGGACCCGTATCTTCCGCTGTCCGCTCAACTAAATGCTCTCGCTCGAGAATCTCGATATTTCTCAATGCGACAGCAGCGCTCGTGGGGTGACCTGAATAGGTATAGCCATGAACGAATTCACCACCCTCCCGCAGCGTATCGACGATTTCGGTCGACATGGCTGTTGCCGAGATCGGCAAATATCCTGATGAGAGACCCTTGGCCATTGAAACGATGTCCGGTCGAATACCGAAGTGCTGAAAGCCAAACCAGCGACCGAGGCGTCCAAAGCCACAGATCACCTCATCGCTCACCAACAGAATCCCATATTTCCGACAAATGGCCTCGATCCGAGTCCAATACCCTGGCGGCGGGATAATCACACCGCCGGCTCCTTGGACTGGTTCTCCAATAAAGGCTGCGACATTGTGAGGCCCGACCTTGAGGATGCGCTCTTCAAGCGCATCAGCCGCTCGCGCCGCGAACGTCTCGGGATCTTCTCCAAACGCTTCGCCGAATAGATACGGCTGCATGATGTGTTCTACACCAGGGACGGGTAGACCGCCCTGCTCATGCATCGACTTCATGCCACCGAGGCTCGCACCGGCGACCGTCGATCCGTGATAGCCGTTCCAGCGTCCGATGATGACGTGTCGCCACGGCTGGCCTTTTACAGCCCAATAGTGACGGACGAGTCGAAAGACCGTGTCGTTTGCTTCCGAACCCGAGGAATTAAAGAAAACATGCGACAGGCCATGTCCCAATTTCCCCGCCACTTTGGCAGCCAACCGGACCGCTGGAGCACTCGCCGTCTTAAAAAAGGTGTTGTAGTACGGCAATTCGGACATCTGCTCGAAGGCCACCTGGGCCAACTCCTCTCGGCCGTAGCCTGCATTCACGCACCAAAGGCCTGCCATGCCATCTAGGATCTCGTTTCCATCAGCGTCATGGATCAAGCAACCGGACGCCTTGGTAATGATCCGGCTACCGCCGAGCTGAGCCTGCAATTTGTAATCTGTCTGGCCCGGAAGATGGTGAGATACATCAAGACGCTTCAACTCCGCGACTTCGGTGGCCGGCAGTTTTCCGATGCTCATCTTTTACAATCCTTTCTGGTCATAGTCGGAGCCGGTCAGGCTCCGAGAAGTTCGTAAGCCGCACGATGCCCTTGTTCAATGGCTACATCGGTATATGCGCCTGCCCCCGTATCCGAATTGGCAATCGCAATTCGCCCAAAGCGCGTTCGAGCACGCACATAGGCTTCCTGCCCTACGGGAACATCGGCATCAAACAGTGGGTTGTTTTCCGGTGAATATCCATGGGGCCAACGATTCACGATGATGGCCCGAATATCGCGAGCGGGATCAAATGAAGTGCCCACCAACATGCGCCGCAATTGATCGCGAATCTCTCGCTCAAATGTTTCAAATGGCGTAGCGAGTAGCTCAGCACGACCAACTTTATTCTGTTCGTGCTCGGTCAGGCCCGGCTTGCAAGGCGTACGCACCATAGCGAGTAGGTTGGGCTCGTCGGGTGACCGGGGGCTGGCGTAGCCACCAATGTCCACCGTTGAATTCAGCCTGACTGTCGTATGGTAAGAGCCGGGGGCGTAAATCGACGACACACCCAGGTCATGAAACGAGCGCCAGTTTGATAACGCGACCGTGGTGTATACGAGGGGCGTCTTGACCGCCTCATGCATGGCCGCTTTCTGAGCATCCGGCAATTCGGGCACTAAGTAAGGAATGATCGCGCTGTAACAGGCGAGGATGCACTGTCTCGCGCGGACCTCCAGTACGCGGCCGTCTCGGTGATAAGCGACACGGACGGAACGGCTGCGCGCAATATCAGCACTGTCGTGGTGCACGCCCACCACGATGGAATTCAGGCGTATCCGAACCGACGAATCCGGTCGATCGAGTTCGCGATAGTTGGCCTTCGCCGTGATGAGATCTTCAATGGTGGACCCAGGAATCACTGCTGGAATCAAGCGGCGCACGAGCGCACGGGCAACCGACGCATTCCCGTCAGGAAAATGCATGAACACAGAGCCGCCGGTATCCGCAAACCCTGCTGGGGTATAGCCCATTCCGGGAATCGAGCCAGATGGCAGGTTCAGACCCTGAAACCCAGGCATCTCGCTACCCCAGGCATCCAGCGCGCCGATGGCATCGATACCAACACCCCACCACCCCTTGGTCAGGGATTGGTAGAGGGCAATGACGGAGGGATCGACCTTGACCACGTCCCGCAGGTACGCGAGATAGCTCATTCGCAGCAATTTTTGCTTCTTATCGGTCGCCGACATTCCCGCCAGGTAATCGACCCGCCCAGTCTCGACCCGCTCGACATCTCGCTTGGCGGCTTCCGACAGGGGGACCCCCTTGAGAAAGTCAGTCCACGACCGATTCCGGTAACCGCGAGCCAGATAATCCGAACCAAAGGTCTCGCTATCAAAGAAGACCGCCTGAGATAGCCCCAAGGACTGATAAAAATCGTTCTTCTGCGTTTGCTTAGCGAGGGCCACGGCATCAATGCCCACATCCCGCAGCACGCCGTCAGCGATCGCGCTGTAGGGCCGAGGACTCTCGATGGCATACGTGCCGCCGTTGAGCAGTCGCATGGATCCGTCGACCATCACCTCGTTGCGCTTGGCGTGGCCACCGAAGTCGTCATGGTTGTCCAAGATCAAGATGCGCGCGTTAGGCCGTTCGCGGCGATAGGTCAATGCAGCGGATAGACCGCTGATCCCTGCGCCGACGATGACAAGATCATATTCTTCACCGATATCAAGGGGTTGTATGTGGAGATTGCCGTCGCGCAACGCGTGGGCGGCCTCATACGCGCCGGGATGACTCCCCCGCAGGCCTGTCCGCGTGGGCGGGTAGTAGCCAGCAGCATCCTGAGCGGGTGGAGCGAGCGGAACTTGCCGATGAGAGCAACCGACCAACCCCGGCAAGGCGAGTGCGCCAGTACCGAGCAACGCCCCCTGCATGAAGTCCCGCCGGGTAATGGCTTCACCCATTCCAAGGGCCCGATCAGATGGTCGGTCATTGTTCCGTCTCGCCATATCCCCCCCTGAGCCGTGCGCCCGGGATGTCAGGAAAGAATTCCGCCCGCGGCTTCCAGCATCGCCTGAAACTACCGGGGCAGGTGGGTACGAGTCAATGATCTGCGATCACAGATTGAATCCTTCGCGCCGAAATTCAGATGAAAACCGCGATTTGGGTTGGCCATCGACACTTTGGTGCCGTAAATTATCGGGCTAATCCTGACTCAGACTCCCTATCCGCGAGGCACTTCATGACCTTCACCCCTTCTGCACTTCGCCTGTCATCAGTTCTTGCCAGCGCTTGCGCGTCCGTACTGACTTCCGCAACGGCGGTGGCTGCCGACAGCGGGCAGACGGCGAGCCTTGAAGAAATCGTGGTCACTGCGACCCGCCATGAAGAGTCCTTGAGCAAAGTCCCTGTCAGCTTGACCGCGATGACCTCCGAGGGCCTCGACCTTCGCGGAATCAAGGACATTGAAGACGTCGCCCGATTCACACCTGGAATCCACGTCGACACCTCGGGCACGGCCAACATTTCCATTCGAGGTATCGCATCGTCGGGCGGCGCTGGCACGACGGGCATCTACGTGGATGACACGCCGATCCAGATGCGTTCAATTGCCTTCAACCCAGATGAGTCGCTGCCCAAGTCCTTTGACCTCGAGCGTGTCGAAGTGCTGCGCGGCCCGCAGGGAACCTTATTCGGCGCCGGCTCGGAGGGCGGAACGGTCCGCTACATCACGGTACAGCCATCACTCACGAAGACGAGCCAGAACGGTCGCGCAGAGATGTCCTTCAGCCCCGGCGGCGATCCGAGCTATGAGGCTGGTTACGCCATTGGGGGTCCAATCAAGGATGGCACATTGGGCGCCCGCCTCACGGTCTGGCACAGACAAGACGGTGGATGGATCGACCGAGTGGACTCGTATCACCCGTCGACCGTCGTTGACCACAACGCGAATCGTTCAAACACCACCCTCGTGCGACTGGCCGCCATCTGGGCGCCGAATGACACATGGACGGTCACGCCGAGCATTTACTATCAAGACCGAAATGTGAATGACGTCGGTAACTACTGGCCGCTGTACTCGAACCCGTCATCGCACAAGTTTGTGGGCGCCAACCCGACCGCGCGGTCGTCGCCTGACAAGTTCTATCTGCCCGCTCTCAAGGTCGAAGCTGACCTTGGTCCGGTGCGGTTCATTTCGAACACGTCGTACTACCACCGTGATGAAGTCACCGGGTATGACGGCACGCTATACAACTTGGGTTTCTACCAGTCGCTGCTAGGCCTCGGCGCCGACTCACTTCTGCTGGACCAGAACGGGATTCATTCACTCGTGCCAGGGCTCGAATACCGAGCACCCGCTTCCATCAACAACGGGCAGCGCAACTTTGTTCAGGAGTTCCGTCTGCAATCGAACGACCCGAGCTCCAAGCTGTTCTGGACGGCTGGCGTGTTCTACGGTTCTAACAAGCAGGACTACCTCGAGCAATTGCATGATCCACAGTTGGGTGAATTCTTCGCCGCCGCAGGCTACCCCAACGTGGCTGATTATTTCGGCGTGGGGCTAGGCAGCAACCCTGCACCCTGCGACCCGACGCCCACGCCGCATTGCGGCGAAACAGTAACCGGTATCGATCCGCAATCCTCCTACTTCCTGCGCACACACGCCAAGGATGAGCAGACAGCTATTTACGGCGAGGCAACCTACGCCATTTCGGATGAGCTCAAGATCATTGCCGGCGGGCGTTTTGCCAAGGTGAAGTTTTCGGTCGATACCGTCACCGGCGCGGCGCAGCTGTTTGATTACGATACCTATTTAACGAACAGTCATTCTGAGTCGGTTTTCACGCCAAAGCTCGGGCTCTCGTACCAGCACGACCCGAATAACCTTTACTACTTCACGTACTCAAAGGGATTCCGTCCGGGTGGCGCGAACAACCCCGTTCCGCAAGCCGCCTGTGCGGGCGACTTTGCAAACTTTGGCATCAACAGCTCACCGGGGACCTACGACTCCGACACGGTGCAGAGCTATGAAGTGGGTACGAAGAACAACTTCGACAATCGGCTGCGCGTCGCTTCCAGCGTGTACTACATCAAGTGGCACAACATTCAGCAGACGGTATTGCCTCCCGTCTGCCAGATCAGCTGGATTCAGAACCTCGGTGAAGCGGTTGCGAAGGGCGCCGACATCCAGGCCGAATTCGCAGTCACGCCGAGCTTTACGGCTGAGTTTTCGGCCGGCTACACCGATTCTCGGTACGTGCGCTCAAGCTACGTCGGCGCAAACCATGTCGATGTGCTGCCAGTTGCCGCCAACGGCAATGCAATCGTTGGTCAAGGTGGGCAGCCCGGAGCTCCAGTTACGGCGTCTTTGGGGCTGGAATACAAGTTTGAGGCCTTTGGTCATGAGTCGTTCGTGCGCGGCGACTGGGAATACCAAGGTAAGGCGAAGTGGGCGTCACCTGGGCAGGATCCAGGGTCGCTGCAATACGACGATGCGAATTACACGCTTCCGGCAACCAACTTTGTCACTGCGCGATTGGGCGTCCAGGCAGGCGACTGGCAGGTTGCTCTGTTCATCGACAATCTGATGGATAGCCGTAAGGTGACCAACTACAACTGGACGATCAATCCAGGTGTCGCACCGGACGGTGTCAACTCAGGCACCACGCGTCTTGAACGCGACTGGACCTACCGGCCGCGCACGATTGGCGTCACCTTCACGTACCGCCACTGATGAGATGTCCACTGGCGGGCGTCTGCCCGCCAGTGGAGCCATGATTCGCGCTAGGCGGAGCGGTAAACGGCAGCGAAGCGCTCACGGGCCACCAGCCCGCAGTCGTTCTCGGCGTACTCGACGGCCCAGTCTCCCGCTTCTCCGCTCAATCGGTCGCCTCCAGCGCACCGTTCGATCGTAAAGGGCTCGTGAATCTGCTTGGCCCAAATCACAACCGGCATATTCCGATAGGGGCCGGCTTCCCCAGCCGACTGCCCACCGGACGGGCGGTACTTCGCATCAAAACGATCCCGCGTGACGGTCCAACGATCTCCGGTAGAGCCGGTAATCAGGGCATCTCCGCTGGCGTAGTGATTCGGCCCAACCGCGCTCATGACAAGGCCAGGCACGAGCGCAAATTCAACACTCACTTCCTCATCTTTGACAGCGCGCATGGCCTGAGGATCAAGACTCAGTCGAGGGCACCCCAGATGACGTGTCATTACAGAAACCTCAACAGGAGCCCGAGTGGCACATGACGCATCAGCATTGCGATCGGCGCCCAGGGCCACCCGGGTACACACGCCGTCGGACGCTCACGTTCGATCGCGCGTACGATCGCCCGACAACCCGTTTGTGCGTCCACCATAAACGGTCGCCGGCGAGAGCCTGAGAGAATTTCCGTCTCGATGTACCCCGGAAGGATGGCGCTGACACGGATATTGGAGCCCCATGTGTCCGCGCGAATCCCTTCCGTCAGTGATGACAAGCCAGCCTTCGTGGCGGCGTAGACCGTCTGCGCCCGTGGCAAGCCACGGATAGCCGCGATCGACGAAATGGTCACCAAATGTCCGCCGTGACCGGCCTTAAATAACTCAACGGCGGCCTCACATTGCGCTAATGCCGCGACGAAATTCGTGTTGACGGTCGCCAAGTTATCGTCGAAGCAACCCGTCCCCACTGGGGCACCACGGCCGATACCCGCGTTCACGATGATGCGGTCTAATTCGCCTAACTCCGCCGCGAGCTCCCGAAACGTCGGCCCAATGCGAGCGTATTCCGTCACGTCTAGCGCACGGACGGCAACCCGAACCGTTGGAAACTGCGCGGCAATCTGCCCGCGCAAATCCTCGAGTCGATCCAGCCGGCGCGCACAGAGCGCCAGATCCCGACCACGAGCCGCAAATTCAAGCGCCATACCTCGTCCAAGGCCAGAGCTTGCGCCCGTAATCAGAATTCGTTGCCGAGACTTCATCGAGATTTCACATCCTTGAAGACGGAACCGCCTTTCATCACAAAAGACGTCTTTTGCAACAGCGCAACCTCCGCCAGTGGGTCTCCGTCGACAGCGATCAAGTCACCATAACGACCCACGGCAATGGCACCGACATCGCTACTACGACCCAACGCCTCAGCAGCGGTCACTGTAGCGGCCTGTATGGCCTGCATCGGCGTCATTCCCCATTGGACCATCGTCACGAACTGTTTGGCGTTATCGCCGTTCGGATAAACACCCCCATCCGTGCCAAAGATCATCTTCACGCCTGCTGCATGCGCAGCCTTGAAATTCTGGCGCTGCAATAGGCCGATCTTGCGCTCCTTCTCTAGCGACTCCTTAAAGGTTCCATTGCGCTCACCTTCAGCCAAGATGTAGTCGTCGTCGTATACGTCCATTGAGAAGTAAGTGCCGTGCGCCTTGGCCAACTCAATCGTTTCGGCATCCGCGAGGCTGGCGTGTTCGATGGTATCGACGCCCGCACGAATGGCGTCCTGTATACCCGCGACCCCGTGAGCATGTACTGCGACCCGAAGACCCAACATATGGGCCTCATCCACCAGCGCCTGCATTTCCGCGAGCGAGTACTGCTGGCCGGCTACCGAATCGGTCTTGGAGAACACACCCCCGGTACCACAGAACTTGATCACCTCCGCACCATACTTGCGCAATTTGCGAATGACGGCGCGAATCTCCTGCGGTCCATTGGCGATCCCGGGTGCCGGGACTTGTACGGAGGGCGGGAATTCCGTTGCATCACAATGGCCACCGGTTGCACCGATGGCATAGGTGGCGGGCACAATCCGAGGACCGGGCACATAGCCTGCTTCGATACCCTGCTTTAGCGCCACGTCATCGTAGTTAGCCGACCCCACATTGCGGACGGTCGTAAATCCCGCTTCGAGCGTTTTGCGGGCATTCGCGACACCGACAACCGTCCAGAAATTGTCGGTAAATTCGAGGCCTCGGTAACCCGATAACGACGGGTCTGACGTCAAATGCACATGCATGTCGATGAGGCCGGGTAGCAAAGTCCGGTTACCCAAATCAATGCGTCGGGCGCCCGCGGGGATGGTCGCATTTCCTGTCGATACGCCCGTGATTCGCCCATCGGTAACCGTCACGACAGGGTGCTCGACGACCCGACCCGCCACCACGTCAACCATCCGGGCAGCTGTCACCACCACGGTATCGGCTTGCGCAGTGCTGACGGCAGTAGTCAGAGCAAACAAGGCCAAGACAATCGGACGCATTGGATTCATACAGAGCTCCCAAAAAGCCAAATAATCAGCGCCAAAATGGCATCGACGCGTTCGTTTTGTGGCGAAACTACCGGCCACGCAATACCCGCGCCGGCAGCATCAAGAGTGCACGCAGCAAGGCAAACACACTTTCGACAGCAATACCCGCGAGCCGCAAGGGCAACGTCAATAGGTACAGGATCGGCCAAAGCACGAGCGCCAAGATCGCCAGAGGCCAGCAGACCACCCATAGCAACAGCCAAAGCAGCAAAGTCACCACCGTTCAGCCCTCGTCGGTGCAATCACCATCCCTCCAGTATGCCGACAGGTCTGGTCGGTTAGAAAAAATTAATCGATACCCCTCATGTAGGGCGTGACGTATCACGCGCAAAGCCTTAATCTAATGGGATACTTTGATTCGGGGGGGGCCTCATGCACCGTCGCCTGCGCGCTGCCATAGTTTTGATCCCTGCCGGTCTCCTGTCCGTGCTCGTCTCAATGCCGAGCTTTTCAGCTACGCATCACCACGCGAAGTCTGCCCCGGCCGAGGAGGTCCAGACGCAGACCCATCGCCCGATGAAGAATGCGCGCGCGTCGGCCGTCCGCGTCGCCCGAACCAATGCTGCCGTGCATCCGCGATCATCCGCGGGTTCGCGCTCGGCAGCTCCCGATCTCAAATCCAATTCCTTCTACGTTCTGGATGAAGCATCGCAGTCGGTTGTGTTGGCCAAGCAAGCTGACGTGCCGATGCCGATCGCCTCGATCACAAAATTGATGACGGCTTTGGTCGTGGTAGAAGCTCATCAGCCGATGGATGAAGTGATCACCGTCGTTCCGGAAGATCGGGGGGAGACGGCCAAGACGTCGACCTCTCGTCTGGAGTTTGGCACCTCACTCAGCCGAGGTGACTTGCTGCATCTTGCGCTCATGTCTTCAGAAAACCGCGCGGCTCATGCCCTCGGTCGCACCTATCCCGGCGGCATCAGCGCCTGCGTAGCCGCCATGAACGCCAAGGCCAAAGCGCTCGGGATGACGTCAGCTCATTTCGTTGAACCGACTGGGCTTGATAACGAGAACGTGGCGAGCCCGGAAGATTTGGCGAAACTGGTCCGCGCGGCCAGTACCCATCAGGTGATTCAGGAATATTCGACCGATCCTAGCTATACCGTGTCCGTAAAGCATCGCGGCTCAACCGAATTCCACAACACGGACGCCTTGGTTAAGAATCCGACTTGGAACATCATCGTCCAGAAGACCGGTTATATCGCAGAAGCAGGCCGCTGCCTGGTCATGCGGGCGGTCGTGGAAGGTCGTTCGGTCATTATCGTGCTGCTGGATTCGGCGGGTAAATACACCCGTGTTGCCGACGCCCAACGTGTCCGGCAATGGTTAGAGCGCCAAATCGCGGATCCGAGCCATACGTCGACTCGACGCGGCAACTGAGTTCGGTCGGCACGGACTCGCCTGCGCGAAGGCCATGAACGTGTCGCCCGTCGGTTCCGTCCGCGTGCGCTGTTTCGGCCGGTGGGTTGGCAGGGCGCGTTCGGGACCGTAGCATCGGGATATCGTCCTTCTGCATGAGTCCTGATATGCCGACGCGCCGCCTGCTGCTATCCACCCTGCTTCTGTCCTTTACGACATCATCCCTCGCCGCACCGCCGGTGGATGCCATGACGATGGAAAGAATTGCCGATGCGGGATTCAACCACGGTGAGGTCGTCGCCACGGTCGCCCACCTGAGTGACGCGATCGGGGGTCGATTGACGAACTCTCCGGCGATGCGTCAGGCGGAAACGTGGACACAGAGCGAGTTTCGCCGCTGGGGCCTTAAAAACGTCCACACCGAAGGTTTTGAGTTCGGCCGAGGTTGGTGGATTGAGTCGTCGAGTGTTCGGATGCTGAGTCCGCGTCCACTCGCGCTTCGGTCGATACCCGTCGCCTGGACGCCCGCCACCCATGGCGCGGTCAAAGCATCGATCGTCGTTGCGCCCATGCGGACCGAGAAAGACTTTGCCGCTTTCAAGGGCAAGCTGAATGGTCGGATCGTGCTGATCTCTTGGCCGGAAGACCCGAAAGATGATACCGATGCGCCCTTTCAGCGCTTCAGCGATACAGACCTCTACAAGCAAGACCGCTACACCATCCCTCACACCGAAGCTGACAGCCTGACGAAAACGCTGGAGCGGCATCGATTCGCCACGGCGCTGGATCAATTTCTAGCCGCAGAGGGCGCGGTTGCCTGGGCGCGGATGTCACGACTACCCGGAAGCCTAGTCCATGGCGAAGGCTACTCGTATCGAGTTGGGCAAACTCCGGCCTTGCCAGGTGTGGAACTGGGCGCTGAGGACTATCGGCGACTAGCCCGCCTCGCCAAGCTCGGCGAAGTCACGCTTGAAATTGATAGTCAGGTGCATTTCGACGACCAAGATACCAAAGCCTACAACGTGATCGCGGAAATACCGGGTAAGGACCCGAAAGCCGGATACGTCATGGCAGGTGCCCATCTTGATAGCTGGGTGGCGGCGGATGGCGCAGCTGACAACGGGGCTGGCAGCGCCGTTGTCATGGAGGCCGGTCGGATCCTCGCGAGCCTCGGCGTCACCCCCAAGCGAGCCATTCGGATCGCGCTCTGGTCAGGTGAGGAACAGGGTCTCCACGGCTCGGCAGCCTATTTGAACACCCATATCGTGCGTTGGCCGATTCCGACCGATCCTGACGTCGCAGCGCTGGGCCCCTATTACGTTGATGACATCTCGCCGACTGATTATCTGACGGGTTACCTGGAACTCGCCGCGTACTTCAATATCGATAATGGCTCGGGCAAGATCCGCGGCATTCACACCGAAGGCAACTTCGGAGCGGCGTCCATGCTCAGAGAATGGATGGCACCTTTTGCGAGTCTCGGGGCCAATAACGTTGTCGCATCGCCCACGGGCGGTACGGATCATGTGCTCATGAGCCGCATCGGGTTACCCGCTTTCCAGTTCGTCCAAGATCCCTTGGACTACGGTTCGCGCGTCCACCACACCAACATCGACACGTTTGATCACCTGCGACCGGATGATCTGCGGCAGGCCGCTGTGGTGCTCGCCACGCTGCTGCTGGATGCGGCCAACTCCGACGTGCCACTTCCCCACAAAGTCCCGCCCACGAAGCCGGCGGTCACCAATCCGTTCCAATATCCCGAGCCCTCTAAGCCCTAATTCGGGACACCGCGTATGAAGTCCGCTCTGGCCTCGCTTCTGCTGACAATGACCGGCATGTCGACTGCGACAGCGGCGGTGTCTCCAGTCCCGCCACCTTCGGCGCCGGCTGGGCCGACAACGCTGCTGATTTCCCATCTGTTAGACGGCACGGGCAAGGAAGCACGCGATGTGACCGTCGTGCTCCAGCACGGACGCATTGAGCGAGTGGAGGCCGGTATCCATACGCCGGCGACCGGTGCGGTCATTGATCTTCGCGGCCTCACCGTGATGCCCGGATTCATCGATACGCATGTGCATCTGGATTCCCATTGGGATGCGCAGGGCAGGATCGCAACGGAAACCGAGTCCGTCGCGGACGCCGCCACTGGCATCGCCAATGCGGCATGGGCATCTCTGATGGGTGGGTTTACCACCGTGCAGTCCGTCGGGGATCCAACCGAACGCCCCTTGCGGGATGCCATCCGCGACCGCGGCTTCCCAGGACCGCGCGTGCTGACGTCGCTTGGCTGGATTGAAGGGGACGCCAATACGCCCGACGAAACGCTCCGCTCCGTTGTGCGGCAGCGCAAAACGGAAGGCGCAGATCTGGTCAAGATCTTCGCGTCGTCAAGCCAGCGGGTGGGCGCGCTACCCACATTTACCGAACATCAACTGAAAGTACTGTGCGATGAAGCAGCGGCGCAAGGGCTCCGCAGCATGGTCCATGCCTATCGTTCGCAAGTCGCCGCAGCAGCCCGTGCCGGCTGTCGAGAAATCGAACATGCGACCTATGCGTCCGCACAAGATATCCATGTTGCCGCAGAAGCCGGCGCCTATCTGAGCCCACAGGTGGGGCTTGTCGTACAAAACTATATCGCCAACCAGAATCGTTATATCGGCGTCGGCAACTACACGCCCGAAGGTATGCAGACCATGCTTCGCGACCTTCATTTCGATGTGGAGGTCTGTCGGATGATGATGGCAGAACCCCACGCCAAGATCGTTTTCTCAACCGATGCCACTGCGGGCGCCCATGGACGTAACGCCGAGGAATTTTTTGGGCGCGTCAAAGAATGCGGCCAAAGCCCCATGCAGGCTTTAGTGTCGGCACACACCCTAGCGGCAGAGGCCATCGGTTTGGGTGATCGGATCGGGCGCATCGCGCCGGGTTATGAAGCAGACTTAATCGCGCTCGAGGGAGATCCCTTGCAGGACCTAGAAGCGGTGCGCCACGTTGCCTTTGTGATGCGCAGTGGCGTGACCTACAAATGGGCCGGCACGGCTCAGCGGTAGTAGCGGGTCACTCGCTACGACTCTCCGGGGCGAGTGCACGGGTGAGGTAATCTGCCAAGACGTCGAAGTCGTCGTCGTCGACCTTCGCGCCTTTTGAAATCATCGTGTCGATCTGAGCCATCCACTGACGGCGGGTCAGGCGGTGACGCATCAGGAGTTCAACAGAATGGCACTGACCACAGATTCGAGTTGCCAACGCCTGCCCCTCACCCGGCGGCAAGATCGCCGCACCGGGATTCGCGAATGCAGCGAACGATACACACAGCGCAGCGATGCACAGCGCGGTCAGTCGGCAACATCTGTTTCGAGTTAAACGGGACAAGATCAAGGCAGCGCAAAAACCAGCAGGCGGGCGCCGCTACCGGGGCCTCCAACTGCGATCGCGACGTACTGATGACCCGCCACCCGATAGGTCATTGGTGTCCCGGTCGTTTTGAGGCCACTCGTGTCATATCGCCAGACATCCTGTCCGGTCGATGCATCTACGGCATGAACGGCCATGTCGCCTCCACCCACGAATACCAATCCGCCCCGGGTGGCTAATACACCCGCATTGCCGGCAGCCCCAAGCTGCGGGGGCAAGGGGGCATTTGCGAGGGATTTATGGCGCCGGATAGCCGGGTCATCCCCAAAGGGAACCTGCCATCGCATCGTGCCATGTTCCAAGTCGACCGCGTCAAGGTAGGCATACGGTGGCTTCAACAGAGGAATGCGGTGCCGCAAATAAACTGACGTCTCACTGCTATCGTTCGGGCCGACCGCGGGCACGTTGCCGGCAGCGTCCGTGATATCCGGATACACAATCTCCGGCGCGTCATTGACCTTGACGTAGAGCGTGGCTGAATCCGGATCAAAGGCGCCGCCACCCCAATCTGCACCGCCCTCAAGACCTGGTCGTTGCAAGGTGCCTTTGAGACTCGGCGGTGTGTACAGCGGCCCCAACTGCAGCCGTGACATCACCGCAACGGCCTCGTCATGCAACTCCGGCGTCAAATCCGTCGCGTCTGCCAACGTGACGCCCTGCGGCACGAGTGCTGGCATCCCGACTGGAAATGGCTGGGTGGGCGAGGCGACCTCCCCAGGCACGTCAGAGGCGGGGACTGGCCTTTCTTCAATCGGCCAGAGCGGGCGTCCGGTCTGGCGATCAAAGCCGAAGATCAATCCTTGCTTCGTGAGTTGGATCACCGCATCCACCCAATGCCCATCACGCCGCAATGTCACCAACGTTGGTGCCGCCGGAGGGTCGTAGTCCCAAAGTCCGTGATGAACTAACTGCCGATGCCAACGCTTCCGACCCGTCTTGGCGTCCAAACAGACCAGTGAGTCGCCGTAGAGTCCATCGCCTGGGCGATTGCCGCCGTAGAAATCGTTGCTGGGGGTACTCACCGGCAGATAAAGCAGCCCACGACGCTCGTCGACCGACATGGGCGCCCAGACGTTGGTATGACCCGTATACGCATTCGCGCCGTTGGTCCAGGTCTCAGAGCCGGCTTCACCGGCCCGCGGGACGGTATGAAAGGACCAGACACGACGCCCTGTCCGCGCATCAAACGCGCGTACATCTCCCGGCGGATCTTGACGGTAAACGAGCCGATCGGCGACCCCATTACCGACGATCACGAGGTTCTTCCAAACGAGCGGTGGTGAGGTATTCGTGTAGCGCTTGGGATCCACCGGCCAGGCGAGATCCTGCAGTAAGTCGACGACGCCATGATCCCCGAAGCCGTCAACGGGCTTTCCAGTCACCGCATCCAACTCAATCAGACGGTGACGGGAGTTGATCAGAACGCGGAGATGGCCACCACGGTCATCGCGCCAAAGGGCGACACCCCGATGGACGAAGCCCATACCATTCGGAACCTGACCTTCCCGATAGGCTCCCGGATCAAAGCGCCAACGCTGTTGGCCCGTAACCGCATCGAGCGCGACGACCTGGTTATAGGGCGTCGATAGGTACATGACCCCATCTACAACGAGCGGCGTCGTCTCGAAAATGCCCGGCGATGTGCCGAAGTCGCGATTAACCTCTTCGCCGGTTTCCCAAGACCACGCCAAGCGCAATTGCGCGACATTGCCGCGATGAATATCGGCAAGCGACGAGAATTTCTGAGCACCCCCATCGCCCCCGTAGACAGGCCAATCAACATTCCGCATTGCCGCGGGGCTCGCAAGTCCCGGTAGCGCACCGAATCCTACACACAGGCAAGCTGCGCGCAGCCAGCGACGCACGAGATCAATCGACACGGTGGGAACCTTCGGCCGCTTCTGCTGCATGCGATGCCAGGGTCCCGATGTGATACCGACCGGCCGATGCGTACCACAGTAAGCCCGCACCAAGTATCACTGCGATGTACACGTAGGCTCCCCACGTGTTGTACCAAGGCAAACCATAGACCGACTCACGCGGCCAAGCGAGATTCAACGCCATCCCAAGCCCCCAGAGCACGGCAACGACGTTGACGAATAAACCCCAGCGACCCATACAGAAATAGCCGCCTTCCGCTAGATCCGGCGGTGGCCATTGTCCTTGTAGACGCTTCTTCAGCATCGGCGCGGTCACCATCAAGTACGCGAGGTAAATCATGATCACCGCAATTGACGTCAGCACGGTGAAGATTTTCGGTTGGCCGATATTGATGACGAGAATGAGCGATGCGATCGCGCCAATCGCGATGGCCGGCACGATCGGCGTTTGTGTCACGGAATTGATCTGCGCCAGTTTTTCGCCGAAGGGAAGCGCGTTATCGCGAGCCATCGCAAAGGCCAATCGAATGGCCGCGGTGTGCACGGCCAGCGCGCAGACGGAGACCGCTACCACGATGCAGACCAGAAACACCTTCGCCAACGGACCCCACATCACCTGTTCGACGATGTATTGAAGTCCTCCATCGCTGCTCGCAATCTTTGGGTCATGGAGATTGGGCACCGAGAGCACCGCAAAAACCAGAATCGCGCCGCCGATCACGAACGAAGCCAGAATGGCACGCAAAATCGCGCGTGGGGCCGTGCGACGTGGCTCCAACGTTTCCTCGCCGAG
>CANGOP010000019.1 GCA_947455595.1 Gammaproteobacteria bacterium
CAACGCGACATTGCGTACTGGACGCGCTTAGTTTTTAACCCTTCGGTACTGGACGAGACGGCGCCATTTCCCGCCTCGATTCGCGCTATCGTGACGGCCTCTTCCTTTTTGTCCGAGGGCACTTGAATGGATCGTCGCGACTTTCTGACCACGATCGGCGCTGCCGGCGCCCTGGCTTCCACAGGACGCGCTTTGGCCGCCAGCAAGAGCGGCTATGACCCGACCGAAAAGTCGGTCGCCGAGCTCTCGCAAGCCATGGCGTCAGGTCACACCAGCTCCCTGGCATTGGTGAAGGCCTACCGAGCGCGCATTGAACGTTTTGATCGCGGTGCCGACGGCCTCCATTCGATACTCGCGCTGAACCCCGACGCAGAGGCTGCGGCGGCGGCATTAGATGCGGAACGCGCCGCGGGACACGTCCGCAGTCCCTTGCACGGCATCCCCATCGTGCTCAAGGACAACATCGAAACGAAGGATCCATTGCCCACCACAGCCGGATCGCATGCCTTCGCGCGCTCCACACACGATCAGGATGCCGACCTGGTCGCACGGCTACGCGCAGCCGGTGTGGTGGTCTTGGGCAAAGCGAACTTGAGCGAGTGGGCCAATTTTCGTTGCAACCAATCCTCTAGTGGTTGGAGCGGCGTCGGCGGACAAACTGGTAACGCGTACGATCGGCATCGCAACCCGTCTGGATCCAGCTCCGGTTCAGGTGCATCGGCAGCTGCGAGTTTTTGCGCCGTGGCCGTCGGCTCGGAGACGGATGGATCCATCCTGTCGCCGGCCGCCAATAACGGACTCGTCGGCTTGAAGCCCACCATCGGCATGGTGAGCGGTCGCGGCGTCGTCCCTCTCTCGCCACGGCAAGACACGGCCGGCCCCATGGGCCGTTGCGTGGCGGATGTCGCTCTCCTGGCAGAGTTCATGTCCGATCGCCCCTTGATGAGCGATGGCTCTGCCTTCCACCTGAATGGCTTGTCGCTCGCCGGCGTACGCGTGGGCGTCATGCCGCTGGACGCCCATGCCCATCCCAAAACAGGGGCACTGCGCACACAGGCGCTGAATGCCTTGAAAGCGCAAGGCGCGGTGTTGGTGGATCTTAAGAATCCGGCTGGCTTCGAAACCATGGGCTTGCCGGAATGGGAAGCACTGCAGTTCGAATTCAAGGATGCCATCAACCGCTACCTGGCGGGTCTGGATCCGGCGAAGGTGCCGTCTCGTACGCTCACCGATCTGATCGCGTTCAATCGTGCGCATGCCGACATCGAAATGCCCTTCTTCGGACAGGATATTTTCGAACTCTCGGACGCCAAGGGACCGCTCACGGATCCGGCGTATCTGGAGGCCCGTGCGGTGCTGGATCGCTGCGCGGATCGCGAGGGCCTCGCGGCCCTCTTTGCCGCGCCTGTCGATGTGCTCTTCGCCACCGGGGGTGGCCCGGCAAGCTTGATCGACCACGTCTGGGGAGATCGTGGCGCCGGTGGTGGGGGCGCGCCGATTGCCTCCGCGGCGGCCATCGCCGGCTATCCGAGTCTCACCGTGCCCGGCGGCATCATCGAAGGCCTCCCGGTCGGCCTCACCCTCGTGGCCCCGCGCTTCAAGGACGGTCACTTGTTGCAGATCGGCGCCGCACTCGAGCGCTTGT
This sequence comes from Gammaproteobacteria bacterium, assembly GCA_947455595.1. Classification (GTDB taxonomy): domain Bacteria; phylum Pseudomonadota; class Gammaproteobacteria; order Steroidobacterales; family Steroidobacteraceae; genus CAIKZZ01. The sequence goes on from CANGOP010000019.1 coordinate 1,646, forward strand.
TGCCGGCTCGCGTCCCCCCTCGCCTCGTTTGATGCGGATCCTCTGGAGACCTCACATGATGAATCGACTCATACAGATCCTGGGTGGCTCGTTAGTAGCCGTCGCGGTCATCGCCAGTGCTCACGCCGCGGCGCCACTCGTGCTGTCGGATCCCGCGCTCAGCGCGAACCGCATCGCGTTTTCGCATGCCGGCCAGATCTGGACGGTTCCGCGGGAAGGCGGTCGCGCCACCCGCGTCGTCACCGGCCAGTCTGCGAACCGCCATCCGGTGTATTCACCGGATGGGCAGACCATCGCTTATGCCGGCACCTATGACGGCAATACCGACGTCTATGTGGTGCCCGCGAATGGCGGCGAACCGAAGCGCCTGACGTTCTATCCGGGCCCCGATGAGCCCTTGGGCTTCACCGCCGATGGACGCCAGATCCTGATGCGCTCGATGCGCGAAAGTGTGCGCGATCTCGCGCGCTTCTTTCTGCTGCCGGCGAGCGGCGGCCTGCCCACCACGCTCCCTCTGCCCTCGGGCGAAGATGCGGGCCTCGCCGCCGACGGACAGCATCTCGCGTACACGCCGTTCAACCAGTGGCAGCCTGCGTGGAAAAAGTACCGCGGTGGCCAGACCGCCCGCGTGTGGATCGCGGATCTGGCCACGTCCTCAGTGACGCACGTTCCGCGCGAGAATTCGAACGACCATCATCCGGTCTATGTCGGCAAGGATGTCTATTTCCTCTCCGATCGTGACGGCCCGACGACCCTCTATCGGTACGACGGCACAAACGTGCAGCGCGTGATCGATAACCCCAAGGGTCCGGATTTAACGGGTCTGAATGCAGGTCCCGGCGGCTTGGTCTACACGCAGTTTGGTTCGCTGCATCTGTACGATCTTGCCACCCACACCGCGCATCGCGTCCCGGTCGAGATCCAAGCGGAGACGACGGAGACTCGCGCGCACTTTGAGAACGTCAAACCAAGCGACGTGCTGTCCGCCGCACTGTCGGCAAACGGCAAGCGCTTGTACGTTGAGACCCACGGCGAAGTGCTGTCGGTGCCGGCAGAAAAGGGCGATGTCCGCAATCTCACGCGCAGCCCAGGCGTTGCTGATCGCAGCCCGGCGCCGTCGCCAGATGGTCGCTCGGTCGCGTGGTTCTCGGATGAGTCCGGTGAGTACGCCTTGCACATCGGCACACCCGACGGCCAGTCGTCGGTGCGGCGCATCGCGCTCGGTGAACCCCCGTCCTACTTCTACAACCTCACCTGGTCACCGGACAGTCAGAAGCTCGCATATACGGACAAGCGCCTGAACCTGTGGCTGCTGGACCTCGCGCACCCGACCCCCGTCAAGGTCGACACCGACCGGTACGACAGTCCGCTCCACCAACTCTCACCCGCTTGGGCGCCCGACAGCCAAACGCTCGTCTACACGAAGCAATTGCCGAGCCACCTGCATGCAGCGTACGCCTACACACTCGCGACGCGGCAGATCCATGCGCTGACAGATGGGGCCAGCGATGTGCGCTCGCCGAAGTTCGATCCGTCGGGCGCGCAGCTTTACTTCATCGCCTCTACCGACGAGGGCGTCGGCGCCGGTTGGCTCGACATGAGCAGCCTCGGCCGTGCACGCTCAGCCGCCGTCTACGCGCAGGTGCTGAGTGCACAAGGCGAGTCGCCGGTCGCACCGGAAAGTGATGAAGATGTGGATGCGAAGGCTGCGGATGCCAAAGCCGCCACGCCGGGCAAAGACGGGAAGGACGCCAAGGAGGCGAAAGCGGTCGCGCCCACGGTGCGCATCGACTACGACGGTATCGCCGATCGCATCGTGCGCCTGCCGTTGGCCGTGGCGAACTATCGCCGTCTCGCGGTCAGTGCCGAGGCGCTGTATGCCGTCTCGCTGCCCGTAGCGGTGTCCGACTCGGACTACCTGAGCGAGGCTGACGCTGATGTTGCCGATGTCGTGCGTTACGACCTCAAAACGCGCAAGAGCGCGCCGCACGTCTCCGGCATTGATGCCGCGAGCTTCCAGGTTTCCGCGGATGGTCATCACATGGCTTACGCCCAAGGCGGCAACTGGATCATCGCCGATGCCGACAAAGCACCGAAGCCCGGTGACGGCGCGCTCAAACTCAGTGAGGCGCAGGTCTGGGTCGATCCGCGCGCCGAATGGCGGCAGATCTATCACGAGACCTGGCGCATCGAGCGTGACTTCCTCTACGACCCGAAGGCGCATGGCCTGAACTTGGCCGAAGCAGAACGTGCTTACGTGCCGTTCTTGGAAGGCCTCACGAGCCGCGCGGACTTGAATGCCTTGCTCGCGGAAATGACGGGCCATATCGGTGTGGGTCACACGTTCATTCGAGGCGGCCGCTCGCCGGTATCGAAGCCCGTCTCGGTCGGACTGTTGGGCGCTGACTACGCGGCCGTGGACGGTCACGTACAGATTCGCCGCACGCTGATCGGTGATCTCTGGAATCCGAGCGCCACCGCACCACTTTCGCAACCGGGTCAGGCGGTCAAGGCCGGCGAATTCCTGCTGGCGGTTGACGGACGTCCGATCGACGCAAGCCAAGACGTCTATGCGGCCTTCCAAGGTCTGGCCGGTCGCCAGGTGCGTCTCACCGTAGCCCCCAAGGCCGATGGGCAGCATGCTCGCCAGGTGACGGTGGTGCCGAGCGCGGATGAATCGGCGTTGCGCCTCGCTGACTGGATGGAACGCAACCGGCGCACGGTCGATGCCCGCTCGGGTGGCAAGATCGCCTACGTGTACTTGCCGGATACGGCCGCGGGCGGCTTCCCGCATTTCAACCGTTACTTCTACAGCCAAGTCGGCAAGGAAGGCGTGATTGTCGATGAGCGCTTCAACCACGGCGGCGATATCGCCGACTTCATCGTTGACCAGTTGAAGAAGACACCGCAGATGATCAATCGCACACGCGAGGGCGAAGATACCGTAGAGCCGGCGCAGGCGATCTTTGGACCGAAGGTGATGATCATCAACGAGATGAGTGGTTCGGGCGGCGATGCGCTGCCATGGCTCTTCAAGAAGGCGAAATTAGGGCCACTCGTCGGTACCCGCACGTGGGGCGGCCTCGTCGGCATCTCAGGTTATCCTCCGTTGATCGATGGCGGTTCGGTCACGGCACCGCGTTGGGCGATCTTCGGCACGAACGGTGGCTGGGAGGTTGAGAACATCGGTATCGCACCGACCATCGAAGTCGAGCAGGACCCCGCGCGCATGCGCGACGGTGGCGATCCGCAGTTGGAAGCGGCCATTGATGCCGCGCTGGCGGCACTGAAGACGACGCCACCGCTGCGTTTTGAGCATCCGCCGGCGCCAGACTTCAAGCCGGTCATTCCAACCTTCGAGCCGTAACAGCCTGTCAGCGGGGAGTTCGGCCACCAGCCGGCTCCCCGCCTCTTCTCGATCGCACATGCGCGTGACGAGGCGCGGCACAATAGCCTTCGGCATCGCATCGACAGAGGCTTCGGGAATTTTATGAGAAAGGATTGAGGGCTGTGCGCTGCGGACCGCAGACGGCCGCCGAGGACGATGTGGAAGTGGAGCGGGAAACGAGGCTCGAACTCGCGACCTCAACCTTGGCAAGGTTGCGCTCTACCAACTGAGCTATTCCCGCACATCATCCGAAACATCAACGCAAGACATCCACACACATCGCTCCGACCATCGTTCCGATCGGTTGACTGTTTGGCTCAGTCAGGATGGGAAGTCTTGGAGGCGTCGGCCGGAATCGAACCGGCGTACACGGATTTGCAGTCCGCTGCGTGACCACTCCGCCACGACGCCGAAGAGCTTGGAGCGGGAAACGAGGCTCGAACTCGCGACCTCAACCTTGGCAAGGTTGCGCTCTACCAACTGAGCTATTCCCGCCCGCGACGAGCCCGAAATTTTAAACAAAACCCCTTCAGAGTCAAGACTCATTTCACACTTTCGTCACGTGACATGAGCTCCGGCCACGCCGCTTGCAGATACGCCACCATCGACCAAAGCGTGAGAACCGCCGCGATCGCCGTCAGAACGAGTCCCATCTTGTAGATCGGCAAGCCCAACAAGTCTTCTCTGAACAGCAGCATCGACAAGCCGACGATTTGCGCGATCGTCTTCACCTTGCCCAACGCGCTCACCGCCACCTTGTGCCGCGCGCCGATCCCGGCCATCCATTCGCGCAGCGCGGACACCGTGATCTCACGACAAATAATGACGGTGGCGGCCAATGTCACGTACCAGACCGGATTGCGGCTCACGATCAGCACGAGCGCCACCGCCACGATCAACTTATCGGCCACCGGATCTAAAAACGCACCCAGGCGCGAGACCTGACCGAGACGACGCGCGACATAGCCATCGAAGGCATCGGTGATGCCGGCGACGGCAAAGAGCAGACCCGCCACGATATCCGCGCCCGCGTACGGCACCAGAAATGACGTCATGATGACCGGGATCAACAGGATCCGCAGCGCGGTCAATAGATTGGGGATGGTGTACGGCGTCACGACTACTGATCCGGATGCAGATGTTGATAGATCGCCTCGGCCACTCGCGGACCGATACCCGGAACCGCAGCCAGATCGCCGATACCTGCGCCGAGTATGCCTTGCAGCCCGCCAAAGCGCTTGAGGAGTTCCCGTCGGCGCGTCGGACCCAAGCCGGGCACCTCCTCCAAGACCGACGCCTGGCGGGCTTTGGAGCGCCGAGCGCGGTGGCCGGCAATGGCGAAGCGATGCGCCTCGTCCCGCACCCGTTGCACCACGTGCAACGCACGTGAGTCCGGCGCGAGAATGAGAGGGGTTTTCTCATTCGGTAGAAAAAGCCGCTCTTGGCCGGGACGCCGATCGGCACCCTTGGCAACCCCGACGACCCTCGGTACGCTCACCTGCAGCTCCTCAAGCACGCGAACCGCCTCTGCCAGTTGATTGAGGCCGCCGTCAATCAAGAGCACGTCCGGCACCTTCGCCTCACCCGCCTTCACCCGTTTGTAACGGCGCATCAGCGCCTCACGCATCGCCGCGTAGTCGTCACCTGGCGCGGCCGGTGAGAGATTGAAGCGTCGATAGTCGGCCTTGAGCGGGCCTTCAGGACCCAGCACCACACACGAGGCCACCGTCGCCTCGCCTTGGGTATGGCTGATGTCGAAGCATTCGAGGCGTTGCGGAGCCGTCACCATGCCCAGCGCCTGCCCGAGATCCGCCAACTGAATGCCAATCCCCGCCTCCGTCGCCAGACGCAGGCGTAAACCCTGATCGGCGTTGTCCGCCGTCATCTCTAACCAGCGCACCTTGATGCCGCGCGCCGGGACATGCAGCGTGACCTTGTGTCCGGCGCGCTCACCGAGCGCACTCGAGAGGAGCTCTGCGTCTTTGGGCTTGTGCGCCAGCACGATCTCTTCGGGAGCCTCGTGCACAAGGTAGTGCTGCACCAAAAACGCGTCGACCACCTCGTCCGCTTCCGCCAAGTGTGCGCGCGCGTAATACGTGGTCGTGCCCAAGCTGCGCCCGGCGCGCACGAACATCACGCCGATGGCGTGTAGCGTGGGCCCGGTGACCACCGCCACCACATCGCAATCCACATCCGACGTTGCGCTCACAATTTGCGAGGCTTGTATGGACTTCAACGCCGCCAACTGGTCGCGCAACACCGCCGCTTTTTCAAACGCCAGTGTCTGCGCGGCCGCCTCCATCCGATCCCCGAGCCGCTTCGCCACCTCTTGATCGCGACCTTCGAGCACGCGGATCACGGACTGCACGTCTTCGGCGTAGTCCTCTGGCGAGACGTGCCCCACACAGGGACCTGAACAGCGCTTGATCTGATATTGCAGACACGCGCGCGAGCGGTTCTCGAAATAGCTGTCTTCGCACTGGCGCAGACGAAACAGCTTCTGCAATTGCGAGAGCGTCTCGCGAACTGCCACCGAGTTCGGGTACGGCCCGAAGAAACGCCCGGGACCGCGGCGACTGCCGCGATAGAAGCTCAGCCGCGGAAAGCGCTGCTGCGTGGTGATCTGGATGAACGGAAAGGTCTTGTCATCCTTTAGAAGGACGTTGTAGTGCGGCCGATGCTTCTTGATGAGGTTGCATTCGAGCAGCAGCGCCTCCGTTTCCGAATCCGTGACCGTGACTTCGATCCCGGCAATTTGCCGCACCAGCGCCACGACCTTGGGCTGAACGACATCGGCGCGAAAGTAGCTTGCGACCCGTGACCGCAGGTTGGCGGCTTTGCCCACGTAAATGATGCCGCCCTGCCGGTCGAGCATGCGATAGACGCCCGGTCGCGCCGGCAACGCCGCCACGTAGCTCTTCACATCGAAACTATCCGGCTCGCGCACCTCCAGCGTGAGCGCGCTCACCGATTCCGGTACGGGCTCTCGGGTCTCAGACGATGCGGTCGTGGTTTCCATAGGGGGATTGTTGGTGTCGCGTGGCCGCGCTGCAAGTGCCGTCTGCAAGTCGCTGAACTGCGGTATCGTGGGTGCATGCGACTTCTGCTCTTCAACAAGCCTTACGGCGTACTGACACGATTCTCACCGCAAGAGGATCGACCGGTACTGGCCGACCATCTGCAGGCGCCGGGTTTCCATCCTGCGGGGCGCCTGGATCACGACAGTGAGGGCCTGCTGCTGCTGACCGATGATGGCCGTCTCCAGGCGCGCATCACCGATCCTCGGCACGCCGTGGAAAAAGTGTATTGGTCCCAGGTCGAGGGCCGCATTGAGTCGAGCGCGCTTGAGCGACTCGAGCACGGCGTCCTGCTGAATGACGGCATCACGCGCCCGGCGCGTGCGCGCGCCCTGTCGCCGGCGCCCGAGGTCGGACCACGGGAACCGCCCATCCGCTATCGAGCGCAGATCCCGACCGATTGGTTGGAACTCGAGATCCGTGAGGGCCGCAACCGCCAAGTTCGCCGCATGACCGCGGCAGTCGGCCTGCCGACTCTGCGGCTGATTCGTGTCCGCATTGGACCGTTCACGCTGGACAGACTGGCACCGGGTGAGTCGCGCGAGGCCACCGACACCGAATTGCGGGCCTTCATGGCCCGCCTGAATCCGATCAGCGACTCTGCTGCCAGCGCGAGATCCGCATCGCGACCTCGAGGGCCTGCTCATAGTTCAGGCGCGGGTCGACGGTGGACAGGTAGGCCCGGGCGAGATCCTCGTCGCTGAGACCCCGGGCGCCGCCCGTGCATTCAGTAACGTTGTCGCCGGTCATCTCCAAGTGCACGCCGCCGAGCACCGAACCCATCTCCGCGTGTATGCGGAAGGCTGCCTCGATCTCCGCCAGGATGTTGTCGAAGCGTCGCGTCTTGACCCCGGTCTTGGTGCTCTCGGTATTCCCATGCATCGGATCGCAGATCCAGACGACCTTCGCGCCACACGCGCGAATGCTCTCAATGAGACCCGGCAACTTGGCATCCACATGCTTGGCACCCAGGCGGTGGATCAACGACAAGCGACCCGGTTCATTGTCCGGATTGAGGGTCCGGCACAGCTCGCGCAGGTAGTCGGCATCGGTGGTCGGTCCCACTTTCACGGCCACCGGATTGGCGATCCCGCGGAAATACTCAATATGTCCGTCACTCAGACCACGGGTGCGCTCACCAATCCACGGCAAGTGGGTCGACAGGTTGTACCAAGCGCCACGGCGCTGGATAAACCGCGTCTGCGCCTGCTCGTAATGCAACAGCAAGCCTTCGTGGCTGGCATAGAAATCGATGCGCTGCGTGTCGGCCATCGGCCGGCCGGTGGCATGCTCGAAAAACGTCAGCGAATCCGCCAAGGAGTCCGTGATACGCCGGTACTCTTCGTACTTCGGCGAATGCCGCATGAAGTCCAGGTCCCAGTATTCGGGATGGTGCAAATCGGTAAAGCCGCCATCGACCAGCGAACGCACGAAATTCAAGGTCAAGGCCGCTCGTTCGTAACCGCGCAAGAGCAAGTTCGGATCCGGCTCACGCGAAGCGGCATCGAACGGCGCGCGATTGACAATGTCGCCGCGGTAGCACGGCAACGTCACGCCATCACGCGTCTCGGTGTCGGCTGAACGCGGCTTGGCGTACTGGCCGGCGATACGGCCGACCCGCACCACCGGTCGCTTCAGTCCGTGCGTCAGCACCAGGCTCATCTGCAGCAGAATCTTCAGCTGACTGACGATGCGATCCGACGAGCACGCATCCAGCGATTCGGCACAGTCACCGCCCTGCAGGATGAACGCCTCACCGCGACTCGCAGCGGCCAAACGCTCGCGCAGCGCATCGACTTCCCACGACACGACCAGCGGCGGCAACTTACCCAAGGCCGTCACGGCCTCGGCCAATGCCTGCGGGTCACGGTAGTTCGGCTGCTGCAGGGTCTGCTTCTGCTGCCAGGAATCGGGGGTCCAAAGGGCGGGCGTGTTTACGTTCGTCATAGCGTTCCAGTTTACCATTCACCGCACATTTCTTGCACTGCGGCAGTGACTACAACCGCGCTAATCCCTGCGTGACGACCGCCTCGATCGCCGCGAGGCGCTTGGCCGACACCGGCACACGCGTCCGCAAGTCTTGGGCGAACAACTGCACGGCGTACTCTTCGAGATGCCAGCGCCACTCGACCAACACCGCAGGATCAGCGCCCATCCGGTGTGCGCGCAGCGCCGCCTCCTCGTAGCGCCGCCGTGCCGCGAAATAGTCATGCTGCGCGTCGGCCACCGCCCCGCGCATACCGGGCAGCTTGGCGATGCGCCGCCGCAAGGCTTTCAGATACCGCCCGATCCCCTCCAGCCATGGCTCGGGCGTGGCGGCCACGAAACCATCGAAAATCAGTCCGTCCAGTTGTCTGCGCAGATCGGCCACCAGGGTCGCGTCACAGCCCTCCGGGAGTTTCGACAGTTCTTGCCGCGCTGCTCGCCAAACACCGAGCGCCAGTTTCACCTGTCCCGCCAGTCGTTCCGCTGCGGTCACCAGCGTGGCTTGACCGCGTCGTTGGCAGTCATCAAAGCGTGCGACGGTGCGTGGCGCCGGCTCATCCGCCGGCAAACATTCGCGCAGGACCGCACGCTCGGCGATGTGCTTGGCGAGCGTCTGTGCGGAGCCAATGCCCTGATGCAGCAAACACAGGTCACGATCGGACAGCACCGCTTTTTCCGCATGACGCACCGGGCCACTCAGCCCCAGCACCCATAAGCGCACCAAGCCCGCGCGCAAGCCGCGCTCCGCCAGTGCAAGGTCGGCCACCAACGCGGTGCTCACGCTCGACCCGTGATCGATGAGCGTCGGGTGCAGGCGCAGCCGCACGCCCTGACGCACGACATCCACGCCTTCGGGGATCACACCAAAGTCGAAAGTGCGCAGATGGTCGCGCTCCCACGGATCCGCCGACACGGCCGTGGTCAGGGCTGGGCGCGGCGCCGCCTCCGCCACCTTTTGGCGATGTTCACGACGGATGGTCGCTAAACGCCGGCCCACCGCGAGCACCTGGCCCTCGGCATCGACCACTTCGACGTTGACGCACAGGTAGGGTTCGAGGGCGACGTCCGCGATCGTGTCGGCCGTGATGGGCTCACCGGCGAGGCGTGACAGCGCGGCGGCCACCGCCACATCGAACCCCTCACCGCTCGTCGGATCCAGGAGCGCCACGGCTTTGGCGGCCGCATCGGGTGCCGGCACCAGCAGACGCCGTAACGGCTTGGGAAGCCCGCGCACAATGGCCGTGACCTTCTCGGCCCGCCAAGCGGGGATCACCCAACCGAGCTCCCCCTCCGTCAGGCGCGGCACCAACGCTTCCGGCACGGTTACCGTGACGCCATCTGCTGGATCCTGCGGGTCAAACACATAGCGTACGGGTAAGCGATTACCGGCCAGCTGCAGGGCCGTCGGATATTGCTGCCGATCCAACGGCTCGGCGCCCTCGCGCCGCAAGTCCGTCTCGGTCATCTGCAACGCCTCGCCGTCCCGCGCCCCCGGCAGCTTGCGCCAACGCTCGAACGCAGCGACCGAGTGCACCGTCTCCGGCAGGCGCGCCACGTAGAAAGCGGCCTCTTCCGGCTCATCGATGAGCTGCGTGTGGCGACGCAGCGCCGCCTCCTCCATCCGGATGCGCGCTTTCAACTCTCGATTGCGACTGAGGGCGCGCAGGCGTATGCGCGAGCGGCCGTGCACGAGCGCTTCTCGCACAAAAAACTCGCGCGCCTCCAGCGGCGCGACACTGCCGTAATGCGCACGTCGACCGGCCGCCAGCGGCAGTCCCCAGAGACTCACGGTCTCGCGACAGGAGACGATCCCGCGCGCTTCGTCCCATTCCGGGTCCGTGTACTCGCGTTTGACCAGATGCCGCGCGGCACTTTCGATCCACGCCGGCTCGACCGCCGCGACCATGCGCGCGTACACCCGTTGCGTCTCAACGATGTGCGCGGCCACCACCCAGCGCGGCGCCTTGTTGCGTAACGGCGAGCCCGGTGCGATCAAGAAGCGGCGACCGCGTGGACCGAGAAAATCGGCTTTTTCGGTCTTCATGCCGACGTGGCCAAGCAGACCGGCGAGGAGCGCGCGATGAATGCGCTCGGCATCGGCCGCTTCCGGGTTCAACGTCCAGCGCAGTTCCTCGGCGAGTGTGCGCAGTTGGGCTTCGAGCTCTTCCCATTCGCGCATGCGGGCTGCCGAGAGGAAGCGCTCAGCACACCAACGCCGCAACGCATTGCGCGAGCGGGCGGCGCGCTCCACGCGATAGCGGCCCCAGACCTGCAAGAGGGTCATGAAGTCCGATTTGGGGTCGGCACCTTCGGCATGCACCGCGTCTGCTTTCTCGAGCCGATCGCTCGGCCGCTCGCGGGGATCTTGAATCGACAGACCCGCCACGAGCGCCAGCACCTCGCTCAGAGCCCCCGTCTGGCGCGCCGCGATCAACATCCGGGCGAGGCGTGGATCCACCGGAAAGCGCGCCATGGTGCGACCGATCTCGGTCACCTTGCCGTGATCATCAACGGCCTCGAGTTCCTCGAGCAGTCGGTAGCCGTCGTTGATCAGCCGAGTATCCGGCGGATCGATGAACGGGAAGTCCGTGGGTCGACCAAGGCCCAGTACTTCCATCTGCAAAATCACATTCGCGAGATTGGTGCGCAGGACTTCGGGCGGGGTATACGCCTCGCGCAACTCAAATTCCGGCTCGCCATACAGCCGGATACACAGCCCAGGCCCGACGCGACCACACCGACCGCGGCGTTGGTTGGCACTCGCCTGCGAGACCGGTTCGATCGGCAAGCGCAGTATCTTCGAGCGGGGGCTGTAACGCGACAAGCGCGCAAGCCCCGAATCAATCACCGCGCGGATACCGGGCACGGTCAGCGAGGTCTCGGCCACATTGGTGGACAACACCACCCGTCGCCCGCCGCGTCGATCGAAAATCCGTTGTTGTTCGGACCAGGCGAGCCGCGAGTACAACGGCAGCACCTGCAGCTTCGACCCAAAGGCCTGCTCGATGGTTTCGGCCGCCTCGCGGATCTCGCGCTCACCCGGCAGAAACACCAAGACATCGCCGCGCCCGATCTCGCCGGGTTCCGCGCTGATCTCCTGCAGCGCGCGGACGATGCCCGCATTGAGCCCCGGATCGAAGCGATCGTCGTCATCGGCCTCCAACGCGCGGTAGCGCGTCTCCACCGGATAGCCGCGGCCCGACACCTCGATGACCGGGGCGCCACCGAAATACTCGGCAAAGCGCTGCGTATCAATCGTGGCGGATGTCACGATGATCTTGAGATCCCGCCGTCTCGCCAAAATGCGTTTTAAACATCCGAGCAGAAAATCGATGTTGAGACTGCGTTCGTGCGCCTCGTCGATGATCAACGCATCGTAGCGGCGCAATAACGGGTCTTGCCGAGATTCGGCCAGCAGGATGCCGTCAGTCATGACCTTGATCGCGGTGTCGCGCGAGGTGCCATCGCTGAAGCGGATCTTGTGCCCCACAAATCGCGGCGGCGCACCGGGCAATTCGGCTTCTAGCCGCGCCGCGACCGCACGCGCCGCGATCCGCCGCGGCTGCGTATGCCCAATCAGTCCTCGGCGCAGCACGCCGGCCTCGAGCAGCATCTTGGGCAATTGCGTGGTCTTGCCCGAGCCGGTTTCGCCGGCGACCACCACCACTTGGGAGGTTTTGAGGCCCGCGAGGATCTCGTCACGACGGGCTGTGACGGGTAAATCAGCCGGATACGTGATCTGCGGCATCCGTCGCGGCGCAGGCGCCGCCCGTGTCTCACCCGCCGGCTCTGACATGGTTAGTCGTCCGACCGTTCGCGCTGTTTGGCCAACTGCCAGGCGTGCTCCAGCGTCGCCAAATCAGCACCGGGTGTCGCGCGGGCCCGCGCCTCGACCGCGGCGAAGCGCCGTCCAAAGCGACCATTGGCTTCCCGTAGGGCGCTTTCGGGGTCTATGTCCAAGTGACGGGCCAGATTGGCCAGGGCCAAGAGCACATCGCCCAACTCGGCAGCCATGGCGATCCGATCGCCGTCTTGCATGGCCTCATCCAGCTCACGCATTTCCTCATCCACCTTGTCGCGCGGACCCTGCGCATCGGGCCAATCAAAGCCAATGCGGGCGGCACGTTTGCCGATCTTGACGGCGCGCGTGAGCGCCGGCAGCCCCAACGGCACATCATCCAGCAACGACCCCTGCGGCGGCCGTGCCGACTTCTCGGCCGCCTTGATCTCGTCCCAACGCACCTGTTGCGCGGCCGCGTCCGTGACCACCTCATCGGCAAACACGTGCGGATGGCGGCGGATCATCTTCTCGGCAATGCCATCGGCCACGCGGGCGAAATCGAACAAGCCCTGCTCTTCAGCGATCCGCGCGTGAAACACCACCTGCAGCAGCAAATCCCCCAATTCGGCTTCCAGCTCCACCATATCGGCGCGCTCGATGGCATCGGCGACCTCATAGGCTTCTTCCAGCGTATACGGCGCGATCGTGCGAAAGGTCTGCTCTCGATCCCACGGGCAACCGTCCACCGGATCCCGCAGGCGCGCCATCACATCCAGTAAGCGCTTCATGCCGGCTCACGCCACACATTGAGCAAACGCGCGAGGGAGGCAATCATCCCGGCGGTTGCACCCCAGACACGGCGGTTGGCGTGGTACAGCTCGAAGAAGCGCACCGGCTCACCCCCGATGGACCAACTGCGGGCGTGATAGCGACTCGAGTCGAAGGCTTTCTCCAGCGGCAATTCGAACACGGAGTCCACCTCGCCATGATCCAGTGCGAGTTCCCCCTCCGGGTGAATGAACGCCACCACCGGGGTCACTCGAAAGCCGGTGAGGATGACATGGTCATTCAGATACCCGAGCACTTCCACGCGGCTCGGGTCGAGGCCGATCTCCTCCTCGGCTTCGCGCAAGGCGGTGCCGATCGCGTGCGGGTCGCTCGCTTCCACGCGCCCGCCCGGGAAGGCGACCTGGCCGGCGTGGTGTTTCAACCCCGCCGAGCGCTGGGTCAGCAAAATGGACAGTCCCGCGGGTCGATCGACGATGGGGATCAGGACCGCAGCGGCTTTCAGTGGCTCTTTGATGAGGTGCAGGTGCCGCTGGGTTTCCGCATGCGACAGACCGCCCAGGGATAGCCGTGTGTCGTCACCCGGCTCTGTGGAGGCCAGCACCGTACGCAGACGCAGTCTTAGTTCATCAGGGCTCAACGACATGGCGGATCGGCAAGCGGCCGACACCACCCGGCAGTGGGTTCGGATCGGCGCGGCACTTGCGGTGTTAGAATGATCCCGCATCCTATCATCTGGAAGTTCCACCGTGACCGACCGCGCCGCCCGAGATCCGGGCCTTGACGCCCTTTCCCCTGTCGACGGCCGCTATGCGGGGCGCATTCGCGACCTGCGCGCCTACTTCAGTGAAGCCGCCCTCATCCGGCACCGTGTCCGCGTGGAAGCCGAATGGTTCCGCTTCCTGGCACTGGATCTCAAGCTTTCCGAACTGGCACAGGTCGCCCCGGCGGTTCTGGCCGTCGCCGCCGACCTTGCCCGTGCGGCGGGTCCTGAGGAAGCACAGACCGTCAAAGAGACGGAAGCGACGATCAACCACGACGTGAAGGCCGTTGAGTACTACCTGCGCGCCCAACTGGCGGCTGCAGGGGCGACGCCGGCCGAACTCGAGTTCGTGCATTTTGGCTGCACCTCTGAGGACATCAACAACCTCTCCTACGCCCTGATGCTGCATCACGCCCGCGCGGATGTGCTCGTGCCGGCGCTCGAGCGCGTGCGCGCCTGGCTGGTCGAGCGTGCGCACACGGACGCGCAAGTACCGATGCTCTCGCGTACGCACGGCCAGGCAGCCAGCCCGACCACCTTAGGCAAAGAACTGGCCAATGTGGCCGCCCGTCTCGGTCGCGGGCTCGAGGCGTTTAAGGCCATTGCGCCCTTGGGAAAGATGAACGGTGCGGTGGGCAACTGGAATGCCCATCTGTGCGCGTACCCCGATGTGGACTGGCGCTCGGCCGGCGCGCGCTTTGTGCGCTCGCTAGGGCTCGAGTGGAACGAATACACCATCCAGATCGAACCGCATGACTGGATTGCGGCCTACTGCGATGCGCTTGCCCGGATCGACACTATCCTCATCGACTTCTCACGCGATGTCTGGGGCTATGTGTCGGTCGGCTATTTCCGCCAGCGCGTCGTGGCTGGCGAAGTGGGCAGCTCGACCATGCCGCACAAGGTGAACCCCATCGATTTCGAGAATGCCGAGGGCAACCTCGGGATCGCCAATGCTCTCTTGCGCTTTTTCGCCGAGAAGTTGCCGGTCTCGCGCTGGCAGCGGGATCTGACTGACTCCACGGTGTTGCGCAACTTAGGACCCGCGCTCGGGCATGCGCTGCTCGCGTACAAGTCCCTCGAAAAGGGCTTGGGTCGCCTCGCGGCGGATCCTGCGCGTCTCGCCGCCGATCTTGACCAGAACTGGGAAGTGCTCGGCGAGGCGATTCAGACCGTGATGCGCCGCTACGGTGTGCCCAACGCGTACGAACGCTTGAAGGACTTGACCCGTGGACAGCGGGTCGATGGCGCCGCGCTTAGGACGTTTGTGGCGACCTTGCCGCTGCCGGCCGACGTGCGGGAGCGCCTCGCCGAACTCACCCCCGCGGCATACATTGGCTTGGCCGGCGACCTCGCCCGGGATATCTGATCGCCTCTGCGTGGAACCGTGACGCAGTCCGCAGGGCTGCGGCACGAGCACGGGCTACCCTGCCGATCCCCTAGACAGAGGCGGACCGGTCCGCTCGGCGTGCATGTCGATTACTCCCCTTACTCCGCCGCTCGGCCCCATCGCGCCCCGGCTCCTCTTCGGCACTCTCGAGGACGCCCGCTACGCGCTGTGCGCTGTGATTGGCCGAGCGCAGCGTCGCATCACCCTCGCCTCACCCACGCTTGAGCCTGAACTGTACGAGCATCCGTCGGTCCTCCAAGCGCTGACACGCTTCATTTTGGCGCCGCGCTACACGCGCGTGCGGATTCTCCTGACCGCGGCGGACGCCCGCCCGGCCGCTCAGCACCAACTTTTGACCCTGTCACGCAAACTCTCCACCTCATTCGAGATCCGCACGGTGACATCGCCGTTGCCAGGCCCCACGGCCAGCTACTTGGTGGCGGATCAGATGGCCACTGTCCTGCGTCTCGACGCCGGTGATTGGCGCGGCATGTACGCGCTGGAAAACCCGGCGGCCGCCCGCACGCACCTGTCGCACTTCGAAACGATCTGGCAACGCTGCCCGGCACCGGACCACGCTGCCCTCGCTGTCTAATCGAGCGGCGTATAATCGCCGGATGACTTCCCGAACCATTGTGGCGCTCTCCGGCGGTGTCGATTCCGCCGTAGCTGCACTGCGTCTGCTGCAAACCGGCCACACGGTCGAGGCGCTGCACATGACCAATTGGACCGAGGACGAGGACGGCTACTGCACGGCAGCCGATGACTGGCAGGCTGCACGCGCGGTGGCCGATGCGCTCGGCATACCGATCCATCGCGTCAGTTTCGCTGCCGAATATCGCGAGCGCGTCTTTGCCGAATTCCTGGCCGGCTATGCGGCCGGGCAAACGCCCAATCCCGATGTGTTGTGCAACCGCGAGGTCAAGTTCGGCGCCTGCCTTGAGTATGTCGACCGTCTGGGCGGGGATCGCTTTGCGACGGGTCATTACGCCCGCCTCGCCGACCATCCGAGCGGCCCGCGCCTCTTACGGGCGGTCGATGCCAACAAAGATCAAAGCTACTTCCTACAGCAGATGCCACGCAGCGCACTGGCCCGAGCTGTGTTTCCCTTGGGCGATCTACCGAAGCCCGAAGTGCGGCGACTGGCACGCGCGGCGAACCTGCCGGTGGCCGAACGGCCGGACAGCACCGGCATCTGCTTTATCGGCGAGCGACCCTTTCGGGAATTCCTCGGCCGGTACCTCCCGGCAGCACCCGGGCCCATCCTGACGCCTGAGGGCGAGGAACTCGGGCAACACGAGGGCCTGATGTTCCATACCGTGGGCCAGCGCGGTGGGTTGCGCATCGGCGGGCGCAAGCACCATGCGGATTTGCCGTGGTACGTCGCGGCCAAGGATCGGGCCCGCAATGCCCTGATCGTCGTGCAGGGCGGCGACCATCCGCTGCTGTTGACCCGTGAATTTCGCACCACCCCGCTCACCTGGCTCACCGACCCGCCACCGGCTCAATTTGTAGCCCAGGTTCAGATCCGCCACCGGCAGACGCCGGTCCCGGCCGAGATCCGCTGGGACGCCAGCGGCGCAACCGTCTCCGTGCACGAACCCCTGCGGGCGGTCGCGCCCGGCCAGTACGCCGCCCTCTACCAAGAGGATGTGTGTCTCGGCGGTGCCGTGATCGGTTAGTTTTTGTTGCAGCGCAAAGTTATAATCGACCGGTTACCCCGGAGGCTCCATGACCGACAGTTTCAAGACCCGCGACACCCTGCGCGTCGGCACCCATCAGTATGCGTACCACCGACTGCCCGCGATTGAGGGCCACAACCTCGCTCGCCTGCCGTATTCGCTGAAGATCTTGCTGGAAAATCTGCTGCGCTTCGAGGACGGGGTGAACGTCACCCGGGCCGATATCGAGGCCGTGCTCGGTTGGGACCCCAAAGCCACACCGTCGTATGAGATCGCCTTCACGCCAGCTCGCGTGATCATGCAGGACTTCACGGGCGTACCGTGCATCGTCGACCTCGCCGCCATGCGCGAGGCGATCGTCCGTCTGGGCGGTGATGCCAAGCGAGTCAACCCACTGGCGCCGGCTGAGCTGGTGATCGACCACTCGGTCCAGGTCGACGAGTATGGCGCCGCCGACTCGTTGAGCCACAACACCGCGATCGAATTCGCTCGTAACGGTGAGCGCTATGCGTTCCTGCGTTGGGGCCAGACCGCATTCAACAATTTTAAAGTCGTCCCGCCGAACACCGGCATCGTTCATCAAGTGAACGTCGAGCACTTGGGTCGCGTCGTGTTCAGTCAGTCGACTGACGATACCGCGTGGGCCTACCCAGACACCTTGGTCGGCACGGACTCGCACACCACCATGATCAACGGCCTCGGCGTCGTGGGTTGGGGCGTGGGCGGCATCGAAGCGGAAGCGGCGATGCTCGGCCAGCCGGTGACCATGTTGATCCCGCAAGTGATCGGCTTCCGTTTGACGGGCGAGCTGCCGGCCGGCACGACCGCCACCGATCTTGTGCTCACCATCACCGAGATGCTCCGCAAGAAGGGCGTCGTCGACAAGTTCGTCGAGTTCTTCGGTGACGGCTTGGCGACCCTGGCGCTGTCGGATCGCGCCACGATCAGCAATATGTCGCCGGAGTTCGGCAGCACGATCGCCGTGTTTCCGATCGACGAGGAAACCATCCGCTACCTGGAACTGACCGCACGCCCGGCCGAACAGGTCGCGCTCGTGGAAGCATACGCACGTGCCAATGGGCTGTGGCGTGAAAACGGCATGCCGGATGCAGAGTACACCGACGTGCTGGAACTGGATCTGGCCACTGTGCAGCCTTCCTTGGCCGGCCCGAAGCGTCCGCAGGACCGCGTGCTGCTCGCGAACGCCAAGAGCGTCTCGCAGGCGGCCGTGAAGAAGACGGCCGAAGAGCGCGCGGCGAAGAACCCCTCGGCGACCGGTCAGGCCAGTGTGGCCGGCGGCGCCTATGAGATGCGCGACAACCATGTCGTGATCGCCGCGATCACCAGTTGCACCAACACCTCCAATCCGAACGTGCTCGTGGCGGCAGGCTTGGTGGCGCGCAAGGCACGTGCGCTCGGCATCACGTCACGCCCATGGGTGAAGACCTCGCTCGCCCCGGGCTCGCGCGTCGTTACCGATTACCTGGCCAAAGCAGGTCTCTTAGCGGATCTCGAAGCGGTCGGTTTCTACACCGTCGGCTACGGCTGCACGACCTGCATCGGCAACTCAGGCCCGCTGAAGCCGGAGATTTCCGATGCCATCCGCGCCAGCGACGCGACCACGGCGTCGGTGCTCTCGGGTAATCGCAACTTCGAGGGCCGCGTGCATCCGGAAGTGAAGATGAACTTCCTCGCCTCGCCGCCGCTCGTGGTGGCGTATGCGTTGGCCGGTTCGATGGACATCGATCTGACGAGCGAGCCACTGGCCACAGCGGCCAACGGCGCGCCGGTGTACCTAAAGGACATCTGGCCGACGCCCGCCGAGGTGCAAGCCGCCGTGTCCGCTTGCGTCGACTCGGCGATGTTTGCCAAGAGCTACGCGAGCGTCTTCAAGGGCGATGCCCTGTGGAATGCGATCGACGTGCCGGCGGGCACGGCCTATGCGTGGGATGAGCGCTCGACCTATGTGCGTAACCCGCCGTACTTCGACGGGATGACCATGACCCCCGCCGCGGTCGGCGCCATCGAGAGCGCCCGTGCCTTAGCGGTGCTCGGTGATTCGGTCACGACCGATCACATTTCACCGGCGGGCAATATCTCCAAGTCGAGCCCGGCAGCCCGTTACCTCATTGAGAACGGCGTTGCTGCGGTGGACTTCAACTCCTACGGCGCGCGTCGCGGGAACCACGAAGTGATGATGCGGGGCACCTTCGCGAACATCCGTCTGCGTAACCTGTTGGTGCCAGGCACCGAAGGTGGCGTGTCGGTACACTTGCCGACCGGCACGCAGGGCTCCATCTACGACGTTGCCATGCAGTACAAGGCCGATGGCACGCCCCTCGTCGTGCTCGCGGGCAAGGAATACGGCACGGGTTCCTCCCGAGACTGGGCCGCCAAGGGCACGATGCTGCTCGGGGTACGCGCGGTCATCTCAGAAAGCTTCGAGCGTATCCACCGCTCGAACCTGATCGGGATGGGCGTATTGCCGCTGCAGTTCGTCAACGGTGAGAGCGTCGCCTCGCTGGGACTTACCGGCCGCGAAACCTTCGACTTCGTCGGGCTGGATGGCGGTGGCGCCAAGACCGTTCAGGTCGTGGCACGCGCCGAAGACGGCTCGTCCAAGACCTTCACGGCGCGCGTCCGCATCGACACCCCGAAGGAACTCGAGTACTACCGTCACGGCGGCATCTTGCAGTATGTGCTGCGGAATCTGGCCGCCCGCGGAGACGCCGCCTGAGCGGGACGCGCATGACCGCACCGGCGATACCCCAGCCCGGGCTGGGTGTCGCCGTGTTCGATCTTGACGGCACGATCACGGTTCATGACACGCTCGTGCCATACCTTTGGCACGTGATCCGTCGTTACCCGGCGCGTGCCCTCGGCTTGTGGCGAATCCCCGGTGCCTTGGCGCGCTTCGCATGGGACCGTGATCGCGGCCCTCTCAAGGCCACCCTGATCCGCGCGGTGATGGGCGGACTGACGCGCGCTGACGTGCAGACGCTGACCCGCGATTTTTTAGACACTCAGCTGGCGCGCCTGTGCCGACGGACGGCACTGGCTGCCATCGAGGCGCACCGGGCCGCGGGTGATCATCTGGTGCTGCTGTCGGCCAGCACGGATTTCTATGTTCCCGAGATTGGCCGCCGCTTAGGCTTTGATGACACCTTGTGTACGGCGGTGCGCTGGGACGGCGACCGTCTGGTGGGCGATCTGGCGAGCGCCAACCATCGCGGCGCGGTCAAAGCCGGCTGTATCGAGGCCCTGCGCCGCGAGCACCCGGGGTTACAGTTGGCGGCCTACGGCAATTCCAGCTCTGACTTCGATCATCTGCGCATTGTCGATGCGCCTTTACTGGTCAACGGTTCGAGCCGGACCCGCCGTGCGGCGTCCCGACTCGGCATCCCGGTCGCCGATTGGGTCTAAGCGTTCGCGATCGAACACGCACGGATTGCCTCTCTAAATGCGAATGGTTATCATTTGCATACCGTTGAGAGGAGACCCCGATGCCGAATCCGTCGACGACCCTCGCCCTGCTGCTCACCGCCTCTGCCGCGACCGCGGCCCCGGTGACGCTGGAATTGACGATTCAGAACCACCGCCTAGAGCCGTCGATACTCGTCGCACCGGCCGCAACGCCCATTGAACTCCACGTTAAGAACCTAGACGAAACGGCTGAAGAAATAGAGAGTTACGCGCTTAATCGAGAAAAGCTTGTCAAACCTGGCAAGCGCGTCGTGATCTATCTGGGCCCGCTCGAACCGGGACACTACGACCTCTACGGTGAGGATCACCCGCAGACCGCTCAGGCGGTCTTGGAGATTCGCTGATGGACCGCCCGACCTCGCCCGCCCATCGGGCCCTCGCCGCTTGGGTCGGTTGGCTGCTCGTGGGTCCCGCATTTGCCGACGTGATTTACAGCCCGACCGTCGAGGAAGGCGAGAAGGCCATCGAGTGGCGCTCGACCGTGCACCGCGACGGCGGCGAAGAGCACAAGTTGGAACTGGAGATCTCCCCCACGTCCTGGTGGCGCGCCGAGTGGCTCGCCACCGTCGACCGAGACCCCGGCGCTCCCCGGCAAATCGGTGAGGTGTCCTTCGAGAATGTCTTCAGTCTGAACCCCCAAGGACGGGACTTTTGGGACCTCGGCGTGTTGGCGGAACTCTCGAAGGGCCTTCGCGGCGAGCACGCGTGGGCCGCGGAACTCGGCCTCTTGGCGGAACATGCCACGGCGCGCACGGTCACCACGGTGAATGTCGCCGCCGAGCGGGAACTCTTGCCGGGTTCGTCGGCCGAACTCACCGTGTCCACTCGGTTTCGTTGGCGCCTAGGCCCCCGCTTCGAGCCGGGAGTCGAGTACCATGCGGAACTGGGCACGATTGATCACGTCGGCTCCTTGCGGACCCAACGTCACTCTCTCGGGCCAGCCCTCGTAGGGCGCGTGCGCCTCGGACACGAGACGTTGCGCTACGAAGCCGCCTGGGTCTTTGGCCTCACCACCGGCTCACCCGCCAGCAGCGCTCGACTGCAGTTGGAATGGGAATTTCACTAAGCAGGCACCGCGAGGTGCCGGAGTAAACAGATGCGTTATCGCCGTGCAGATGAACCCAAAGGATCGGAGATCACTCCGGAGTCGGTGTGGACCGCGCGCCGGTCGGTCGTCAAATCGCTGCTCGGTGCCGGCGCCATCGGTGCGGTGGCCACGCCCGGCTGGGCGGCCGGCAGCCCCACGGGTCGCATTCTCGAGGCCAAGCACAATCCGGCGTATGGCGCGGAGGACACGCCCAACACCTGGGATGACGTCACCACCTACAACAACTTCTACGAGTTCGGCACCGACAAGTCGGATCCCGCGCGCAATGCAGGATCGCTGCGCCCCGCCCCGTGGTCCGTGACCATCGCCGGTGAGGTCCAACAACGCGGCACGTTCGCGCTCGAGGATCTCTTGAAGCCGCATCCGCTGGAAGAGCGCATCTACAGACTGCGCTGCGTGGAAGCCTGGTCCATGGTCATCCCCTGGGTCGGCTTTCCGTTGGCTGATCTCATCAAACGCCTCCAGCCGACCTCCAAAGCAAAATTCGTGGCCTTCACGACCCTGAAGGATCCGGTGCAGATGCCCGGGCAACGCGGTGGCGTGCTCGATTGGCCCTATGTGGAAGGGTTGCGCATGGACGAGGCGATGCACCCACTCGCCTTCATGGCGGTCGGCTTGTACGGCCGCGTGCTCCCCAATCAGTCGGGTGCACCCCTGCGCCTCGTCGTGCCTTGGAAGTATGGCTTCAAGAGCGCCAAGTCCATTGTGCGGATCGACTTTCTGGAGCGCCCGCCGACGACCACTTGGGCCGCCTCGAATCCACGCGAATACGGTTTTTTCGCGAATGTGAACCCGGCGGTCGATCACCCGCGCTGGAGTCAAAAGACGGAGCGCCGCATCGGCGGTGGCGTCTTTGCGCCGCGTATCCAGACCCGCCCGTTCAACGGCTACACCGAGGTCGCGTCCCTCTATAGCGGCCTGGATCTGAGCCGATGGTTCTAAGCCGCGCCGTTCAACGGCGCGCACTCATCAAGGCGATCGTTCATCTGGCCGCCGCGGCACCCTTGGCACTCATGGTGTCGCGCACGCTGTGGCATCCCGAATCGCTGGGCGCCAATCCCATCGC
Organism: Gammaproteobacteria bacterium; assembly: GCA_947455595.1. Lineage (GTDB taxonomy): Bacteria > Pseudomonadota > Gammaproteobacteria > Steroidobacterales > Steroidobacteraceae > CAIKZZ01. The sequence continues at coordinate 24,156 of CANGOP010000019.1, forward strand.
GACGCTGATCGACAACTTAGGTTTATGGGCATTGCGTTTGCTGCTGGTCACGCTCGCCCTCACGCCGCTTCGGATTCTGACGCGCTCCTCGGCCTGGCTCTTTTATCGACGCCTATTGGGGCTATGGGCCGCCTTGTACGCGCTGCTGCATCTGCTCATGTACGTGCTTGTCGATCAGCGCGTCGACCTGCGCGTGCTGCTCGAAGACGTGATCAAGCGCCCGTGGATCACGGTCGGCTTTGCGGCGATCCTGATCTTGCTCGCCCTCACCGTCACGTCCACCGAGGCGATGCGCCGACGCCTGCGCAAGAACTGGCAACGTCTGCACAACGGCGTCTATGTGGCGGCGATCTTAGGCGTGTGGCACTACCTGTGGCAGGTCAAAAAAGATCTACGACCACCGCTCGTGTATGCCGTGATCCTTGTCCTGCTCTTCGCCATCCGCCTGTGGCGGCGCCGATTCAAAGCGACGTCCGCACCTGCCACAGCTCCGGGAAAAACCTAAGCTCCAGCGCCTTGGTGAGATACGACACCCCACTGGTACCGCCGGTACCGGGCTTATTGCCGATAATCCGTTCCACTGTTTTCATGTGCGAGAAGCGCCAGTCCTGAAAGCGATGATCGAGCTCCATGAGTCGCTCGGCGAGCGCGTACAGATCCCAATGCACCTTCGTGCTGTGATAGACGGCGAGCCAGGCGGCGACGACCGCCTTGTGCGGCTGGTATGGCTCTGCGAAGTCGCGCACAAGGACTTCTTCGGGGATCCCGAAGCCGCGCCGTGACAGGAGCTGCAGGCACTCGTCATAGATGCTTGGCGCTTGCAGCGTCGCCTCCAACTGAGCGTACACCTCGGGATCGCCGCGGTGCACGGCGATCAGGGCGCGGTTCTTGTTGCCGATGGTGAATTCCAGCTGCCGGTATTGCCACGACTGAAAACCCGACGATCGGCCGAGATCATTGCGAAAGCGTGTGTAGTCGAATGGGGTCAGCGTCGCCAACACCTCCCAGACATGAATCAACTGCGCTTGGATATGACCGATCCGGGTCAAGATCGTGAACGCGCGTAACAGCTCGTCCCGACGTAACGCGTCGATGGTCGACTGCAGTTCATGCAGTGCGAGCTTCATCCACAGCTCGCTGGTCTGATGCACGATAATAAAAAGCATCTCGTCATGCTCTTTGGAGCGCGGATGCTGCGCGTTCAAAATGCGATCAAGGTCGAGGTACTCGCCGTAGGACTGCGCTTTCGGTAGATCCCAATGGATCGGTTCATTCTCGACATCGACGCGCACCGCGCGTGTGGGGTGATCCGATGATTCGCTCATGGCGTGAGCCTCGTGTTCAGCCAGGACGGCACGAGGCGCCATCCGTCCGTCAACTGACGGTCCAAGGTGCGGTAGTCCGGTTCGTGTGACTCAACGAGGGACCAGAATTTCGCCGAATGATTCATGTGCCGTGTGTGCGATAACTCGTGAATAAAGAGGTAACGCACAACTTCTGGCGGCTGAAACAACACCGCCACGTTCAGGCTCAAGGTTCCGCTGCGCGAATAACTACCCCAACGTGTGCGCTGACGGCGCCACTGCACCGTGCGGTACGTGAGTCCGGTTTCAGCCGATACGGCCGCCAGCCACGGCTCCAGCGAGCGCTCGGCTTCCGCCATCGCCCAGATCGCGAGTACCCGCCGCGCCTCTTCCGGATGATCCGGCGTGTGACGGACCTCGAGCACGCGATCGGCTGGCAGCCGGAACCCGGCGCGCCCAGCCCGGTAGTGCACCACAAAGGTATCGCCCGTCGATGGCAACTCAATCGATACGGGCAACTCACCGTCCTCGGCCACCGAGAACTGCTCAACTTTGCGCGCAATCCAGTCGCGATGCCGCGTGAGAAACGACTGCACGGTCACCGGCGATGTGCCCTTGGGTACCGTGACGCGGACCTGACCGCCGGGATACACCCGCACGGTCAGACGGCGCACGCGGGCGTTCTCGCGGATGTCGATCGGCGCCGGCATCCGCGGAAACAACTCGCCCTGCTCACTGGCGGACACCGCCATCGTTACAGCCGTGCCGCCAACTCAGCGCCGGCGCGAATGGCGCGCTCGGCATCCAATTCGGCGGCCACATCGGCGCCGCCAATCCAATGCACCGGCTGCGCCGGCGCAAGGCCCAGTGCCGGTCGCACAGACTCCTGACCCGCGCACACGACGATCGTATCCACCGGGATCAGCGTGGGCATTCCGTCCACCGTGATCCGTAGACCATCGGCCTCTAAGCCCTCGTACTGCACGCCAGCGAGCATCCGAACGCCGCGTTCCTTGAGTTCGATCCGATGGATCCAACCGGTGGTGCGACCCAGCCCATCACCAGGCTTCGAGGTCTTGCGCTGCAGCAGCACCACTTGACGCGGTGATGGCCGGATACCGGCGTCTGCGGCCTCGCCGCGCAACAGACCGCCGCGCGACTGCAGCGTCCGGTCAATGCCCCATCGGGCGGTGAAGGCGTCGATCGGATCCGCAGGCTCGCTCGGTGCGGTCAGCAGTGTGGCCACATCAAAGCCAATTCCGCCGGCGCCGATGATGGCGACGCGCTGACCGATCGCCACGCGACCACCGATCGCTTCGGAATAGCTCACCACGCGAGGGTCCGCAAAGCCCGGCAAGGCCAGTGCTCGTGGCTGCACACCGGTGGCCATCACGACCTCATCAAAGCCCGACAGCATGGCCGCATCCGGCGCGCAGCGCAGGCGCACGTCGACCTGATGAATCTGTAATTGGCGCGTGAAGTAGCGCAGTGTTTCGCGGAACTCTTCCTTGCCTGGGATCCTCGCCGCGAGATTGAACTGACCGCCGATGGCGGCTGCGCGTTCAAACAAGACCACCTCGTGCCCGCGTTCGGCCGCCACGGTGGCGCAGGACAACCCCGCGACGCCGGCACCCACCACGGCGACGCGCTTGCGCTGCGCGGTCGGTGTGTAGCGGAGTTCCGTCTCGTAACCTGCGCGCGGATTCACGAGGCAGCTGACCCGTTGGCCGGCAAAGATCTTGTCCAGACACGCCTGATTACACGCAATGCAGGTGTTGATCTCATCGGCTCGCCCGCTCGCCGCCTTGGCCATGAACTGCGAGTCGGCCAGAAATGGCCGCGCCATCGACACCATGTCCGCGCCGCCTCGCGCGAGCACCGACTCGGCCACCGCAGGGTCGTTGATGCGGTTGGTGGCGATCAGCGGCAGCCTCACATGCGCACGCAAGCGCTCGGTCACCCACGCAAAACCCGCCCGCGGCACCACGGTCGCGATGGTCGGGATACGCGCTTCGTGCCAGCCGATGCCGGTGTTGATGATCGTGACACCCGTCGCTTCGAGCGCTTGGGCGAGTGTGATGACCTCATCGAAGGTGCTGCCACCCTCGACGAGGTCCAGCATGGACAGGCGAAAGATCAAGATGAAGTCAGGGCCCACCGCACGCCGTGCCTCGCGCACGATCTCGGTCGCAAACCGAATGCGATTGGCGTAACTGCCACCCCACGTGTCCTCGCGGCGGTTCGTGCGTTGCACGAGGAACTCGTTGATGAGGTAACCCTCCGAGCCCATGATCTCGACACCGTCATACCCGGCGTCGCGCGCCAGTTCGGTCGTGCGCGCAAACGCTGCGATCTGCCGGCGGATGCCGCGCTCCGTCAGCGCGCGAGGAGTGTGGCGTGCAATCGGCGCGCGAAGAGCGGACGGTGCCACCGAGTTTTGATGATGTGCATAGCGACCGGTGTGCAGGATCTGCAGACACACATGGCCGCCCTCCGCATGAACCGCCTCGGGCACGAGCCTGTGATAGGCCACCGCACGCGGATGACTGAAGGTTTCACGGCCCCATCCGCCCCGCGCCACGCCATTCGGCGCGACGCCACCGGTGACGATCAAACCAGCCCCGCCCCGGGCCCGCTCGGCGAGGTACGCGGCCAAGGCCGGATAGCGAGAACGATGATCCTCAAGACCGGTATGCATCGAACCCATGAGCGCACGATTGCGCAGACGGGTGAAACCCAAGTCCAAGGGTGCCAGCAAGTGCGGGTACGGTGTATCCATGCGCACCATCATACCGCGCGGCACGTCGGGGCCGCGCACGCTCGCTCGCCGGGCTCAGAACTCCTCCGGCTGCCTCGGAACGCGCAAGCCGGCGCGCCCCGAGGACCGATCAAGCACGCTTAACCGGGCTCGTCGACCGCTTCAGTCTTCCGCGCCCTTAATTGACCGCCGCCAGTCGCTTGGCCGTCCGCGCCATGGCGTCTTGGGAGACGGTGTCCACACAGCGGGCTTCCTCACGCCGATCCGGCGCCCCACGGCGCTTGAGCTCGGAGCAGACATCGATCGCTGCCACTCGGATCCGGGCTTGCAGCGCCGCAATGCCCTCTGGCGTTGACAGGTCCAGACCGTGGGTCGACGCCGTTGTGGACACGGTGACTTCGAACGCCGGGCCACCGCCCGCTTGGGTGTGTGCGTGAAAGCTCACGGTCGGCTGTGGGTGCATCTGGGGCTGAGCATCCGTCTCATCACCCCAAGCCTGGGCAGCCGTCATGAATAGCGCGCCGACCATCGAGCCGGAGCGCAGCGTATGAAAACATTTCATGGGTATATCCTCGGTTTCCGACGCGCGTCATTGCACGAAGGAACGCGCACAGTGCGCCGAAAAACCCGCAGGCGTTTGAGTGTTTACCCGTACGAAAATCTGATAACCGCCGAGGGCATCTGCCGCTGCGATTCCAGGCACCACGGACGCGCCTCGATGCGGTCTGACGCCGGTTGCAAGCGCAGCTGCCCCATCCTGCGTAGCCCCCACAGCGGCGATATCACACGACACGCGCGACGACGCTACCATACGGGCATGACCGCCCCACTGATCGACATTGGCATCAATCTCACCCACGACAGTTTCGACGCCGATCGGCCCGAGGTGCTGGCACGCGCGCGCGCGTCGGGTCTCGTTCACCTCGTGATCACCGGCGCCTCGCTGGACGGCAGCGAGCAGGCACTCGCCTTGGCACGGTCCGACCCGGCCTTCCTGTCGGCGACGGCGGGGATCCACCCCCATTACGCCAGCGAACTCACCTCGGCGACGCATGCCCGCCTGCTCGCGGTGCTGGACCAACCGGACGTCAAAGCCGCCGGCGAGTGTGGACTTGACTACTTTCGGGACTACTCCCCGCGGGCGGATCAGCGGCGTGCCTTCGAGTGGCAAGTCGAGCGTGCCATTGAGCGGCAACGACCGCTCTTTCTCCACCAGCGCGACGCTCACGGCGATTTTCTGGCCGTCTTGAAGGCGGCGGGCCCCTTGCCACCGGCGGTGGCGCACTGTTTTACCGGCTCGCGAGCGGAGGCGGAAGATTATTTGGCGCTCGGCTTGCACATTGGCATCACGGGGTGGATCTGTGACGAACGACGTGGTCAGCATTTGTTGGAGGTTGTTCGCAACATTCCGGCTGATCGGCTCATGATTGAGACCGATGGTCCCTACTTGCTGCCCAGAACGCTGCACCCGAAGCCGGCGTCGCGACGTAACGAACCCGCCTTCTTGCCCGAGGTCGCCCGCGTGGTGGCCGCGGCCCGAGGCGAGCCGGCAGCGACCATCGCGCTGACCTCCACTCAAACGGCAACACGTTTTTTCAGACTTGATCTCCCGTCTGTGCCGGCCGATTAATTCGAACTATTTACTTTGAATATCCGTCATAAATAACTGAAATTAGGATTCTTATGCTCGACTCTCATCGGCTCATGACCCGCGTGGACCAAGAGTGGACCCAGTCGATTGAGCCCACCCTCGCCGACTACGTCCGCATCCCCAATCAGTCAGTCCTGTTTGATCCCAACTGGGAAGCGAACGGCCATATGGATCGGGCGGCCGCCCTGCTGCTGGCCTGGGCGCAGACCCAGCCGGTGGCAGGCCTCACGGTCGAGGTCTTGCGCCTACCCGGCCGTACGCCGGTCATCTACGCCGAGGTGCCCGGCAGCGCCCCCGGACGGGTGCTCTTGTACGGGCACTTCGATAAGCAGCCCGAGTTTACCGGTTGGGAGCCCGGCCTCAGCCCGTGGGAGCCCGTGTTTCGCGACGGCAAGCTCTACGGCCGCGGCGGTGCGGATGATGGTTACGCGTTCTTCTCCAGCCTTCTGGCGATTCGCCTGCTACAGGAACAGGGCGTCCCCCACGCCACCTGTTCGATTCTCATCGAGGGATCCGAGGAATCCGGCAGCGTCGATCTGCCCGCCTACGTCGAACACCTGGCCGGACGCTTGGGTGAGCCGGACCTCGTGGTCTGCTTGGATGCCGAGTGCGGCAACTACGAGCAGTTCTGGCTCACCACGAGCCTGCGCGGCAACCTCACCGGCACACTGTCGGTGGAGGTCCTGACCGAAGGCGTGCACTCCGGCATGGGCACCGGCATCGCCGCCTCGCCGTTTCGCATCCTGCGCGGACTCCTCGATCGCTTGGAGAACGTCCACAACGGCGATCTCGTCCTCGAATCCCTGCACGTGGCTACCCCCGCACACCGTGTCCAAGAAGCCCGCGCCGCCGCAGCGGTCTTGGGAGACGAGGTCGCGGGCAAGCTGCCGTTTGCCGACGGTGTCCATCCCCTGTCGGATGATCCGACGGAGTTGCTCATCAACAGCACCTGGAAACCGACGCTCACGATCACCGGCGCTGAGGGCCTGCCACCCATCGGCAATGCCGGCAATGTGCTGTTGCCGCGCGTCGCGCTCAAGCTGTCGCTGCGTCTGCCACCCACGCTCGACGCTGCCTTCGCGGCGACCGAGGTGCAGCGCGTCCTGCAAGCCGATCCGCCGTATGGGGCGCGCGTGCAATTTGAGGTCAGTTCCTCACTGGGCGGTTGGCATGCGCCGACCCTCGCGCCGTGGCTGGCGACGGCGCTTGAAGGCGCCTCACAGCGTCATTTCGGTAAGTCGTGCCTCGCCATGGGCACGGGGGGCAGCATCCCGTTCATCGGCATGCTCGCCGACCGCTATCCAAAAACGCAGTTTTTGGTCACCGGCGTCTTAGGACCCAAGTCCAATGCGCACGGCCCGAATGAGTTTCTGCACTTGGGCATGGTGCGCGGCGTGACTGCCTGTGCCGCCGAGATCCTCGCGGCGCATGCCGCGAAGACCGAGTAGCGCCGACTTAAGCGCGCCGAAGCTCGGCGGGCGTCGGCGTCGTACGCGTACTGATGGCCAGCCACGCCTGCGCGTATGCGTCCCCGATCTCTGCGGCCGGCGGCGCGAGATCCGGCACCTGCTCCAGCAGCCAGGTCCGCGGCGGCGCCGCCGTGCCTAAGCGTGCGCGCGCGAGCAGCACAACGTGGCCTTCGACCGGTACCTCATCCCCCACGATGGCACGCACCGCCGCCATCCGGTCATAGAGGGTTTCGAGGGGATTGGGGAACGTGCGCCGCTGATGACCGTCCATCACCGTCCACTCCGACAAGTGCTCGCCCCCAAACAGCGCGCCGCGCACATCCCGAACATCCAAAATCACAATGCCGCTGGCGGTGCGCAGCAGAAAATCGACGTGATACCAACCATCGGCGCCGTCAGGGATCAGCACGTCCCGCTGAAACTGAGCCGCGATGGACTCAATCAGTTGGATGAGCCGTCGACGCTGCCGCGACCGGCGCCGCCACCACCAGACGCCAAGGCCGATGAGCGCACCCAGCAGGAGCGCGCCGGCCACCGACACCGCCATCTGCATCGTCGTCAGCGTCACTGCAGAACCGCAGCCAGTGCCTCCAACGTGGCCGGTACTTCCGTCACGGAGCGGGGCAAGGACAGCAACTTCGCGAGCGAATCGGGCACCGGGATCGGGTGGCCCACCAGCGGCTCCACGGTCTCCGGGAACTTCGCCGGATGGGCGGTCCCAACCAGGATCCAAGGTCCCTTCGCCTTATCCTCTTCCGATAGCAGCGCGTAGGTTTCCGCAGCGCAGGCCGTGTGCGGACACCAGGTTTCACCCAATGCCGTCCGATCGGTGCGGATACGCGCCTCAATCGCCGCGTCACTCACGCTCGTGGCGCGCACGGCCGCCAGAAGCTCCGCATGCTCCGGATGCAGGTGACGCAGCCGTTCCATGTTGGAGGGATTACCCACGTCCATGGCCGACGCGAGGGTCGCCACCGAGGGCCGCGGCGCCCACACGCCACTGTCGAGAAAATCAGGCACCGTGCGATTGGCGTTGAACGTGAGCACGAGCTCGCCAATGGGCAGCCCCATCTTGCGCGCCCAGACGGCGGCCAACACATTGCCGAGGTTACCGCTCGGCACGATGAAGTTGACCTTCTGACCGGTGCGCCGGTATCCCGCGAGGCTCGTCGCCACGTAGTAGCAGGCCTGTGGCAGGAGGCGACCGATGTTGATGCTGTTCGCCGATGACAACTCACGATGCGCTGACAGCGCAGGATCGGCAAACGCTGCCTTCACCAGACGCTGACAATCATCGAAGGTACCTGCGACGGAGAGCGAGCGGACATTGCCGCCCCAGCAGGTCAGCTGCAGTTCCTGACGCGGCGACACGAGGCCACGCGGGAACAACACGACGACTTCCATCCCCGGGCGCCCGTGGAAGGCGGCCGCCACCGCGCCACCGGTGTCACCGGAAGTGGCCACAAGGATGGTGAGCGTCCGGCCGGAGGGGCGCGGAATGCGCGCCATGCAGGCTGCCAAAAAGCGCGCACCAAAATCCTTGAACGCTGCCGTGGGGCCATGAAAGAGTTCCAGCACCGACGCGTCATGCGCCACCGGCAACGGCTTCACCGGAACCGGGAAATCAAACGCCTCGGCGACGATCGCCGGCAACTGACTCTCAAGTGGATCCCCGGCAAAGAGTGGCGCCAAAAAGCGCGGCGCTACCGCCGCAATTCCGTCGAGACCGTCGAAGTCTGAGACGCTGAAGCGTGGAAACGAGTCCGGCACATACAAGCCGCCATCCGGGGCAATGCCACGTGCCAAGGCCTCCGACAAGGTCGCCGTTTCGCCGGCGTTGCGAGTCGAATGAAAGCGCATCAGTCGATCACCCGCGCGCCGGTCTGCTCGATCGACGAGATCCAGCTGTCCGACTCAAGGCCATGGGCCGCAAAGGCCGCCACCATGTCGGCACGGATCGCGTCAGCCTTCGCCTCCTCACACCACGCGAAGACGGTCGGGCCAGCACCCGAAATCGAACAGCCCAAGGCACCGTGCGCCACAGCCGCGGCCTTCACATCCTTAAAGCCGGGGATCAGCGTTTGCCGCTGGCGTTCGATGATCACGTCTTCGAACGCATCGCGAATCATGTCCAGATCGTTCGTGTAACAGGCGGAGATGAAACCCGCGAGGTTCGCGCACTGCCACACGAGGTCGGACATCTCGACCGTCTTCGAGAGGATGCCACGCGCTTCTTTGGTGGAGAGAAACATATGCGGATGCACCAGCACCGCTTTGATGCCCGGTGGCACCGGAATCTGCTTGGTGCGCGGATGATCCACCCCCACGGTCAGCACCAAACCGCCGAACAAGCTTGGCGCGATGTTATCGACGTGCACCGAACCAGAGGCCACCGCCTCGCCCTTCATGGCGTATTTGAGCAACTGAAGCTTCGACAACGGGGTGGCCAGCAGTGCATTACCGGCCACGACCGCGGCAACGGCCGACGCGGCCGACCCACCGAGACCGGATCCAAGCGGGATGCCCTTGTCGATAGTCATCTCGAACCCAAAGTCGAGCTTCTCATCCTGCACCATGCTCAACAGCGCACGACCCGCGGTGTTCTTCTCCGCCTCAAGCGGCAGATCCACGGCCACGCCGGTGATCGCGCGTATGGTGACACCGGGCGTCGCGGTGCGCGTAACCTGCACTCGGTCACCGATGGCTTCGACCGTATGGCCGAGGATGTCAAAGCCGATGGCGACATTGCCGACACTGGCGGGCGCAAAGGCAGTAGCTGAATTACGCAAGGATCACCTCGAGTTCAGATATTCGCGCCGACATACGCGGCGAGACGTAAGAGATCACCAAACACACCACCGGCAGTCACTTCCGGACCGGCGCCGGGGCCCTGCACGATGAGCGGATTATCGCAGTAACGCATGGTCTCAAAACGCACGACGTTGTCGGTCAATGCGATGTTCGCAAACGCATGCTTGCGGTCGAGGCGAACGAGCCCGACGGTGGCCGTCCCCGTGCGGGCATCCAAGCGCCCAACGTAGCGCAGCACCTGCCCGGCCGCCGCGGCTTGCGCGTAGCGGGCCTGCATGTGGGCATCAAACTCGGGTAACCGGTCGAGGAAGTCATCCGCGCTACCGCCCACCAACTGCTCCGGCACGAGACTCTCTACCTGCACGTCCGACAATTCGAGTTTCAAGCCGATCTCGCGTCCCAGAATGATCAGCTTACGGGCCACATCGGTACCCGAGAGGTCATCACGCGGATCGGGTTCGGTATAACCCTTTTGCTTGGCCGTGCGGACGATCGACGAGAACGGCTCGCTGCCGTCGTAAACGTTAAACAGATACGCAAGCGTGCCCGAAAAGATCCCTTCGATGGAGCGCACCTGATCGCCCGTCTCACGCAAGTCGCGCAAGGTCTGAATGACCGGCAGACCTGCGCCCACGGTGGCTTCATACAAGTAGTGCGTGCCGACAGCTCGGCGTGTCGCGCCGAGTGAGGCGTAGTACTCGTAAGGACCGCTGTTGGCCTTCTTATTGGGTGTCACGACATGAATGCCGTTCGCCAACCAATCGCGGTAGTGCGATGCGACGTCCGCACTCGCGGAACAATCGATGATCACCGCGTGCGGCAGATGCTCGGTCTGCACGTGACGGGCGAACGCCTCGAGATCCAATGGCTGCCACTGCGACGCCGGAATTTCTTTCCAGCGATCCGGCGCGATCGGTGTGTCGGAAAGCAGCATCGAATTCGAGCGCACAATCCCGCGAACACGCAGGTCCAAGTGCGCACCACCCGACAACCGCTCCATTTGTCCGGCCAGCTGACCCAAGAGCGCGCCACCCACCAATCCGGGGCCGATCAGGCCGATCGAGATCGTATGCGGTGAGAGATAGAAGCCGGCGTGGACGGCCTGCAGCGCACGGGTCGAATGCTTGGCGTCGATGACGACCGAGATATTGCGCTCCGATGCGCCCTGCGCGATCGCCCGCACGTTGACACCCGCGTCGCCCAATGTCTGGAAGACCTTGGCGGCCACACCATGGCTACCGGCCATCCCATCACCCACCACGGCGAGAATGGCGCAGTCACGACTGACCTCCACCCGCTGGATCTGTCCCTCCCGCAACTCCAGCGTGAAGGCGCGACGCACGACGTCGCCAGCGGCCACCGCCTCAGCATCGGGAACCGCGATACAGATCGAGTGCTCAGAGGAACCCTGCGAGATGACGATCACCGAAATACCCGCTTCCTGGAGCGCACCGAACAGGCGCTGCGCGGTTCCCGGGACACCGATCATGCCGGCGCCTTCGAGGTTAACGATCGCGACCTTATCGATGGTGGTGATGCCCTTGACCATGTGTGCGGAGGTTGGATGCGCACAGATCAAGGTTCCGGGCATGTGTGCGCGGAACGTATTCTTGATCACGATCGGAATTTCCCGCGTGACGGCCGGCGCCATCGTCTGCGGGTGGATGACTTTGGCGCCGAAGTACGCCAACTCCATCGCCTCGCTGTACGACAGCGAATCGATGACCTTGGCATCGGGCACCCGTCGCGGGTCGGCCGACAGCACGCCATCGACATCCGTCCAGATCACGATCTCGCGCGCTTTCAAGAGCGCGCCAAAGATCGAGCCGGAGAAGTCGCTGCCGTTGCGACCGAGCGTCGTTTGGATGCCGCGCGTATCGGAGGCAATGAACCCGGTGATCACCAGGGTACCGGCAAAATCATTCGGCACGAGGCGCGCGAGTGCCGCTTGCGAGGCCTCCCACTGTACCGACGGGCCCAAGGGGCCCCACTCCACAATGACCGCCTCGCGAGCGTCGATCCAACGCACCGGTGCGGCACTCTTGCCGCGTTCCGCCAACAAGCGCGCAAACAGCCGCGTCGACCAAATCTCACCATAACCGGACACGAGGTCGCGAATGTTCTGCCCGGCCGAGCGCAGCAGACTCACCGCCTGCAGCAGACCCGCGATATCGCGGCAGTCCGCTTGCAAGGTCTCGATGTAGCCGGCGGCACCCGTCTGCGAGAGCAGTGCCTTCGCAAGCCCAATATGCTTGTCTTCCAGTGTCTGCAACCGGGCGCTCGCAGCCGGATCCCGGGCCTCCGCCAAGGCGACCAACTGCAGCAACCCGTCGGTCACGCCCTTGCAGGCGGACAACACCACGCCTACCCGTGGGTTCGGCGTCGATTCGATGATGTCAGCGACCCGGGCGATGCACTCGGCGTCGGCGACGGACGAGCCGCCGAACTTGTGAACAACCCATCCATCCATGCCCGACATGTTTCCGTCAGAACTCATCGCGTTACCGTCCAATGCCTAGTCTGAATTCGTTGCGGCGCACAATCTACTGTCCAGGATACCCCCGGGCAAGCCAAACCCTTACGTTTTGCGGGCTCGCGCACGGTGCCAGGCCGCCAGCAGAGCCACCATCGGGGGAAATTGCACGCAACTGACCAACACGAGCGCCACCCAGCGGTCACGACGCGACAATTGAAACGGCGCCAAGAGCCCGTCGTACAGACGCGGAAGCGATTCGTGCACGCCCACTTCTTTCATCGTCGGCCTCGCCCCTTCGGGGTACCGGGCGTTGCCCGTGGCTGCGGCGGCAGGCCGGTATGCTGAGTGAGCATCCGCCCCGGACGCGCACGCTGCGCCACACGCGCGGTTGGCAGCGCATCCCGCGCGGGCATGCCGCCCGTACCGGCCGGCTGCCAGGCGGGGACCAATTGGTGCTTGGCATTGCCGATGAGATCCACGCGCCCCATGCGCTTTAAGGCCTCACGGATCATCGGCCAGTTGTTGGCATCATGATAACGCAGTAGCGCCTTATGGAGCCGCCGTTGCGCATGTCCCTTCGGCACGATCACCGTCTCACTATCCCGGGTCACCTTGCGCAACGGGTTCTTGCCGGTGTGCCACATCGCCGTTGCCGTCGCCATCGGTCCGGGCAAGAAGGCCTGCACCTGATCGGCGCGAAAGCCATTCGCCTTGAGCCAGAGCGCCAGATCGAGCATGTCCTGATCGGTGGTGCCGGGATGGGCGGCGATGAAGTATGGAATCAGGTACTGCTCCTTCCCCGCTTCCGCCGAATATCGATCGAACAATTCTTTGAAGCGATGATACGTGCCGATACCGGGCTTCATCATCTTCGACAGCGGTCCTTCCGCAATGGCCTCAGGGGCAATCTTGAGATAGCCACCGACGTGATGCGTGGCCAGTTCCTTCACGTATTCCGGCGACTCGACCGCAAGGTCATAGCGCACGCCAGAGGCAATGAGCACCTTCTTGATGCCCGGCAGCGCGCGCGCGCGCCGGTAGAGCTTGATCAGCGGGTTGTGGTTGGTATCAAGATTCGGGCAGACGCCTGGAAAAACACAGGAGGGACGGCGACAGGCGGCTTCGATCTCGCGAGACTTGCAGGCGAGTCGATACATGTTGGCCGTCGGTCCGCCCAAATCCGAAATCACGCCCGTGAAGCCCGGCACCGTGTCGCGCACCTTCTCGACTTCGCGGATGATCGAATCTTCCGAGCGACTTTGAATAATCCGTCCCTCGTGTTCGGTGATCGAACAGAAGGTGCAGCCGCCGAAACAGCCACGCTGAATCGTGACCGAGAAGCGAATCATCTTGTACGCCGGAATCTTGGCGTCCCCATATGACGGGTGCGGTACGCGCTGATACGGCAACTCGTAGACCGCATCCATTTCCTTGGTGTCGAGCGGAATGGGCGGCGGATTCAACCAAACATCGATCTCACCGTGGCGCTGCACCAGCGAGCGCGCGTTATGCGGATTCGCCTCGGCATGCACGATTCGCGAGGCATGCGCATATAGGACGGGGTCCTCGCGCACAGCTTCGAACGACGGCAAACGAATGACACTGCGTTCGCGATCAACGGTCTTGACTTTGCGACGCAGGCGCACAACCGATATGACGGTCTCACCGCTCGACTCCGGTGCGGCGGCCGGTGCGGCCGGTTCCATCTGATACGGGTCGATCGGCGGATCGATCCGACCGGGTTCGTCCACTTCCGTCGAGTCGATCTCAATCCAATCGGCCTGATGCGCGCGCCGGACAAACGCGGTGCCGCGGATGTTCTGCAAATCGGTAACGGACTCGCCACCCCCCAAGCGATGCGTGATTTCGACGATGGCGCGTTCGGCGTTACCGTACACCAGGATATCGGCTTGCGAATCGAGCAGTACCGAACGCCGCACCTTCTCCGACCAATAATCGAAGTGCGCGACGCGGCGCAGGGATGCCTCGATGCCGCCGATCACAACGGGCACATCGGGGAAGGCTTCGCGACAGCGTTGGGTATAGACAATCACCGACCGGTCCGGACGCTTACCGCCCTCGCCTTCGGGCGTGTAGGCGTCGTCACTGCGCATCTTGCGATCGGAGGTGTAGCGATTGACCATCGAATCCATGTTCCCGGCGGTCACGCCGAAATACAGGTTCGGGGGGCCAAGCGCCTTGAAAGCCTCCGCGTTGCGCCAATCGGGTTGGGCGATAATGCCCACCCGAAACCCTTGCGCCTCCAGCAAGCGACCGACCACCGCCATACCAAAGCTCGGGTGATCGACGTACGCATCCCCGGTCACCAAAATGACGTCGCAGGAATCCCATCCCAACGTATCCATCTCGTCGCGAGACATGGGGAGGAAAGGCGCGGTACCAAAGCGGTGCGCCCAATATTTACGGCGCCCGAGGATCGGGGTGACGTCGGCAGCTAGCATGGGTCGGCGGCACACTCGGTGAGGCTCGGCCGACACAGGCGGTCAGGCGAGCATTTTAGGGGCGCCTAGGGTACCAAACTGTGCCGCGTCCGTCCAAAAGACGACTGTTTTTGTTGACTATTTGCGCACGCCCCCGTGAGCGCTCGAGTCCTCAGCGGCGTGCTCTCCCGTTACGGGTAGTATCCGATCCCAATATACGGATCCGGCGTATTGCAGGCGCCGGCCGCCGCGACCACCCCACAGAGACCATAACGGACTGTGCGCCCGGCATCCCATAGGCCCCACCCGTCATCCGTGCCCTTCCACGCTTCATCGAACCCATCGAAGTAAAAGATCGTCGTCGGAGCGCCGGCAGAACCCTTCCAGGCCGTGAGCAGATCGAGGTACGCCTTCGCATTGATGGGGGTCGCGGTATAGAGCTCGATACTGGAATTGAGGTTCGTCCAGTTGGCCTTCCAGCCGGTTTCACCGATCACAACCGGCATGGCGGCACCGATGGTCGTGCGGGTGCCGGCGGTGTTGGTGAACGGATAAGCATTCACGGCTGCCACCTCGTTCTTCGCGAACGTGAGAGCTGCGTTCATCATCGCCGTCGCCCGACCCGGTCCCGTGGGTGTCGCCAGCTGCATCCAGTCCCACGACGTGGGATTGAGGATCGGATAGGTGTGCAATGAAGCAAAATCCAGATACGGCAGGATCGTATCGGGCTTCTCTCCATTGCCGGCCCGCCCGGCATAGAAGCTCGCCGTGTCATCGGCTGTAATCGGTTGCGTGACGCCAGCCCGCACCTGCTGCACGTAACTGAGCAAGCAGGTCACCGGTAAATTGTTGGCGAGGGAAGTTTCGTTACCCACGCTGACCGCAACCACCTGTGCATAGGTGTTGGCGAGCGTTATGGCCGTGGAAATCTGCGACGAGTTCACAGCGTCGGCACAGGAGGCCGGCGCACCCTCCAGATAAATGCCGAGTTGCACACTCATCGTCGGGTAATTTGCAGCGATGAGCCGCAGAATGTTTCCCGAGTTGCCGTCGGCGCCGAAGAGGCGGATGAGGTTATAACCGGCCGCTTGAAACAGCCCGAGATCCTGCAGCAGCTGCGCGTCCGTCGGCACTTCGCCGAGTCCCGGTCCTCCCGCCCGATACGGCCCGTAGGCGATCGCTTTGCCCGTGGCATAGACAGCCGGCAAGGCGCGAAGACCCGCGGTGGGTACCGTTGCGGTCCCACTGAGCGCCACTGTTTTTGCCACGCCACCGGCCGAGACCGTGAGCGTCGCGCTCGCACTGCCCGCCGCCGTGGGCTTGAACGCGAGCCCCAGTGTGCAAGCGGCATTGGCGGCGAGTGCAGCTGCGCAGCTGTTGCTGACCACGAAGGCGCCGGCCTGGCTACCCGACAGCGCCGCCGAGGTGACGGTCAATGACCCTGTCCCTGTGTTCTTCAGCGTGAGATTTTGAACCGCCGAGGTGGTACCAACAGCCTGGGCGGAAAAAGCCACCGTCGCCGGCGTGAGCGTGTAACTCACGGCCGCCGCAGCGCCCGTGCCGCTCAGCGGCGCTGTCAGCGGGCTGCCGGTCGCATTACTGGCAACCGACAACGTCGCGGTGGCGGTTCCGGCCGCCGTCGGCTTAAAGCTCACGGATACGGTGCAGGTTCTGTTGGCCGTCAATCCTGCCGTACAAGTGTTGGTCTGGGCGAAATTGGTTGCGTTCGTACCCGTGACGCTGATGGATGACACCGTCAGCGTGCCGGTTCCGGTGTTCTTTAACGTGACGGTCTGTGCGGCACTGGTGACGCCGACGGTCGTCGAGGCAAACGTCAGGGCGCTGGGCGTCAGCGTGCCGGTGACGGTGACGGGCGCGACGCCGCTACCCGTCAACGCCGCCGTTCGGGTCGTCGCACCGGTGGCCGCCACCGACAATGAGGCCGTCGAGGATGCCACTGCGGTCGGCGCAAACGAGAGCGAGACCGTACAGGTTTGACCGTTGGCGATCGCCCTCGTGCAGGTGTTCGTCTGACGGAACACCGCGGCGCCGGTGCCCGTCAGAGAGACGGATACCGTGGCGGCAGTTGTTCCGGAATTGGTCACCGTCACGGTTTTGACCGCGCTCGTGGTGCCGGTTGTCTGGTTACCGAAGGCCACCGAGGTCGGATTCAGCGTCAGCGTCACCGCCGCCTCGGCGGGAATTGCTAAACCGAGCGCTAACAGGGCCCAAACGCCCACCCAAGGAAGCCATCGCTGGGAGGCCTTGAAAGCGCATTCTGTACAGGACAAACGGCTCATTTTTGAATTTGCCCCTGATTGAATTCAGGACATAGTCGGTGTAGATTCGAATCTTGGCTTGAAAGCGGTTTCAGGTCAATTGGTCGACGAATAAGACTTAACACAATCCATTTTTCGGGGTAACTCATGCGCATACTGTCTGCTCACCTCGCCGGTTTGCGACGGCTCTTCACGATCGCCGCGGGTCTCACCGCCATCGCGGTCACCGGTGTAGCCCAAGCCACCGTCACCTTCACGCCCACGGCCCTCGCCGCCTTTACCTCGCCCGTCGGGACTGCGAGTGCTGCGCAGACCGTCACCTTCAAAACGACGACCGCACTCTACAAGGTCTCCGCAGTGAGCAGTCTCGCCGCTTACGCGATCAGTGCCAATACCTGCGGCACGGCGGCAGCCACGGTCACATTGGCTGCGAATGCGACCTGCTCGTTCACCGTGACCTACACGGCCACTGCCACGGCCGCCACGTCGGCCACGATCACCGTGAACGGTGCAACAACGACGACGGGCACCGCAACGGCGCAAGGCTCGTTGGCGGCCTCGGGCAATAGCAATCTCGTCAGCCTGCTGAATGGCACAGCTGCGATCACGACCTACGCCTTCCCGAGCACGCCAGCGGGCAGCACGGCGACGCTGGCGGTGACGGTCAAGAACCTCTCGACGACGACCGCCTTGTCGGGCGTGACGGTAGCCATCTCCGGCACGGGCTTCACGCAAGCGGCCACCTGCGCGGCGTCGTTGGCGGCCAGCGGCACTTGTGTGTCGAACATCACGTTCGCACCGTCCGCAGCGGGCAGCTACACCGGAACGCTGACCGTGTCGGCCACCAATTCCGCGGCAGGCACTGTCGCGTTGACCGGCACGGGCTCCACCCCCGTCCCGGCGTGGGAAACGACGAATACCCTCGGCACCGGAACCGCCATGTTTATGGCCGGCCCACCGATGCGTTATGCCACGACAACCGGCGTCGCCGGTTGCAACTCCGCGACGGGTGGCTACGTGCACACAACGCAAGGCGGCGACATCTGCGCGTTTGCTAGCGCGAACTACACGTTCAGCTACGACTCCTCGCAGACGGGTACGGCTTACGACGACTACTACATCTACCAGGCAAGTGCCGGCGCGGCTTACAACAAGACCACGGATTATTTCGGCTATTCGGTCTTGGCGCCCTACGCCAACGGCAATAAGGCCATCGTGCCCGTCGGCATCGCTAACTCAGCGGCCATGCTCATTCGCTTGGGCAATCAGGTCACTCCGACGGCAACGAACGGTACCGCCAATGTCTTCACGGTGACCATCAAGAACCAAGCACTCAACGGCACTTGGCCCGCCACGAACTCGGCTGCCTGCACCACCGACGTCGTGCTCCTGACACCGGCCACCGGAACGGTGAATGGTCCTGGTGCGGCATCGTTCACCGGCGCGTACCTCGGCCAGGCATCGGCCACTTACGTCGCTGGACTGGGCTTGCTGGACTACTCGGTCCCGCTGAGCGCCTTCACCTGCCTGACGAATGATTCTGGCACGGGTGCGGCGACGACCATCGCCGCCCTGAAGGCCACCGGTGTGACTCAGGTTGCCGTGAAGATCGTCGGCAGCAAGAACCCCAAGGTGGTCGCGACCTCGGTCGATGCGATCTCCGTGGGCGGCATCTCGTTCCAGTAATACCGAGAAGCATCTTGACCGGCTGCCCTAACAGCCGGTCCGTTAAAGGGCGGCATGAGGCCGCCCTTTTTTTATCCATCACGAACATCACCGTGCCGCAAGATCATCCGCAGTGGTTCATGTCCAGTACGAATATTGATATTTGATGGGATGGAAGATCGCGCGTCTAAAACCGCTTCCGGATTTTTTCTGCGCCACCGCGCAAACGAAAAGCAGACAAAAAGGCCCGTTTTTAAGTCTTTTCGGCAGCATTCGTTGACGCGATGAAATAAAAATATTTATTTAATTATGTCTAATCGATTTGACAATCGAGCCCTCGCTCATGGTAAAAAAGACCCACCGTTGAAAGCGGTTTCACGTTTCTAGAACCAGATCAAAAATTTCCTTTCATCATTTACGTAGGGGATACGACATGAGCTTGAACTCCTTCCTGAAGGCCGGCGTCACCGCAGCCCTGCTGATGGGTAGCGCCTGCGCGCTCGCCGATGGCACCGCCAATTTCGCCTCTGACATCTCCGTGGGCGCTGCACCGGACTACACCTTGTCAACGGCCCAGGGCGGCCAGGTTTACGGCTACAACAGCTGCTTCCACGCCACGGCGCCATGCATTCCCGGCTCACCAACCTATGACGGTTCGAACGACTGGCACTTTTACTATGCTCCGCCGGCGTGGTACGTGACGGAATTCGATGAGTTCGCACTGATGGAAGGCACCTACGGCCCGATCGGCGCCCCGGGCATCTATTACGGACTGACCCTCACAGCGCCGAATACGCTGACCAAGGGCGTTGCCCAGAAGCTGAGCGTGTCGGATGCGAAGTACGTGCTGGTGAAGATGGGCAACTTCTGCGGCCCGGTCGGCTGCAAGGGCCCAACCGCTGCCAATGTGCTGACGATCGTGCTCTCCAACGGCACCAACACCCCCACCGTCAACCAGGATCCGCATACCGACCCGACGACCACCGCACTGTGCTCGGCGAGCGTGACGCTGGCCGGCACGGGTGATGGTATTGATGTGGGCCCAACGAGCACGAACCGCTTGCACGCCATGTTCACCTACAAGGTGAACCTGAAAGAGTTCAAGTGCTCGAAGGGCACCTTGGCCAAGGCGACCTCGGGACTGACCGCCGTCTCCGTGGAAGTCCGTCAAGACAAGAACGTCGATGCGATGAGCGTGGGCGATGAACTCGAGATGGTGGCCGTCTCGCGCGTGTCGTTCGGCAAGTAATTGCACGCACGCTGACGCACTCGTCAGAAGGAAAGGCCCGACGTTCGTCGGGCCTTTTTTTTGGCCCCGTCACACTCGAATACCGTGGCATGCTGCCCGCGGTTTCACGACCATCCCGCCATGACCGAATCTGCGCACTTCCACCTGCTGCAACAGTTCGAACCTCGCCTCATCGCCGCCTGCCGCGCGTTGGATGCGACGGTCTACGACCCGCACTATCTGACCGAAGAGGCGGCTGAACTGGAACAAATACAGGCGAACCCGCGATCCAGGGTCGTGGCGAGTTATTCGGGGCACGTCGTTGGCTATATCGAATACATTCCGCTGACGACGGCGGGATTCGATCTCTTCCTCGCCACGCGGGATCAGGTCTTTGATTTACGCATTGCCCCCAGCCTCGTTTCGCCTTGGCGCAGCGATTCGCCGGTCGATATCTACATCGCATCGATGGTCGTGCACCCGGACATGCAGAGCAAAGGCATTTCGATGGTTCTACTGCAGGGTCTGCTGCGCGCCTTGCAGTCACTGACGTGCGAGGGCTACCGACTGGGGCGTATCGGGGGTACCGCAGTATCTGTGCCCGGCAAACGCTTTCTCGAGACGATGCTGGGCTTATCCCTCGCCCATGACGTGCCAGGTGGGGTGGCCGGCGTCGGCGACGCCGATCAGGTCTTAGGCTATCTGAGCCACTATCTGGACTGGTGAATGCCCGCCCAACGCGCAGACCTGGGATAGCCGAATTCAAAATAAGACATCTTGCACGCTCAGGCCTGCCACGGCCGGCCAGTCACCGCCCGAAGCACAAGAGACGCGACCGCCGGTTGTACGTCCCCACAGCACGCCGTTAGCCCGCCACCGGTGAGCAAAATTCAACCCGTGTTCGGTCCGGACAGCGAACATACGAGACGGTTTGGCCCCACGGCTTCAAGACAGGTTCTTTGAGGGAAACGGCGCCTTCCGCAATCGCTTTCGCGTGGCCCTCAGCAACCTGATCCGTCACGAGCGCCACCTCCATTCCCAGTGGCTCCCCGGATTGGCTCGCTTTGACGTACCCACCGGGCAAGTTGGCGGCGCCTAATTCATGACTCGCAAAGGCCAGTGCACTGGCGCCGGTGTCCAACTCGCCATAGCCTGAGTCGTGAATGAACCGGCGCTTTAACCCAAAAGCCCGCTCGAAGAATTCAACGGAGGCCACGACGTCGGGAACATCCATAAATGGTGTATCCAAATCTCAGATGTGGATCCTCTTCTGGAATGCCCCCCGGATCTGGTCGCTTTTGCGCAACGACCACCCGGGCAACCATTGCCGCAAGCGCACACTGAGCCTGCCGGACAGACACGTCGTGTGCCCTCAGCGGCCACCCGCTGCGCCCATCGGCACGCAACCCCGGTGGATCCTGAGGCGCAGAGCAGCCTCAGCGACCGACTGGCGCTGCGGCGTCATTTTCCCATTTGAATTTGGTGGGGCGGGTGGGGTTCGAACCCACGACCAATCGGTTAAAAGCCGAATGCTCTACCACTGAGCTACCGCCCCAAGATGCGGTTCATCTGTAGGGTCGTCGGCTCACACGAGCCTCACGACGGGCCGCGATTCTAGCAGGGCAAAACCCTTTTCGCTGCCCCGAAATGGTGTCCGACGACCTACCCCCGATACCGGGTCGGGTCCAGTACGCCTGCCTGCGTAAATCCCTCCCGCCGCAACCGGCAGGAATCACAGACGCCGCAGGCGCGCCCGTCGGCATCGGCCTGGTAACAGGACACCGTCCACGAAAAATCAACACCGTGAGCGAGTCCGGCCTGAATAATGCCGGCCTTACTGAGTTCAATCAGGGGCGCGACAATCCGAAACCGCTCGCCCTCTACGCCTGCCTTCGTGGCGAGATTCGCGACGTGTTCGAAGGCCTCGATAAACTCGGGACGACAATCCGGATAGCCCGAATAATCAATGGCATTCACGCCGATATGAATCTCTCGTGCACCGAGCACTTCCGCCCAACCCAACGCCAACGCAAGAAAGACGGTATTGCGCGCCGGCACGTACGTGACCGGAATGCCGGTCGTTCCCGACTCCGGTACTGGAATCGTCGCGTCGGTGAGCGCTGAACCCCCAAAACCGCCGAGGCCAATCGAGACGACGCGGTGCTCGACCGCACCCAATTCAGCGGCGACCCGCGCTGCCGCATCAAGTTCGGCACGATGCCGCTGGCCGTAATCAAAGCTCAGCGCATAACAGTTGCGCCCCGCCGCTCGCGCCAGCGCCAGCACCGTGGCCGAGTCTAGACCACCGGACAACAAGACCACTGCCTTTGGCGCGCTCATCGACCCTTCTCCTCGCCCCATAACAGCTTGTGCAACTGCAGTTGGAATCGCACATCTAATCGATCTTCCAAGATCCACTCTGCCAGCGCCCGCGGCTCAACCGCCCCAAAGGCCGGCGAGAACAGCACCTGCGCTTGTTGTGGAAGACGGTACTGGGCACAAAACGCGCGACTCCAGTCATAGTCTTCCCGGCTCGTGATCACGAACTTGATCAGATCCGACGGCCGCGGCGCCTCGACATTCGACAACACGTTTCGATGCATCTCGCCAGAGCCCGGCGTCTTGACATCAAGGACGCGGACGACGCGTTCGTCGACGCCGGACGCATCCACCGCCCCGCTCGTCTCGAGCGACACCCGAAACCCCGCGTCGCACAGGCGCTGCATGAGCGTCAGAGCATTCGGCTGGGCAAGCGGCTCGCCACCCGTCACACACACATGGCGCGGGCCTAAGGCACGGACCTGTTCGATGACCGAATCAATGGAAAACCACTCGCCGCCATAGAACGAATACGTCGTGTCGCAGTACACGCAGCGCAACGGGCAGCCGGTTAATCGCACGAACACGGTGGGCCAGCCGACGGTGTCTGCCTCACCCTGTAAGGATGCAAAAATTTCAGTGAGGCGCAATCGTTCCGGGGCCGGAATCGTATCGCGCGGCACGGCCGCCATGATCAGTGACGTCCGGCGATCTGCTTGAGCCGCTCGCGGGCTTCCGCGGTCGCGGGCGCATCCGGATAGGATTTCACCAGTCGGGCAAGCGCCTCACGCGCCTCCCGGTAGCGCTTCAGTTCCTGATACGAATACCCCACCTTCAACAGCGCATCGGGAACTTTGCGCGAATCGGCGTGCTCTTTCAGCAGCTTCTGAAACGCACCCAGCGCGTCTTGAAAGCGACGCTCCACATAGTACGCTTCACCCAGCCAGTATTGCGCGTTGTCCGCCAACGAGCTCTGCGGATACGCCACCAGAAAATCCTGGAACGACTTCTCGGCCACAGCGTACTCGCGGGCTTTGAGATGTTCGAGCGCTGCCTGGTACACGTCCTTGTCCGTCATCGCCGCCACCGGCGCGGCGACCGGCGCCACGGAGGCCGCCGCCACTGGCGCGGCCGCGGCTTGCGCGGCGGATGCGCTCTGCAAATCCCGAACCTTGGCCTCAAGACCACTCAAGCGATCCGAGAGATCGCGATAGAGGTCGCGCTCGCGACGCTCGCCTGCAGCGAGCGTGTGCTGTAACTCCTCGACTTGGCCTTTGAGGGCCCGTTGTTCCGCCTGCAGCGACTCGATCTGTCGCTGCACCTCGAGGAACGCACCGTTCTGGCGCTCAATCACATCGACGCGCGACTCCACCGCCGTAGCCTTGAGAAAGGCCGGGTCTAACTCGGGGTGGGGAGTTTCACAACCCGCCAGACCCAAGGATGCCGCCACTGCGGCCGCTGCGGTGAAGTCGCGTAAACGCATATCAGCGCGCGGTGACGACGAGGTCCACTCGGCGGTTCTGCGCCCAAGCTGACTCGTCGTGACCGTCCGACACCGGACGCTCCTCGCCGTAGCTCACGGTGGCGAGCTGACTGTCATTCGCACCGAGCAGCATCAGCGCCTTCTTCACGGCTTGCGCACGACGCTCGCCGAGCGCGATGTTGTACTCGGCTGAGCCACGCTCGTCGGTGTTGCCCTCAAGACGCAACTGCAGATGCCGATTGCCCGCCAACTGCTTCGCTTCCGAGGCGATGATCGGTTGGTATTCCGCCTTGATCTCCGAGCTGTCGTACTCGAAGCGGATGGTCGCACCGAGTTCACCTTCACCCGACGGCATCGCGCCGCGCGTATCCGACAACGGCCGAACCGCATTGCTGTCCGCACCCGTACCACGACCGGTGTTCGCACCACTGTCGGACGTCTGCGTCACGGCCGAAGAACCGGTATCGCCCGCCTTTACGGTTGGCTTCTTCGGGCAGCCGGCCAGCGTGAAGCTGACCGCGATCAGAGCGGCGAGAGTGAACAACGGGTTCAAGCGGTTCATGCGGGTAAACACTCCAGTCAGGTGATAGCCGGTTGTCCGGCCTACAGAAAGCTTATTTTGCCACAGGGTGATGCTCGAGACACGGTCACAGGCGCGGCGACCACGCCGGATCGCGGATGTCGCCCGACGGCGCCATGATCCGGGTCACCACGCCACTGTCGATTGCCACGGACGCCAGCACGCCCCGGCCCTTCTCCCGAGCCGAGTAGATCACCGTCTGCCCATTGGGCGCGAAGGCCGGGCTCTCGTCGAGACGACCCGTTGTGAGGATGACCGACTGCCCCGTCGCCACGTCCACCCGGGCAATCCGATAGGCACCCTGATCCTGGGTCACGACCGCGAGGGTTTTACCGTCTGGTGAAATGCGCGGCCGAGCGTTGTACGAGCCTTCGAAGGTGAGCCGCTTGGGCCGCTCGCCAGCGGCGAGGCGAATCTGATAAATCTGCGGGCGACCCGCTCGGTCAGACGTGAAGTAGAGCGACTGACCATCCATGCTGAAACAAGGCTCCGTGTCGATCGCGGGGTCATCCGTCACCCGCAGCGGCGGACCATCGCCGTTGAGATCTTTGACGAACACGTCGACGTTGCCATCCGGCTGCGACAGCGCCAGTGCCAATCGATGCCCATCCGGCGACCAGGCCGGCGCGCCATTGATGCCAGCTCGGCCCGAGACGCGCTCCCGTACACCCGTCTGGATGGACTGCACGAAAACCGACGAGACCCGCCCCTCAAAGGAGACGTACGCGAGCTTCGTCCCATCCGGCGACCAGACCGGCGACATGATCGGTTCTTTCGAGTCGACAATCGTGACGGGATTCTCGCCATCGGAGTCGGCCACGACGAGGCGCCACCGCCGCGCGGCAACAGGACCCTCCACGGCCACATACGCAATGCGCGTCGCGAACGCACCTGGCACGCCGATGATCTTCTCGTAAATGAGATCCGCAATGCGGTGAGCAGCCAAGCGCAAGCCCGTGCCGGTCGAATTCATGGCCACGCCGAGGACGCGTTCACCCGTCAGCACGTTGTGCAATTCGACTTCCACCACAAAACCCGCACCGTCCGGCCGCACCCGACCGATGGTCAAGTAATCGGTCTTGACGAGCTTCCACTGCAAGAAGTCCACCTGGGTCGCCTGATTCGGCCGTTGCGGCATCGAGGCGCGCGGCAGTGGACTCAACCGCCCACTGCGCGCGAGATCGGCATCAACGACTTGCGCCACATCCACGGGCAGTCCGTCACCCGCAAATGGCACCACAGCAATCGGAATGGGACTGGTATTTCCCTTGGTGATATCCACCGTGAGCTGGGCATGGGCGCTGAACGCACTGCCGAGCAAGAGCCACAGAGCAAGCAGACGGCGTTGATGTGTTTTACTCATCGGGACTGAACACCAGGTGTAGTGTGCGCTGAAAAAGATCGGCATTTT
This sequence comes from Gammaproteobacteria bacterium, assembly GCA_947455595.1. GTDB lineage: Bacteria > Pseudomonadota > Gammaproteobacteria > Steroidobacterales > Steroidobacteraceae > CAIKZZ01. The sequence continues at coordinate 50,031 of CANGOP010000019.1, forward strand.
TCGGGACGGGCAACGGCGATGCGCGCAGTGCAGCATCGCGAATGGATGCGCGCACGGCCTCATCACCGTTACAGGGATTGATCACCCGCGCCTGCAACACCGTACCCGTCGGAGCTTGGTCGACTTCGAGGGTGCATTGTACGCCCTTGCGGGCCGACGCCGGTCGGCTCCACGCGCGCTCGACGCGCGCCTTCACCTCGGCCAGATACTGACTGGTCTCACCGGCCATCTGCTGTTGACGCAGGGCATCCGCCTTTTGCTTGGCGGCGGCGTCGGCGCGCGCCTGCATTTCGGCACGCGCCCGGGCCGCTTCCTGCTGCTGCTTGACTTGCGCCGCCTGCAGCGCCTTTTCATTCTCACGCAGTTCCCGGTCGAGCGCTGATTCCGCCGCTTGGGAGAGCGTGCGCTCCTTGGGCTTCGCTTCGGCCTTCTTGTTGGGCTTAGGCTCCGGCTTCGGCTGCACCTTCTCGGTCACGCCGGGCGGCGTCTTGGATGGCTTTGGCTCGACCTTCGGGACGGGTTCTGGCTTGACCGCCTTCGGCGCCGGCTTGGGCGGCACGGGTTTCGCGACGGGTGTGGGCTGAGGCTCTGCCGCCGGCGGTTCGGGCGGCGTCGGCGACACGTATTGTCGGGACGCCGGCGTTACGAGGGTCGCCTCAATGACGACCGGCGTCACCACACGGGTCGACGGCGTATAGGCGGCTATCGCGAGCGCCACGGCCACGAGCAACCCGTGCAGCAGGCATGAGCCGATGAGGGAACCACCATGCTCGCGCAGAAAGTGCGGCTGCGTCGCCGTCACGGCACCTTCTCGGGCGGCAGCGGATCGGTGAGAAACCCGATCTTGGTGGCGCCGACCTGCTGCATCAGCACCATCGTCTTCATCACGTCGCCGTACGGAATCGCCGCATCGGCCTTGAGCAGGACCTGCGTCTGCGGATCACGATCCAGAACGAGCTTCACGCGCTGCGCGAGCCCCTTCTCATCAACCGGTGCACTTTTGTCATCGCCGATGTTGATGTAGCGGCGCCCGGCGCGGTCAATGCTGATCACCAGCGGATCCTTTTGGTCCGGGATCGGTCGGGCACCGGCCTTGGGCAGGTCCACCTTGACGCCCTGCGTAAGCAACGGCGCCGTCACCATGAAGATGACCAAGAGCACTAGCATCACATCGATATACGGGACCACGTTGATCTCACCGACCAAGCGTCTGCGTCCCCGTCCGCCAACCGATGGCATCGGTTAGACCTTCGGTGCTGCAGCATGGCGCTGCAGGATCGTGGAGAACTCCTCGACGAAGGTGTCCAGTCGGATCTCCAAACGACCGACCTGATCCGAGAAGCGGTTGTAGGCCACGACCGCCGGAATGGCCGCAAAGAGACCGATGGCGGTGGCAATCAGCGCTTCGGCAATAGCCGGCGCGACAGCCTGCAGCGTCGCCTGCTGGACATTACCGAGGCCAATAAAGGCATGCATGATGCCCCAGACCGTGCCGAACAGACCCACATAGGGGCTAATCGAACCGACAGTTGCGAGCATCTCGAGATTCGCCTCGAGGCGATCCATCTCTCGCAATCGCGCCGCCTTCATCGAACGTCCTGCGCCCTCCATCAACTGCGCGGCATCAATACCGACTTGCTTACGCAGCCGTGAGAATTCGCGAAAGCCGGCTTCAAAAACGCTTTCCATACCCACCGTCGGGTCTTTGCGCGCCTCGAGGGTGCGAAACAGGGCGCCCAAATCAGCGCTCGCCCAGAAACTGGTTTCGAAGGCTTCCGACTGACGGCGTGTGCCCACAATCATGCTGCGCTTCTTGAGAATGATGGCCCAAGAGCCGATGGAGGCGGCGAGCAGGATCGCCATCACGAGCTTCACGACAAGGCTCGCGTTCAGGATCATCGAGACAATGGAAAATTCAGTCACAGTTGCGTTCATTGGCCTAGTTGCTGCAGTAGTGCCGGCGTGAGCCGCCGGGGTTTCAAGGTATCCGCATCGATCGCCGCGGCGCGCACCGTCGCTTCTGCCAGCACTTGCTCACCACGCAGCACTTGCTGGCGAAAGAGAAAGCTGACACCGCGCATCTCTGTGAGCTCTGCGGTCACCTCCAACGCGTCGTCAAACACCGCCGCGCGCTTCCACGCGATCTGCATGTCGACCACGGTAAATTGAATTCGTTCCCGCTCGCGGAGCGCCGCTTGATCAATACCGATCGTCCGCAGCCACTCGGTACGGGCCCGTTCCATAAAGCGCACGTAAGAGGCGTGATAGACGATGCCGCCCGCATCGGTATCTTCCCAATACACCCGCACGGGAATGCTCACGCGAGTCATGCCTCGCCCTCCGGAAAGAGACCCAAGGAGGCGGACAAGGCATTCGGCGCTATGAGCCCGAAATGCGCGTAAGCGCTCGGTGTGGCAATACGACCCCGTGCGGTGCGCATCAGGTAGCCCTGTTGGATGAGATAAGGCTCCAACACATCCTCGATCGTGCCGCGCTCTTCGCCGATCGCCGCAGCGAGGCTATCGACCCCCACCGGGCCACCCGCAAATTTCTCAATCAGGGTCAACAGCAAACGTCGATCCATCACGTCAAATCCCAGCCGATCGACGTCGAGCAGATCAAGGGCCTCGGCTGCGACCGGGCCGGTGATGATCCCATTGGCACGCACCTCAGCGAAGTCACGCACGCGGCGCAACAGCCGATTGGCAATACGCGGTGTGCCCCGCGACCGCTCGGCAATTTGCCGCGCACCGGATTCCTCCACCGCGAGCCCCAGTAACCGACCCGAGCGGGAGACGATGCTCACCAGATCCGTCACCGAGTAAAACTCCAAGCGCTGGACGATGCCAAAGCGGTCACGCAGCGGAGAGGTCAGGAGACCGGCACGGGTCGTCGCGCCCACGAGGGTGAACTGCGGCAGGTCGATCTTGATCGAGCGCGCTGCGGGACCCTCGCCGATCATGATGTCGAGTTGGAAATCCTCGAGCGCCGGGTAGAGGATTTCCTCCACCACTGGACTCAGGCGATGAATTTCATCGACAAACAGCACGTCGCGTGGCTGCAGGTTGGTGAGCAAGGCGGCCAGATC